>DABG01000002.1 GCA_002103075.1 Candidatus Gastranaerophilales bacterium HUM_9 | reverse complement strand
CTTACGGGTTTCACTTCGTTTACCCTACCGAAAATCCGTTCCTCGCAATGACGATTAATATAATAAATGTTTATTAAGTTATTTAATAACTTTCTAACTCTTTTATATAATTGACATTCACAATTCTAAATCAAATAATTAAGAAAACCTTAAGAATTACCATGTTTTTACATATTTGTTATAAAGTTATAGATGTAGGAATAATACAGTTATTTATAGGAGGATTAAAAATGAGTATTAAACCGTTGGCAGACAGAATTGTTATTAAAGTTATTGAAGATACAGAACAAACATCAGGCGGAATCTTTATTCCAGATAGTGCAAAAGAAAAACCTCAAAAAGGTGAAGTAGTTGCAGTTGGTGAAGGTAAAGTTGGCGAAAACGGAGAAAGAGAACCAATGGACGTTAAAGTTGGTGATGTAATTCTTTATGCTAAATATGCTGGTACAGATATAAAAATGGACGGCGTTGAATACAAAATCTTGTCTATTAAAGATGCATTAGCTGTATTAGGTTAATTAAGAAAATAAATTAGAAAATATTTTATATTTACTTTATAAGGAGAAAATAAAATGGCAAAACGTATAGTATTTGAAGAAGAAGCTAGAAAAGCACTTCTTAGAGGTATAGATGCAGTTGCAGACGCAGTAAAAGTAACACTTGGACCAAAAGGTAGAAATGTTATTTTACAAAAGAAATTTGGTGTACCTCAAATCGTTAATGATGGTGTAACTATTGCAAAAGAAATCGAATTGCAAGACGGACTTGAAAATTCAGGTGCACAATTATTAAAAGAAGTTTCATCAAAAACAAACGATGTAGCAGGTGACGGTACAACAACAGCATCTGTATTGGCTCAATCAATCGTTAGAGAAGGTTTGAAAAACTTGACAGCAGGTGCTAACCCAATGTCAATGAAACGTGGTATTGATAAAGCTGTTGAAATCGCAGTAGAAAAAATTAAATCAACTGCAAAATCAGTAGATACAAAAGAAGGTATTGCACAAGTTGCAACAATTTCTGCTGGTAACAACCCAGAAATCGGTAACTTGATTGCAGAAGCTATGGCAAAAGTTGGTCACGATGGCGTTATTACCGTTGAAGAATCAAAATCTTTCGGCACAAACCTAAAAGTTGTTGAAGGTATGCAATTCGACAAAGGTTATATCTCACCTTATTTCGTAACTGATGCGGAAAGAATGGAAGCAGTTCTTGAAGATGCTTATGTACTTTGTGTAAACAAGAAAATTAACTTAATCTCTGATTTAGTACCTGTATTGGAACAAGTTGCTAGAGATGGTCGTTCATTGTTGTTGATTGCAGAAGATGTTGAAGGTGAAGCATTAGCAACATTAGTTGTTAACACAATGAGAAAAGTATTGAGAGCTGTTGCTGTTAAAGCTCCTGGATTTGGTGATAGAAGAAAAGCTATGCTTGAAGATATTGCTATCTTAACAGGTGGTGAAATGTTCACAGAAGAACTTGGTATCAAGTTAGAAAACATCACTACAGATATGATGGGTAAAGCAAAACGTGTAACAGTTACAAAAGACGAAACAACAATCGTTGTTGGTGACGAAACAAAAGCTAACGTTGCTGAAAGAATTGCTTTGATTAAGAAACAAATCACAGCTTCTGATTCTGAATACGATAAAGAAAAACTTCACGAAAGAATGGCTAAATTGTCAGGTGGTGTTGCAGTTATTGAAGTAGGTGCAGCAACAGAAGTTGAACTTAAAGAAAGAAAATTGAGAATTGAAGACGCTTTGAATGCAACAAGAGCAGCAAACGAAGAAGGTATCGTTCCTGGTGGTGGTGTAATGTTAGTAAGAGTTCAACAAGAACTTGAAAACAAACTTGCAAGCATTAACTTTGATACAGACGATGAAAAGAGCGGTTACAAAATTTTGATGGCTGCATTAGATATGCCATTGAGAGCAATTGCTTATAACGCAGGTGCTAAATCTGACGTTGTTGTTGATAACGTAAGAAGTGGTAAAGATGCTTATGGTTATGACGCATTATTATATAGATACGTTGATATGTTTGAAGCTGGTATCGTTGACCCTGCTAAGGTAACACGTTCAGCATTAGAAAATGCAGCTTCTGTAGCTTCAATGTTGTTGACAACTGAAGCAGCTGTTGTTGATATTCCAGAAGAAAAACCTGCTATGCCTGATATGTCATCTATGGCTGGCATGGGTGGTATGGGTGGCATGATGTAGTCATTGACTACAGATTTGAACCTGTAAACAATATAAATAAAACCAGAGAGTTATTTGGCTCTCTGGTTTTTAATTGATTGAATTTTATTAAATTGTCGTTTTATCTGAATTTACCTCGCTTGTCTGCTTTTTTAAGGGTGCCTAAGTTTTCTTTTTTGTAGTATTCTTCCATATCAATAAATCCTGTTAGAATAGTGCCATTATAGTTTTCACTAACGGCATTGTTTTTTCTGTTGTCATTTTTAGGTCGAGTTGCATCAGTTACAGAATTATATGTTCTCCTTTTTAGAGCGTCATTTGTGTTGCCCTCGATTGTTGTAAATGACCCGTCAGGGTTTACTTTTTCCACCATTCCAATATGTCCGCCATATCCCTTTTGGGCTGTCCAAACAATTAAATCTCCTGCTTTAGGTTTATATTTTTGTCCCTCTTTTGTTCGTGGGTCGTGTAATATTCCATTCTTTTCTGCTCCAAGACGTACTGCCTGTGAAGCACTTGCATTGATTACATTATTATGTTCAGCATAGGTTTTATCCATTCCGAATAAATTACCTTTGCCTTGTGATGCAGAACAAGCATAGTTAACAAATGAAGAACACCACGCATTGTTGTCGTGTCGTCCCTTATATAGAGCAATTCTAGGGCTATCATTTGAGCCTTGGTATTTACCGTTGACCATTTTGACTTCTTCTTTGACTCCACGTTTCAATTCTTGTTGTGCAACTTGAACGCTTTTATTTACTCTGGTTTTTGCGTATTTTTCTGCTTTTTCTTCAATCGCTTGCGTTTCTTTCATGTGTTGAAGAATAATATCATCTTTTTTTTCATCATCTTGAATTAACGAAAAATTGAATATAGGCGGAATATCTGATTGAAAACTACACTTATTAATAGAATTTGTATTTTGACCGTCTATCTGATTATTACCAGAAATTCTTATTGTCATATTTAAATAACTTCTCCTTATTTGTGCGGATATTATATATGAGTTAAAAAACTCTTTTTTATATTCAAATTTCAAAAATTTTAAAATTTTTACAAAGTTTAATAAAAAATTTAAATATTAATAATTAATGGGAATAGATATGTTACGTAATGTAAATATTTATTGGACGTCTGAAATTTCAAGCTATATCATGGTTTTTATAAAATTAAGAGAGAAACATTGTGAGGTGACTATGCAAAACTTTAATATTGATTTTTTGAAAAATTTATTTAAAGTTGGAATGACAAAAGCTCAATTCATTAATGCGTATTCAGAAATGTGTAAAAACCCTGATACAACAAATGAGTTAGATGGAGTTTCGATTTTTGATGCAGACAAAACAGAATCAATAGCAAGCGATTTGTTTGATATGATAAATATTAATAAAGCAAAAGAGGGCGAAGAAGATTCTTTAGATGCTGATGAAATAAAACAATTTTCAAATCTTGATAAAACAGACGGTGAAGATAATATGACTGATTCTGATTTAAAAGTTTTGTTAAATAATTATGAACAAAAAGTAGCTTCTGAAAACAAAATTGATACTCCAGAAAAAATGTATAAGACAGCTATGTCAAAAGAATCTCCAAACGGTGATTCTGCAAATAATTATTTGCAATCATTAGATCATCAGATTTCATCAATAGAGGCACTTACAACAAGACGTCAAGAAAATTCTATTCAAATTATGATGAATTACCATAATGAAATAAATCAGCTTGTTCAAAATGATAATAATGTTAGTGCTGATTTGAAAGCAAAATATGCAAAAGAAAATGAAAAACTAAAAAAATTGAACTCTGAACAGTCAGATATTCAAGCAAAAATTCAAAATACTCAATCTGAATTAGACAGTGCGAATGCTGATTATGAAAATATTCAAGATAATATTGAGGCTGCACAAAATAATCCTGATGATGAAACTGATTACACGTCAGATTACAATAATGCACAAAAAACAGTTGATAAACTTGGAAAGAGTTTGAATTCATTGCAAAGAAAATATTCAGGTAACCTTAGACAAATTTCTACAGTAAGTCAAAATTTGAAATCATATCAACGAGATATATCAGCACAAAGTAGTTCCATAAAGGCAAAAATTGAACAAATAAATAAAAAAATTGAGATGGAACAAGCATCTTGTACAAAAGATATTGAAAAATATAGTCAAAACTTGAGTGATTTGAGATTGGCTCAAACATACGCAATTAATCAAATTCAAACAGAGTCAGCTGCAACAGCAGAATCTTATGGAAATGGTGACGACACGTATGTATTTGATGAAAGCAACTATAGTGAAGAAGCCGTTAATGCTGTTGAAAAACGTTGGGCTTCAAAAGCAAAGAAAAACGGACTTGACCATAAGTTCTTTGCAAAAGTTGTAGCAATATCAAAAGACTTGAAATGTGATCCTAACGAATTGCTTGGGGTAATGAATTCTGAATGTGGCTTAAACGCATCTGCTAGAAACTCGAATGGTGGTGCAACTGGTCTTATTCAATTTATGCCACGAACAGCAAAAGCTCTAGGTACTTCGACTGATAAATTAGCAAAAATGAGTGCTTATGACCAGCTTGATTATGTAGCTAAATTCTATAAGATGAATAAAAAAGCCTACAAAATGGGTGATGGTCCAATGTCAGCAGGTGATTTGTATTCATTAGTATTCCTCCCTGGTAGAGCTAATAGAAATGTTTTAACTTCATCGAATGAATTGTATTATAAAGCTAATGCGGGTCTTGATATGGACGGCGATGGCAAGATTACAAAAGCCGACTTAAATCGTCGTGTCCATAAGTTTATGGTTTAGTAAAACAAGTTCGGAATGACTGTTATTATTTAGTCCTAGTCACCCTGAACTCGTTTCAGGGTCTCTATAACATCTTTATAGGGATTCCACGCTTGCGTTACAAAAAAAATTACAACACGCTCTGAATGACGGTTTAAAATTATCATGGACAGTAATGGAACTTGTTTCGGAATCCCTGCGAACATATTTCATAATATCATTGAAATAATGTAGAAAACTTGAAAAAACTCATATAAATGTTTGATACAAAAAACCCAATAATTTATTACAATCAATATATTGGGAATGGAGAGAATATTTATATGGTAAGACGAACAAATTCTAACCTTGCAAAGGTGCTTGAAGTACAACAAAAGCCTGATTTAAAGGTTGCAAAGGAAGTAAAAACTACTGCATACAACGATATCAACTTAAAAAGTTGGAAAGACTACGATTATGTAAAAACTGACACGTTGTGGGAGTTTCCTAATCGTCTTAAAGAGGGTGGACATTCAAATGAGTACCACGGCAATTTTATACCTCAAATTGTTCAACAGTTTTATCATAGATATACAAAAGAAAACGACGTTGTTCTTGATTTATTCTTTGGTTCAGGAACATCAGGTATAGAAGCTATCAATATGAATAGACGTTGTATTGGTGTTGAATTAAAAGAAGAACAAGCAGAATTAGTATCTGAAAAATTTACACCTAAACAACTCGTTACAGATGTAAATGTTATCTGTGCAGATTCTTCAAGCGAAATTGCTAAAGAAAAAATCAAGGCAAGATTAGATATTATGCGTGTTGAAAAAGCTCAATTATTAATATTGCACCCACCTTATGATGATATTATTAAATTCTCTGACAAAGAAGAAGACTTGTCTAATTGTGCTACAACAGAAGAATTTTATGATGGGTTTGAAAAAGTTGCTAAAAACGGTTATGACTTATTAGAAGACAAACGATTTGCAGCACTTGTAATCGGAGATAAATACGCAAATGGAGAAATTATTTCTTTAGGTTTTGAATGCCAAGAACGTATGAAACGTTTAGGTTTTGTTCATAAAGCAACAATTGTTAAAGATATGCAAGGCAATGAAAAAGCAAAAGGTAAAGATGCAAATCTTTGGAGATATAGAGCATTAGCTGGTGGATTTAACACCTTTAAACACGAATATATAATGATTTTTCAAAAAGATGAAGCAAGAAAACGTAAACTTGAAAGATTAAATGCTGCTTTAAAAGCGTAATAGTGCTTGTTATTACAAATTTGTGGATTTGTATAATAGGATAATTAAGTGTTGTTTTATGAAGTTCCATTAAATCTTGAACAACTAATAATGGGAAATTTTTAATTATTTAAAAGGTTTAATACCGGAATTATCTAAACGGTAAATATATCCTGTTGATTATTATAAATATTTTAAAGTTTGTGCTATTCTATACTTATGAAAAAAGTGTGGGTATTAGTTTCAATTGTTTGTTTGATTATATTGAGTTTCGTACTTTGTGTAAGAAGAGATACTTTGAACTCTAGATATACAATTGATACATCAAACATTAAAGAAAATCCATTAGCACAAAAAATCAATGGTAATTATCCACTTCCAAAGACAGTTACAATAAATGGGGTTGATTATCTTCAATCGCAGACTCCTGTGGGTAAATTTGGCGGGAAATTTGTTACTTCAACAATTGGAGAAGGACCAAAGACTTTTAACCCGTTTACATCTACTGATGCAACTTCATCTAGTATGGCTGAGATGATGTATGACGGGTTGTTTACGTCTAATCCTATGAATGGTGACGTTATACCTAAGTTGGCTAAATCGGTGAAGATAAAAGGTAATAATTATATTATTGAACTTAGAAAAGGCTTAAAATGGTCTGATGGAAAGCCTATTACAGCAGATGATGTGATGTTTACGTGGAACGATATTATCTTTGCCGGACTTGGTAATACATCTACTCGTGATAGTATGATTATTGACGGTGAACTTCCAAAGTTGACAAAGATTGATAACTATACTGTTATGTTTACTGTAAAGAAACAGTTTGCACCGTTTTTGAGAATGTTGTCTACTCCGATTGCTCCAAAACATTATTTTACAAAAGATAAACATTGGAAAGCAAATTTTGATAGATTTTTGTCTTCAAATACTGACCCTGCAACGATTGTGTCTAGTGGTGCATTTAGACTGAAAGAATATGTGCCTGCTCAAAGAGTTATTTTTGAAAAGAACCCTAATTATTATGAGATAAATAAAAACTGTAAAAAACTACCTTATTTGGATAAGATTGTTTATTTGATTGTTGGCGATTTGAATAACGAAATTTTGAAATTTGAAGCAGGTGAACTCGATGAGATTTCATTAAAAGGTGGAAATGTCGCACGATATAAAGCACGTGAAAACAACTCTGATTATATTATTTATAATCTTGGTGCTGATACAGGCACTATGTTTGTAACGATTAACCTTAATAACAGAAGTTATGTTGAAAAAGGGGTTAAAAAATATTATGTAAATCCTGTTAAACAAAAATGGTTTGGGGATATCAATTTTAGACGTGCGATTGACTATGCTATAGATAGGAAAAGTATGGTTCAGAATATCGCAAACGGTATGGCAACACCTTTGTTTACGGCTGAAACTCAGAATTCTGTGTTTGTGAATAAAAATTTAAAAGGTCATAATAAGGACTTAAAATTAGCAAAATACTATTTGCACAAAAGCGGATTTTATGAACGTAACGGCAAATTATATGATAAGTCGGGACATCTTGTAGAGTTTGATTTGTATACAAACGCAGGTAATACTGAACGTGAAGCATTAGGTGTTATGCTTAAACAGGATCTTGCAGAACTAGGTATGCAGGTTAATTTTAAACCGATTGAGTTTAATTCCTTGGTTAATAAGATTACAAATTCTTACGATTGGGATATGGTTATACTTGGTTTAACTGGTACTCCTGTTGAACCTCATAATGGCAAAAATGTTTGGTATTCTGGTGGTCCACTTCATTTGTTTAACCAACGTCCAGTTAATAGACCTGTGACTGATAGATTGGATTGGGAAAAACAAATTGATGAAATCTTTGATAAAGGAGCGTTGGTGCTTGATTTCAAATCTAGAAAAAAATACTATGACAAGTATCAGGAGATTATTTATAATCAAAAACCAATCATATACTTATATTCACCGATTAGGATTTATGCAATAAGAAACAAGTTTAAAAATGTTTATCCATCGTCATTATCTGGATTGACGCATAATATCGTAGAAATTTATATTGATAATAACAATAAAGGAGCCAGAAAATAATGAAGTTTTACAAATTTATATTAAAACGAATACTTCAAACCATTCCTTTGTTGTTTATTGTATCAATAATCAGTTTTTTCATTATAAGGTTATCACCGGTTGACCCGTTGGCTGAATTGAGATTAAATCCATCAATTTCTCAAGAAACATTAGCAAAAGAAAGAGCTAGACTTGGACTTGATAAACCTATTATTGTTCAATATGGACTATGGGCAAGTTCATTTGTTAGAGGTGATTTGGGGATAACTTCTAGCGGTGAAAAAGTTTCTGTAAAACTTGCAGAAAGAATTCCTAATACATTACTTTTGACAAGTATTGTTATATTTATGACTTGGATTGTTGGCATACCTTTAGGGGTGTTGGGTGCGGTTTTTAATAAGAGTAAGTATGATAGGATACTTACTATATTCTCTAGTATTGGAATGGCTATTCCGTCGTTCTTCTTTGCTATATTGTTACTTATTTTTGCTGTTAAAACTGGTTGGTTCCCTGTTGGTGGTTTGACAAGTTATGACTTTAACGATATGAACTTTTTCGGTAAGGTTCTTGATATATCAAAACATTTGGTGTTACCTGTAACGGTTTTGTTTACTATATCTTTGGCAGGGTTGCAACGTCAGATGAGAGCAAATATGCTTGAAGTTTTGGATAGCGATTATATCAAGTTTGCAAGAGCGAAAGGGTTATCTGAGTTTAAGGTGATTTTTAAACATGCATTAAGAAATGCTATGAATCCTATGATTACGTTATTGGGGTTTGAGTTCGCAGGTTTGTTGAGTGGGGCAGCTTTAACTGAATATGTTTTTCAGTACCCAGGGTTAGGCAGACTTATACTTGAAGCTGTTATGAAATCTGATATCAATCTTGTTATGGCGTCTTTGATGATAGGTTCTATTATGTTGGTGTTAGGCAATTTGTTGGCTGATATTCTTTTGATTATCACTGACCCAAGGGTTAGGGGGTAAGTAATGTTTAAAGAGATTATCAGACAGATTTTTAAAGATAAGTTTGCATCTGTTGCACTAATTATTTTAATATTTATGTATGTGTGCATATTGTTTGCTAATTTTATTGCACCTTATTCTAATAACTTTTCAGATAGGAGTTTGTCTTATGCTCCACCATCTACAATTTATTTGATAGATGAAAATGGTAAATTTTCAAAACCTTATTTTTATAATTACAAGAGGACATTTGAACCAAAACTTTATCAAAATATTTATACATTGGATACTTCTAAAAAACATTATGTAAAATTGTTTGCTAGAGGTGAACAGTACAAAATTTGTGGGGTTGTGCCTTGTTCAATCCATTTGTTTGGAACCGATAGGGACGGACGATTATTCTTGTTAGGAACTGATATAAACGGTCGAGATGTATTTTCTAGACTTTTGTTTGGGGGTAGAATATCTTTGACTATTGGATTTTTGGCATTGTTTATCTTGTTCCCTATTGGGTTAATTTATGGCGGTATTTCTGGATATTTTGGCGGAATGGTTGACGTTTTGATGATGCGATTTGCAGAAGCTGTTATGGCAATACCTAGTTTTTACTTGTTGATTATACTTGCATCTATTTTACCTGCGAATATGACAAGTACACAGAGATTTACTTTGATTGTTGTAATCCTTGCATTAATTGGTTGGGCAGGATTTGCAAGAGTTGTTAGAGGTATGGTGCTTTCTATAAAGAACGAAGAGTTTGTACAGGCGGCAAGAACTATTGGTGCTTCTAAGATGAGAATTATTTTAAAACATATTTTGCCACAGACGACTAGCTATGTAATTATTGCAATGACTTTAAGTGTTCCATCATATATTTTGTCAGAGTCTGGGTTGAGTTTCTTGGGGTTGGGTATACAACAACCTGACGCTAGTTGGGGGAATATGTTGAAAGAGGCACAGGAGTATATAAATATTTTGTATAGACCTTGGCTTTTAACCCCTGGGGTGTTGATTTTTGTTGCAGTACTTTGCTTTAACTTGATTGGCGATACAGTAAGAGATATTTTGGATCCTAAAGGAAAGATGAGATAGGTTCAAACTATTTTAAACTGTCATTCAGAGCGGTCTGCAAATATTTCTATAAAGCAAGCGTGGAATCCCTATAAAGATGTTGAGGAGACCCTGAAACGGTCTTGAATTATTGTTTCACACTACGCAGTCGCTCATTTAATTTGCTCTGCAAATATTATTCGCTATGCTCCGTGCTACTTCGAGTTTCGGACTATGTCCTCACTCTACACAAAATCCGCAGTTCAGGGTGACTAAAATTAAATAATAACAGTCATTCCGAATTTATTTCGGAATCCCTGCAAACATGTTTCGAGTGTTTCTTTGAGAATTTTTTATAAATGTGTAACTACATAAAAAATAGAAAAACTTTAATATATATGCTATAATTCACAAAAAGGATTTTGTTAATGGTATTGGAAAATAAATTGGCTATAACTTCAAGTTCAGAACTTGCTAATGTGGAAGAGAAAATTAGTAAGAAGAAAGCCTTGGAGTTATTTGAATTGGGTCTATTAGATAATATGACGGCAGGCATGTTTGAAACATTAGCAAAAATCCATGAATATTTGTTTGGCGAAATTTATGACTTTGCAGGTAAGATAAGAGAAGTAAATATAGCCAAAGGAAATTTTAGGTTTGCACCAGTGATGTATTTAGAGGTTGCATTGAAAAACATTGATAAAATGCCACAGACCACCTTTGATGAAATAATTGAAAAATATGTTGAGATGAATGTAGCACACCCTTTTAGAGAGGGAAACGGAAGAAGTACGAGAATTTGGTTGGATTTGATATTAAAGACTGAGTTGGGTATGGTTGTTGATTGGTCAAAGGTTGATAAAGAAGATTATTTGTTGGCAATGGAACGCAGTCCAATCAAAGATGTTGAGATAAAGGTTTTGTTGAAAGCCGCTTTGACAGATAAGATTAATGATAGAGAAGTTTATATGAAAGGTATCGACGCAAGTTATAACTATGAGGGTTATAACGAATATAGGATGTCGGATTTTTAAACTGTCATCCAGAGGGAGTAAAACGACCGAAGGATCCCATTGAACATGTTTACAGGGATTCCACGCTTGCATTATAAAGTACTTACAGCACGCTCTGAATGACGTATCCAGATTGTCATTCAGAGGGAGTGCAACGACCGAAGAATCCCCCTGTACATAAGTACTAAACAATATCTTCGTATAAGTCTTTCCATTCAGGATTGAATTTGTTTATTAAATCAATTTTGTATTGTCTACTTTTTCCTTTTAAGTATTTTTCACGTTGAATTGCAGCTGTTATATCAGAAGTACCTTCAAAATATACTAATTTATTAAGGTTATATTTTTTACTAAAACCGTCTACGAATTTATATTTGTGTTGGTATATGCGTTGGGGTAAGTTTGAAGTTACTCCTATATATAAAGTCGTGTTTGAAATATTTGTTAGAATATAAGTGTATCCAGATTTGTTATTCATAATAATAATTTAACATAAATGACGTACCTAATTTGTCATCCAGAGGGAGTAAAACGACCGAAGGATCTCATTGAACATGTTTACAGGGATTCCACGCTTGCATTATAAAGTACTTACAACACGCTGTCTTGGATTATTCGGGATTTCGCAAAAGCGTGGTTTTGCTCAACCTTACGGGCTGGGTCACTGTGTGACACGGCGCCCTACCGAAAATCCGCCTGAATGACGGATGAAAATATTAACTTATGTAACAAAATAAAACATGTCTGAAATCAAGGTATGTCTGAAATACTTTTTAATTATAGATTACGTAAGTAAGGAGAGTTCTATATATGGCTATATCAGTTGATGGATACGGCAACATAACACAAGGTAACGCAAAAGAAATCTACGTTGCGTGGAAACGTGGTGAGGTTGAATTAAGTCAAGTTCAACAAAAGAAATGTGAATCTTTCCTTTCTCCAGAAGAATTGGACGAAGTTCAATACGACTCTGGCGTTACTCAAAATCGTGGTAAAAATTCAATTGATACAAGTGATGCAAAAGATAACGGTAATGCTGCAGAAGGTGCAAGTACAGGTGCATCTGCTGTTGGCGCAGCGGGTACAATTGGAGCTGTTGTTGCAAGTGTTACATTAGGCTGTGGTAAGGCTGTTATAAATGGATTTATTGCTCAAATATTTGCAATAGCTGCCTTAGCTGGTTCAGCAGTTGCAATGGCAATGTCTTTTAGTTTTGATGATCAATTAGATGATAGAAAAAATCATTCTCAAAATGCAGGAAATGATAACCAAACAATGGACGGTTATTCTGATAACTTAGCAAATACAATGGATATGATGAATGAAGATGTTCAAACATATAATGACCAACAAAATAATCTTACAAAAACAGTAAACACTCAAACCTCTCAAATGGCTGATTTGCAAATGCAATATGATGCTGCTGTTGCTATGGGCGATAAACAAGGTGCTCAAAGAATTAAAGAACAAATGCTTGCATTACAAAAACAAGATAACTCAGGACTTGAAGATGAATTAGCAGAAACGGGTAGTGCAATTGAAGATTATAGAGCAATGAATGTTGAATCAGCTGGTTGTGCTGAATCAGGGCAGACTGTTTCAGATTTCTTAAAAGCTGGTAATGGAAAGGCAACATTAGCAAGAACAAATGGTTATCTTTGTATGGCTGCTTCACTTTTAGCTGCTGCAACTGTTGCAATAGCTGCAATACCTAAAATTTGGGCAGCATTTGTGCCAGTTGACCTAGGAGCAGGTATTTCAGCTTCAATTTCTTGGGGTTTGGTTGCAGCAATGATGGGCACTGCCTCAACAAAATATTTACAAAAAGGTAGCGCAGAGGCAGAATGCGGTGACAATGGTGAAGATATGCAAACTCATGTAGATAACTTGAATGAAATGATTACACAACAAGATGCATATACAACTGATACAGAGGGTGCATTTGAAGAATCAGATGAAGCAGCAGCTGAATCAAAATCAGAAGCATCAGAAAAAGCAGGTGAATCAGTTGCCGGTAATAAAGAAACTCTAGGCAATAAGCCACAAGGCAGTGGTCAAGATGATGGAGCTAAAGAAGATAAGCCAGCATCTGTGATTATTTAATAAGGTAATAAGTTTTTACCGCCCCAGTCTTATGAATAAGACTGGGGCGGTTGTGATAATATTGTTAATGATTATACAAGAAGGCTCATTTTTTAAATGAGCCTTCTTTATTTGTTTTTATTTATAGTTATTACTTGGACATATTTATAAAAAATATTGTGAAAATTCGCTAGTTCATTTTAGATGAATAGTTTTTTATTTGTTGTATTGTATATTGGTACATATCAGTATCTTTGGCATAAAAGTGTTTATACCACTCAACTGTTTCTTTTATTGCTTCGTTTGCAGTGTATGTCGGTGTCCAATTTAAGACGGTTTTTGCTTTTTCTATATTTAGCATTAAGAGATTTGCTTCATGTAAATTATCTTTTTTATGTACAATAACTTCGCCTTTGTTATAGTTATCAATAATTTTTTGTGCTACTTCTGAAACTTTTAATACACTTTCCTCATTAGGACCAAAATTAAAGCCTTCAGCATAATCTTTTCCTGTCTCTAATAATTTTTGACCTAATAATAAATATCCTGAAAGTGGTTCTAATACGTGTTGCCAAGGACGTACTGCAATTGGATTTCGTATTTCTATTGCCTTGTTTTGATTTATATATCTTATGCAATCAGGAATCAATCTATCTTCTGCCCAATCTCCTCCACCTATAACATTCCCTGCTCTTGCAGTTGCCATTGACATACTGTCTTCTTCTTGTAAAAATGAGCGTCTATATGATGATGACATTATTTCAACGCAACCTTTTGATGACGAATACATATCATAGCCACCCATTGGTTCGTCTTCTTTATATCCTCTAGCTATTTCTTTGTTTTCATAGCACTTGTCTGTTGTAACATTTACAAATGCTCTTACTGATTTGCATTTTCTTGCAACTTCTAATACATTTAATGTTCCAATTACATTAGTTTCATAGGTTAATTTGGGTTCTTTATAAGATAATCTAACGATAGGTTGTGCGGCTAAATGGAATATTATTTCAGGCTGAAAATCATTTATAGACTTTTCTAATGTTTCATAATCTAAAATATTACCAATTATAGATTTTTCTATTTTATTTTCTATATCAAGTTCTTGGTACATTGATGGGTTTGTATTTGGTTTAAGTGAATAACCACAAACCTTTGCTCCTAATGTTTGTAACCAAATTGATAGCCAACTACCCTTAAATCCTGTATGACCTGTTATAAATACTTTTTTATTGCGATAAATATTGTTGTACATTCTATTCCTATCATTTTTATATTTATTGTTATTATACTAGAAATATCATAAAAAATAAGTGTTTTTAATTCTTTATTTATTTCTTTTAACTAAATTTTTATCATTTTATTGTATATAAATATAGTGTTCTATTTGTTAAATTAGAATTAAAAGATTTTTCTAATTTTAAGTCTGAAGAATTTTCTATTTTACACATTGAGAATATATAAACTTTCCCAAATCCTGACAGTTTTTTATAATTAATGTCTAAATTTTTTATAGTTTTATTAGTATTAAATTTAGGAACATTACTTGGACCAAACGGAATTGGACGATTTTTATCTGTAAATTCTGAAACTGGTATATAAACTCGTGAACCCCAAGTTTCAAAGTAGTCATAAGTTTTTTGGTTACTTTTTTCTAATTCATTTATTATTATATCTTTGAATCTATGTTTGTATTCAAGTCGATAATTTGTTATATATCCATCTAAACAATAAAATCCACTATATTGTGCCACTGCTGGATTGAGCCAAACTGATATAACTCTATAACTGTCTAATGGTTTATTGATATAATTCTTTACCTCATTCATTAAATCTTCTTCAAAAAATTCTCTATAAGTATAAGCCTTATTTATTTTTTTATTTCTATGGATTAGAGCGTCTATATTATATTTATAAGGATTATTTATACTTGGTTCAATGAGTTTGAAAAATTGAATTGTAAATAATGATATAAATATTATTGTGAATAAGATTTTGAATTTTTTAGTTTTTATATTACAGCCAAGATGTAATAAAGTTACTATGAATATAAATGACCATATTGGGTACAAGAATGCGCATATTCTATCTAATTGAATTGTCTTAAATATACCAATAGAAGATGAATTTAAAATATCCACAATTAATTCACTCTTATATATAGACATTGTAAATGAAATTATAAAAATTAAAATTAGTCCATATAAAATATTTCTATCAAATTTTTGTTTCTTTATCCAACAATATATTCCATATAATACTGTTGTAATAAAGGGTATTAGTGGATAAGATTTAAGCTCTATATACCCATTACTTAAGTTTTTCCAAAATATACTAAAAAAGTCTTTTGAATGTAGAATCCATTCCATTCGATGAGAAACTTCTGTTAATGCAATAAATGAATAAAAATATGTTGTAATATATCCTAAAAACATTAATGAAAAGCATAAAAAATACTTTTTAAACGTGTTTAAATCTTTTTTTATCAAGTAATATCCCATATAAATTGTTAACAATAATAGGTATAAATATCCATTGTATACTAATGACGTAGCTAATCCAATGAATAATGATATTGTTGGTAAAATGTATTTATTTTTACCCTCATAGTCATCTTTTATTGATAATGCCAAATATATCACCAAAGGAAGAATTAATACGGTTAATCCGTGTAATAATGTTGGTGTAATACCATATACAAAACAACCTAATGTAATTATTGGATAATATAATACAGATTTTTCATATTTTTCTTGATATAACTTGTTTATAAGTAAAAACATACCTGTATATCCAACTATAGCGATAAATATAAGGTTAAGTATTAAAAACCACACTCCTTGTACAAATTTATATGCAAATACGTGTAATAATGAGTGAACTTGTATACTCCCTCTAAATGTACCAGACAAAACTTCGGGTATGTTTAATACCATTGGGTGAAATAGATATTTTGCATTAAGTTTGATGTTTACAAAATCTTGTTCTAGATAATCATGAATTTTGAAAAAAGAGTTATCTCCATTTAATATATATGGTATAAAAAAAACAAGAATAAAAAATAATCCTATAAAATAATATTTAATTTTTTTATTTGTTAACATCAAAGCTTCCCTTCTGTTTTTTGAATACTAAAAATTTGTTTAATATAAAATTACTAATAATAACAAAGATATTTGTAATTATCTTCATTATAAGGTCAGATTGTTTCAAAAAATCAACCAAAACCCATAATAAACCTGTTTCCATTAATCCTGTTAAGATTCTTGCAATCGTGAATTTATAAAATTCGTTAAAAATTATTTCAAAATTTTTCTTTTTAGACCTAAACACATAAAATTTGTTCGTCACGAATGCAAAAAGTACTGCTACTACCCACGCTATAATATTACCTATAACGTAGTAAATATTAAAAAGTTTTACAGCAATAATATATACAATATAATTTATTAAAGTCGTAAGGATACCAAAAATAACATAAGATTTGATTTGATGTTTTATTAGAAATTTATGTCTTGGTTTAAGTTTATTTTTCATTTTCATAATCTTTCATTTTGCATTTTATATCCCAAAAACTTTTTATTGATTCAAGTCCATATTTTGCAATTCTTTTAACATTTATATAATTAGTTCCTCCTTGTCGAGGTAAAAACGATATTGGAATATACATTACTCGTTCTTTATATTTAGAAAATGATGCAGATAAAATGGCGTTTGGTAATGAAAAAGTTTCATCAAATAAATCTATATATTTTTTTACAACATTAGATTTCATTAAACGGAATGGCGCATTTGCGTCTGGTACAATTACTCCAAAAAATATTAATACATAAATTCTTAAAACTAATTCAATCATATATCTAAAGAAACCATCACCACGTTTAGTTCGATTTCCTAAGATACAATCATAAGAGTCTTTTAAATTCCAAAATTGTTCAAATTCGGTACAATCTGTTTGTCCATCTGAATCAGTTTGGAATATCCATTCTGCACCGTCATTTATTGCATATTTGTATAATAAAATTACTTTCGTTCCGTGATCAGTGCCAGGTTTTGGTATAATTTCCAGTTTTGTATATTTTTTCTTTAAATCATATAAAATGTCTAATGTGTTATCAGTAGAACCTCCATCGGAGATTACAAGTTTTGACTCATCTGTTCCATATTTTTCTAAAATAGGATACCAATCTTCAATAACATTTGTAATATTATCTGCTTCATTGTATGTAGGCATAACTATATATAATTTATCTTTTTTTATTTCCATTTGTTTGCAACCTCTAATGCTTTTTCTATTACTTGATCCATATTATAATATTTAAAATCTGCTAATCGTCCGACAAAATGTAAATTTTCAAATTGTTTTGAATAGGTTTTATATTTTTCATAGATTATTTTGCTTTCATCAGTTAGAATTGGATAATATGGTTCAACGCTTTTATTCTCTAAAACAGGAAGTGGATACTCAACAGCATAAGTTGTGCCACTCACTTTCTTGTTTGAGAATTTTCTATATTCAGTAATCCTTGTATAGTCCTTAGCTTGTGGATAGGCAACGACAGGATACTCTTGATAACTTTCAATGTTTTCGTGTTTTAATTCAAATCTTAAAGATCTATATGGTAAATGTCCAAATTTGTATTTGAACAATTCATCGATTGCACCCGTATAAATTATTGCTTTATGATTTTTTAATTCTTCAGGAAGTATCATTTTATCATTAGTAAAAGTTATTTTATCTGTTAAATTACTATTTAATTCAAGTTTAATATTTTTGTGATTTAAAATATTCTCAATAAATCTTGTATAACCATTAATTGGCATAATTTGGTATTTATCATCAAAATATCCATGTTTATAACCAATTTGAACTGGAACTCTCTTAAAAATTTGTTTATCAATTTTATCAGGAGAAATTCCCCATTGCTTTGAAGTATATGGCTCGTAATCATTTGTGTAAAGGAAGTTTCCATATTCTTTTATAATAGGGTTAGTACTATTTAATAATTCTAATATTGTAACTGTATTTCTACCTGAAAAAGTTTCTTTTAAATTGTTTTTTAGGTTTTCAGCAGAGTCTTTATCATAAAAAGTATCAATAGTACTAAAATCAAAAATAGTTCGTACACATTTATCTTTGATAACAGCACCACAAACAAGCTCAAAATCTTCCCAGTTTTCGTGTTGTGTTACAAAGTCATATACGTCTTCGTTGTTTGTATGAAATATGTGTGGTCCAAATTTGTGTATATTAATACCATAAGAATCTTTGTAGTCAAAGAGATTTCCACCGACTGTAGTTCGTCTATCATAAATATTAATTAAATAACCTTTTTCTGCTAATTTTCTTGCAACAGTGCAACCTGCTAAACCTGCACCAATAATATCAATCGTTTCAACCATCAATTATTTCCTGTTCCTTCCACCAATTTATAACTTCAGAAAGACCTTCTTGAAGTTGAATTTTTTGTTTCCAACCAAGTTCTTTTAATTTTGTATTATCTCCACTTACGAATTGAGAATCAAAACTTGCAGGAATTGCACCATAATTAATATTTTTTGAATAACCTATTAAAGATTTTATTAATTCAATAATCTTTTTTAATTCTATAGGCTCATCTGCACAGATATTAAAAATACCATTTTTTTCGCTTTCAAAAATTTTAATAATTCCTTCTGATGCATCTTCTATGTTTAAAAAATTTAAAACCTGTGTACAATCACTTACGTTAACAGCTTCATCTTTTAGCATTTGAGTAATTGCATAGGGTATTATTCTTGAAGTTTTTTCGTTCTTTCCGTATAAGTTAAATAATCTTACCCATTTAAAATCAATATCACGAATTTGTGCGAGTTTGTTTATTACTTGGCATAAAGAAACTTTTGTTTGTCCATATAAAGAAAGTGGATTTAGTGGTGTAGAGTCTTCTTTACAGATTCCACTATTAAAGTCATATTCACTGACTGAACCTGTTACAAGTAATTTTTTACCACCATTATTAAAAAATTGTTCAACCAAATTTAAAGAGGCTTTAAGCCAATGTATATTTTGTTCTGAATTTTGGCACTTACGTCCTAAATACCAAGCCATGTGAATTAAATGAGTGAATTTCTCTTTTTCTAGTAATTTCGTTACTTCTAATTCATTTAATAAATTAATTGAATGTTGTTTTATATTTGAAGTATTTTCTGGCAAGTTTTTGTGGGTTATGATATGAATGTCATATTTATTCAAAGATAATAATTTGTTTAAGACAGGTGTACCAACAAATCCACTCGCTCCAGTAATTAACAATTTATCTTTCATCAATAACAATCCTTTTTATTGTGTTATTATTAGTGTTTCATCCACAATGCCCAATCAGCATTTTCTTTTAACCACATGTCAGTTAATTGATTTTTGTCATTTAGTGTATCCATTGGTTTCCAAAAACCATTATGTTTATACGCATTTAACTGACCATCTTTTGCTAAGTTTTCTAACGGATCTCGTTCAAAAATAACATCATCACCATTTTGAATATAATCAAAAACTTGAGGTTCACACACCATAAAACCACCATTAATCCAGTTTCCATCACCGTCAGGCTTTTCTTGAAAAGAGTTAATCATTCCATCATTGGTTATATCTAAAGCTCCAAACTTACCTGATGGTTTAACAGCTGTAAGTGTACAATATTTGTTGCTTTCTTTGTGGTGTTTTATCAACTTGTTTATGTCTATATCTGCAACTCCATCACCGTATGTTAACATGAATGGTTCATTTCCAATGTATTTTTGAGCTTTTTTAATTCTACCACCTGTCATAGTATTTTGACCAGTGTATAACATTGTTACTTTCCATGGCTCAGTGTGTATTTTATGAATATCAATTACGTTATTAGCCATGTCAACTGTGATATCAGAATATCGTTGATAATAATTAACAAAATAATCTTTGATAATGTGTGATTTATAACCTGTTAATACAATAAAATCGTTAAAACCATAGTATGAATATATTTTCATTATATGCCATAAAATCGGTTTTCCACCTATTTCAACCATTGGTTTTGGAATTAATTTGGTTTCTTCTGATAATCTAGTACCAAATCCACCTGCTAGTATTAGGACTTTCATTTATCTTTACACCACCATTTCATCTTGTTTGAAATATAGTTTATATTATATATTCCTATATCAAGACTAGCATAAAAATAGATTATTTTAAAGAGATTTCAAATGCTTATAATAAGAGTTATTCTTTTAGATATAAAAGTTATAGAAATCTAATCTAAGTTATAAAACGATTAATTAGGCTTATTTATATATAAGAGATAAAGTTGTAATTAAATCTATATTAAATTCTTAAAAAGATGAATGATTAAAACTACTTGCGAGTTAATTGTCCACTTTTTAGGGTACAGTTCAGTCATTCAGAGAGAGTGTAACGACTGAAGAATCCCTCTAAACATGTTTACAAGGATTCCACGCTTGCGTTATGGAGTACTTTCAAACCGCTCTGAATGACGTACACAATTTGTCATTCAGAGGGAGTGAAACGACCGAAGAATCCCTCAGAACATGTTTACAAGGATTCCGAAACATCTTTGTAGGGATTCCACGCTTGCGTTATGAAGTACTTTCAGACCGCTCTGAATGACGATTGGGACAAATAAAAAAAGAACCTTATTAAAGGTTCTTTTAAAAATGGTGCGCTTGGCGCGATTCGAACGCGCGACCTATCCCTTAAAAGGAAGGACTCCGTTTGCGAAACCGAAAATAATTAATAATTATTTTCGGAGAAGAATAAACGAAACATGTATAATAATTAACAGAGCAAATGGAGGAGCTCTACCTGTGCAGGTAGAAACGACCCATAGGTGTTATAGTTAATAACAAATAAAAAAAGAACCTTATTAAAGGTTCTTTTAAAAATGGTGCGCTTGGCGCGATTCGAACGCGCGACCTATCCCTTAAAAGGGGAGTGCTCTACCTGCTGAGCTACAAGCGCTAACGCTTTCAACAATATAAGCATATCAAGAACATATTTATAAGTCAACAACTATTTTAATATTAATTTATATATTTACTCCCAACTCTTTTGTTCGTCTAAACCAAGTTAGTTGTCGTTTCGCATACCGTCTTGTATTCATCTTCAGTTCTTCTATTGCGTCCTCTAAACTACACACCCCGTCCAAGTACTTAATAATCTCTTGATATCCTATGGTACAAACAAGATTTTTTATTCTGCCATGTCTTTCTAAAAGTTGTTTTGTTTCTTCTACAACTCCCATATCAATCATCATATCAACACGTCGATTAATCCTATCGTACAAATCTTCTCTTGATTCAATCTTAGGGAAAATCCACTCAACATCATATTCTGGTTCTTTCAATCCTATTGCCTCAGAAAACGGTTTATTCAGAGTTCTTATTACTTCTAAAACTCTTACTAATCTTACTTTATTATTAGGGTGAACTTTTTCTGCATAAACAGGGTCTTTTTGTTTTAATTCGTTATATAATTCTTCGTTAGAAATCTTTTCCAACTCAGTTCTTAAATTAGGGTTACATTCAATCTTCGGTAACTCAAAGTTCTCAAGCAAAATTCTAAAATATAGTCCTGTCCCACCAGCTACAATAGGTACTTTCCCTTGTGCAGTTATTTTATCAATAAGAACTTTGGCTCTATCTTTAAAATCAGCTACTGAAAAGTCATACTCAGGCTCTACAATATCTATCATATAATGTGGAATACCTTGCATTTCCTCTATGGTAGGCTTAGCTGTTGCTATATTAAAACCTTTATAAACAAGTCTAGAGTCAGCTGATATAACTTCTCCATCAACAGATTTTGCTATATCAATAGCTAATTTTGTTTTTCCACTTGCCGTAGGGCCTGCTATTGCGATAACTTTTTTCTTCTGTTTATCTCGTCTATCTTCTGTCAAGTCTAACCTCTATCGTCTGTTTCTACGTATTTTGCTTGATAATACAAGAACAACGTATAAAAGTCATACAATAAAAGATATAAAGGTATTATCATTGAAAGTATTGAAAATACAAACAATAACAATTGGTTATGTACCGGAACTAATACAAATGCTGTCAAAACAACATTTAAGAATGACATGGTTAAAAATATACATAATAGGTTTGGTATATCTTTTATAACTTTTTTAACAGATGTAAATAGAGTAACAAAAATATTCTTCTTAGTATAAATTTGTTCAGGTATCCAAAGCATTAACAAGAACGTAAATATGTGAGTAGAGAAGAAGAACATTCTATTCCAAGCTCTAAAGTATGATTGTTGTTCTAATGAAAGACTAGCAATAAATGTATTGATAGCACTGGTATCAGTAGAAGATAGTATTTGAAAAAATATATTAGGATCAATTCCTAGCTCTGACACATCGCAAATCAATGAGTTGGCTATCATAAATGTTCCCATAATAACAAGGGTTGCAAATACAAAGAACATAAAAAACATGCCTAAAAAAGACAAATAATATTTACCAATACCTGCATAAAATGTTGGGAATACATTTTTTATATCGTGAGAAAATTCTTCTGCTTTAATCGTGATACATTTTTTTATTGAATAAAATAATCCTGATGCAACTGCACCCATAAGTAAAATGACAATTCCCATTGTTATTATAGGATTAACACCTCTTATCGTAGATATCAAAACATACATTGATACAACAAATACAACAGTTATTAACAACGAAAGCAATAACAAATTGTTATTTGCATACTTAAATGCATCAATAAAATATCTCACAAAGCATCTATCTGATTTAAACCAATCAAGTAGATTTTTACAAAAAACAGCAACTCTTTCTATCATTTTGTAACCATTTTAGCCTTTCTTTTCTTTCTACGCATCAAATCAACGAACGCTTCTAATCTTGTGATATAACCAGCTCTGCCAGACTGTTCGTCCATAACAAGAGCAAGTATAGGAATATCACAATCTTCTCTCATAGCAGGGAAGATGTTTTGCGACATGATTTCAGGCATACAAGTGAAAGGGCTAATATGGATAATACCATCTATTTTTCTTTCATCAGCATAAGCAACGTCAGAAACACATTCTAAAGCATCACCGCCGATATCTCTTGTAAGATAAGGTTTTGCCAATCGTTCAGCACGTTCAAGGTGCGTTTCGCCGTGTCTAAAACCTTTTGGTATAATGGCATCTTTTAAAAAGCTACTTACTGTAAGACTTCTACGGGTTTGAACTCCCATTCTGCCAAGTTCACGTTCAATAAATTGGTTTGAAAATTCATCGTTTACCAAATATATTTCACCAGTAATATCTACGTTCAAAACTTCTCTATCTTTATCAATCTTTGTTGAACGAATAATCTCAAGTCCTTTCTTTAAGGCTTTCTTTAAATCAGAAGTTTTATCAGCAGCTTTTACTAAATTAAGTGCCTTTTTATAATTCTTTTCTGCATCATCTTGTTTGATTTCTCTTGCACGATAATATGAAAACTCTGTATCAAGTTCATCAATAACAAAGATTTTTCTAATAACTATATTTATTGTTCGAATGATTCTTATAGGATTATTTTTTCCAGTCAATTCAACCAAAAATTTGTAAAGTCCTTTTATACCGTCATACAAAGATAATTCGATATAATTAGCTTTATATCCTAAATCTTCTAATGTTGCTTTAATATTATTACCATACTCTCCAAGTCTACAAATACCAGGAGAAGTAATCATTGCAACATAATCTGCTCCATTCTCAATAGCTTCAATAAAATTACCCAATATTAATTTATATGGTAAGCAAATTGCTTCAGGTGAGTGTTTAGTTCCTAAAGAAAGTGTTCTTTTACTTGTATAAGGTGGAACAAGTGGTTCTACCCCAATTTTCCTAAGGGCCGATGCCCAAGCTATAGATATAGTTCCCATATGTGGGAATGCAACTTTAATACGTTTATTTTTTTTATTCATTTTCGTTCTCTTTATATTTCAAATCAGGCTTTCTAGCAGCCAGTGTTTCATCAATCTTTTTAACAGGTGCTGAATGTGGTGCTGAGTTTACTAAATCAACATTAGTTACAACTTCATCTGCAATTTTCTTCATCACTTCTACAAATTCATCAAGTCTTTCTTTTGATTCAGATTCAGTAGGTTCAATCATCATAGCTTCGTGAACAATCAATGGGAAATAAATCGTTGGTGGGTGAATTTTGTAGTCCATTAATCGTTTTGCTATATGTAAAGTTGAACTACCTTGTTCTTTTTGTTTTTCTCCACATATAACAAATTCGTGCATACATCTTTCAGGGTATGCAATATCATAGCTATCTTTTAGTTGTTCCCTTAAGTAATTTGCATTCAATACAGCATCAGCTGTAGATTTTTTAAGGTCTTTACCTGCCATAAGAATATATGCGTATGCCTTAACAAGCACCCCGAAATTACCGTAGAAAGAGCGAACTTTGCCAATAGAATCAGGCATGTCGTAGTTTCTATAATATTTTTCTCCGTCAAATTCAACAGTAGGTTTTGGTAAATAATCTTTTAACTTTTCAACAACCCCAACAGGTCCAGCCCCAGGGCCTCCGCCACCATGTGGAGTAGAAAAAGTCTTGTGTAGGTTTATATGACAAACGTCAAATCCCATTATTGCTGGGTTTGAATATCCCATAATGGCATTTAAGTTTGCACCGTCATAATAAAGTAATGAACCGTTGTTATGAACTAATTCAGCAATCTCAACAACATTTTCTTCGAATATCCCAACTGTATTAGGGTTCGTCATCATAATTGCTGCAACATCTTCATCAAGAAGTTGTTTTAAATCTTCAATATCAACTTGACCTTTTTCGTTAGATTTTACTTGAACAATATCAAAGCCTGCCATAGAAGCACTTGCAGGGTTTGTGCCATGAGCAGAATCCGGTACAATAACTTTCTTACGGTTTTGACCAAGTTTTTCAAAATATTTTTTTATAACAAGCATGCCTGTAAATTCACCGTGTGCACCAGCTGCTGGTTGTAACGTGATATAATCCATGCCTGTAAGAGTTTTTAATGATTCTTGAAGTTTGAACATTAACTCTAATGCTCCTTGAGAATCTTCATCAGATTGTAATGGGTGAAGATTTGCAAACCCTTCAAGGTTAGCCAACATCTCATTTACTTTCGGATTATATTTCATTGTGCAAGAACCAAGAGGGTAAAACCCTGACTCTACACAGAAATTTTTGTCACTAAGTTCTTTGTAGTGTCTAAGAACTTCAAGTTCACTTAATTGAGGTAGTCCGATTTTATCTTTACGCAAAAATTCATCAGCTATAGAAGAAATTTTTAATTCCTCATCGCAAATGTTTACCCCATCAACATTGTTAGATTTTTCAAAAATAGTTTTCATTATATGTCCTGTTTCATTAGTTCTTTACGAACTTTTTTTAGTGCGTTTTGGATAATTCTAGATATCCGAGATTGTGATATATCAAACTCGGCAGAGATATCTTTTAACTTTTTATCATGAAAGAATTTCGCTTCAACTAAAGCTCTTTCTCTTTCAGGAAGATGTTTTATTGCTTCAATAATCTTTTCTTTTAATTCTGCAAATTCAGCTTGTTCAGGTGGTGTCATAGATGTATCTTTAACTATCACCGGATTTTCAGCTTCTGCCATCGCTTCAACGGATAATATTGTTTTATATACAGTTTCCCTAACGTCTGAGTTGTTAACGGGTTGATTGTTTTTTAGTGTATACCAACGATAACGACGTCTTATTTCGTTACGGATTTCCCATTTGATAGCTTTGGTAAGGTAAGCATTGTTGTACAAAGATGCTGTTCCATTCTTTAATACAAGGTATACCGTATGTGTTGCCAAATTTACAATTTCTGGGTACTCAATCAAGCCATAAGAAGAAACTTTAGAAAACTCAACCTTTGAAACTGTTTCAATAAGGTTTGAATATTCTTTTAAATTTATCTCTTTTTCTGTAGTTTCTCTAGCAACATTACCCATACCAAAATGATATCAAAAAATTATATCATTTACAATTACTTATTTTAAAAAACATGTAAATTTTAAGAATATCTCATTCAAATGGAGTAAATGATGTTATATAACTGATGTTGGTGGTATTATATAATTATGGCTGTATCATACGAGGAAGTAATTTCTCAAATAAAAGATAGACTAGACATTGTAGAGGTAATTTCCCAAACGGTTGTGCTAAAAAAATCAGGTGCAAACTACTGGGGATTATGTCCTTTTCATAATGATAAAAAACCGTCGTTTTGCGTAAGTCCCTCAAAAGGGATTTATAAGTGTTTTAGTTGTGGTGAAGGTGGCGACGCACTTACGTTTTTGTTAAAAACTCAAAATAAAGATTTTAAAGAATTAATTGCAGAATTAGCTGAACAATTTAACATAGAATTACCTAAATCAGCAGGATTTCAACCACAAAATAAAAGTTTAAAAGATGATATGAAAAAAGCATGCAAAGAAGCTGCGAAATTCTATCAAAAACAACTTATTCAGGATAAAGATTCAGCTAAAGCGACAAGCTATCTAAAAAATAGAAGTATAAATGACGATATAATTGAATTATTTACGCTTGGTTGGGCACCTAATGAATACACCGCTTTGTATGATTATTTAAAAGACGAATTTTCAAACGAGGTATTAGAAAAAGCTGGTTTGATATTACAAGGTAAGAATGGATATATTGATAGATTTAGAAATAGAATTATTATACCTATCCAAGATGAAAACGGAAATTATGTAGCATTTGGTGCAAGAGCAGTTGATGAGGGACAAAACCCAAAATATTTAAACTCATCAGATTCTTTGATTTATAACAAACGTAAAATTTTGTTTGGTCTTTATACAGCAAAAGACAGCATAAAAGAAGAAGATGCAGCAATAATTATGGAAGGGTATTTTGATGTAATATCTTCTCAAGCTCATGGTATAAAAAACTGTGTGGCATCTTGTGGAACAGCGTTTACACAAGAACACGTAAGATTGCTTTCACGTTATACAAAATCAAAACGAATATATCTATCGTTTGATACAGATGGGGCTGGGTTGAATGCGACCAAAAAGGGTGGAGAAACTATTAGAGAGGTATTTTCATCACTTGGAAACATAAAACAATTTGATGAAAGTCATGTTTCAACAGGTCATGAAAATTACGCATGCGAAATAAGGGTTGTATCACCACCTGATGGAAAAGACCCAGATGAATATGTTAGAGCCTATGGTGCAGAGGCACTCAAGGAATATATAAAGAATGCACCGTTGTTGATTGATTTTGAGATAAATAATGTGTTGAAACGCTGTAAACAGGCTAAAACTCCGCAAGAAAAATCAAAAATGGCTGAAGAAATTATTCCAATATTGTGTGAAATACACAATAAAATTATTCAAGGTGAGTATACAAAAATGGTTGCGACAGTCTTAGATATTGATGAAGAGGGTTTGGAACAAGAGGTTAAAAAACACTCTACAAACACTCTTGCAAACACTTTTACACCAAAGATTGAGAGTAATGTAACAAAAACTTCACAAATAGTTGAAAAAACGCAAAAAAATTTATTGAGCATCTATTTAATAGAAGGAAATCAAATTACTTTACCTCAACTAAGTGAAATGATACCAACAACATTGTTCTCGAACGAAATGTTAACAATTGTAAAAAGTACAATTGACAAAATTATACAAACAGTGAATAATGTCAGGGATCTTCGTAAAGATTTGTTCACAAAATTTATCGAAAATACTGAAGTCACTCAATTATTGACAGAGTTAGTGTATATCGCAGAATCATATAAAGGCTTAGATGCCGAGGAGATTGAAACAGCGATAAGTGATATGAAACGTAAGATATGTATGCTGACAAATGAAAAAGAGACTACATTATTCAAACAAAGATACAACGACGTGAATGATGATGATTTAGAATCATTAAAGATGCAAATTGCACTAAGAGACAAACTGAAAAATGGAGAAATCAATGAATAAAATGAAAAACAATTCCTCAATTGTAAGCGTAGAAGATGAAAACTTAGATGTTATAGATTTTGAAGACAAGAATGATTACATTCCTGACAGTTTAGCATCAGACAATATTGAAGATATCATCTCATCTGACAAGTTACCAATTAAACATGATGACTATATGAGTGAACCATCAATGATGGCACAACCAATCAACGTTCCAAAAGGTGTTGCAGTGGAAGACCCTGTAAGATTATACCTTAGAGAAATTGGACGTATCAAACTTTTATCTACAGCAGAAGAAATTGAACTAGCTCGTAAAATTATGGCTGGTGGTTCTGCTGGTGACAGAGCAAAAAGAAAATTAGTTCAAGCTAACTTGAGATTAGTAGTTAGTATCGCTAAAAAATATGTTGGACGTGGAATGTTGTTTTTAGACCTTATTCAAGAAGGTAACTTAGGTTTGATTAGAGCAGCTGAAAAATTTGACCACGAAAGAGGTTTTAAGTTCTCAACTTATGCAACTTGGTGGATTAGACAAGCTATTACAAGAGCTATCGCTGACCAAGCTAGAACAATCAGAATTCCTGTTCACATGGTTGAAACAATTAACAAGTTGAAAAAAGTTACTAGACGTTTAGCTCAAGAACGTTCTAGAAAACCGACCGAAGAAGAATTAGCAGCAGAAATGGGCGTATCAATCTCTAAATTGAGAGATATCGTTAAAATCGCTCAAGAACCTTTATCATTAGAAACACCTATCGGTAAAGAAGAAGATTCAAGATTAGGTGATTTTATTGAAGACCAAGCTGCTGATGCTCCAATCAAAACTGTAGCTTCTGAATTATTGAAAGAAGACTTAGCAGAAGTACTTTGTACATTGTCAGCAAGAGAACGTGATGTGTTGAGATTGCGTTTCGGTATGGACGACGGTAGACAAAGAACATTAGAAGAAGTTGGTCAATTGTTCGGTGTTACTCGTGAACGTATTAGACAAATCGAAGCTAAGGCTTTGAGAAAATTACGTCACCCAAATCGCCGTAAAAAATTAGAAGAATACGTAGAAAGTTAAAATATTTTTACAAAAAATAAAAAAAGACTTGTTTTATAAGTATCTTTAAGGTATCCTATAAACATAGTCGAATTATAGGAAGGACAAGTTATGTCAAAAGAATGTGAAATTTGTGGTAAAAAACCATTAAAAGCAGCGAAATTAACATTTTCTCATAAACAAATTGTACACAGACAATCACCTAACTTACAAACAGTTAAGGTAAATGTTGGTGGTAACACTAAGAAAATCAAAGTTTGTACTTCTTGTTTAAGAGCAGGAAAGGTTCACAAAGCTGTTTAGTTTATTAGATTAAACATTGAAAGATTTAAAAAAGATGTCGGTGGCGGCATCTTTTTTTATTTATGGGTAATTAGTTTTATTCATTAAAATTCATGTTAAAATTATATTATGGATGAATCATTAAATAAAAAATTATTATATATTATAGCAGGGGCTAATGGAAGTGGAAAAAGTACTTTAGCAGAAGTACTTTTGAAAGAGAAAAATTTAGAATTTCTTAATGCAGATGAAATAGCAAAAGAAATTTCTCCAAATGCTATAAACAGTGTACCAATTAAAGCAGGTAAAGAATATTTTAAAAGATTAAAAATATTTTTTGATGATAATAAATCTTTTGCGGTAGAATCTACTTTATCAGGTAATAATATTGTAAAGATTATAAATACAGCAAGAGTTAAAAATTATAAAATTATATTAGTATATTCTTTTTTACAAAATTGTACGACTTGTATTGAAAGAGTAAAAAAGAGAGTAGAAAATGGTGGACATAATGTTCCAGAGGCAGATATTATTCGTAGATATTATAAAAGTATAGTAAAGTTTTGGGATAAGTATCGTTTATTAGTTGATGAGTGGACTATGTTTTATAATGGCTATGATTATGCACCTATTATAGCTTCATTTGGCACAAATGAAGATTTTACAATTATTAATAAAGAAATGCAGATGAATTTTGATAGAATATATAAACTTGCAAAGGAAGAAATAAATGACAGATAAAGATGCTTTAGAATTATTAAATATGTTTACAACGGCAGCTCAAATTGCAAAATCAAGAAATAAACATGAATTTCATTTGAAGATGAGTGAAACTACTTTGGTTGAATTATTAAAAAAAGCGTTTCCGTCTTTGAGAAATAATATTAATACAGTAAATATTGCAAAAAATATTTTAAAAGGCTAATGATACAACAAAAAAAGATGTCGGTGACGGCATCTTTTTTTATTGTATCAATTTATGTAAACATTATGTTACATAAAAGACAATTTAGGGATTGAAAATAACTTTATCATGATAAGGAATTAAGATAAGGATATTTTTATGGTTTTTAGTTACAATCCAAATGACCCTATGTGTCATTCAGTTTACATGGAATCGCCAGTTCCAACTATTGAAGAAATAGTTAATGGTCAAACCCCAAATCCATTACCAAATTATTATCCAACAGACCCCAACGGTCCAAAGTTAGCTCCACAACCGACAAAAGACGGTTATTATACAAGTGATGGAAAAGATGATGGTAATATTTCTACTTTTGAAAAAATAAAAGCCTTTGTTAAAGGTGGTACATACAATATGGTAAAAGGTATGTTCTGTGATAAAGATGGTTTCAGCCTTTCAAGGACGTTGTTGTCTGCAGCTGGTATCACGGCAGTAGCCTTATCCGGTCCAATAGGTCTTGCTTTAGCGAGCGGTTTGGGTCTTGTTTGTGCCGCAGATAATTTTGCTAATTCAGTAAAATTAGCAAAAACTGCAACAACAGACCAGCAAGCAAGACAAGCCTTTGAAGGTTTTGGTGAGTCGACAACAACTGCCGGTTTATCACTTTGGGGTGGATTTAAGAGTTTTAAATCAATAAAATCAAAATTCTTCTCTCCAAAACCAGCTCCACAACCTCAACCTCAGCCACAGCCGACCCCTCAGCCTCAACCGGCACCGCAACCAACCCCTAATCCAAGTCCGAGTCCAGCACCGAGTCCTGCACCAACTCCGACTCCTACCCCTCAGCCACAACCGGCACCACAACCAACACCACAACCACAGCCTAGTTCAATATCTCAACCAACTAGACCATCAGGTTATACATCTTCAACTAAAGTAGTTGATCCAGACGCTTATTATAATGAGTGGAAACCTACAGGTGATATCCCTAACCCAGAGGTCCCTGAATATTTTAATGAGTTTGCACCAACAGGAAAAATCACTACTCCTAAACCGCAAACAACAAAACCACCAGTAGTGGATTATGTATCAGATTGGAAACCGACGGGTGAAATTCCAAAACCAAAATCTCCAGAGGTGTTTAATGAATATGCTCCTACAGGTAATATTCCAACACCAAATACAACCCCTCAAACTCCACCAGATTTGAATTTTAATTATGATAATAATAACCATTTCTTTGGTTAGTATAATAGAAGCGGGACTGGAACATTCGTTCCAGTCCCGCTTTGATAATATGTTTGCAGGAATTCCGAAACGAGTTCCATTACTGTGCTTTAAGGGGCCCATTTTTGAACATTTTATTTCAAAATTACTTGAGTAAATAGAAGTTTTATTATATTTTTCTCATTTTCTGTTAAAACTTCGTTTTTAAATATTCCAAACTTACTCTCAGCGAATGGTTACCACCTTTCTAGTGAAACTTCAATTTTTTATAACATAAAGGCGAGTTTGGATTTATCCAAACTCGCCTTACTAAAAATTTAACTCTTGTCTATTTTAGGCAAGAAACATATCTTTCGATATCTTCTTCTGTATTCATTTCAGTAGTACAAACCAAAATCTTTTTGTCATCTAATTTTATACCACCTAAAATATTGTTTTCTTTCAATTTGTTCAAAACTTCATCAGAGTTATCAACTTCAATTACAAACTCATTCAAAAAGTTAGTATTCAAAGTCTTTATTCCAATTTTATCAAGTTCTTCAGATAATTTGTGAGCATAGTTAACAGACAAGATGCCTGCTTGCTTAAATCCTTTTTCACCAACTAAACTCAAATACAAAGTTGCAGCCAAAGCAATCAATGCCTGATTAGAACAAATATTACTTGTAGCTTTTTCACGTCTAATATGTTGTTCTCTTGTTTGCAACGTCAAAGTATAAGCAACTTCACCCTCTGCATCAACTGTCTTACCAGCTAATCTTCCAGGTAATTGTCGCATATATTTGCTCTTACAAGCCATAAATCCGGCATGTGGACCACCAAATGATTGTGAAATACCCAAAGTTTGAATATCTCCAACGACAATGTCTGCTTCAACAGGTGGTTTTATAACTGCCAAATTAGATGGGTTTGTACAAACAACTAATAACGTATTAACGCTAGGAAGTTGTCTGATTTCACCATAATAATCTGGGTTTTGAACCAATACACAAGCATATTCGCTTGTATCAATATTAAGTTCATCAAACCAGTCAACCTCTATATTAGCACCCCAAGTATATGTCTTAATTACTTCCTTATATTCAGGGTTTAATTTATTAGAAACAAGTGCTTTATGCTTTTTTGTAATCCTGCAAGCCATAGAAATAGCTTCTGCACAAGCTGAACCACCATCATAAACTGATGCGTTCGCAACGTCCATACCAGTTAGCATACATATCATTGATTGGTATTCATACATAATCTGCAATGTACCTTGTGATATTTCAGGTTGGTATGGAGTATAAGCCGTTAAAAACTCAACCCTCTGTGCCACTTGTGAAAGTGCCGCAGGAATGAATTTGTTATAACAACCGCCCCCAATAAATGATATATAATCAACTTTGTTTTTCTTTGCAAGTGATTTTATCAATCGTTGAACTTCCATTTCACTCTTACCGTCAGAAAGGTTTAATTCTTCCATTTTAACTGGCAAATGTGAAAAAAGTTCGTCGACATTTTCTATGCCAACTGCATTTAATAGTTCTTTTCTTGTTTCTTCATTATGTGCTGTAAAGTTACTCATTCTTCTACTTCTTCTTTATAATCTGAATATTCTAACAAATCTTTGTATTCAACTTCATCTGCTGCTGATTCAATTTTAATCAACCATGCTTTACCCATTGGGTCTTCGTTTAGCAATTCAGGTGTCGCAATAATATCTTCATTGATTTCCTTAACTGTTCCACTTACTGGCATATAAATTTCTGATGCTGCTTTTACAGATTCAACTGTTGCAAATACTTCGTTTTTAGCAAATGTTGAACCAACTTCAGGCAATTCAATAAATACGATATCACCTAGTTGTTCTACTGCATAATCAGTTAAACCAATGATGTGTTCTCCGTTTTGTTCCAGAATATATTCATGTGATTTACTACATAAAATTCCTTCGCTCATATTTATTTCTCCTTCTATTCTTAATTATTTATTATTCTTTTTAACAAATGGTCGTTTTTCAATCTCAGCAAGGTAAAGTTTTTCTCTTATTTTAACATAAACCTTAGCTCCAACCTTCAATTCTTCTAACGGTTTTACATAAGCTAATGCGATGTTATCACCTCTAACAGGAGAAATTCCACCACTTGTTACTACTCCAATTTTTTCGTCATTGTAGTAAACTTCGTAACCGTGTCTTGCAATCCCTCTATCAATCATTTTTAAGCCAACTAGTTTTTTACGTCCACCTGTCTTTAATTGTTCTAAAATAGTGGTTTTGCCGTTATAATCTTCTTCCTTGTCTTTTGGTATTGACCAGCTTAAACCTGCTTCTACAGGTGTTGTATCTTCGTCTAAGTCATTACCGTACAAATGTAAGGCAGCTTCCAATCTTAAGGTATCTCTTGCTCCTAATCCGATTGGTTTTATTCCAAACTCTTTACCAAACTCAAGAATTTTATCCCACAACATTTCTGAAAATTCGTTGCGTACCATAATTTCTACACCGTCTTCTCCTGTGTAGCCCGTTCTTGATATCCACAAGTTGATATTAAACAATTCGCCTCTTTTTATGTTAAAGAATTTAGGTAAATCAGTTACACCCATTTTATTCATTAATTCAACAGCTTTTGGACCCTGAATCGCTAATAATGAATAATTGTGTGAATCATTTACTACTTCTACATTAAATCCTAGTTTGTTTCTTATCATCCAGTTTAAGTCTTCATCAATTCTTGATGCATTAACAATTATAAGATACTTGTTATCCTCAATTTTGTATATAATCAAATCGTCAATAATTCCACCTTGTTTGTTTGTCAATTGGCAATAAACAGCTTTCTTATCAACAAGTTTGTTTATATCCTGTGGTACAAGTTTGTTCAAATATGGTAGAGCATCTTCTCCATACACAAATAATTCGCCCATGTGCGAAACGTCAAATAAACCTACGTTTTCTCTTACGGTTTTGTGTTCCTCTATGATTGACGAATATTGTACAGGCATGTGCCAACCTGCAAAATCAACCATCTTTGCGCCTAATGCAACGTGTTTGTCGTGTAAAAAAGTTTGCTTTGTCATATCTGCTCCTCTATATATTTAATTGTGCATGTTAATATGGGCTATGTCAAGCAATTATTGTAATAAATTAAGTTTTGACATGTCTTTTTTATAAAACTGTATCTTCTGTAACATCTTCAAGATTGTCCAATATGAATTTCCCAATCTTACCGTCACGAAAATCTCTAAGCATATATTGAGAGGTTCTCTCTGTGTCAGGCTCATTTCCTCTACTAACCCAGTTTCTTGAAGTGGCTATACTTTCTATTGTTAAATCAATATCTTTGTCAATATTATAATATTCTTTGAACTTATTGGTATATCGTTCGTTTTTTGATATCAAGTCAATTAGTTCTTTTGCAACAATCTCTGAGGAATAAGCGTTTTCGGATACAGAATTCACAAACGCAAGTTTCTTTGCTCTTTGTTGGTTTTCTTGTTTCATTGGAATAATACCTGGAGTGTCCAATAAATCAATATTAGGGTTAATTCTTACCCATTGTTGTTGTCTTGTAACACCTGCTTTTGCACCTGTTTTGGTCTTTGAAGACTTAGTCAACTTGTTGATAATGCTAGATTTTCCAACATTTGGTAGACCTACAACAACGACTCTAGATGCTCTCCTTAGTAACCCTTTTTGCATAAGTGCTTGTATTCTAGGTTCGCTTAGTTCAATAACTTTTTTCTCGATTATATTAAAGTTTCTGTTTGTTTTTGTGTCAATCGTTAACACAGGACAACCTGTTTTTTTCTTTAATAATTCAACCCATGATTTTAATTCTTCTGGTGATACTAAATCAGTTTTATTCAACAAAAGAAGCCTTGGTTTATCACCCAAGAGCTTCTTTATATCATCATAACTACTACTAATTGGTAACCTAGCATCTAAAACTTCTACTACAACATCAACGAGATTTAATTTTTCTTTTAATGCTCGTTCAGCTTTTGCAATATGTCCTGGATACCAATGTATATGTAACTTATCTTTTTTCAATTTTTTCTCTAATACGAGTTGCCTTACCTGAACGTTCTCTTAAGTAGTATAATTTAGAACGTCTAACATCACCACGTCTAAGAACTGTAATCTTGTCGATACGTGGAGAGTTTACTAAGAATACTCTTTCTACACCAATGCCTTGGAATACTTTTCTAACTGTAATAGTTTTGTTGATTCCAGCACCGTGTTCTTTAATAACTGTTCCTTCAAAAGCCTGAATTCTTTCTTTGTTACCTTCAACAATTCTAACAAATACTTTTACTGTATCTCCAGGATTCATTTCAGGAATACTTTCTTTCTTATATTGATTTTCAATTTCTGCAATTATAGGATTCATTTTGCTATTCCTCTATTTTTCTCTTTTTACTAGTACAAAACCTACGACCAAGTCGCCTATTATTTATCGTAGCTGAAACATAATTATAATGCAAGTGTATGTTTAAGTTTTGTAATAAAAGTTATTGCTTCCTCTTTTGTGTTAACCTTTCCATCAAGTTGTGCCTGATGTAAAAGTTTAACTGCATCACCAACAGCTTTACAAGGCTTAACTTCAAGTATATTCATTATCTCGCCACCCTCTAAAAGTTTTGGAATAGGTCTTAAAGTCGGTTTTATCCTTATATAAAATTCTTGTAATTTATCAAGTTCAGCTAAATTTGTTTCAATAATTTCTTTTGTAATAGCTTCACCTTGAGCTGATAATCTGTCAGCTTTTGCAATAGTTATTAAATCAATAGCGTTTTCGTCAGCTTTTCTAACGTATCGCATGTAAATTTTGTCGTTCAATTCTGGTGCTGAAACCACGCTTGAAGGATAAATATGGTTACGGATAATAAAACAAATGTATTCAATTTGTTTTTTAGAAAATTTGTTTTGTTTCAAAAGTCGTTTTGCCATATCAGAACCGACTTCATCATGTCTAATGAATCTGTGACGCTCTCCTTCAATGGTCCAAGTAGAAAATTTGCCGATGTCGTGCAAAAATCCTGCAAGTTTTAAGTGAGCCAATCTCGTATCTCCACCAAAATCAATTTTATTCAAGTGAGCTTGAACTTCTTTTGATGAGGTTTCATAAATCTTTTGGATTTGTTTTACTGTTTCTACGGAATGATGGAACAAATCTAGATGATGATGTGTGTTTGGTGGAACTTTTTTTACATCAATCATAGAGCTGAAAATCTTATCAATAAGTCCCATTTTATCCATCTCTAAAAGGACTTTATCAGCATCTTTCCCGCCAAAAAGTTTTATCAATTCTACATTTCTTCTTTCAACGGCAGGGTTAAGCACCATATTAATATGACGTTTTATAATTTCTTTTGTTTTTTCTTCAATCTCAAACCCAAGAACTGATGCAAAGCGATATGTTCTTAAAATTCTTAAAGGGTCGTCTACAAAGTTTTTTTCTGAAATTGCTTTTAAAACGCCATTTTGGATATCTTTTAGACCATCTACTATGTCATAGAATTCTTCTGTTTTGATATCCATTGTAACTGCATTAATTGTTAAATCACGACGTTTTATATCGTCATCTAGTGAGTTGTTTATTGGGTTTGTCACATCGATATAGTTTATCTTATCTGGCATGCAAACTCTGTAGATGTTATTAACTTCATCAAGCGTTACGCAGGTTGCGTTGTGTTTTTCGCTAAATCTTTTTGCAAAACTTTTCGCATCTTCATCAATTACTATTATGTCTTTGTCGTGGTTTTCACGGTTAAGTATGATGTCACGTATTATACCCCCGACAAGATAGATTTTGTTGGGTTCGGCTTTTAGAAGTTCGATAATTTCATCATTCGCCATATTCATAAACAATATTTCCTAGTGTTACGATTACTGCAGTTTCTGCTTTAAGTATTAAATCACCAAGACTAAGCATTGGCAAATTCATATCTTTGAATAATTGAAATTCTTTTTCTGAAAAACCACCTTCTGGTCCGATTATAACTAAGATGTTTTCGTATTCTTTTACTGGATTTGTGCGTAAATAGTTTTTTAGACTATCTTTTGTGTTGCGTTCACAAAGTGCAAGAATTTTGTCGAACTTTTTTGATTTAAGAATTGTATCAAGCGTTGTTAGGTCGTTGCAGGTTGGAATTATTGCACGTTCACATTGTTTTGATGCTTCATACATTATCTTTTGCCATTTTTCGACCTTTTTTTCTGCGATGGATTTTTTTAAAGCACAGTTATCCGTGTAGATTGGATAAACTTCTCTTATGCCTAACTCTGTAGCTTTTTCCATTATAGTTAATTGTGCATCGCTTTTTAGTGGTGATTGAGCGAGGTATAAGTTGTATGGCAAATCCCTTTTTGAGTGTTCAGATGAGATGATATTGCAAAGAATTGATTTATTGGTTATTTCAATAATTTGCGTGGTGTATTCAATTTGGTTTTCATCAATGAGCAAGAGCTTTTCGCCTATTTTAGCACGCAAAGATTTGGCTATATGGTTAAAGTTCTCTTTGTCATCAACGGTTATTTTGTCTGTTTCGACATTTTTACTGTTTATAAAAAAATGTGGCATAAATCCCTCTGATTAACTCTGAATATGATAATTATAACACATTTACTATAATAAGATAAAATTGAATTTAATAGTTTAAGATTTTATACAAATTTAAACTAAAATAGCAAAAAAAAGTGTTTTTATGAATTATGAAAATATGGATTATATTAATGCAAATATTTCATTTTGTGCAAAACCTATTCCCCGCAAAATTATCAACAAAACTAAACAAGAACTACTAAATCCAAATGTTGATACTGTTGATATTTATTGTCATACTTCAGCAGATGAAGATACGATAAATTCTGCGAAGGTTTTTGGGAATTGGTTAATGTCTAATGGGAAAAAAGTGAATATTTGTGTTGCAGAAAAAGAAACTAAAGATTTGTATTTTAATCCAAAGGACTACAATATTAAACAAAATTGTGAACCTGCAACCAAAAGTGTTGTGTTAGATTTTAATGCAAAAGAGAGATTGCCACAAATTTATTCAACGCTTTATGAAAACACAAGAGCAAGCAATATAATAGGATATGACCATCATAAAAAAGGTGATAATATACTTAAAGGTGATTTTTATATAGATGATAGTGCAAAATCTTGTTGTGGAGTTTTGACAAGATTTTTCGAGGGGTTAGGTGAAAAACTAAGCAAAAAAGATGCAAAGAGTCTTTTTTGTGGAATGGTAAGTGATTATAAGAAATCAGAATTGCTAAAAGTTGTTAATAATAATGGAAAATACTCAATTATAAAAACTGATAAATTGTTAAATGATAAGAATTCTTTAGAAGTTTTTGAAAAATTAGAGAACTCATTGTCAAAAAAAGATAAAACAGATATTTATAAACATTTAGATCCTCTATCTAGATTAACTAATGATGAAAAACTCTTAAGAAAACGTTTATTTGAGAATATATGTGTGAGTGAAAACGGAAAATTAGCCTATGTTGCAATTTCGCCTAACGATAAATTGTGGGAAGAAGTTGGAATGGATACATCGGCAACATCAGAAATTTTAAAGGAGTTAAGAGTAAAATTATCAACTAATGATTTTGGTATAGAGCATTTGAACGAAGAACAAAAAGAAAAATTGAAGAATGTTGATACAGTTATTGCATTTTATAGAAAATCATCTGATTCTAACGAATATAGAATGAGTATTCACTCAAGGAGTAATTCTGCAATCAAACTAATAGAGCGAGCAAAAGAATTAAATCCTGATATAAAAGCAGGTGGTCACGCAGATAGAGCAGGAGGCTTTATAAGTTCTGTTGAGGAAAAAGATACGAAGAAATTTATCAGAGCATTTGTCAAAGCCTCTGAAATTTTGGATGATGTTTGTTGAATGGTGGAAAGATTATAAGAATATTTGTTTTAATTAGTTTCAAATTTTTAACAAAAGATATATTTAAAATAAAATTTGTAGTGATTGTTACGTATACGGTGTTTATGAAACAAATATAATTATTTATATCTACCCCAAAAATATCTATCTAGATGTGTAAATGTTATCATTTCTCTATTATTACTTGTTCTTGATTTATTTATTTCGTTACAAATAATAGTTAACATTTCATTTAATTTTGTATAGTCGTCAATATCTTTTTTCTTATATTGTTTAAATTTTGTTTGAAATTCTTTTGAATAATTTGAGTTTTTGTTGTTCAAATTATCAATAATTTCTTTAATACATTTCTTTACGGTTGAATCTAATATTGCATATTTAGAATATTTATTATTATTAAATAATATTCTATTATGGATTGCGTAATATTTGCTTAAAAATGAATTTGCTTTAAAGTATTTTATTTCATTCTTTTTATTTTTAATTTTAAAAGGTGTATTATTTGCTTCTTCTATAAGTTGAGTTATTTTTTCTAAAGAATCAATATTTTTATGTTCTGATATATATTTTGCGACAATAAATAATCTATCATTACCCATTCTCGTACTATAAAAAGAATTTATTAGTGTTGAAATATAATAGACATATTCAAGATTGGAATCCAGATAATCTTGTTTATGTTTAGGTATGATGTTTGCTAAAATTTTTTCATCAAAATTATAGCGAGTATTTTTTAAATTATCACTATATATTTTTATTTTATCTATAACAGTATCATATTTTAAAGATAAATACATATTATTTCCCTTAACAATTTTTTTGATTATACTTATAAAGTTTTTTTAGTTTAAAATCAATTATTGGAATATTTCTTTTTTTTCTCTACTATACTTTTACATTGAGTTGAGGTGTGTTCATTTGGACATTCTCGAGTCCAAGATATGTTTGTTTTTATTATTTTAGCAGGAAGCCCTGCATACATTGAATTTATTATATTGCAATCTTTTGTTACTACACTACCTGTGCCAATTATTGAATTATCAGCAATATGAACACCTTTTAATATAGTTACATTCTGAGTTAGCCAAACATGATTCCCGATAACAATATTTTTACCATAATTTGTAATATTATTTGTTTCATTATCTATTATTGTATGAAAATCTGATAATCTAAAAATTACATTCGTTGCAAACATACAATCTTCACCTATATTACAACTTAAGTTAGGTTCTCTTCCAAATGAAATTAGTAAATATTTTGTATTTGTAAAGTTATTACCGAAATAACATTGATTATTTTCCCCAAGAGCATCAATTATTAGTTCATTAAAAGAAGAATTCTTGTTAAATATAATTGTTGCATTATTTTGACAATATATTTTAGAATTTTTAAAAATAGGGATTTGTTCATTAAAAATAATGCGATTATTAGAACCTTTAAATTTAATATCAAGACCTTTTATTTTTTTTATTTCTATAATATCTTGTGAAGAATTAATTAAAAGTATTTTGTTATTTAATTCTTTTTTTATTTTAAATTTGATTCCAAATATTTTATAAATAATATGTGTTGTTTCTTCATATTTTTTTATAAACATAATAATCCTTAGTTATTTCATTTTAAATACAAAATTATTTTTATCGGATAATGAAATTTCTGTCGATTTAGATTTTAAATTATCAATAATATATTTTGAATATACTAAATCATGAATAACAAGTCCAAGATTATAACTTATTATTCGTTCTTTATCACTAGTTCGTCCTTTATTTTTACCAGTAATAACATCTGGTAATTCTGCAAAATATTTAAACTTATCAAAATATTTAAATCCTGATATATGACTAGTATCATCTCCAAATACTTTATCAAAAATTTGATCACAATTTTGAAATCCTTTATTATGAATAGGAACAATTAATGTTCCTTCTTTAAACCATTCAGGTTTTGCTAATAACGAAGTAGTATTAGTAATACAAGATACAAATACATTAGAAGACTTAATTAATTCTTCAATATTATCAATAATATTAAAGGTAGCATTTTTGTAATGTTTAAAATTTTCTATAATTTTTTCACAATGATTTTTATAGCGTAATAAATTTATTTGTAAAGGTTTGTTTTTATTATCTTCTAATATACATGCCAAAGAGGCTGTTCCTGTCGCACCTAAACCCATAATACCAATAGTAGAAAAATTACTTTTTGCTAAATATTTTATTGCTAAAGCACAAACGGCACCAGTCCTTGCAGTTGTTATCCAAAATGCATCTAACATATATTTTAAATTACCATTATTATAATCATATATAAATATTTCGCCATCAACTTTTATATTTCTATTTATATACCTATCAATTACTTTTACACCCATTATTTCTAAATCAGGTATAATTGCTGGCATTGTATTAAAATAATTAATATCATTTATGTGAATACTTGTTTTTGTTGGTAATATTGCATTATTTTTTAATCTAAAAGATTGTTCGACTAATTCTATTGCTTTTTTAGGTGTTATAAGTTTTGCAATTTCTTCATTTGTTATATATTTCATGATATCTCCTTATGTAAATCTTTTAAATATTTTATTTCACCGTTTGTTACATTATTTATAAATTTGGGGAAATTCATATAATTGCCATTATATTTATCATTTAAATATGCTTCGACATTGTTAGGACAAAAATATTTTTGACCTTCAAAAGAAAGTTCTTTTAATGGAAATATATAGTTATTTGGCATCGTAAAACTATATTTTCCTTCTAGAGAAAAATCTATTCCGAAAAATAAAATTGGTTTGTTTACTTTTAAAGTGTTATTTTCTAAGATATATTTATCTCTATATGTTATTAAATCTTCTAAAGCTTGTTTATATTTTTCACTTGTAAAATTTTTACCTTGATTATATTTTTTATTAAACAAAGTTTGAGCTTTAATCATTTTATTTTTTATTTTTTCTTTTAATTCTGGAGTTAATTCTTCTTCAGGATATTCATCTACAGGGAAAATGTCTAATCCATATTCTAATTTATTTTTTGAAATAATTCTTATTTGAAAATTATTACACGATATTGCACGTTCTCGTATGTAGAAATTAGGATTTTTAAGATGTTTCTTTAATAAGACTCTGATTTTATCGTAATCACTACGCATCATGCAAATATCAATATCAGCATCCCAAGGAATAAAACCTTTATGTCTATACGCACCAAGCAGTGTTCCACTATCTAACCAATATTGTAAATTATTATTTCTACAAATTGAATCTATTTCATTCATTAATATAATTAATTCATCTTGAATTTTTCTAATTTCACCTTTTGCAGGAGGTATTTTAGTTATGTCAATACAATGATTTAATAATGAATATAAATAATCATATTTTTCATTATTTGTTATTATAAATTTTTTGATTTTAAATTTGATACCGAATATTTTAATTATAAAATGTCTTGTAGGTTTGCAAAATGTAAAGTTAAATAATTTCATTTAAGATTTCCCTTCTTATTCTTATCCAATTCTTCTCCATATAGTTGTAAATGTGTATTTGCTTTGTGTTGTAATTTTTCATAATTATCATAAATTTTCTTTTTCAAAGAAGAAGAACTGATACCTAACCCATAAGGGAAATATATAACTTCAACTCCTTGTTCTTTTAAATAATCATATTTGCCAACCCAATCATCACCAACTACAAAAATATCAAAATTTAATTTTTTAACTTTATCAGCGTGATTTAATGATTTTTGTGGAATAACAATATCGGGTCCTTTTATGGCTTTCATCAAAGCAATTCTTTGTTCAAATGGAATAATTGGTGTAGATTTATAACTTGCGACTAATTCATCAGTATTAACACCCACAATTAAAATGTCTCCTAGTGCTCTTGCGTATTCAATCATTTTTAAATGATTAATATGTAACATATCGAATGTACCAGATGTATATACAACTGTTTTATTTCCAATCATAACTAATTCCTTTTTGCTAAAACTTCTATTGTTTTTTGAATTTTATCAATCAAAATATCTATATCTTTTTTTGTAGTATTTCCAATATGTGAAACTCTAAACATATAATTTGCTCTGTTACCACCACAAGGATTTACACAAATTTCATAATGGTCACGTAAATATTTTACGAGTTCATTTGCATTCACTGTGTCGCAAATAACAGGTGTCATTGTATTTGAAAGATTGTACGTAGTAGGAATATTAAGACCAATTTTGCAAATTTGTTCTCTAAAATATTGACATTTTTCTTTTATATTTGATAACCATTTTTCTAAACCACCACTATTATCAATTAAGTCTAAAATTGCTTTTAATTCATACATTATAAATACTGCTGGTGTGTAAGGAGTTTGTCCTCTTTCTATATTTTTTAAGTAATCTTTAAAATCAAAATATAAAGAAGATGGAGTTGTTTTATATATTTTATCAATTATTCTTTTACTTAATGAAACAAAGGATAAGCCTGGTGATAAACAAAGACCTTTTTGAGAGCTTATAATTGTTACATCGATATTATATTTACTCATATCGTATGTATCTGCTAAAAAAGTACTTATTGCATCAACTATAAAAAACATATTGTTTCTTTTGGTAAATTCACTTAACAGTTTTACATCATAAAGTTGACCAGTTGATGTTTCATGTAAATTTACAAATAATGTTGTATAACCTTTGTTTTCATAATATTCCAAATGTTCTTTGGTTAATGATTCATTCCATTTTAAATTAATTGAATCAAATGGAATATTATGAAATTTTAATAATTCGCAAAAGCGTTGTCCAAATGTTCCACCATTGATTACTAAAACTTTATCTTTTGGAGTTACACAATTTTCAATTGTTGCTTCCATTGCACCTGTACCAGACATAGTAAGATACAATAAAGAATTTTTATCGTTATTTCCTATTAATGACGATAGTCTATTTAATGTTTCTTTTACAAATTCACCAAATTCGTTTGAACGAAAGTATAAATACGGTTGTTTATATATGTTTTGAACTTCTTTATAAGTTTCAACAGGTCCAACAATAAAATGTTTCATAATTAAATCAAATCCCTTATTATTATTTTTTCTTCCTTTGTTAATGAACAATACATAGAATGTCCGAAACCAATTTTATTTGGATAATTAATGTATTGTTTGCCATATATTCCTATTAAATATTCATTTGAATTATTTACACATGGTAATTTATTATTTTCAAAAATAATTGTATTTAGTGGAAATATAACATTATATGGTTGAGTTAACATGGGTCTAGTATATTTATAATCTATTCCACAGGTTATATTTTTAGTTTCGTAATTACATGTATTTAAAATGTTTTTATTGAATTCTGAAATATTGGAACGAATTTTTTCTATTGAATTAAGAGTTTTATTATTTGTAAATTTTTTGATATAACTTTTTAATAACTTTGATTGATTAGTTCTAGAAAAATAATCATTTTCCCACTTAGTATAGTCACAAGGGAATATATCAACAAATAATAATTTTGTTTTTTTATGCATTATTTTTATAATGCATTGTCCGAAACCTAAATATACATAATTTGCATATAAATCTTTATTTCTAGTCCAATGATTAAAAATATCAATTATTTTTAAATAATCATTACGCATCATGCTAACATCAATATCATCGTCCCAAGGTATAAATCCTTTGTGTCGAACTGATCCTAACAATGTTCCTCCATCAAGCCAATATTGTAGTCCGTTTTGTTTGCATACATAATCCAATTCTTTTAGTAAAGCTAAATTCGCAAGTTGTATATCTCTTAATTGTCCTGTAGCTGATGGTAATGTTCTGATATCAATATTATTTTTCTTATAGTAATAATATAAACTTTCTTTTTTCTTTTTCGCATATTCAGTTTTAGGGAATTTTATTTTCAAACCTAATAAACGCATTATTTTATGCGTTTCTCCATAGTCTTTTATTGAAAATATTTTTTCTAAAAATTCCAAATCTTTTTCCTTTTTGCTTTTTGTTTTCTTATTGTCTTTGCAGGGATTCTTTGCTTCGCCTACTCCTGCGGTCGCGTTAAACGGGTCTGCATATTTTGAATTAAATTAATTCTGTTTAATTCAAAATATTCCGCCCTCTGCTCCCTTGGCTCTGAATGACGTTGAGTGTTTTAAGAACTCTTGCTTATGGATTGCCACGTCGTTTCACGTTGTTCACGACTCGCAATGACTGTTATTTGCATTGTCCTTTACTATTCAATTATCAAGCGTTAACAGGGTTCATCGTTTTTAAAAACGACAAAACAGCCTGTTGTTGAGTGTTATTGAATTTCTCCAACAACCTCAATATTTCATACATAGTTGATGAAATGTCGTTATCATCTTTGAGTTGTAATTTAGAAATATCTAAATTTAAAACCTCAACGATAACTAAAAAAGTTTGTAAGCTAGGAATATATTCCCCTCTTTCAATTCTAGAGCAGTGTTGAGCACTTATCCCAACCTTATCAGCAAGTTCTGATTGAGTATACCCCATCTCTTTTCGTTTTGCTTTTATCAAGCTCCCGATGTTCTTTAAATTAAGATTTTTCATTTGGTGCAATTACCTCTCCAAGTGTAAATTGTTTTAGAATAATCATGACATGATTATATATCATGCAAAAATAATTATCAAGTTTTGTTTATAAATTCGTTATTCCTTTGTAGTATTAATTTGAAAGCATATATTGTATGGATAAAATTAAACATTTATTAGGTGAAAATATCAAACATATTCGCAAAAGGCAAAATATTACTCAAGAAAATTTAGCTGAACTTGTGGATAGAAGTAAAAATCACATTTCAAAAATTGAGCAAGGATTAACTAACCCTCCTCTTGATTTGTTGATATCAATATCTAATGCTCTAAATGTATCATTAAAAGACCTTTTCGATTTTTCAAAATTAAACGATAACTTATCAACCGAAGAAATAACAAAAACCCTATCCCTAATATCAGATAATAAGCAAGCAAATCTGATTTATGAAATATACAAACTAATTGATAAATATAATTAATTATTAATTATTTCTGTTTAAGTGCCTTTGACCTCAAATCTCTATGATAAGTGATAGCAAATCTATGTGCCTCATCTCGTATTCTCTGTATCAAAAACATTGCATTTGAATTTATAGGTATTCTAATAGATTCAGATTGATGTGGCAAAAATACTTCTTCTTCTCTTTTAGCAAGTGAAACAAAGTCGATATCACTTACTCCCATCTCCTCAACCACCTGCATAACAGATGATAACTGACCCTTACCACCATCGATAATAATTAAGTCAGGTTTTTCCCAATTTTTTTCGCCTAATCGTTTCAACCGTCTTGTCAAAACCTCTTTCATAGATAAAAAGTCATCAGGTTTACCCTCTGTGCTCTTTATCTTGAACTTTTTATAAGCCGTCTTTTTACTCAACCCATTATGAAAAACGACCATAGAAGCAACCGTATTTGTACCCTGAATGTGTGAAATATCATAGCACTCAATCCTATTAGGAAAATTCTTCAACTGCAATCTTTCTTGCAAGTAACTTCCAACTTCATTAAAGTCATTCCTAATGTCGCTCATCTTCTTAATTTTTGCGTTATCATAAACAATCTTTGCATTTTTCATAGCTAAATTAGAAAGTTCTTTACCCTGTTTGGCTTTACCATAGCTTATTTTTATCTTTTTATGTGCTATAACCTCTAACCATTCTTGATAGAGGTTCTTTGCGTTTAATTTCTCCAAATCGCTAGACACAATTTTATCAGGATATTCAAGCATCAATGTAGAATAATATTCTTGAAAAACTGTTTTAAAGAATTCGTCCTTATCCTCGTTTTCAACAAAATAAGTGAACTCTTTTTTATCAATCAATCGTCCCTCACGTATCAATAAAATTACAAATACAAAAATTCCGTCCTCATATATGCTTGCAATAATATCTTCATTAAGTTTGCTATTTTCGTAAACGACTTTTTGATGTTCAAGTGTCTTTTGCAAGTCCATAAAGCTATCACGCATTCTTGCAGCTTTTTCAAACTGTTCAGTTTTAGCGTATTCTTCCATTTGATTTTTAAGTTTCTTAATCAATTCAGATTGTTTACCAGACAAAAACAGTTCAACTTGATTAACCAAATTTTGATATTCTTCAGGGCTAACCTTTCCTTGACAAGGTGCTAAGCATTTCCCGATATGATAATATAGGCAAGGTCGATTTGAAAACTTTGGCTTTTTACACTGTTTTAAAGGGAAAATCTTTTTTAAAAAATCTAAAGTAGAATACATCGCTCGTGAATTAGTGTACGGTCCATAATATCTACCTTTTTCTTGGTTTAAGTTCTTCTTTCTTACAACTCGTATTCTTGGATAATCTTCATCTGTAATCAAAAAATATGGATAATTTTTGTCGTCTTTTAATAATATATTATACTTAGGCTTATGTTCCTTTATAAGATGTGATTCTAAAATCAAAGCCTCAACCTCTGAGTCAGTGATAATATATTCCATCTTCTCAATCTTTGAAACTAATACTGCAACCTTAACCCTATCCTGTGTTCTATTAAAATAGCTAGATACTCTCCTTTTTAAGTTCTTAGCCTTGCCAATATAGATTATCTCACCATCTTTATCGTAATAAATATAACATCCAGGTAGAGTAGGAACAAGTTTTAATGATAGTGCCAATTCTTCATTCATACATTTAATTATAGCATATCTAACCATATTTTTGTTATAATTTCTTTATGAATAAGTTTTTATCAGAACTTTATCAAAACAAGAATGTTTTGATGCTATCTCTTTCAATAGTTTATATATTGGGTTTGTATGCATTCTTTACCGAGTCTCCAATCCTATTCGGTGCAATATTTACAGTTTTTCTTGTGTTTTTAGTGATAAAATTCAACAACCTTAAACTTCCATTAGTTTATATTTTCTTATTCTATTTCGGGTTCTTTTATGCGAGTTATCGTGTAAAACCATCTGATATGTTGTTTGATAAAGCTCCCTCTCAGTGTGAATTATCAGGAGAAATATCTTCTGTTCCAACCTCAAATGGTGATGGAAAAGTGAAGTTTTTCTTTGATGTGGATAAATTTAATCAAGAAAACGTAAAAGCAAGAGTGCTTGTGACAATCAAAACAAACTCTCCAAAGCCTCGTCCTAATCAGTTTTTGATAGGAAATCATTATATAATCGATGGTAAATTAAGAAAACCTTTTACTGCAACGAACCCCTCACAGTTTTCGTATGATAAGTATCTTAGAAACTTTAACGTTTACACAACGTTCTACTCAAAAGAAGATAAAGTAACATTTGTTCCACAAAAGCTATCTATGAAAAACAAACTTATGCAATATTTGAACATAAAGCGTGAAGATGTCATAACTGCTCATTCTGAATATTTAAAAAGTCCAAATATAGAAATACTAGGTGGAGTTGTGTTTGGTGATGATGCAATCGCACCACCTGATTATATTAAAACATCTTTTATCAATTCAGGTTTGCTCCATATTCTTGCGGCATCTGGTATGAACGTAGGTTTTATTAGTAGTTTCTTATTATTCTTCTTGGTAAGGCTTGGTGTTCCATACAAACTTCGGCTTGTCTGTGGAATTTTGACAATAATATTCTATGCTCTTATGACTGGTCTAGGTGCATCTGTTGTTCGTGCCGCACTTATGCTGATATTTATTTTCTTAGGAAAATTAATAGATAGAGATGCACACTCAATTTCTCTATTGTCGTTTGTAGCGTTATTAATGTTGTTATTTAATCCTGCTTACATAAACGATGTTGGCTTTCAGTTATCGTTTATTGTAACTTTTGGTATCCTTATCTCTGCTGATGCAGTCTTAAAATATATGAACAGAGTTCCAATTCTCATCTCAAGTGCCATATTTATCCCAATAATTGCACAGGCATGGGTTATTCCAATACAGATGTTTTACTTTAATACAATTAGTGTATACTCAGTGTTTGCAAATATTTTGACAATGCCATTTTTATCTGTAATCAGTTTTGGTGGATTTGTAAGTTCTGTATTTGCACTAATACCTTGTATCGCATCTTTTGTTTGTAAAGTATTCGATTTTGTACTAAATCCTTGTTTAACAGGTTTAGTATTTATTTCAGAATTCTTTGCAAATCTTCCACACTCATTATATATAACAACTCACCCATCAATTATTCAGATATTGTTATATTATCTAATTCTTTTAGCTGTGATTTATTTATTGAAAACTCAAAATAAAAAGGTCTTAATCCCTACCTTAACCCTGACTTTAGTTTTAGCCTTATCAATTTTTATAAAAATACCAAACAATAATTTTGAAGTTATTGCGTTTGATGTTGGTAACGCTGATGCGTTTCTATTAAAAACACCTGCAAACAAATACTATATGGTTGATACAGGTCGTTCTGGTTACAATGGTAGCAAATCTCAGGCTGAAATAATTATCCTAAAATACCTCAAAGATAAAGGTATAAAGAATATTGATGGAATAATCCTAACTCACTTTGACGCAGACCACGCAGGTGGGGCAGAAGATATTATTTACACATTAAAAGTGAAAAAGGTTTATGTGAATTCGCTTGTGGACAAAAAGCCGATTGCAAAATATATTACAAAAGCAATTAATAGAAAATCTATGACTGAAAAAGTCTTAGTAAAAGATGGTGACATAATCTGCAAAGAAAATAATTTTGAGATGAAAGTAATTAAGCCAGATATCTCAAAAACAGATTTTAGCAATTCAGATAACGAAAACTCAATAATCATGTTAACAACTTATGGTAAAAATAAAATGTTGTTTACAGGTGACGCTGGAGTAAGAGCTTTGAGTAGAGTAGACTTACCAAAAGATATAACAGTATTCAAGGTAGGTCATCACGGAGCAAGAGGAGTTGTAGATAAAAAGTTGATGACGACACTTAATCCGAAAGCCTCGTTGATATCAGTAGGGTTCAACAAATACGGTCACCCGTCACCAGTAACTGTTAAGATTTTAGAAAAATCAAAAGTGCTTAGAACTGATAAAGCTAACGCTATACGTGTAATATTTAAGCCTGATAACATGTATGAATTGGACGGATTTAACCCGAAAACCCACAAATTCTACAAACGATTATCAGGTAGTTCTTAACAAAATTTTTTTGTTGTATAATGTAGAAAATAAGTAATAATGGGTATTATAAACACGATGGATTCAAAAAGTAATTTAATAGAAAAAATTAAAGAATTAAAAGAAAAAAAGAATGCTGTAATTTTAGCACATTCATATCAAAACATTGAAATTGATGAAGTAGCTGATTTTGTTGGCGATTCATTATACTTGAGCCAAAAAGCAAACGAAACAGATGCAGACATAATCGTATTTGCAGGAGTTTATTTTATGGCACAGACTGCAAAAATTTTATCACCTGACAAAAAAGTTTTGCTACCTAGATTAGAGTCAGGTTGCAGAATGGCTGATATGATTGATTTAGAGCAAGTAAGAGAGTTTAAGGCAAAACACCCTAATATCCCTGTTGTTTGTTATATCAATTCAACAGCAGAAGTTAAGTCAGAGTGTGATATGTGTTGCACAAGCTCAAATGCTGTGAAAGTTGTTCAATCAATGAATGAAAAAGAAATTTTATTTTTGCCTGACACATATTTAGGAAAATGGGTTGAACATAAGTTAGGTAATATCAAGGTTACGACTTATCCAGGATTCTGTCCAACTCACTTGCAAATTAAACCAAAAGACATAATTGAAGCAAGAGAAAAATATCCTGATGCACTTGTTTTGGCTCACCCAGAATGTCACCACGAGGTTGTGAAGTTGGCTGATTATGTTGGTAGCACAACAGGTATTATGAAATATGCTATTGAAAGTGATGCGAAAAGATTTATTATCGCTACAGAAAAAGGTGTTGTGGATAGACTTAAACGTGATTATCCTGAAAAAGAATTTATCCTTATTAAAAATAGCGTAATTTGTCCAAATATGAAATGGCATACTTTGCAAGATATTTATAACGCTCTTGATAAAGAAGAACACGAAATCACTGTTGATGAAGCTGTTGCTAAAAAAGCAGTTGCTTGTATTGATAGAATGTTAAAGGCTTCTAAGTAATGGTGAAATTATGCAGAACGATATTATATATGGTAAAAACTCGGTTATAGAAGCACTTCAAAGTGATAGAGAGATTAACAAAATCCTTATCTCAAGAACCAACCATTCTGATAATAAGATTGAGCAGATTAAAAAACTTGCTCAACAGAAGTCTGTTGTTTTTCAGTTTGTTGGTCGTGACAAATTGGCTCAGTATGATGGTTTGAATCATCAAGGAGTTATTGCTCAGGTTGCACCTATAAAGTATGTTGAGCTTGAAGATTTTATAGAAAAATACAAAGAAAACGCATCTTTGGTAATCTTAGATGGTGTGGAAGATGTTCATAATATCGGTGCGATTATTAGAACTTGCGTTTGTGCAGGGGTAAAAGGTGTACTTATCCCATCAAGAAGAAATTGCCAAATAACTTCTGTTGTTGAAAAAACGAGTGCAGGAGCTATTAATCATATAGATATTATAAAAGTCAATAGCCTATCTAGTGCTGTCCAAATACTAAAAGATAACAACTGGTGGGTAATTGCAACTGATGCATCAGCAAAACAAAATTATTATGATATAGATTATTGCGATATGAATTTTGCAATAGTTATGGGCGGTGAACATTCAGGCGTGTCAAAAACATTGTTGAAATTGGCAGATTTTTCAGTAAATATACCTATGTTCAATGATTTTAACTCTTTGAATGTTTCAAATGCTCTTAGTATCATAGTTTACGAAAGTGTAAGACAACGACTTACCAAAAAATAAGGGATTTTAAAATGATGGATACTGTTGATAATTTTTCATTAGGAATTGATGATATATCAGATGAGGGTATTGATTTTGACCAGTTTGAAAACGATATTGCTCAAGATGAAGAAAATTCAAAACACGAGGTTGAATCAGATGCAGGAGTTGATGACTCCGTAAAACTTTATTTGCAACAAATCGGTAAAATACCGTTGTTGTCAAAGGAAGAAGAACTTGAGGTTGCAAAAAAAATAAAAGAAGAACATTGTGAACTATCAAGAAAAATCCTTATTAATGCTAACTTAAGACTTGTTGTTAGTATTGCTAAAAAGTACGCAGGTCGTGGATTATCTTTTCTTGACTTGATACAAGAAGGGAATATGGGCTTGATTAGAGCAACTGAAAAGTTTGATTATACAAAAGGGTTCAAGTTTTCTACTTATGCAACTTGGTGGATTCAACAATCAATTACACGTGCTATCGCTGATAAATCAAGAATGATAAGATTGCCTATGCACTTGATTGATACACTTACAAAGATAAGAAAAACTTCTTTGGCGTTGGGTTCAAAGTTGGGTAGAACACCTACAAAGGTTGAATTGGCTGATGAGTTGGGTATTTCTGTAAAAAAATTGGCAGAGATTTCTAAATCGGCTCAAACTACTATCAGTATTGATACACCGACTAACCAAAAAGAAGACGCTAACAAGATTATAGATTATATTGTGGACGAAAGCTCTGCTGAACCTGAATTGATGGTATCTAATGAGAATTTGCAACTTGATACTACAAAGATGCTTGAACATTTGAGCAAAAAGGAACGTGATGTATTGATTTTGCGTTACGGATTGGACTCTGAGGGGGAAAAACGTACACTTGAAGAAGTTGGAAACTATTTCAATGTTTCAAGAGAACGTATTAGACAGATTGAAAACAGAGCGATTTCAAAGTTGAAAAAACTCTGTAAGTCTAAAGGGATTAATTCTGATATTAAGAGTTATATTAAGTAGGTTGTTCAGCAGTTCTGTATGTACTTTGTTGGGGTAGAAACCCCAACCTACTGCAATTACAACCAAACAATTATTTATTGATTCGACTTAATATTTTGTTTAATTCATCTAAAATTGCTTTTATATGTATATTAATTTTAATCATTGAAAAATGATATATATCTAGATTTTTTCGGTTTTTATTATCAAGTTCCCAATAATTTTTGCTATCAGTATAGTTCGTAAATCCACATTGTGAAAAATATGAGATAATAAATCCCTTTTCAAATATTTTCAATAATTCAGTAACAATAAAAAGTGCTATAGTATTTATGCTATTGATATTGTAATTAAAATATTTTTTTAAAAAATATTGTTTCTGTAGTTTTATATTGTGAAGTAATTTAGATTCAAATGATTTTTTCATATAATGTCTTTCCATTGGAAAGTATAAAATAAACCATTTCCATTGTAAAGTATTTCGTATATAAAAGAGGAATTATGAAGAAGAAATTATATAAAAGTGGTAATGCTTGGGCATTATTGATTCAAAAAGCGATACTCCAGCTTTTAGATATTGACCCAGAAAATGATGAAGTTGAGTTGGAAGTAGAAAATAAAGTTTTGAAAGTTAAAAAAGTTGCGTCAAATAATGATTGATTGTGTTCTCAGGAGTCCTGAAACTGTCGTGGATTATTGTTTCACTTACCTCTCAGAAAACAATACTTAATGTTTTATTTGGCAGAGTACAAAATACGCAAGTTCAGGACGATGTATATGGTGGTTATAGAACCGTTGGTTTATGGATTATTATGTCGTTTTACATTGTTCATGTCTTATTATGACATTTATTCGCAAAATAACTCGGGTGTCTAATTTAAAAATATCTTCCAAAAGTTATTATATAATTATGTTTTACAATTATCACGAAGATTATCAATATGACAGCTGTATCTCTAAAGGTATCTGTTCTATTAACCCTAGAACCTCATCTCTACGAGAAGTTCTAGTTATGTACCTTAAACAACTTGCGTTTTATACCCTTAAACTTAAACATCTAGGGCTAAAAAATGATTCAACAGAGTGTATTATCCTAAACACCCTCTCAGGTCTTATGTCAAACCTAGAGATAGGTAACCAACAGTTCTACAAGACCCTCATGAGTCTTAAATCAATAATTATTGAATCAATAAAAACATATAAAGATGTTTGTAAATCAAAAAATATTCAAATAAAATCTATGCCTTCAGTTATAAGATTGAATAAACAATTAAACATCTCAGAACTTATTAAGCTTGGTGAAAAAGAGTTCTCTGAAAAAATAAAACTCGTTTCTCAAGAAAAAAGAAATCTGTTTGAAGTTATATTTATGGTGCTTAAAAGTATCTGTATAAACCTTGTTGAAATCCAGTCCTACGGGCTTGATGACAAAACTGCTTATTTAGAAATTTTATATCTTTTAAATACTCTCAATTACCCAAATTCATCGGCTTATATATATAAAAAGAAAATTTTAAAAGCAATAGAGATAGATTTCTGTTTGGCAAAACGTCTACATCGTATAAAAACAGAGCGTTTTGGTTCTCAAACAGAAGGTGAAGTATCCTACTCAACCCGTCCAAACAAGTGTATCCTCGTTGCAGGCACAAACATTCAAGAGCTTAAAAATGTCCTAGACTATACAAAAGATAAATCAATAGATGTCTACACACACGGTGATATGATTGAAGTCTACACCTATCCAAAGTTTCAAGAATATAAACATCTAAGAGGTCAATTTGGTAAAGGTATTGAAAACTGTTTACTTGATTTTGCAACTTTCCCTGGAGCAATCTTAATAGCAAAGCACTCTCTAGAAACAATCGAATATCTATATCGTGGTCGTCTATTTACAACAGATAACTTCGTTCCTCAAGGGGTTATAAAAATTAAGGATAATGATTTTACACCACTTGTAAATTCTGCCTTGTCTGCTCGTGGGTTTAAAAAAGGTCAAATTCACCCATCTGTCAAACTCGGCTGTACAGAATACGAATTTGATACCAAAATGGACGAAATTTTATCTAAAATGAAATCCTTGAAAAATATTGTTATCTTTCCTACTGAGATGAATACTGTTTTACAAAAAGAGTATTTTGAGTCGTTTATTTCAAAGACAGATGATGAAACATTAGTCATATCATTGTCAAATATTCCTTGTGATAAAAAAGTTATAGTAATAAATTCTGCACCTGATATCTGTATGTTATATAAGATTCTTGATAGAATTTCTAGTTCAGCAGAAGAAAATAATGTAGCCATCTCAGTCTTTATCTCAAAATGTGATAAGCACACGATTTCTAATATTTTAAACCTTAAAAAAATAGGGGTTAATAATGTGTTTTTGAGTAAATGTACTCCGATAATGCTTAATCCAACCCTTACAGAAACTCTGAAAACAGAGTTTGATATAAGACCTACAACAAAGCCTGCTGAAGATTTGAGGTTGTTGTAGTTAAGGTGGTTGCAGAACCTGTTTGGGTGAATTGCCCGCAAAGATGGTTAGTGTTTGCAGGGATTCCGAAATAAATTCGGAATGACTATTTATATTATATTTTAGTCACCCTGAACTTGTTTCAGGGTCTCAAAAAAATATTTTTTACACGTCATTACGAGGAGCAGAGCGACGTGGTAATCCAGAAAAAGCCTTTTTATGTACGCAGAACCGTTGTTTTATGGATTGCCACACTTAATACATTGCATACCGTTCAATCGTTCGCAATGACGTATTAAAATTATCATGGACAATAGTGAAAATGAATTCGGAATGACGCATTATATTTGGTTGCAGAACTGTTGGCTTCTGGGGGAAACAAGCATTGGCAAATAACTTGCCAATGCTCGCAAGGTTAAAATTTGATTATTTCAAGTGTGTAATCCTTGAACTCATACTGTTTTACAGGTTTAATATAATTTGTTTGGTTTATCTTGAATATCTTAGCGTATTTCTTATTGATACGTTTAATTAAATCACTTTTTCTAACAGCATTTTGAACTTGTTGAACGGTTTGTTGTACTTGTTCAACTGGTTTTGGTGCTGGTTTAGTTGTGATATTTGTTTGTTGTTTATGAGCAAACGCAGTATCCTCAATTATAATAACTCCTTCAGGTTCAAGGTTTTCTATTGCTTGTTTTTGTTCAGGATTAGAATCTTCTTGCATATCCATATCAACATAAGTAGAGTATTCACCAGAGCTATCTTGACCTTTTAGTGTAGTGATAATTACACCATCAGAATATGTATCTGAAACTACTTTTGCAGATACATCAGTATTATATTTAAACGTCAAGAATTTTTTGAGATTTTTAAGTTTTTCTCTAAATCCAGTCTTAGCAACAAGTGGTTTAGATTCATTCTTCTTAATTCTATTTTGTTTAGCTTGTTTCTTAGCTGTTCTCCAATCTACAATCTCAATATCAGGTGCTTTTCTATCTTTAAACTTAACCTTTTTATCTGTAATTCTATCAGCAGGAACAGGTGTAGGTTGACCAGTTAATTTGCCCATCATATACTTAAATCCAAACAATATAGCAACACCACGTCTACCACCATTTCTAACGGTAGCCTGTCCAAATCCTTGACAGTTTTCGCCCCAACGTCTTTGTATACCAATACCATATTCAACATAAGGATCTATAGACATTTGAGGTAATTTGATGTTGTCAGCTGTGAAATTAGTTTTATCAATAAAGTTTGCAATTACACTAACCAATAAATATGGTTGCCAACCGTTTGTCAAGTTACCGATAACTTTTAATGTAGGTGCAAAATGAATAACATTTAATGGGTCGCTCTTTATATGTACACCGTTACTTGTTGTATAATCTGTAGAATATACAAACGAATAACCAAAGAATATTGATGGTTGCAATATTAATTTGCCTGACGCTAATTCAAAGTTGTAACCAACTCTATCAGCCACACCTGACATTATCAAATTCATGGTATCAGTTCCATAATTAGTGAAACTTTCGTTTATCTGCCAACCACAGTTCGCTGTGATTGCGTTGAAAAAATTACCCTTATATAAATAAGCGTTCAAGCCGACAACTGCACCCTGTTGGCTTGCGTCAATATGTGAATAACTTGTTGAGTTACCGTTGTAACCAACATAACCACCATAAACAAAGTTAAATCCGTGACCAAGTGAAATCATATCGCTATCGCCACCGAATAATGTTCCGTAGCTGATATTAGAAATACTCACTCCACGTTTTAAAGGTATACTTTCAAATGTGCTATAAGGTCTTACCCAAATGCTTTTTATTTCGTCTTGAATAGTGCCTTGATATGGGTAATAACTACAATTCTTGAACTCATCTTCTAAGTTCAAGCTCGTTTGGTTTCTCATATTTCTAACTAACTTCGGTAGCATCATATATGAATCTGAATGATACATCGCAGTTTGATAGTTTTGTAATTGATTAGCATAAGCTATTTGTTGCGCTACTCCTGATGCTAAAACAACTGGGTTATAGATATCAGCAGTGCTGTGGCCTCCACCACCTCCACCACCGCTGTCTCCACCACCACGGTTGAAGGTTAATTGACCTGTTGATTTATTATAACTTACCTTGTATTTATAAATTCTGCTGTACACAGTGCTTACAGCATTTCTGATTGCATCTTTGATTGGTCCATTTGCGAATGCTACTGTTATTTTTTCAGGAATTGAATCACTTATTACATTAATATTGGTTATGCTAAGTTTACCTGTTGATGCGTTTAAAATATTGCCAGAAATTTTATCGACACTATTGTTTCTTAAATCTGCATCAATCCCAAGTTTTGTATTTCCAATCATTTTTACTTCATTAAACTGAACTGTTCCCGTAGAATTATTGATAAGATTAAGCATACCACCATTTCCGATGAAGTTGTTGCCACTTATATTTGATTCTATAGATGGTGTCAAAACTCCACCATTTAACTGAATAGTAGCGTTTTTAACTGTGTTATTCAAGTTAATTTTACCAGTAGAATCACCATTGACATTAAGTTTGTAGCCATCAGAGGTACCGTCAATTTTGTCGTTCATATTGATAACACCGTTATTTTTTGCTGTTAAATCAACTGTTCCATCTTTTGAACCTACATAAATTGCGTTACTTTCTCCGCCTGCTGTGTTGCCATAGAACTCTGTAACAGCATCATTTGCGATGATTTCTACATTTGATTCTGTATAAATTGCACCACCGTTGCTGTCACTTGTGTTGTTTGAAACGGTACTGTTTTCAATTTTTAAAGTACCGTTTTTAACATAAAATGCACCACCATCTCCACTTGATTTGTTGTCTGTGATAATTGAATTAGTTGCTGTAAAGGTTGCTGTGTTGTTGTCAAGTGAAGCTACTGAACCGTTACCACTAGTTGATGCGTTTTTAACATAAATATTATCTAATGTTACCTTAGAAATAGGGTTGCTAAGTTTGAACAAAGAATGTCCGTTAGCATTCAATACTCCATAATCTCCTGTTGACTCATTAGATATCGCTAAAATGCTTTCTTGTCCAAGAGTTCCCAAATCTTTTGTCACTGTGTATTCTGAATCTGTTCTGAATACAAAATTTTTCAAAGTATGTATTGGATTTGAGTCTTGTATTAGCTCATAAAGAACATCTTTCCAACCTGTGATTACAATACTATCGTTGGCAAAAGATGTTTGTCCAAGTGTGATTGAGTCTGCTAAAACGGTATCATTGTACATTGTTGTCTTAACTTCTGTTTCAAGTTTAGATTGCAACAAGTCAATGTTTAAAGCTAGTCCAGAGTTTTTGATTACTTGGAATTTGGTTGAATTTCCAGTTTGAGTACTTATGAAATTCAAAGCTGAAACCCTTACGGTTCCTGTTGAGTTGCTAGTTGTGATATTGTCGGATTTTGAGTTAGCTAAATCGACGTCGAGCATAAAATCAACGTCATCATTGATGGTTAAATTGTTGAATGTGTAATTGAAAATTTCATTGTTTACAAAAGAAATAGTAACATTTTTCATTGTGATACTATTTGCATCAGTAATAGAGTTGTAAATGCCTACAGGGTTTCCGTTATCGCCATTGATAACGATATCTTCTCCAGATGTAATGCTAGGATTAAAAGTAGTTGCACTATAAGCCTGAGTTGCTTGTGATACGTATGTTTTAGGGTTAGTTGTTGGATTAGTTAAATTAGTTGGATTAATTGTGTCTGCAACAGCAAAAGAGCTGCCTATTTGTATGCAAAATAATGCAATAAGCAGTGTTTGAAAATTTATTCGTAAATTTCCCCAGCCTAGTTTTTTCAATTTAACCTTGTAGCAACTCTTTAATTATGTTTCCCCGAGATTATAATAGTAGCTACTATAACCCCATTAGTATTATTTCATATCAGGCTCAATCTGTCATAGTCTAAAAAGATGATTTTTCGTTAGTTTCTTCAAATGTGATTTGGTGGTTGAAAGTTGTGGTTTATGTTAAGCGTGGCAATCTATCAATCAACAGTTTTGCGTGCATAAAAAGACTTTTCTGGATTACCACGTCACTCCGTTCCTCGTAATGACGGTTTTAAATTATTATGGAAGATTTACAATTTATAATCAATATGATAAGATACATTAGTAATGTGTCCTTAAAAAAAGAAAATTAAAATGCAAGAAATTTCACAAATTCAAAGTTTAATTTATACAGTAAGGGGTTACAGGGTAATGCTAGATTCTGACCTCGCAAGTTTGTATGAGGTCGAAACAAGAGTATTAAATCAAGCGGTAAAAAGAAATATTGAAAGATTCCCATCTCATTTTATGTTTCAATTATCAAATGAAGAATATAATAATTTGATATCACAAAATGTGATATCAAAATGGGGTGGAACACGTAAATTACCTTATGTATTTACAGAACAAGGTGTTGCAATGTTATCTTCTGTTTTACGTTCTAAAAAAGCTATTCAAGTAAATATTCAAATTATGGATACTTTTGTTCAAATGAGAAAATGGGCGATAGAAAATAAAGAAATTTCTCAAAGACTTGCTGATTTGGAAAACTACTTTATACAACATTGTAGTGAAAATAATGCTGATATTAAGAAAATCTATGATATTCTCTCTTTACTTATGGATAGAACAAAACCGAACACAATAGGATTTAATACTAAGCAATAAATCATTAATTGTTTATTCTACGGGGTTTTGAGGTATAATGCGTCATTAAGTTTTTGTTTGCAGGGATTCCACGCTTGCGTTACAGAATACATTCAGACCACTCTGAATGACGGTTTGTGTTAATTGAACTGTACTTCTGGATTGCCACGTCGTTTCACGACTCGCAATGACTAATTTATGATTCTTATAAATTTCTTAGAAATACAACTAAAATGGTGATACAACCAAGTCAAAGTGCAATCTTGCACTTGATTGTCTATAAACAGAGCAGTTCATAAGTGGCATACCTACATAAAAACGTGCAGTAATGTATTTTGAAATAGCAAATCTTAAACCTGCACCAACACTGGCTAAGAAGTTGATTGAACCAGTTGGCACGTGATACGCATAAACTGCACCGTGATCAAAGAATGTTGCAAACTTAACTGCATCTCTTAATCTAAATCGTTGCTCTCTATCAAATGGGTTTCTAACCGTTTCTGGTAAAAATGGTATAGGAAATAATAATTCAACACTTGCAAAATATGATTTTGGTGCAAGTAACAAACTCTCTGTATAACCTCTTACACTTGAGATACCACCAATTTGGTACTGTTCAATGTAAGAAATATTATTTGGTGAATATTGTCCACCAACACGTACTGTTGCAATAATCCCTTTCGGTAAATAATGTATATAATATCCGTCAGCGTTCATTTTTGTAAAGAAGTTGCTGAAATCTCTCATTCCGTCTTCAATTATACCATTTGTTGAATAAACAGACGCAAATAAAACGCTTTTCTTAAAATTATATCGTCCACCTAATCCCACTGCAATATTGTAATCTTTGTAGTTTGAATACTTGATGTCATACACAGATGCTGTAGAAAGTTTGATATTTGCTGACGTATTGAAGTTCAAAGAAAACTTTTCTGTGTCTTTTATAGGGTGAGTGATATATCCGCTAAAAATATGTGTATTTGCTCTTAATTTAAAATCACGATACTGTCCACTTGTTACGTGGTTGTTGCCGTACATATATGTAAAACCAACTCTAGTTCCCTTTCTATTGATAGGAAAATTGTAATCAACAAAAGGCGTAGTAGAAGAACGTGCCATATTTATAGCACCAGTCAATCTATCCTGAAACCCTAAAAATGAGTCTGTAGTGAGCATTAATCCACCACGCATAAGACCAGTTGTATCTCTACCAAAGCTATCATAAGAGGCTATAAAATGATATGGGAATTTTTCATCTGCTTTTAATACTACATCAGTTGTTCCATAAGTTTCGCCTGGTTTTAATTTTGCACTAAGTTGTACACTTCTTGCGTTTTTATTGAATTGAACTAAATCATCTTCTAAAGATTTAATATCTAAAATCTTGCCATCACGTTTTGATACCATTCGTTTTAAAAACCATTTGCGATTGAATCTGTTGCCTTCAACGTAAACTTTGCCGATTCTTGCTTCCATAAGCTCAATCTTTAAAACTCCGTCAGCAAGGCTATCTGCAACAAGATACGCACGAGCGGTCAAAACGTTCTTTTCTCTATATTGTTGGTTTATCAAAGCTACGAGGTTATTCAAGTCCTCTGCTGTAACTTCTTGCCCCTCAACTAATGATTTGAATGCTTTGATTTCTTCTTTTGAAAATATTTCAGAAGTACTCATTTCTACAGAATTGATATGTGTTGTAACACTGTCCTCGTGTATTCTTGCAGGAAGTTTTAGGGGTGCTTTTTCTATCAACTCTTCTTTTTTTAATTCTTTTTTAGAACTATTTTTTCGAGTGTCCCTAACAGAATCATAATATCTTTTTGTCTTATTCGGGTCGGTCAAAATTCCTGGAGATTCGTTCGGTGTCAACAAATTGTTGTTGATATCATCAATACTTTGTTCTTCTTTTTGTTTTTCAATACGGATTTGTTTTACTTGGTTCTTTTTAAATTTTTGAAAAAAGCCATTCTCTTTTGTAGCAGCATAACTAGAGGTTGCATTCAATGTGCAACACGCTAATAATAATGTGATTATTAGACCTTTTTTCATAATTCCCCAAGTGATAAAATTTACGCTATTTATAAAAGAAAAGCTATCAAAAACAATTTTTTCTGTCAATGAAAAAGAATTGGTTTGTAAAGTTATTTTTTGTTATGTAACAATTATTTTACATGTCTTAAATTGCGAACTTTAGCAAGTTATTATATTTTAAAACAACTATTATTCACATTTATAAAGGGTCGGAGTATGAGAACATTAGGTAAATCTTTTGTTGTATTTACATCTATAATCGTGTTATTTTGTTCAGTAATTTTGTTTGCGAACGCTGTTGAAATCAACCAAAACAATGTGCCAATTAAAACAAACACTGATATCAAAATAAATGGTAATATTACAGACATTAAGTCAAATACTACTGTTAATGGTGGTTCAGTAGGTGTAAATACTTTTGGAAAGTTTAATGTCGCAAACGGTGAAGTAGTTAATCTCCATTTGATTGGAAGTCAAACAAAATTGATAAATTTGATATATGATAGTTCTCCATCTCAGATAAATGGTATTGTAAACTCTTATATGAATGGCAAAATTGGTGGGAATGTACTATTTGCAAACCCGAATGGTTTTGTAATTGGAGCTGATGGTGTGTTTAATGTTGGTTCATTAACTTTGGTTACTCCAACCCAACAGTCAATGAATAGTTTTATAAATGATATTGGTTCCGAGACGCCTAGTTTTAATGAAACTCAGCTTAATAAGTTGATTAGTTTTAGTTTTAATGGTGATAATTACCTTGTGTGTGGAGATACTGTTAATCCAATAAAATTGGAAAAATCACTAATTGAAATCTCTGGTAAGATAAATTCTGCAAACGGTATTGATATAATTTCTGGTGGAAAGGTTGAAATAAAGGAAGATGCTCAACTTAATGCAAACCTTGATTTCAATTATAACGAAGATGGCACTTTAGACGGTTTTTCAAAGAAAACAGGTGTGACTCCTAATTTGACTTCAAGTTCTAAAACTTTTGCTATGAATGATGGTAATGGAATTATAATCGTGTCATCAAACGATGGTGAAAAATCGGATTATTTGTCAGCATTTGTAAACTTGAATGGTTCAGTAGATGCTAATGGTTCAAATATAATTGTGAAATCAGAAGCTAGTAACACTAATAGTTCTTCTAATATAACAGTAGATGGAAATATTAATGCAAACGAAATCTATTTAGGTTCTGATGGTTCAATCTCTTCTACTTCTGCAGAGATTATTGCAAACACATTAGAAGTTTTGGCAAATAATGAGATAAGTTTGGTAAATAGTGGTAATTTGACAATATCTTCTATCACGTCTAAAAATTCAAGCGTTAGTTTGAAATCGTTGACAGGTTCTATTAATATAAATGATTTGAATTCAAAAACAGATGCTAATATAAATGCTGTTGGTGATGTTACTTTAGCAACAACAAAGATTGGTACTGCATTAAATGTTGTATCAACGAATTTTGAAGTTACAACTGACTTGGGCGTAGGCGGAAAGATTACAATTACTTCAACTGGTGATGTTTCAATAACTTCAAAAGATAAAATAGTATTTGATACATTGAATGTAAATGGCACATTTGATGTGATTACAAAAGATTTAGAGATAGCAACCGGCATGATTGTAGGTGGAAAGGCTACAATTACTTCAACAGGTGATGTTGTTGTGACACCTGATGTGACATTATCAGATTTAGAAATTAAATCAGCACAAGATGTTACGTTTGGAAACTTAAAGGTATCAAATCTAGCAAGTATAACAAATGAAGGTAAATTGACACTTGGAACAGGCGATTTTGTAGGAGTTACAATCAGCTCAGGTTCTGCTGGGATTACAAATATTAAAGCGACAGGTGAGGCTAAATTAACAACGACAGGAGCGTTAAAACTTGAAAAAGGCGAATTTGCAGGTGTTACAATAAATTCAGGTTCAGCTGATATCACAAATATCAAAGCAACAGGTGATGCTAATTTAACAACAACAAGAGTGTTGACACTTGGAACAGGTGAATTTGCAAAAGTTACAATGACTTCAAATAACGGTTCTGTTGGAGTTTCAAATCTTACTTCATCAAATAATGTTGTGATAAATTCTAATAACGGAAATACTACTTTAGGAACATTGAATGTAGATGGTACATTTGGTGTAGTTACTAAAAATTTAGAAATTACAACAGGCATGAATGTAGCTGGAAAGGTTACAATTACTTCAACAGGTGATGTTGTTGTGACACCTGATGTGACATTATCAGATTTAGAAATTACATCAGCACAAGATGTTACGTTTGGAAACTTAAAGGTATCAAATCTGGCAAGTATAACAAATGATGGTAAATTGACACTTGGAACAGGTGATTTTGTAGGAGTTACAATCAGCTCAGGTTCTGCTGGGATTACAAATATTAAAGCGACAGGTGAGGCTAAATTGACAACGACAGGAGCGTTAAAACTTGAAAAAGGCGAATTTGCAGGTGTTACAATAAATTCAGGTTCTGCTGATATCACAAAAATCACAGCGACAGGTACAAGTAATTTGACAACGACAGGTGATTTGACTGTTGGTACTGGTGAATTTGCAGATGTTACAATGACTTCAAATAACGGTTCTGTTGGAGTTTCAAATCTTACTTCATCAAATAATGTTGTGATAAATTCTAATAACGGAAATACTACTTTAGGAACATTGAATGTAGATGGCACATTTGATGTAGTTACAAAAGACTTAGAAATTTCAACAGGCATGGATGTAGGTGGAAAGGTTACGATTACAGCAACAGGAAACGTAGTTGTGACACCTGATGTGACTTTCTCTGATTTAGAAATTAAAGCAAATGAGCTTACTTATAAAAATTTGACTGTAAACGAAATTGCAGATATAACCGTAAAAAATGATTTTACAGCAAATGATGTTACTATAAATAATTTAAAGAATCTTTCTGCTAACAATATAACTATAGATAATTTAAATGTTACAGAAAATGCAAGCATCAAAGCGACAGGAAAAATTGCTGCTAACACGATTGATGTATCAGGTAACTTATCAAAACTAGAAACAAATAATGCTAAAATCGGCAGTTTGACAGTAGTAAAAGATGCAAACATCAAGGCGACTGGAAAAATTACAGCGGATACAATTGAAGTATCAGGTAATTTGAAAAATCTAGAAACTAAAGACGCTGATATAAAAAATCTAACTGTTGATAAGAATGCAAACATTATTTCAAATGGTGATGTCGTTTTAGGAAAAACTACAATAGGTGAAAAATTTAATGCGAGTGCTAAAAATCTGACGTTTAAAGATGTTACATCTGTAACAGGTGAAACTTCGTTGAAAGCAACAGAAAAATTGACTTTTGTTCCTAATGACGTGACATTCAACAATAATCTTACAATTGAAAAAGATACAGGAATGGTTGAAGTTAATCACCTAACAGTTAACGGTAATGCAGATATAAATTCAAACGGTAAAACAACAATAAATACCGCAGATATAAATGGAAATCTAAAAACAGATACAAATGAATTAAAAGTTAAAAATAAGTTAACAGTTACTGGTGGTGATACATATTTGGGTTCAAAAACGCTTATAACCTTGAATGATGCCGAATTAGATAACTTAAAAATGAACGCACACGATGCGATTATTGATAATATGGTGGTTCATGATTATGTTGATATAAATGCCAATGGTGATGTATCTATAAAAACGGCAAATGTAGAAGGTCTATTCACAAGCAAAACTGCGAACCTTGAAATTACAGACAAGTTGACAGCTGATAAAGATGTTAATATGTCTGCTTCAAACTCTATTAAAATAAATGATGCTGATATAGAAAAGGATTTGAACACATCAGCAAAAACTATAACAATCGATGAAATGAATTTAAAAGGTAAATTTAATTCAAAAGTTGATACGCTTTCTGTGAATACCTCAAATGATTTGAACATCGCTACAATCTTTGGTAACTCAAAAGCTTATACAAACAAAATGTATATCAATTCAGATAATGCTATCTTGAATATTCTTGATAATTCAAAAGACATAAATATATATGCTAAAAATATTAAGATGATTTCTAACACAAATACTGCAACAGAAGATAAACCACTTAATTTGAAACTTGCAAAAAATAATAATATAACCTTGTTATCAAATGGTGATATTGAAATCTTCACAACAGGTGCAGTAGGTAATTATAGAAAAATCGTTACGGATTATCTTGATATAAAAACAGATTCTTATGGTGTAAACGTATATAGTGCAATAGTGAATATCTATGGTGATATAAGAACTGCAAACAAACACATAATCATTGATAATACAACTTGGGCACCAAATTTGTATGTAACATTACAGCTTCGTTCAATTATTTCACCTCATTTCTTGTTTGTGAATCGTAGTCCATTTATTAGAACGCAAAGTCTAAATGCACTAAGACACGGAATGAATATTTATGTGAACAAGACAAAAGATGCTACAAGTATGAATAGTTGGCTAGTATCGTCTGCAGAAGCGCAGTTGAAAACATCAAACACAGCGAAAAAATTCTTTGATAAAACTGATAGTAAGTTGAATGTGTGGTCAACTCTTGATTCGTATATTTCAAATAACTTCTCAGATGAAGGCTCTAATATGGTTATAAAAACAATTAAAGGTGAAATTATGACACCTGATAATATGGACGAGTTTGTAAATTCTAACCATAATGATATCGCAAGACCAAAACGAAGATTGTTTAGAAGAAATAAAACTGCTGAAACAATTCAGGTTAGTTATTTGAAATAATAAGGTTTTATTATAAAGTTTTGTCGGGTTCAACGGTACCGTTGAACCCGATTTGTTGTGATTGCAGAACCGTTGGTTTATGGATTGCCACAGCTCAAACTATGTTTGAGCCTCGCAATGACGTTGGTTTATTGGTTTTCACCATTTCCCACAGGAGCTTCTTTTGGTTGATTCTTTAATGATTCTTCCTGCAATCGTTTTTCTTCTCGTGCTTTCTTTTTCTCTTGTCGTTGTATAGCTCTTTTATTCTTTCTCTGTCTTATTTCTTCCATCTCTTTTTGACGTTGTTTAATCATTGCATCACGTTCTTCTCTCATTTTGTCAAAATCAACATCTGGTTGATTTTCGATATTATCTGCATCAACTTGAATCCCTTGTTCATCTCCAAATGATGTCGTTCCTCGTTTTTTACTTTTTTTGTATTCTCGTATCTTTAACCTATACTGAGCTTTCAACTTTCTCAATTTTTGCTTATAAAGTTTTTTATAAGCCTTCTTCATCTTCTTCTTATTTTTTAAAGACTGTTTTTCTCTCTCTTCTTCAATCTTTGCCTGTCTATCAGCTTCCCATTCAACTTGTTCTCTTGGAACATAGCTATCATATACCATCTTAAATCCGATAACACTTACGTCATATTTTGTTCCGTGCAAGTCTACAAGTTCAGCTCTCTCACCCTCTGTGTCTATTGACCAAGTACCTAAAAAGCTAGGTACATCACCAGTATAAGCATAAGCACATACCAATATCCTATCAGGATTGTTCTTGTCAAACCCCAATGGATAAATATCCCATCTCTTTTCGTTAAATTCTACCCCACTAACATTATGCCAATAATTTGTAATTGCTTCTCTGATTTCAGGTAATTCTGTCGTTTTATCAGTTTTAAAGTCGTGTACCCACAAATTAGTCTGCCAGATGCCATCATGAGCATATCCGATTTTTTCTTTGGCAATTATGTATCTATTATCAACCGAAAAATCCACAGGAGTAAATGTTCTAAATGCCCCTTCTTGTGTTATATCAGTATCAGTTTGAAATATAGGTTTATCAATCTTTTTTGCAACATTTGCTTTTTGAACCCGTTCTAATTTGGTTAAACTTGTATCAAGTGGAATTACAAAAACTGAACAAGATGTACAATTAGCCTCTGCATAATAATAAACTGTAGGATATACCAGTTTAGTAAAATCACCTGAAACAATCCCCTGTGCGTTAATCTGTCTATCAAAATTAACTTTTCTTGGTAAGTTAAGTTCAGGTGTTCCAGGTGGATTGTTATATCTAACCAACTTATACGTTGGCTGTGGTACATACTTCATATTGCTTGGTTTAAAAGGTATAGCTTCCTCTACTTTTAACTCAATTCTAGGAATCCCCCTAGACAGTTCTTCGTATTCTTCTGTAAGCATATATCCTGATTTTGGCAATAAATTCTTTTCATACTCGACCTTGAGTTCTTCCTTTTGTGCCTCGTATTCATAATTATATTGTTGTATGACAGGGTCGTGTTCTTTAAAGTACTTTGGTGGGTCGCCATCTTTTACAAGTCTGACACTCAATAAAAAACAGATTGCAATAATTGCATAAAACATCTACACCAATCCCTCTGTAATAGCTTTTTGTGTAGCTTTTGCTCTTGTTCCAGCAGAAAGTTTTTGCAACACGCTGTGAACGTGAGCTTTAGCTGTATAAGTTGTAATCGTTAAGTTTTCTGCAATTTGACTGTTAGTCAAACCTTCTACTATCAATGATAAAACTTCCATTTCTCTCTCTGTTAAACCATAAAGCTCTTTACCAGCCTGATAATTAATCCCGTCAGATGTATTAAAAGTCGTTCTGTTCTTTGGTGACTGTATATTTGTTAATACAAGTTTTGCAATAGCAGGGTCTAACCAAGCAACTCCTTGATAAACAGATTTAATAGCTGTGCAGAATTGTTCGCTAGATGTATCTTTCATAACATATCCGTCAGCTCCTGATTTAAATGCATCAAATATATCGTCCTCACTATCTTTTGAGGTGAATATCAAAATCTTACAATCAGGATTATAAGCCTTAATTCTTCTTGTAGCTTCAATCCCGTCAACCTGTGGCAAGCCAATATCCATAACTATAACGTCTGGATTAAGTCGTTTCGCTAACTCTACTCCTTTGAGTCCGTTATCAGCTTCGCCTATCAATTCTATCTCTGATTCTTTTGATAATATCATTGATAACCCAAGTCTTGTTAATTCGTGATCTTCTACCAATAATGTCTTTATCATCTATCTACCTACTATCTATTTAATTTCGATTACTGCATTGTCAACATTTTTATCCACCACGACATCAGTTAATAAAAATGAGAATTCACTACCTTTATTTAATTTGCTTTCTAACCAAATTTTTCCACCGTGTGCTTCAATTATTTGTCTTGATAAATATAATCCTAAACCTGTTCCTGTAGAACGTTTTTTGCTTGTTCCTTGAGAAAATCTCTTAAAAAGATTAGGTATATCCTCTTTTGGAATTCCATTTCCATTATCTTGTACAGTAAAAATTATATCCCTATCTTGTTTCTTTACAGAAACCTGAACTTCTCCACCGTCATTTGTGTAGTTTATCGCATTTCCACACAAATTGCAGATAACTCGTCTAATCTCTCCTCTATCAGCATTGATTTTTATCTCGTCACCCAATTCATAGTTTAGCTTAAAACTGATATTCTTCTTTTCAGCCAACGGTTTTAATTCGTTATATGTTTGTGAAATCAATGAATTTAAGTTGAAATCAGTTTTGCACAATTCTAGTTTTGATGCATCATATTTATACACTTCTAACAACGTGTTAACAAGACCTAATAGGTCTTCGTTACTCTTTTTCATAGTCGAAAGCAAGAGTTCTTGCTTATCCGTAATCTCCCCTACAGAGCCATCTAAGAAGAATTTAATTGTCTGTATAGCTGCCAATAGTGGAGTTCTTAAATCGTGTGTAAGAGTTGCAATAAAGTCATCTCTAAGTTTATCAGACTCTTTTTGTTCTGTTATATCGTGAACAATCCCAACAAATTTTTTTTCGCTTTCATCTTCAGAAGTAAATCTAGCAAAACTTATATCAATAGGTACCTCAACTTCACTAAGCCTATTAAGTACACTACAATCTCTTAAATAAAATTCTCTATCATCTTCCGTGTTCAAATATCCCAAAATATTAACTGACTTTGTCTGTATAAGTTCATCCAAACCTTGTTTTTTTATATTCTCGATAGAAAGTCCAATCAAATTTTCAAAAGCCTGATTAACTTTTTCAATACGTCCATTGTTATCAGTAACAATAATGCCGTCAGCACAGTTTTCAAATATACCGCTTAATTTTGCATTCGCTTCTATTAATTCTGCTGTGCGTTCTTTAACAAGTTCTTCCAAATTATGAGAATATTTTTCTAACTTAGAATTAGCAACCTCTAATTCCTTAATTTTTTTCTTCAATTCGCTTTGTAAATAACTGCGTTCAATACCATTTTTGATATTTAATAACAAATCATCGTTGCTATCCCAAGGCTTTGTTATATATTTATACAATCCAACCTCATTAATAGCACCAATAGCTTTTTCAATATCAGCGTACCCTGTCAAAACAATCTTACTAACATCAGGATACAATTTGTTTGCCTCTTTTAAAAACTCTAGCCCATTCATCTTGGGCATCATCATATCTGTTATGATTAAATCAGGTTCGTTATCTTGTAAATAATCCAATGCATCTAATGGACATGTGAAAAAATGTGCATCTTCATATCCCTCTAAAACCAACAAGGTTTTAAAAGAAGATATTAGCATATTATCATCATCTACAATTACTATCCTACCCGTCTTCATACTATAATTTTAGTTCATTTCTTACCCCATGACAAATTCTTAAAATTATGTAATAAAAGCAAACCCTTGTTATCATTGAGCGTTACATTTCTTCATGAAGTAATGTAACAAAATGAATAAAAAGATTAAAGAAATTTAAAAAAAAGTCGTTATATAAATCACAAGGGATATGCAAAATAATTTAATAGTGAGGAATAGTTATGTTAAACAAAAATTTAGATGCGTCACACACACCAGCAGAAGTAATGGAGGCATGTGATAGTATTTGCGGTGAACTTGAAACGTTTTTCAATAGTGTGATGGCGACTGTAGTAGATTATTTTGAGGAGGCTGTAGCAGAATAAAAATTTTCTGAAAATTGAATAGTTGATAAAAAAGGAGTTAAACTTAATTAACTCCTTTTTAGTATTATAAAAACAAATTGTCTTTATTTTTTATTCGTCTTCTTCGATTTCGTCGTTTTGAGCGGGTGCTCTATTGATTAAGGCAATCGCTTCATCAATATTTTCTGACAACTGTTGATAATAACGTTTATCTAATCGTTTTTCAGACAATGCTTCACCCTCTAAACTGATTTCTTTCATCTGTTTTAATAGGTCATTAGTTTGCATAATTTCTCTGAATAACGTGCCTTCATCTTTGATGTTCTTACGCATATCGCCTGTATACAATTCTTTCCAATTCTTTTTAGAATCTTCATCTTTACTGTTCATTTCTGCCCAAGCGTATACGTGTTTGATAGCCTTAGCATTATTCTTTAATTCTCTATTATCATATTTTGTATAAATATTTTTGTTATAGTCAGAAATCTTTTCATTCATATTGTTTTCAAATTTGTCAACAACATCATCTTCAAAGAAATCTGCATCTTTTTTAGAGAACTGATTGTCGTCTTTTACAACGTTTTCCATATTCGCCAAACCTGCAACAACACTTGCTAACTGAATTGGATTCATATCTTCAAATTCTTTATTAACAACGCTATCAATAATTGGAATTTGTTCATATCCATTTAACTTGGTTAATAATATACCCTTATCTGTCAATTGGTTGTTTTCGTCTAGATACTCATATTTTTTCAAAACGTTTTCTTTGTTTTCAAAATCGTTTATCATCTTTTCTGCGTTGGCTTTTTGTACAGCAGGGTCTTCGTCATAAGCCTTTAAAGAATGTGTAAACAATTTTTCAATATAATGTTTATCGTTGTCTTTTGTGCCATAAGCATCGTCAATAGATGCTACAAATGAATAATCAACTTTATAATGACTTTCGATATCGTTTGATGGTGAGTTAATCAACTGGTCAAACTTCTTGTGTTGAGAAGTGTTTGAAGCCATTGAGATACAATAACCTTGTGTATCAATTCCTCTACGTCCTGCTCTACCTGCCATTTGGTGATATTCATTAGGATAAATATATCTCTTATGATCATCTCCATCTGGGTTGTCAGTTGGTTTTCTTACTCCAGAAATAACTGTTGTTCTTGCTGGCATGTTGATACCTGCTGACAAGGTTTCTGTTGAAATAACAGTTTTTAATAGTTTCTTTTGGAATAATTCTTCTACCAATTCTTTTTGTTCAGGCAACATACCTGCGTTGTGAAGTGCATAGCCTTTTTTCAACGCTTCTACGTCCATAGATTCCCCAATATATTTGCCATCATCTTTGAATCGTTGCAATGTCTGTTCAATTTGTCGTTCTTCTTTTTTGTTAGTCAATTGTGGTCCGTTATCTTTCAAATATGTTAACGTAGCACGACCTTCTTTTTTACTAAAGATAAAGAAGATTGCAGGAAGTTTGTCTTCTCGGTTTAGTTTTTCAACCATATCTACATAACTATCCTTGCTTGGTGCAGCACTATCAGATAGTGCAAATAGGTTTGCTTTTCTTTTTGCTCGTTTTCTATCAGCTTTTGAACCACCGCCACCAGCACGTTTCTTTTCTGCCTTAACGTCCATAACTTCATAGTCTAAAGGTACATGTCTATTTTTTGATGGAACATTTATTAATACTGTGTGAACTCCGGTATTCTGTGCTTTATAGCTACTGTCTGGTGTTACTTTTTCAGATTTTGTATGACCTTTTGTCTTAGCCATCCAGTCTGTAATCTTTTCAGGGTTTGCCATTGTACCTGATAATGATAAAATTTGTTTATCTTTAGGGGTGAACATAATAGCTTGTTCCCAAACACTACCTCTGTCGTTGTCACCTAAATAGTGAAGTTCGTCGAACACAACTGTTTTAACGTCGTCCAACAACGGATTGCGTTCTTTTAAATTGTCTTGAATAACCATGTTTCGATATACTTCTGTTGTCATAATTACAATAGGAGCTTCTTTATTAACTTTCTTGTCCCCAGTAATCAAGCCAACATTGTCTTTACCGTAAATCTTTTGAAATTCCCTAACCTTGTCATTACTTAATGCTTTTAATGGTGTAGTGTAAAAAGTCTTTTTACCATCTTCCATATTTTTATTAATTACGTAGTGTGCAATCGCAGTTTTACCTGTACCAGTAGGTGCTGTTACAATTACATCATTACCTTTGTATAAGTTTTCAGCTGATGCCTTTTGATAAATATCAGGTTGAAAAGCCTTTCCCGTAGTTTTATCAATTGGCAACTCAAAATAATTGTCGTTTAATGTTTGATAAAAGCTTGCTCCCTTAAAGGAGATTAAAGATTTGTTGTAATAGTTCAAATTGTTAATGTTTGTGGAGTTGATACTATTATTGTTCTTAGCTTCTGTGTTCTCTGCCTTTTTGTAAGGGTTAGTTACTGCACCCATCTGTATTCTAACAGGTGCGATACGATTCGTGACTTTTTCTATCATAGCTTATCCTTATTGGTTGATTTAGGTATAAATATACCACTACACTGTATCTAGCTTTAAAAATTCAATAAATATTTTTTTGCTAGTTTGTAACTAAAGGTTAAGCTAATTTTTATGAAATTGCATCTAAATTTGTTCTAAATTGTAGCAATAACATGTACATTTGTTTCGCAAGAAAGCTCTTCATGTGCCACAATAGTAAGGTTATTGATAAATTCTGAGAAAATTGCAAATGTCATGTGTCTAATTTCAATAGGTACAATAATTATAACTTCATCAAGCCCATTGTCTTTTGCAACTTTTAACGCTTTTTTTGCTAGTTTTTCTGCAAACTTGCCATCAACTTTGATAACAGTTTCTTCTTCTGTATCAGTTAATTTAAACATCTTATCTAAGGTTTCACCTGATAATTCGATTATCTCAGTTGGTGTTTCACCAATAAATCTTTGAGAAATATGTTTTGATAAAGATAATCTAATCTTATCTAACAAACTATCCTTAGTTAGTTCATCAGAAAAATCGTTTATCTTTTCAAACACATAATCAATATCCTTAATAGAAATTCTTTCTCTAATTAAATTTATCAAGATATATTTAAGTTCTGATAGTGTAATGAAATCGGGTATAATATTATTAACCACAAATGGATTTCGTTGTTCTACTGTCATCAAATAATGGTTAATATCGTTATAATCCAATAGTTCTGCAACGTGTTTTATTGAAACAAATTCAACTGCTCTTGCAATATATTCAACTGCAGAATAACCGTTTGCCCAATAGTCCTCTGATAGATTGTTGTCTATCCACCAAACCTCTTTCCCACTAATAACGTCTTTATCAACAATAGTATTAGCAGGTTTCCTGATATTCAATTCCTCTTTAAAGAATGCTGTATGTTCAGGTATTGCCATGGATTTGAATACTTCTAGTCCATGAACCTTAATACTGAATTGATAAGGTTCTAGTTCTTCTTCGTCTTGAAAAACCATTCTCGGTATTACATATCCAAGTTCGTCAGTTAGTTTTTGTCTTGATTTTACGGTTTCTGATAACAAGTCATCTTTATTGTCTGGACTTACAAAATCAATCAATTCTTCGCTTAAATTTACAGTGAATTTTTCTTCTCCAATCCTTGAATACATAACTCCAGGAGAGATTTCCTTAACCAAGTCTTGTTTCAATTCTTCCAAACGTCTTAATGCACCTGACATTTGGTCATTCAAAGTGCCTCTATCAGACCAATCAACTTTTTCAATCTCTGATTTGATATCAGCAACTCTTTTTTTCTGTTCTCTGATTTTTTCAGTGATTTCTTTGCATGATTCATAAGGTGAAATCTGTTTAGACAACATCTTCTCCATCTGTGATTTAAAATTCTTGATATTTACAACTTTATCAAAAACTTCATTTTCTTCGTTTTCAGAGCGTTCTTTCATAAATATACAGCTATATAAAATGTCGTCCTCTGATTCAACTTCGTGCAAAGTATACAAGTCCCAACCTTGCATAGACATCTCGTTTAACAAGTCTTGAAGTGCCTGTCTATCTTCTGTTGGTACCTCTTTAATTATATATTCCAAATTCTTGTTAAACATAATGTCCCTTTCTTTTCGTCAGATATAACTTATTAGTGGTATTTCGTTTGTTATTATTTCATTCCTTTTAATTTGTCAATAAGAAGATTAGTAATATCTATACCACCACAAAATACAGCCTTATCACTGATTACAGCATCAAGTTTTTGTTCTACCATAATTTGATTAGCAACAGCTTTTATTTTAGAGAATACTTCTTGTTCTGTTTTTGCTTGTAACTTTAGATAATCATTTTGTTTGTTTTTCATTTCTTGAGTTACTTTATCTTGAAAATTTTGTTTTTGTACAGGTGATTGAATTGCCTCATATTCTTTTTCTTTGTCAAACATGTATTGTTTGATTTCTAAAGCCTTTGAGTCTAATTTTTTCTTAGCGTTAAGTGCAAATGAACAGTTTTCAATTACTCTTTCATAATCTACATAACCTAATCCTGCTGCAAATGTTGCACAATTAGAACCAAGTATTGCTAATGCGAACAATGTTGTTATAACTTTTTTCATAATAAATTCTCCTATATTATTAGTATAATGAATCCCCAACACCGAATGTGAAGTAACCATTCTTGTTGCCGTAAGAACCACAACGAGTAATTGGAATACCGTAGTCAACAGACAATGGACCAACCCCTGGAATGTATAGTTTCAAACCGATACCTGCTGTGATTGCTTGCATTGGTCTGTCATATAATGTATTTGAGATGTATCCGCCAAATACTTTACCAGCATCAACAAAGAATGTCATACGTAGGTTTTGGAAGAAGTTTACCTTCAATCTATCTAAGAATAATACTGGTGTAGCCAATTCAATAGAACCCATTGCATATCCTGTACCTGTACCTACACCGTTGATTTTATAACCTCTAACAGTATAAGGTCCACCTAAACGGAATGCTGCAAATTCTGGCATATCGTCCCCGTGTATTCTTCCACCAGCTTTTGCTGTGAATGAAAGTGATGACTTACGAGCAATAGGTATAAATCGTTTAATCATACCTGTAAGTTTACCGTAAGTTTTGTCAAATCCATCTAAACAGAATGCCTCATCGTATCTAGCTGTTGCCAAAACACCGTTTCTTGGATTCAAAGCTGAATCTCTAGAATCGTATCTTAATCCAGGACTAAGTGTTAAATACAAACCACCTTCTAATTGTTCTTGACGTTTTCTCAAGAAGTCATCATAATTCTTTAAACCAAGAAGTCGAGATTTACCTAGATACATGTTTTTGATTCTATCAAAGTCACCCTCTCTAACATCAACATTTTCAACACCTACGGTAAATGTACTAGTCAAATTAGGGTTATATTTCATTCTGTGTGAAACTGTTGCCTCTACACCGATTCTGTCTTCAATAGCCAATGGTACGTTATAACTACCAAAATCTCTAAAGAAGATTTTACTCATCAATGAAGTATCCGCATTTAAGAAATATGGTTCAAAGAAACTAAGTTCAGCTTGGAAGTTCATGTGGCTTTTTACAGTTGTGTCACTCATGATAACACCCGTACCAACTAAACCACTCAATGACACACGTTGGTTTAATCCTCTAAAGTTGTTATCACTGATACCCATAGAACCAAATACACCTGTGCTTGAATCCAAACCACCACCGACAGATATAGCAGCTGTTCTCTGTTCAGATATAACAATCGTTACATCATATTTGTCAGGATCATCTGGGCATACATCAATACTTCTATTTACATCTTTAAACGCTTGAGTAGAATACAATCTAATCAAATCTTCTTTAATCTGGTTTTCGTTATAAACCATTCCAGGTTCAGTTAATATGTTTCTTGTGATTACATAATCTTTTGTCTTTTGGTTTCCTGAAATAAGAATCTTATTGATTTTGCCCTCTTTTAAGCTGATATTTACTGTTCCATCAGGATCATCATAAATAGCATCAACTCTTGCTAATATATAACCTTTTGATGCATAACATTCATTAATCTTTTCAATCGCTTCATTAACGATTTCAATGTTTTGAGGTTTTCCAATCATAGGTAAAACTAAAGGCATAAGTTCTTCTGTGCTTATTACAGTATTGCCGTCGATTTCAACGTTTGTTACAGGAATATTTTCTTCTAGTAATATCTTTAAAGTAATAGTCCCGTCAGAGTTTTCGACAGGTATTGCTTTCATTTTTTCTGTGAAAAATCCCATCTCATAAATTGTTTTTAAATCACGTTGAACCATGTCTGCATCAAATGGATCGCCTTTGTGCATGTTCATCTTTGAAATAACCGCCGCAGGCTTGATTACGTTTGTACCAAGAATTTCAACATCTCTAATATATGGGGTATTAACAGTCGATTGGTTTGTAGATGTTGTTTTTGTTTCTTGTTTAACTTCAGGTACACTAACTTCAGGCTCAGTAGCTCTTTCAGGTTGAACATTTACTGCTGGTGTATTCATCATGTTTGGAACAACTGGTGTTTTTGCAGGTACTATAGGTGAAGAAAATTCTTCTAATCCGTCTTGCATTAGAAAATCCGATGTCGAATTAAATGTGAATGGTTCGGCACCTACTACTCTTGCCAGTGTAAAAACAGCAAATATTATTATTAAACTTTTTCTTATTATATGTAATGAGTTCAAAGACTCTCTTCCCCAATCTGACTATTTATAAATAGTTTATCATAATAATATTTTTCGGGCAAAAAAAATATATATTTTTTTTTAATAAACCTGTTATCCAATAATTTCGCCATTTGAAATTTTAAAAATTGTTACATTTCTTAAAAATTCATTGTCGAATAGTAATGTATCAACTGATGTTATGATTGTTTGTGTATCATCAGAAATAGAGCTTAAAAGATAGTTTTGACGCAAATCATCAAGTTCTGCTAAAACGTCATCTAATAATAATATAGGGCTTTCTCCATTCTTATTCTTGATTAATTCAATTTCAGCCAATTTAATCGCCAAAACAATAGTTCTTTGTTGACCTTGAGAAGCGAATTTTGTAGCATCTTTGTTGTCTAAATAAAAGTAGATGTCATCTCTATGAGGACCGACACAGCTTTGGTGTCTAGCTATTTCTTCGAATTTGCGTTCTTCTAGTTCTTCTTTTAGTGCTTTCGCTATTTCATTTAAATCTTTTTCTTCAAAACTATATTTTAGGTCGAATTCTTCGTTTTTTGAAATATCTAGATAACCTGTTTTTGCGTATTTTTTGAGTTCTGATAAAAATTTTTGTCGTACATAGATTATATTTGCACCAACTGTAGTAAGTTGTTCGTTGAAAACATCAAGCAATGCTAAATTTACATCAGGTTCTTTTAAGAGATTATTTTTTTGAATACGTATTTTATTGTATTTTGATATCCTTTCATCGTGTGCAGGATAGATTTGGGAAATTGCACTATCAAGCCAACTTCTTCTATCTTGGGGACTACCTCTTAATAACATTAAATCTTGTGTTGAAAACAAAACAGTGGTTAAGACTCCTTTGTAGTTTTTGCTTGTCGTTTTTAGTCCATTAACCTTTAAAACTTTAGGTTTATCTAAGTTATATTCAATACCTAGTTCTATTTCAGTATTAGATTTCTCTATTGTAATTTCAGCAGAAAAGTTGTTTTTATCAAAATTAACGAATTCTTTTATATTACTTGTTCGTGGTGATTTGAGAGTCGATAAAAAATAAATGCTTTCAAGAATATTGGTCTTTCCTTGAGCGTTTTTGCCAATAATGAGTGTTTTATTGTTATTGAAATCCAACTCGATATTTTTGCAGTTTCTATAGTTGTTTAATGCTAAATGTTTTGCTCTCATAATAGTTTTATTATACTTTAAAACCAGCGAACTATTAAGCATTTTTAAAAGATGCTTTACAAATAGAAAAAATTTTTGTATTATATAGATATAGTTTTCTAAAAGAGAACGGCTCTGTCCGTTCTCTTTTGTTCATAAGGAGTGATATGAAACAAGAAATTAATAGACACGAAATATTGGAAAAGATAACTCCTCTTATTGAAAATACTGCAATGAGATATGATTTGATTCCAATAGAAATAGATTTTTCAAAAGAAAATCATCGTTGGTTTTTGAGAATTTTTCTTTATTCTCACAAACGAGCTATAACGCTTGATGATTGTGAAAATATTACTAGAAGTTTAAACGATTTCTTAGATGAAATTATTCCAGTTAAATATTATCTTGAAGTTTCATCTCCAGGACTTGAAAGAAAATTTAAGTCTGATAAAGAGTTTCAAATCTTTAAAGGAAGAAGGGTTAGTATTAAATTAAAACAACCTTTAGAAAACGAAACAGAACGTATATTCAAAGGTGAAATTGTTGATTGGAGTGATTCAGAAGGTCTTACCTTCTTTAGATTTGATGATGCACAAGAGTTGCATATTCCAAAATCAAATATTCAGTCAGCAAAATTATATGTAGATTAAGTAATTACCGCAAGGTAGGAAGGAAATAAAAATGATTAAAGTTACTGGACTTTATGAAGCATGCGAAGAACTAGAAAGAGAACGTGGTATATCTAAAGATGATATTATAGATGCTCTTAAAGATGCTATGGTTGCTGCTTATAAACGTCACTTAAGAATTAAAGAAGCTGATAATATTGAGGCTTATTTAGACAAAGAAACAAGTGAAATTGGTATATTTAGAACAAAAGTTGTTGTAAACGAAATTTCTGATCCTGATACTGAAATTCCTCTAGATGAAGCAAAAGAAATCGATGAAGATGTTGAAGTAGAAGATGAAGTTAAAATTGAAGTTACACCTGAACAATTTGGCAGAATTGCTGCTCAAACAGCTAAACAAGTTCTTACTCAAAGAATTAGAGATGCTGAAAAGAATAACATCTTAAATGAATTCTTAGAAAAGAAAGGTACTTTGACAACAGGTATTATTCAACGTGTTGAAGGTAGAAACGTAATTGTAAACATTGGTAAAACTGATGCAATCATGCCTCAACGTGAACAAATCCCAGGGGAATATTACAAGGTTGGTAACAGAATCAGAGTATTTGTTCTTAACGTAAAAGAAACAACAAGACTTCCTCAAGTTATTGTTTCTCATGCTCACGCAGAAATCGTTAGAGAATTGTTTGAACTTGAAGTTCCTGAAATTGAAGACGGAATTGTAGAAATCAAGTCAATCGCTCGTGAAGCTGGTTTTAGAACAAAACTTGCTGTTTGGTCAAACGATGAAGAAGTAGACAGTGTTGGTGCTTGTATCGGACCTAGAGGTAGCCGTATTCAAACAATCGTTGGTGAACTTAAGAACGAAAAAATCGATATCGTTCGTTGGTCACCAGATCCTGTTGAATATATCGTAAACGCTATCGCACCAGCTAGAGTTGTATCAGTTGATATTATGGCTGATGATGACGAAGCTCACGAAGCTATGGTTGTTGTTCCTGATGATCAGCTATCATTGGCTATTGGTCGTGACGGTCAAAATGTTAGACTTGCTCACAAGCTAACTCACTGGAAGATAGATATTAAGAGCGTTTCTCAAATGGAACAAGCTGAAGCTAACAATATTCAAAACTATTCGGAACCAGAAGAAGTAGTTGAAGAAGATGAAGATGTTCAAGACGAACTTCAACAAGAAATCGAAGAAGAAATGAATCAACAAGCTGTTGATGAAGATGATTTGGTTCAAGAAACAGTTGAAGAAGCTTCTGAAGAAGAATAATCAAATTATTGATAAATAAAAGAGGTCAGCTTAAATTGTTGACCTCTTTTTTTGTGTATTGTGATATACTAAAAAAGGTTATGAAGGGTGAGAGAATATGACTGATTATAAAAAATATACAGATGACGGAATAGAGTTAGTTTATAAAGGTGAGTTTGAAAAGGCTATTGAGAATTTTACAAAATCTATTGAATTAAAAAATGATTGGGAAATTCCATATTTTTATAGAGCTGTTTCTTATCAGGCTTTAGAAGAATTTGATAATGCAATGATTGATTATTCAAAGGCTTTATCAATAAACGATAGAATGACTGATGCTTATTATAATAAAGCCAAAATTACTCTATCAAGAAAAGATATTCCAAACCCTGATATAAATAAAGCGATTGAGGATTTGAATAAAGCGTTAGAGCTTGATGAAAAGTTCGTCGATGCATTGTTTGCAATGGCTGCTGCGTATAAAAAATTAGAGGATTATCATAAGGCTTTAGAATATCTTGAAAAATTGTTGGAGATTGAGCCTCAGGCTGTTCATGCAAAGGCATTTAAAAAGTTGATACTTACAAAGTATATGGTGTAGTGTAGGTGTGTGTTGAAAATTCGTAATTTGTAATGCGTAATTAAGTTTTTGTTTGCAGGGATTCCGAAATAAATTCGGAATGACTGTTATTATTTAGTTTTAGTCACCCTGAACTTGTTTCAGGGTCTCTATAATATCTTTATAGGGATTCCACGCTTACCATAAAGAAATACTTACAACTCGCTCTGAATGACTTATCCAGATTGTCATTCAGAGGCAAGGGAGCAGAGGCACGAGTGAAAGCGAGAGTGATACGTGCGTCAGGCAAAATCACACTTTTGCCTGCAAACGTGAACGTTGCCGTTTAATGTGACCGCAAAGTGCAACGACCGAAGAATCCCTCTGAACATCTGAACATATTTATTCACTTTTATTAATATTCTTGCAATTTTTATTTAACTTATTTACAATAGTTTTATGACTTTGCTGAATGAACGACAAAAAACTAAAGTTATTTTCGATACTGAGTTTGAAACAATTGATATAGATTGTTTTATTAAGTCTTTTTCGGCAAAAGTTATCACACTATCAATTCTTCCATCACAAAAATATTCGTTTGAAGATTTGACTCTACAGTCAGAATTAGTAGTAAAAATCTTTACACCTCGTGGAATTTTGATATTTGCTTCTAATCCTCAAAAAATATTGTCTACAAAAGAAATAGTTATAGATAACAATGAAGCAGATGCGAAGTTGGAAGATATCCGTTCAACTCCACGTTATCAAACAAATTCACCTATGACTGTTTTTAGACCGTTATTAGGTAATGTTGATGCAAGACTTGTTGATATTAGTGTGCGTGGTCTACGTTTCTTTTCTGAAACATCTTTAGATGTAAATTCAGAATTTGAAATTATGTTGAATTTATCGGATACTGTTGGTAAAATAATGTTAACAGGTAAAGTTCTTGATAAAGATGGTTTGCCTAATGGCATTCATAGAATGGTTATTGAAAAAATATCAAACTTAGACAGACAAAAATTAGTTGATTATTGTATGTCATTAGCAAGTTAAAAGTTAGGATTTATATATGAAGAATACAGCTGAAAGTAATGTACAAGATATAGATATTCAAAAAGATAAGGTGAAGAAAGCTATTGAAAAATGTCAGTTAGCTTTACAAAAAGATCCAAACAATACAAATCTCCACATAAGACTTGGTGATTTGTATCTTGCTTGGCACCTTGATATTTTTAGTTCTTGTCAATATATTGATGAAGCCATTACAGAATATCAATGTGCACTTGAAACAGCTATTGATTCTTACGAAATATACTATAAAATTGGTAAAGCACAGTTTTATAAAGGCGATTTGGATAAGGCCATAAATTATATTAATATGGCTTTAGAACAAAATAAAGAATATGCTGATGCTTATTATGTTTTAGCAGAAACTTATACAAGAAAAGCATATTTCTTTGAAGCTATCCAAGCTGCTAAAAAAGCTGTAAAATATAAAAAATGTAGAAATTCAAGAGCTCACTTTTTGCTCCATAAATTATATCAAGCATCAGCGTTTAAAAACTTTAAGGTTAGCTGTAAAGCAAAGTTTGAACAATTATTGGCAATATTAACATTTCCATTTGATTCAAAAGCTATTAGAGATTTATGCAGAACTGTTTCATATCTACAGTTTTTCCCTGCATTATTCTTGTCGTTCTATTATATTCAAATAAGAAAACTTGATTTAGCAATCGAATTATACATAAAGACAATTGAAAAAGCCCCTGGGTTTACACCATTATATTGTCTTTTAGGTGATGCTTATTTAGCAATTGGTCATTTTGAAGATGCTATTACTGAATATAAGATGGCTATCTGGTTAGATAGTTTGAATATTCCTGCTTATAGACATCTTAGTCAGGCTTATGAAGAACAAGGTGATTATGATAGAGCAATTGAAACTTATCAAAAGTTAATTTCAATCATGCCTACAGTTCCTGATTTTCATTCAAATCTTGCAAACTTGTATTATATAAAAGGTGAATTTAAGTTAGCTGTAGCTCAATATCAAACAGCAATTACACTAAACCCTAACAAAAAATGGACAAGTGTTATTGCTCAAACTCTTGGTTTTGTTTATCAAGAAAATCAAAACGACCTTGATGCTGCGATTTGTGCTTATCAAAACGCATATACAATGACTCCAGAAGATATTGATATCTACATAAATCTAGGTAGTGCTTTCTACGATAAGGAAGACTTTGACAATGCTCTATCTGTTTATAGAAAGGCTCTTGAACTTGATCCAACTAATGCTAAAATCCATTGTAACTTAGCATTCTTACATTGGGGAAAAGGTAATACAAATGAAGCAATAAAAGAATATGAATTAGCAATTAAATATGATGAAAATTATGATATTGCATATAATAATTTAGGTGTAATTTATCTTGATGATTTAGGCAGGGTTCAAAAGTCTATTGAACTATTCAAAAAATCAGCAGAGTGTAATCCAAACTATGCATTAGCTCATTTTAATTTGGCTAGAGCTATTACAATCGTTGGTGATAAAATTGAGGCTGCAAAATTGTATCAAATTGCTCAAGATATTAATAAGATTACAAACGAAATTGACCCTCAAGAGATTGTGGACAAAATCAATAATTTATTCTCATAGTTGAATTTAATTAAAGGTGATAAAATGAAAGAAAACGAAAATAAAGTAATTATTACAGTATCTGGTACGGATAAAGTTGGTATTGTTGCAAAAGTAGCTAACATATTAGCTCAAACAAATGTTAATATAGAAGATATTAAACAAACTTTGATGCAAGGTCATTTCGTTATGTTTATGCTTTGTAGTATAGAAAAATTAAATGTTAGTTTTCCTGAGTTTCAAACTTTGTTAAAAGATGAATGTGCAAAGCTTGGTATGGAAGTTTGGATTCAACGTAAAGAAATTTTTGACTGTATGCATAATATTGATTAAGGTGCATTTGTAAATTTTTTTATTGATAAGGTAAATATTTATCAAAAAGACTAGGAATTGATAAGGCTTTTTGGTATATTTGTCTTTGTCGAGGGATTATGAGAGAGAGAATTCTTTTATTTTCAATATTAATAGCATTATGGACATTTTTATATGTCTTTCAATATTACGTAAACACAATTTGTGGATTGATTATTTTGTTGTGTTTTATGGCACTTTATGGTGTTTATACATCTCTTGCAATAAGACATAGAAATAGAAAACTTGAATCAAGTCCAGTTGCTGTAAACCCTGATTATAAACCATTTATTTCAATAATGATTCCTGCTCATAATGAGGAATCTGTAATTGCTAATACAGTTGTAAATATTAGAAAATCAGATTATACAAATTATGAAATGATTTTGATTGATGATAGAAGTGACGATAATACATATTCTGTCATTAAGGATTTGTCAGAAAAATATGACAATATAAAATGTTTAAAACGTGAAGCTGATGCGTTTCCTGGAAAATCGGCAGTGTTGAACGATGCTCTTAAACTAGCTCAGGGTGAAGCAATATTGGTTTTTGATGCAGACGCAACTATAGATTCAGATTTTATATCAAAACTTGTGCAAAATCTTGAACCAGAGGACGTTGGTGCAGTTCAGGCTCGTAAGGTTATAAGAAATGCAGAAACAAATATTTTGACTAAATGTCAAAATAATGAATATACACTTGATACATATTTACAGGTTGGCAGAGATGCTGTAAAAGGTGCAGTTGAGCTTCGTGGTAACGGAGAACTTATTAAAAGAAAAGCACTGGAAGATATCGGTGGTTGGAATAATTATACAATTACTGACGATTTAGATATGGCAACAAGATTACACATAAAAGGCTGGGACGTTAGATACTGTCTTGATGCAAAAGTTTATGAAGAAGGTGTAATGTACACTGTACCATTATTCAGACAACGTAGAAGATGGTTAGAAGGTACTATTCGCCGTTATTTAGAGTATTTCTTTCAAGCTGTGTTCTCAAAAAAAATGTCGTTGAAAGCAAAACTTGATATGATTGTGTATATTACTCAGTTTATAATGCCGTTATGGTTTTTGTTTGAGATTATTATTCGTGCGTTTAAAGCACTTACTCATAGAGTTGAAATCCAAAATGAAATTATGTCGTCTGTAATTATTTCGTTTGCTGTAGCATTTGGGTTTTTTATGGCAATTAGATATAGTTTGAGAAGATATGATAACTTAAAGCGTTGGGAAACGTTTGTTCAAGCAAGTTATACAGCATTATATATGTTGATTATTTGGTTTCCAATGGTGTTGTTTATTTGTGGTAAAATATTGTTCTGTAAGAAGGATATGAATTGGGGTAAAACAACTCACGGTTTAATTGTTGAAGAAGAAAATAATAAAGATTTAGTTAAGAATTAAGATTTACAAGAGGTATAAAATGCAATTAGAAGATGTTAAAAAGACAATAAGAATAGTTCCTGATTTTCCAAAAAAAGGAATTCAGTTTTTAGATATTACAACAGGTGTGAAAAATGCAGAAGCATTGAATGCTATGATTGATTATTTGTACGAACAATTCAAAGACAAAAATATTGATTATGTAGCAGGTATTGAGTCAAGAGGATTTATTTTTGGTGCACCTTTAGCTATGAAATTGAATGCAGGTTTTGTAATGATTAGAAAACCAAATAAACTTCCTGCAAACACAATTAGCGAATCTTATGATTTAGAATATGGTAAAGATACTATTGAAATTCACGCTGATGCAATCGAAGAAGGCAAAAGAGTTGTTGTAATTGATGACTTGTTAGCAACAGGTGGTACGGCTTGTGCTGCGTGTAATTTGATTAAGAAAGTCGGAGGTATTGTTGAAGCTGCCGCATTTATTATTGAACTAACTCCTCTAAATGGTGCTAAGAAAATTACTGAAGAAACAGGTGTAAATGTTGTTTCTATGTTGAAATATGATTTAGATTAATAATTAGAGGTTTTGATAGATATGAAGGTTGCTGTATTATCTGATATTCATGGAAATATAAATGCGTTAAAATCTGTTTTAAATGAGTTTCTAAAAGATGAATCTTATGAGAAAATTCTTTTTCTTGGTGATTATTCAATGGCAGGTCCAGTACCAGAGGTTACAGCATCTTATTGTGAAGAATTATCTAAAAGTGACAGGTTTGAGTTTATACAAGGCAATACAGATAAGATGATTGTAGATTATGCAAACAAGAATTTTGACCTTAGTAAAATTCCTTTTCCTGTGATGGCAAATGCTTTAAAGTCTGATGTTGAGCGTTTGTCAAAAGAAAACATTGAGTTTTTAACAGGTTTACCTGTTCAAAAAGAGATTGAGTTAAACGGTTTAAAGATCTTAATGGTACATGGTTCACCTCGCCGTCAAAATGAAGATATGATGGCTGGAACACCTATTGAAAAAATTGAAGAAATGATAGAAGGTGTTGACGCAGATTTAATATTGTGTGGACATACACATGTTCCTTGTGGGTTTCAAACAAACACAAACCAAACCGTTGTAAATGTAGGAAGTGTTGGTAGACCTTTTACCCCAAATGCTCTACCTTGTTATGTGATAATTGATATTGCTGACGATAAGTCGTTTACTGTTGAACATCGTTTTGTAAAATATGATGTAGAAGGTACTGTTAAGGATTTATTGACAAGAGGATATGACGGAGTTGAAAAACTAGCGCAAATTCTTGTTAATCCTGATAGACGTCATGTCTAAATATTCCTTTACTTTTGTTAAATATTTTTTATGTTTTGTGTATAATAAAGTAGTATATAACTATTGAATTAATCTGTTTAAAACAGTTATAAGAAGGAGGAAAAATGGATCATATTCAAGTTACTACGGAAATTGCAGAAAAATGTTGCGTAAAACGTGGTGTAAAAGGCGTTCCTGCTCCTATTCCACAAGAAGGAGAATGGACTAAGTGTAAAGAAATTACTGATATTTCAGGTTTAACTCACGGTTGTGGTTGCTGTGCACCTCAACAAGGTACTTGTAAATTAACACTTAATGTAAAAAATGGTATTATTCAAGAAGCATTAGTTGAAACTATTGGTTGCTCAGGCATGACTCACTCAGCTGCTATGGCTGGTGAAATCCTTCCTGGTAAAACTCTTTTAGAAGCATTAAACACAGACTTAGTTTGTGATGCTATCAACGTAGCTATGAGAGAATTGTTCTTACAAATCGTTTACGGTAGAACACAATCTGCTTTCTCTGAAAACGGTCTTCCTGTAGGTGCAGGTCTTGAAGATTTAGGTAAAGGTCTTTGCTCAATGTGTGGTACTATCCACTCTACAGCTCAAAAAGGCGTTAGATACCTTTCTTTGACAGAAGGTTATATTCTTGAATTAGGTCTTGATAAAAATAACGAAGTTATCGGTTACAAATTCGTTAACCTTGGTAAAGTTATGGACGCAATCAAAGACGGCGTTGATGCTGGTGAAGCATTTAAGAAAAATGTTGGTACTTATGGCAGATATGCTGATGCAGTTAAATATATTGACCCTCGTAAAGAGTAATAATTATTTAATTGTTTAGTAAAAAATAATTTTATTTAAAATGACAGTTTATAACATTAAATTAAAAGAAAAGGAAAATAAATATGGCAAAATTTGAAGGACAAGATAGACGTGAAGCTACTTTAGCTAAAGTTTTACCAGAATATGGTTTCAAATCTTTAGATGAAGCTCGTGATTTATGTTTATCAAAAGGAATTGATGTTGATGCTATCGTTAAAGGTATTCAGCCTATCGCTTTCGATAACGCATCTTGGGCATATACACTTGGTTGTGCAATCGCAATCAAAAAAGGTATTAAAACAGCTGCAGAAGCTGCAGAAGCTATTGGTCTTGGTTTACAAGCATTTGCTGTTCCAGGTTCAGTAGGTGACAGAAGACAAGTTGGTATCGGTCACGGTAACTTGGCTGCTATGTTGTTAAGAGAAGAAACAAAATGTTTCTGTTTCTTAGCTGGTCACGAATCATTCGCTGCTGCTGAAGGTGCTATTGGTATTGCTAGAAACGCTAACAAAGTTAGAAAAGAACCTTTGAGAGTTATCTTGAATGGTTTAGGTAAAGATGCTGCTTATGTTATCGCTAGAATCAATGGTTTCACAGCTGTAGAAACTGATTACGATTTCAAAACTGGTGAATTAAAAGTTGTTAATGAAACAGCATTCTCTGATGGAGAAAGAGCAAAAGTTAGATGCTATGGTGCTGATGATGTTAACGAAGGTGTTGCAATTATGATAAAAGAAGGTGTTGACGTATCTATTACTGGTAACTCAACTAACCCTACAAGATTCCAACACCCTGTAGCTGGTACTTACAAAAAATGGTGCTGGGAAAATGGTAAGAAATACTTCTCAGTAGCATCAGGTGGTGGTACTGGTAGAACACTTCACCCTGATAACGTGGCAGCTGGTCCTGCATCTTATGGTATGACAGATACTATGGGTAGAATGCACGGTGATGCTCAATTCGCAGGTTCTTCTTCTGTTCCTGCTCACGTTGAAATGATGGGTGTTATCGGTATGGGTAACAACCCAATGGTTGGTGCAACTGTTGCTGTTGCAGTAGCTGTTGAAGGAGCTATGAAATAATTTTAGATTATTTTATATAAAGAAAAGAGTCACATTCCGTGGCTCTTTTTTTGTTTTCTTGTATTGGTATGGATAGAATAAATTTCTTATTCTATATGACAATTTTATTGTCACTTTTTCTTAATCATTATTATAAATTGCTTGATTATTACACGTTTTCGTGGTTTGATTGTTATGGAATAACTTCTTCCTCTTATAAAAGTTATTTTAATGAGAATTAAGCGGCGAATTCTCAAAATATGTAAAAACTATTAAAAGAGAAAAGGAATAAAAATGCTAAAATTAAGATTAAAAAGATTAGGTGCTAAAAAGAACCCTACTTATAGAATTATCGTTATCAACTCTACTACAAAAAGAGAAGGTAAACCAATCGAAGAATTGGGTCACTACAATCCAAAATCAAAAGTTATGCAATTGGATAAAGCAAAAGCTCAAGATTGGATTTCTAAAGGTGCTCAACCTACAGATACAGTAGCTTGGTTACTTAAAAACTGTAACGATGACGGTACTTTGAACTATGTTAAAAAAGAAACTGTTAAGTTGTCTAAGAAAGCTCAAGCTAAAGCAGCTGCTGAAGCAGAAGCTAAGGCTCAAGCAGAAGCAGAAGCAAAAGCAGCAGCAGAAGCTGCAGCAGCTGAATCAGCAGAAGCTCCAGCTGAAGCATAGTTTTAAATCAGTTATTTTTAAAACAGGTGAGATTTTATCTCACCTGTTTTTTTGTTTATAGAAGGTTTGCACAAAATCAATATTTATAGTAAATATACTATATGTTAAAAAATCTTTTAAAAAATATTTGGGATTTGACTAATCGTTATAGTTCTTTAGTTTTAGTGATATTTTCTATCTATTTTCTCTCAATTCCAATTTTTAGTTTGTTGTCAATAGCGTCACAATCTCAACCATTGTTGTTCTATTTCCAAAAAATGACTCCTATATATCTTTGGGCAGGAATTCCTTTATGGATTTTTATTCTTATCTTAGAACATAAATTCGATGTCCACATAAACAACATAATTTTTAATAATATTTCGACAAGAATTATTATACTTTTCCTTGTTATACTGTATTTTAAATTGAGTTTTCTTTTTTATTATATGCATTTTTTCTTGTAGAAAGGTCAAATCTAAATGAAACATTTTATCACTTATTATAGTTATAATCTTATGAATGTTTTTGGTATTTTAAATTTTATATTTTTTCTAAATATTATATTGAAATTAAATAGTCTTGAAGCATTGCCATTTGTTTTTGTTTTAAATCTTTTAGGGTTAACACCTTTGATTTTGTTAGAATTATGTTTATGTGTTTTTGTCTTGCAATTAGAAAAAAAGACAAACAAAAAACTTAGTATTAAATTTTTAAATAATCCAATTGTAAAATCATTTACATTATTCTTCTCAACTCAATTTTTATGTTTAACTTTGTTATCAATAATTTTTACTGTTTTTATATTACTTTTAAATCTTTTAATGTTTATTATAAGTATTCATTGATAATTTTTAGCATTTCTCCCCCGTTTTTATGGTTTTTTATAACAAAAAATATCATATAATATAATCATGCTTAAAAAAGAACATCGTTTGAAAAACAAATACGCATTCTCTGCTACATACAGAATTAAAGATTTCCATTACAAAGACGGTATAACCCTCAATGTAGGTAAGAAAAAAGATAATGATACCCCTGTTAAAATAGGGTTTGTCGTAAGTAAAAAAACTCACAAACGTGCAGTGAAAAGAAACCGTATAAAACGTCTTATGCGTGAAAGTGTACGTCTTATCCTTAAATCAGAAAATCATAACCTAAATAATCACATATCGCTCATCTTTACTGCTCACACAAAGGCTCTAGGTAAATCTTTTGACGAAATAGATTCTATCATTAAATCTTTATTATCGGAGATTAACTAATATGATGATTGATAATCACGTTCCACCTAACCTTCGTGTTATAGATGAAACACTTTTATATCCTAAATATCCATCAGGCTTATTAGAAAACCAAAGTCCTCTTCATCGTTATCAACATTCAACTATGCAAGAACCTGTTCTTCGTCTAAAGGACTACATTTATGACTACAATGGTGATTGTATTCCCCCAGGAATGTATGAATTAGCATTAAGTGACAACAAAGAATTCTTACTTTTAATAGAATCTCACAACCTAGTTGCTGTAATTCCTGTATTTAAACTTGCTCAAAACCAGGCCGAAGTCGAAAAGTATCGTCAGGCACAACTAGAACAAAATAAAAAACATAAATCTCGCAAAACTAAAGAAAAAAACAAAATTAAAGAAGTCCTTCGTAGAAAATATGCTGAAGAAGCTATAACTCCGCCCGAAGAATTTGTCTACATGAATGCAACCATAGAATATATAGAAGATGGTGGCTACTATCTCTTAACTTATGAAAATGGCATGTATAGAGCATGGGGTGCTATAAAAGTTCGAAAAATGGGTGCCAAAACTCCAATTAAGTTAAGAAATTAGTATTTAATTATACTTTTGTTAAGCCATTTATATAATATTTTATAAAATTTAGTCATTTGCTTAAAATTAAATGGAAATATATTAAACGACTAATCCATATGGTCTATATTTGGTTTATATTTCTTAATATTCCGTGACAAATGGTTTAAAAATTTATAGAATAAAAAAGTACTCGATTTGGAAACAATACTTTAAGTAGTTGCGTAGGAAAAATCATTAAGAGTATAAGGGTTGTATTCCCGATAATAATATTATTATCCAGCTGTTTTATCCAGCTTTTTTTAACATGCAGATTTTAGAATATTTGGAATAAAGGAGTATGATGTATGCGACATTGTTGCACTTTTGATGCATTTGATATTTGGTATTTGAAAGATAATGATAGTTTTTGTAACAGAGTTTTGTATATTGGATTTTGCCCTCATTGTCAAAAACCAGTTCTAGAGTTAATTCAACAGAATAAAGACTCCCACACCTATTCATTTTTGAAAAAGATTGGGTTAAGTGCAAACTCTTATGCAAAAGAACTTATTCCTGAAAAAATTTACGCAAGAAGTGATGTATTTAGACGTAAATTCGCAACAAAACCTTTTGGGTGGAAATATGGAATAAATAAAGAAATTAAAATTGGTGACAATGTTTCAGAAATTAGACAATATGCCTCTGATTTTTATGGAAACAAAACACTAATAAAAAAAGTTAATTAGTTAGTGATACATATAATTTCTGGGATTATCTTTCCCCTTTTTATTTTCTCTCTCGATAATCCCTTTTTTTAGAATTAAAGACACATATAACATATAAAAATTATTTAATCACCGTTTGTTACTTTTTAGTGGGTTAATGGGGTAATTAGCCCACTATTTTTTTGAAAGGAGTATTTATGACATTTGAACTTACAGTACAAAATTTGAATGACAAATTTAACAACAAACAACAAAAATCGGAAATTGTTGAAAAAATAGTTGCTGATTATACACGTTATGACGAGGCTAGAGCCACAAACTTAAGTCAATCTAATTCTTTAATTGATGAGATATTTTTTAAAAAGACTACAAGCAATTCTTCTGATAAAAACGAAGATTGGAAGTCAAAAGTAAGAATGTGTAAATGTTTTATGTTTTATCAAACTCTAAAAGCATTTATTTGGCGTAATATTTATTCAAACATAAACAATATGTTTGATGTTTCAGGTGAAAACCATGAGTCAGATAATAATTCTAATAAGCAAAAAGCTGTTTTAGTAGATATTTTAGAAAAAATGAATTTTCAGAAAACTTGTGACACAGTTATTGACAATGCTCTATTATATGGAGAGCTTATCTCATATACGGCTTGGAAAAAGAAAACAGAGGAATATAGACGACCAATAGAGTTTTTTAGAAACCTTTTTTCTTCAAATATCCAAAAACTAGCTTCAATAATGCAAGCTATAAAGCAAGGTAAAAACTTTTGGGTTGATTCAAGAGTAGTATTTGATAATCCATACATATATCCTGTCTGTCCAGAAGATTTGGTATTTGATTCTTCTTTAATAGATGATTGGGATAGTTGTCCTAAAATTTATAGAACTTTTAAAACTCCAGATAGTATTATTAATAATAAATTCTATTCAATAGACAAAGAAACCGCAGAAAATATTTCTAATCTTTTGAAAAATAATAATTCAAATAATATCCAAAACTCTAGAAAAAACTTGAATGCTGAAGTAGTAAATGGTTCAACTGTTGAAGTCCTTGAACATTGGGGTGATTTTAAGCTATCATCAGGGGAAGTTCTTCATAACTGGCACGCAGTTGTAGTTGCAAGAAAGTATTTAATACTATTTAAGAAAAATATAGGAGTAATAAATCCTTTTACCTATGGAGCATTTATTGTTGATCCAATTACAAAACGTGGTATAAGTCCAATTTATAGTGTTTTATCTCTAGCAAAAACACAAGAAGAGTTCTTGAATAAAACAATAAATATGCAATATTTATCAGAAAATCCGCCACTTTTAGCACCGGAAGGGTTCTTTGATGATGATGAAATAGCTCTATACCCAGGGAAAATTATTGAATATGGCGATAACCTAACTTCAACAGAAGCATTTAAGCAGTTAAGTTTTGACACAAAAATATTTTTAAATGATATAGAATTTGTGGATAGTTTAATGTGTGAAGTTTCAGGAATATTCCCTAGTATGATTGGTACTCAAGAAAATATTTCTAAAACAGCAACAGAAATTAATACAAAAACTCAAGGTCAATTGACTCGTTTATCAATGATGTTGGATATTATAAGTCAATATTTCATTGTGCCTGCAATCAAAAATGTAGCCTCTCTAGCTGCTAATTTTAAGATGGGTCGTGAGATAGTTTTTGTAAACAAAGATAATATGTCAGAAGAAATTGTAATTGATGATTCTGTAAGACAAGCAGAATATAAGTACACTTACGCTGATAGAAATGTATTGAACGATAAATATAATAATGCAGATTTAATTGTTCAATCTGTTGAGAAATTCTCTTCACTTATTCCATTGAATGTTCAAGAAATATTCTTATGGTATTTTGAGCAAAAAGGAGTAGAAAATCCTGAAAGATTTTTATCACAGGAAACTCAAGTGCAACAAGATGTGCAAACTCAACAAGGAACACAAAAATTACAAAGAATATAGGATTAATAGGTCGTGCAAGAGTGAAATCAAAATAATGAACAATAAGTTTAATCAGAATCTAAAATTTTTCATATAAACTCCTTGTTTAAATTTTAAGGGTCGAGAACGTTTACGTTCTCGACCCTTTTCTTTTATAATATAATTCTAATTAAAATATTCGTTTTGGACTATCGCTATAATCTTATTTAAGAAATGTTTGTAACGTGCTCTATCGGCTTCACCTGATAAAACAATATCAGCATTTTCTTTACAAGGTCTTATATAAATTTTAGCTTTTTCTGATGCGTTTTTGTAGATTGAATCAGCAGAAGAACCTAAATCACGTTCTTTTGCTCTTATATAAAATCTTTCTTTTTGGATATGTTCACGAATGTCTACATATATCTTGAAATCAAAAGCATCGTGAATTTTATCCGTAAGTGTAAATAAACCTTCAGAAATAATAATGGCTGAAGGTTTTGCAAGTGTATGTTTGTCATGTCTAATAGCTGTTCCGCTCATGTCGTATTTAGGAAGTAAAACTTCTTCTCCACTAAGTAATTGTTTGATGTGTTCGTTCATCAATTCTAATTCCAATGCTTGTGGAACATCTAAGTCATAATTTTTTGCAAATTCTGCAAAGCTACCAGCTTCTTTAACCATTTCTGAGCGATCATAATAATAATCATCTGTGTTTACCCTAGTGATAACATTTTCGCTTTCATATTCAGTTGCAAATGCGTTAATTGTTTCGATTATATCTAGAGTAATTGTAGATTTGCCACTAGCCGTTTCGCCTGCTATACCAATTGAGGCAGAGCGTTTTGTACTTTGTGACAAAAAAGAAGCGATTCTTTTGATAACTTCTGGCTTATAAGAAATTATAATTGAATCGCTTGATTTCATTTCTGTTTCGAATATATAACATAAATTATGCTCTATTCGTTCGCATTTAGTACTTGGAATGCTTGTATAATCTTTGTTTTGTTGGTTGTAATTAGTTTTTGTGATTGTTTTTGTAAATTCAGACATTGTGTCAGTATCCTTTTTCATAATTCTTTAAAAATTGTTCTTTATAATAATATATCAAAATTAAAACAAAATAAAATTTTTTTTGATAAATTAATTCATTAAATGTTACATTAATTAAAAAATCAAGCCGTTATTTGTATTTTATTTGATACATTTTGTGGTTGTTTATTGTTTTGAGTAGGGTTTTCTATTTGGTTTTGCGTATTTTGAGTTAATTCTTGAACTCCTATAGTCTGATTCAAATTAGGTTCAGTTTGTGAGTTAATTTGCGTTTCTGTTTGTGGTGTTATATTTGTATTTGTTTTGGAATTGTTTTTAGCTTCTTTTTTAGCTTGAGCTTTCGCAATTAGTTGTTTGATTGGTTTCTTAGGTTCCTTGTATTGATGTTTATCAATCAATTTGTTTGTGTACATTGTGCCAAAAATCATTGTAGCAAATGTAAGAGGTAACCTGATTGCACTGTTCATTTTCTTAGTGAGTGATGTCGCTGTAGATAAAAAGAAAATAGGTACAACAGAATTAGCAATAAGACATTTAGTCGTGTGTTTCATACGTGCTTTGAGTGTTTTTTCTTGAATAACTTCAAATCCTTGCATTCCAACCATGCTAGTTGTGAACATTTTCATTGCTGGAAAATCAAAAATTCTATTATATATACTGTTTTTTACTTCTGATCCTACAGTGTTTTCAAGTGTTTTATTTAAGCCACTTTCTTTGAATGAATGTATTAGTGTGTTTGTTGTGTCGTTAATTCTGTTGAAAGAGTTTTCTTCTGTTTTAAGGGTGTTTTGTTGCTTTAATTTTTTATCGAGTCTAACAGCATGAATAAGATAATCGGCTCCAATTGCACCGAGTATACCTGTGCCAAGCATTAATGTATTATCAAGACATTTTGTTGATACTTCTTTTAGGTATTCTAACGCTTTTGTGGCTGGTTTTGAGTATCGTTTTTCTTCTAAGCTCCCTTTAATATTGGTCTTTAACTTGTTAAAGTGTTTTAAAAATCCTTTGTTTTTTATGACTTTTTTTGATGCAAAAGTATATCCTGCAACACCTAATGCTGATGCTCCAAGAACAATAGTGTCATGAGTAAGTGTATAATGTTTTTTATCAGTAGGTGCATCTTTATAATCAGAAGCAAGTTTACTTAGCCCTGTAACTCCAAACACAGTTGCAGCTGTTGCTTTTGACTCTAAAAACTTATTTGCACCACTCAAAACGTTCATTACTTATTGAATGCCTGTAAAAAATATTTTTTGCTAGTTATTTTAAATCTTCAGAAGTAATAACTTTATCGATTAAACCATATTCAACAGCTTGTGCTGCAGACATGTAATAATCTCTTTCGCAATCTTGTTTTAATCTTTCAATATCTTGACCAGAATTTTTAGCTAAAATACCTGTCAACATTTCTTTCATACGTAAAATTTCTTTTGCTTCAAGTTCAATATCTGTAGCTTGACCTTGAGCACCGCCTAAAGGTTGGTGAATCATTATTCTTGCACTAGGTAATGCTAATCTTTTACCTTTCGCACCTGAAGATAATAAGAATGAACCCATGCTTGCTGCTTCCCCTAAACAAATAGTTGATACATCAGATTTGATTAGGTTCATTGTATCATAGATTGCCATACCAGCTGTGATTACACCCCCTGGGCTGTTGATATATAACATAATATCTTTTTCTGAGTTTTCGCTGTCTAGCAATAATAATTGAGCAACTACCGCATTAGCAACTTCATCGTTGATTTCTGTTCCAAGAAAAATAATTCTTTCTCTTAATAATCTTGAAAATATATCGAAAGAACGTTCCCCTCTTGATGATGATTCTATAACTGTAGGAACATAACTTAATATCTTTGAATAGTCGCTCATAAAATTCTCCTTGTATAATAGTGTTTATAGTTACTATTATAGTACAAATCTGAAATCCTGCAAATAATGTGATGTGATTGAGCTACTAAGTTATAAAGTTATTGAAAATTTGTAAAATAAAGCAAAAAAAAACACTCAAGAAAAGAGTGTTTGGAATTTTTTGTGTAATTCCTCGTGTAGAAGGTTAGTGTGTGTAGGTTGTGTATGAAAGGTTTTTAATTATCGTCTTATGTATATATAAAGTATTTTTGTATATACAAATTGCATAATTAGTATATATTGTTACAATTGTTCATAAAATGGATAGTGAGTTTTATGACAATTAAAAATTATGCCGTTAGACGACTGTGGTAAATGTAATATATCCCCGTGAATTCCTCCACTGACAGTATAGTGCATTTTTTAAATTTCAACAACCCTATTTTGATTGTTTATTTACAAAAGTTAATAATGTGCTTGAACTGTTTATTGTATAATGTTTCTATGGGTATATCGTTTTTTTATGGTGATGAAGATTATTTAATTGATTTAGAAATTCAAAAGGCTAAATCTTCTCTTGATGAGAATTTTTCAGCCATGAATTACGCTGAATATACTTACAATGAAAAAGATAAAAAAAACGGTATCGGATATTCTGAACTTATTCCAATACTTAGAACACAGCCTATGATGTTTGGAAACATGGTTGTTGTAATCAACTGTAATAACTTATTATCGGCATCGTTAGAAGATAATCAAATAAAAGAAATAAAAGAAGCCCTAGATTTTAATCATGAAAATTCATCTGCATTAGATATATATTTTGTTGCTAAATTTTCAAAAGAAGATAAAAAGAAAAAGCCTGATTCAAGACGTAAAATTTATAAAGTGCTTTCAAAATATAATACCAAAGAGTTTGCAACAATTCCAACCTATAAAAAACAAGAGCTTATATCATGGATTGAAACTTTTGCTAAACAACATGGGGTAAAAATTCCAACAGATGTTGCCGAATTGATGATTGAAAGTATTGGAAATAATTTGCGTCAATTTAATACAGAAATAGGTAAACTCGCACTTTTAGCATATCCTGAAAAAACAATTACAAAGCATATGATTAAAGAAATCTGTATTTCAAATGAAGACCTCTTTAATCTAACTGATTTTATAATTGCGAACAAAAAAGGTGATGCTCTTTTAGAAATGCGAAAACTATTAGTGACAAAACACCCATTAGAATTGTTAGCACCACTTCAAACAATGTTAAAACAATGGATAATTCTTAAAATTTATTCAAGCAATAAATCTTCTTTTGAGTTATCAAAGATGACTAAAATGCACGAATTTTTAGTAAAAAAGACATTAGAAAAACTTAAAAATACACCAGCTAAAACTCTTGTTGAATTGAGAGAACATTTAACGGAAGCTGAATACAAAATTAAAACAGGACAAGCAATTAGTCCTGTTGAGGAGTTGGAAAATGCTATTATCAGATAAATACCCATTTTTAACTAATTTCTTTGAAAAAAGTATAGCAAATTCAAAACTTGCTCAAAGTATTTTATTATATGGAAATGACTTAAATTCACAATATACTTTTGCCACAGAAATTGCACGTCTATTGAATTGTACAGGTGATAAATCTGATGAATGTCAATGTTTAAATTGTAAATGGATTAGAGAGGGTAATCACCCAGCTGTGCTTACAATTTCACCTAAAGACAGTAAACCGGAAGACGATTTGTCAAAAACAGTAATCTCTGTAAAGCAAGCAGAAATGGTTAGAAACGCAATCGTTACAAGTTCTGATTACAATAGAGTCTATATCTTCTGTGACAGAGATGACGATGGTAATATAAAGGGTTTAAACCAATTTAATCTACAAGAAGCAACCGCAAACTCACTTCTTAAGTCTATTGAAGAACCTAATCCAAACATAACATTTATATTTTTAGCACAAGATAAATCTGATTTGATATCTACAATTGTTTCAAGGTGTCAGTGTTTTTTTGTTCCGACAAAAGAACGATTGAACTATAACTATGAGTCAGTAAAAGGTGTATTTGAAAATTATTGGGAAATTCCTCGTTCAGAGTCGTTTGAAGTTTCTCAAAAATTAGTCAATCTATCTGCTGAAATTCAGCCTACGATATTGTTGGAGCAGATGCAAAACTATATTCTTATGGTTCTTAAATCAAACCCAACTCAAACACAGTTTATAGAAGATGTTCGAGCTATAGAAAAGGCTAAAACAGAGTTTAATCTAGGCATGAAGCCAGAAATAATATTTGATGAGTTGTGTTTAAAACTTATTCACTAAAGAATTTTTCTTTAATTATTGATATAATTTCTTCGTATCTTTCAGGTTTTTCAAGATACCAATACCCTACAAGAGCTTCAAAAGCAGTTGATTTTCTGTATTCAAATTGGTTGTTTCTTCTTCCTACAGGAATTTTACAATTTCTTGCACGTCTTGCTAAATCTTGTTCTTGTTCATCAAGCATAGGTTCTAAAAAATCAAGCATTTCTGCTTGGTAAACCAAATTTACTCTCTCAGTTGTAATCTTATGGAGCAACTTTAAATTTTGGGTTTTATAAACCGTATATTTTCTAACGAAAAGCTCCCAAACGGCATCTCCAATATGTGCGTAATTTCTTAAGTTCATTGATTCCATAATTTAATCTTATAACAAAATTATGATATAATAAACCTATGGAAATTTTATGTATATTTATTGGTGGTGCAATCGGAGCTTTGTTGAGGTATTTAACTTATACTCAAATAGAGCCAAGTTTTGTTGCAACATTTTTAGTAAATATGTTAGGGTGTTTTATAATAGGGTTTTCTGCATATTTATTTGGACGTAACCCACGTTATTTGAATAAATGTATAAAAAGTTTGTTGACAGTTGGTTTAGCAGGTGGTTTGACAACCTTTAGTACCTTTGTCTTAGACTTATATCAGTTTGTCGTAAATTCAAACATAATAGGATTGTTGATATATTTCTTATTATCAGTACTGTTAGGTATTTGTTTAGTTTCTTTAGGTATAAATTTGGCATACAGTTTTATGGTTAAGATTATAAAATCAAGAAAAGGTCGTAATATAAATGGTTAATATGTTTGGAATAGTTTTAGGTGGTGGAATTGGTGCGGTTTTAAGATATTTGATAACAAATACTTTTTCTAATTTTGCACCTCAAAATAAACATATTGGAACATTTTTAGTGAATGTTTTAGGCTCGTTTTTGTTAGGTTATATTTATGCAACTTCTTGTACACATTGTTCATTTTTATACAAAACTATAGTAATTGGTACTATTGCATCATTTACAACATTTAGTTCTTATGAATTTGACAATTTAACTTTGATTGCAGGACAAAGATATAGAGAATATTTTAAGTATGCATTTGGTTCTTGTTTAGTATCTTTTTTATTCTTGTATATAGGTATAATTTTAGCAAAAGGAATGTAGTCCTAATTCAGTAATAGTGTTGGATTGACACTATTAAGTTATGTGATGATTTTTGAAAAAACATGTTGAAATATTTCTAAAAAAATTGTAAAATGTGGGTGCGGTTACTCTTAAATTAGGAGTTCTGATTAATGGTCTTAGTGAAATTTTTTGTAAACTGTTTTGTCCGCTATTTTCAATGGATTGGAACTAGCAAAGCTAAATTTATTACGTATTAATTGAGAGTTGAATTGTAACAATTTCTTAATATTGCGTGACAAATGCAAAACAAATCTATAGAATGAAAACTGTACCTGATTTGGAAACAAGACTTTAAGTAGTTGCGTAGGAAAAATCTTCAAAAGGTATAGGACGTTTTATACGTAAAAATAAGTTTATTTATTTTGGGTGTTCAACTTCTGTTGAACACCCAATTTTGTGTACCCCAAAATATAAAGGAGAAATCATGTCTGAACAAATTAAAACAGATGCAAATCAAGAACAGAAAAATGGTCAAACAAATCAAGATGAAAATGTTGTTAATCAAACTAAAGATGAAACAACAATCTCAAACAATGAAAATTCTCAAAAAACTGAAACTGACAAAAAAGATGAAAATCCGACAGATAATAAGTCGGATTTAATTTTAGGAAAATTTAAAAATTATGAAGATTTAAAAATGGCTTATCAAAATCTTCAAAAACAACAAGGTGAACAATCTGTTGAATTAGGAAATCTTAGAAAGTTAAAACAGGTTCTTCAAGAAGTTGTTGCTAAACAAAAAGAAGAAGAAGCTAAAGAACTTGAAAAACAAGAATATGTGAATAACTATCTGGCAAAATATGATAATGAAAATTATTTTCAAAATGATGCGTTTAAAAATCTTTATTCAGAAGCGTTTCAAGCTCTTGGAACAAATTTAGATACGGACTTATTTGTTCAAAAGTTAGAAGATTATGTACTTTCAAGAATTATGTTGAAAGAACAACTTAAAAACGCTCAAGATGAAAATAAATCTGCAACAGATAGTTTGAGTTTTTCAAAAGGTGAAACTAAAAAGTCTGATAAAAAATTGAGATTTCAGGATATTCCGCCAGAAGAACTTGATAAATACATTGCAAAATATGTGTAGCTTAAGTACCGTCAGTGATTTCGGAAGTTTTCTGAGTATCAGTCTTAAATGCCGGTAGTAAAGAAATCGAACGTAAGGGGAACTTATATAAACATTTAGTAATTGCACTTAATCAAAGTGGTAACAATGAAAAATGAAGTGTATAAGCCTTAATTTCGATTGAAAAAATAGTGTAAAAAAAGTTTAAAAAGAAAGGACAAAATTATGGCAATTGAACAAATGATTATTAGTACATTCAGTCAATCATTTAAAAAGAATTTTTATGATGAATTAGTTATTGGAAAACTTGCTCATACAGAGTTTAAAGATAACGTGAAAAAAGGTGACGAAGTTGATATCGTTATGCCTGGTTCAGTAACTATGTTTGAATATGATGGTGGCGATTTGAAAGATGCAGAATTTGCAGCAGCATCAACAACAAAAGTTAAAATCAACAAAGGTAAAGCATTCCACTTTGAACTTTCAGAAGTTGAAACAAAACGTATTTCAGCGGGTGAAAGTGTAGAAGCTCAAACAGTTCTAGCATCAGATTATACAAATGATGCAGTAAAACAGTTTGCAGCAGGTGTTGATGCAACTTTTGCAAACCTTTATACAAGAGCAGGTCATTATCTTGATGATGACGGTAGTGCGATTGCTCTTGATGCAGATTATGCAAAAGAAATTTTGGCATATATGCAGGCAGAGTTTCAAAGAGGTGATGGCAAAGGTCATACAAACTGGATTGATGGCTCAATGGTTTGTATTGTTCCACCTGAATATCAATTCTACTTAGGTAAACTTGATGAGTTGAAATATGTTGAATCTGGTCACGAAAAGATGGCTAAAGGTTATATCGGTCGTTTATGCGGTTGGGATATCCTTGTATCAAATAACATTGCTCAACCAGAAGCAGGTGTATTCTATCCATTATTCGGTGTTTCTGGCAAAACTCTAGCAGGTGGTATTTCATCTGATTTGAACACTCAATCTTATATCCCTGAAAAGAGCTTCAATACTTGTTATAAAGGTTATGGATTGTATGGTGTTGGTGCTCCTAGAGCTGATTTCTTGGGTACAGTAAAAGTTTCTGCACCATTGAAATTATCTTCTCGTGCGTAGTGTAGTTAGTTAGAAATAAATATTTGGAGGATTTATGACAAGAGATATTATAAATGTACAATGTCCTGTAGTTGATGTAACTCAATCTGTTGCAGACGTTACTGTTGAAAAAACAGTAATTAATACAACTAATGGGATTACTATTAAAAATGCGTTTAAAAACAAAAACAATACTTTGATGATTTGTGTAGAAAACACTGCAGAAAAAGCAGGCGAAGTTACTTTCTTAGCTGGTAATGCTTATCCAAACTCAATGTTGGGTAAATTGGCTGTCCCAGTGGAAGCTAACTCTACAACAATGTTACAAATTCAAGATGCATCTAGATTTGAAAACAGAGATGGAAGTGTAAATCTTGATTTTTCAACCGATGTAGCAGGTAATATTTATGCTGTCGCTAAATCGGTTGCGTTAAATGTGTAAATGTAGTTCCTTTTCTATTTGTTGGGGCGAACTTTGTTGTTATATGTCAAAGTTCGCCTTTCTTTAAAACTTTAAGGTTGGTGTGTTATGAAAATTTTGAACTTAAAAACAAATAATATTTTTAACTTGCCTAAAGATGAAGCAACGAAGCTTTTAGAGGAGTATCCTAATGATTTTTCAAAAGGGACAAGGAGAAAGACGAATAATAATAAAATAGTTTTAGAAAATGTTGATAAGGATTCAATCTTACCTTTAATTATTGAATAAAATTTGAAATATGGTTTAAAAATTTAAACCAGAAAGGATATATATAATATGACAATTACCCTTCTTAATTTATATAATGAGATAGCATCACAGCCGTGGTCGATGTTTGATAATGATGCAAAAACTGTAGATGATTTTGACAGCTCTTTATTATCTGCGATAAATAAGTCTTTAGTTGAATTGTGGTGTTCATATCCGTTTGAATTTAGGTTAAAAACAAAGACTTTTTTTATTCAACCTTGTTTAGAAAAATATAGCTTGCCGTTGGGTACGATAAAGCAAAAAGAAACTCCCAAAGGGATACAATATAGTGTTAAACTCAGTGGAAGGCTTTTAGAGTTTTTAGAAGATTATAAAGATTTAGAGGTTGAGGTTGGACGTCCGACAGGTTTTTTTGTTGAAGATAATAAGATAGAGTTTTATCCGACACCGGATAAAGTTTATCGAGTTAATGTTGATTATTATACATTGGCAGTTGGTTATGATTCAAATGACAACCCTGTTTATAGGTTAGATAAAGCTGATGATTATATAGATATTCCTGAACAATATAGCCAGTTGTTTATAAATGCGTTGATATCAAAAGTTATGATGTACGCATTGGTGGATATAAGTGATGACAATTATACAGGATATAATATTCAGTATGAAAAAGCATATAAGGCATTGATAAAATCATTAGGGATTAGAAAAAAGATGCGTAAGATTAATTGGTAGGTCTTTTGGGGGTGGAAACCTCAACTTACAACTGTGAAAGCATTGTTGAATAGGTATGTTCAATTTGTGATTAATTTGTTAGAATTAAATAAGATAAATATAAAAACAGATTTATAACTAAAATAGCGCTGAATAATATTAGTAAAAGTGATAATAATAAACCTGTCCAGAATAGTATTTTATACCATAAAGAATTTATTATATTGTTTGGAATATCGACTAAAAAACCATTCAATTTTGAATTTTTTAATTCTATAAGAAATCCTATTAAACACACAAAAAAGAATGGAACTGAGTATATAGGGAAAAATATACATAATGTGATTGGAAATGCTTTTGTAAAATATGTAAGTATGCTAAAAACAGGCATGAGTATTATTAGCAAAAGTTCTATATAAAAAAATGATGCAATTATGTTTATAAATATAGATTTTTTGAGATTATTTAGCATTATTTATGACCTTATTAAATTGAAAATGTATTGTGATTCTATAATTGTAAGAATTAAAAATTCTATAATAAATAATATTATTCCAGAATATACAAAAATTGATTTTATGGTTGAAGAAGTTATATTTTCAGGATTGAGTTTTTTCTGTTCTTGTAAAAACAAAATTAAGAAAATAATAAGTTCTATAATATATATGATAATTCCAAATGCGTAGCCATCAGTAAATTCTGATAGATAGAAAAATTCATTTTCTTTTGATAGTGATGTGTTACCCTGAAAAATTATTTTGACAATATCAAAAGTTAAAAATAGATAAATATTAAAAATTAAAAAGTTTATATAATTGAGGATTGTAAAAACAAATCCAGATAATGATTTTGGGAAATATATTAAAAATTTTTTCATAAACTTATTTTAGCATTATTTTGAAAAAAGTAAAATAAAATCAATTTATCCTAAAAATAATCCTAAAGAACCTATTAGTGTACACATAGTAATTGTTGTGATAATGCCAAGAAAAAAGGCTATTTGATAATTTAATGAGTTTAAAAATTTTTCAGGAATATTAATAATATATCCATAGTTTTTAGCTTGTTTGATTTCAACAATACCTGCTATTACACATGCAATGATAATTATTATTGCAAATATTGGAAAGAAATAGAGTAAAACAATATTACCCAATAAAAAATTTCCTAAAAATATTTCAAAAACTTTGAAATGGATATTTTGTAAGATGTTAGATATTAGTGGGTTTAAAGCTATATGGTCTAATAAAACATAAAAAAGACCTAATAGAGTTATTATTAAAAATATTCCTAGTTCAATTAATGAAAGTAGTGAAATTATGTTGAAAAATATAGACTTCTGTAGGCTTTTTATTGTTGATTTAATCATTGATAAAGACCTCTTGCGTAATAACAAAGTTGAATTAAAAATGTAAAAATGAATTCTAATATAAATAATATTCCACCAAGTGATACTAATATTTTTCTAAATATAGAAATATTATTTGAATTATTGTTTTTGCTGTAGATTTTGTATTCTTTTAAATATATGAATAAAAATATAATAAATTCAATAAAATAAATTGCTAATCCACTATAAAAACCGTTAATATATTCTGACAAATAAGGAAATCCATTTTTACGAACATAAGGAGTTCCAAATAGAATTGCAGATATTTCTTTAGTGAACATAAGTAGAAGGAAATTTGAAAAAATGAAATTTAAATAACCTAGGATAGATAAAAATAATCCTGAAATAGATTTTGGGAAATATATTAAAAATTTTTTCATAGGTTTATTTTAGCACTATTTTAGAAAAAGTAAATATATATAAACCAAGAAAAATGATTATCATAAGAATTGATAAAATAAGACTTATAATAAATGTAAATTTATAGAACTTTGAATTTAATATTTTTTGAGGAATATTTATTATAAAACCTTGTGTATTAGATCTTTTTATTTCAAGAATTCCAGATATAAGTGAAGCTATAAATATTAAGCTAGAAAAGATAGGATAGAGAACAATAAATATAATCAGAAAATGTACAGGATAATAAAAAATATTTGGTAACAATGAATAATTATTAAATGTGTTAGAAAATAATTCATTTAAATAATAAATGAAAGTTAATATTAAAAAAGTAAAAATTTCAATATGAATTAATGATGCAATTATATTAAAGAATATGGAATTTTGGAGTTTTTTTAGCATAAATTTAAAATCCTCTTATTATGTAAAGAATTTGGATTAAGATAGAAAAAATAAATTCTAATAAATATAGGATTAATCCCAAGTAAATAAATGAATTTTTTATAGAAGAACTGTTTTTTTGAGGATTTTCAATTATTGCATATTTTTTATATTCTTTTTTGAAAATTATAATCCATAAAATAAATTCAAAAAGGTATACAAAGAACCCGAATAAAAAACCAAGTTCATGAATAGTCATATAATAATTTTGTTTGATTTTAGAAGTTCCCAATATAATAACTGATAATTCATGTTTAAAATCTAATAATAAAATATTTGAAAGAATAAAATTCAAATATCCTAGTATTGATAAAAATAATCCTGAAATGGATTTTGGGAAATATATTAAAAATTTTTTCATAGGTTTATTTTAGCATTATTTTGGAAAAAGTAAATATATAATGATAAATTAGATGATAAACAAATTAAGTGAAATCCGATAAATACACATAATTATTGTTAAAATAAAACCTAAATAAAATACTATTTTATAAGCTAATGAGTTTAAAATTTTTTCAGGAATGTTAATAATATATCCATTAGTATTGGCTTGTTTTATTTCAACAATACCTGCAATAACACAAGCTATAACAATAATGATTGCATATATTGAACTAAAAACTAAAAATAAAAAACTAAAAGCTAAGAAATTACTAAATGAATAACTCATATTTGGGTCTAAAATTTCATTTATATGGGTAAAAATTATCGTTAATGAACTTATAGTGAGTTCAATATAAGAAATTGCAGCGATTGCATTAAAAAATATAGATTTTTGAATCTTTTTTAATGTTGATTTAATCATTACTTAATCCCTCTTATGAAATAACAAAGTTGAATTATGATTGCAAAAATAAAATAGAATATGAATAAAATTCCACCTAATAATACAAATAATTTTCTAATTAGTGAAATTTTGTTTTGACTTGAGTCTGGATTAAGGGTTTTAAATTCTTTTATGTAAATAAATAAAAAGAAAATAAATTCTATTAGATAAATCGTTAATCCAACTAGGAAACCTTGGTTAATAAATGATATATTTGGCCAACATTCTGGTTGAGTATAAGATTTATCTAAAATTATTACAGCAATTTCATAATGTGCAACCAATAAAAATATAGTTGTGAGAATAAAATTCAAATAACCTAGGATAGATAAAAATAAACCTGAAATAGATTTTGGGAAATATATTAAAAATTTTTTCATAGGTTTATTTTAGCACTATTTTACTAAATGTAAATAGTACTAATGATTATGGAGTTGTAGTTAGTATAAATAAAGAAAGGTATATCTATGGTAATAAAATATATTGAGAAATATATACAGGATAAGGAAAAAGAATGTAATTCAATAATATATTCAAATACTAAATATTAAATAAATAAAGGAGGATTATAATGTCATCAATTACAAAAATTCTATGCAACAATTTTGCAGGCATAAAAAGAGTTTGTTCTGATTTTTCGTCTTCTCAAATAACAGCTTCAGATATCCAAAATGTTGAATTATTTAATACAGGTGTGAATTCTGGTGTTGGTATCCGTTCAATGAAAGGGAATACTGCACTTTTAACTCTTGGTTCTGATGATGAAAAAATAATAAACATTTTTCAATCCATTCAAAACGATACGACTTATTTTATTGTTCACACAGAAACCTCTCTTGAAGGTCGTTTATATGAGTTTTCACCTGTTTCGACAACTCTTACCCTTAAGAAATCAGGCTTAGCTTTAACAGGGAAATCTTGTGCAATTGATTTTGCTCAAGGTTGGAATGATTTATTTATCTTTTCGACTGGTAAGGAGTTTTATTCACTTCAATTTGGTAAATACAATGAATCAGGTGAATTAAACGAGATTACAAAATTCACACCAAAAGATGTTGATAACCGTGAGGTAAACGGTTTAGGACTTTCTATATTTGATGGCAGACTTTGGGTTTTTAATGGCAATACTCTTTGGTATTCTGTTAAAGAAAATTGTTTTGACTTTTCAACAGAAGATGCTTCAATAACAACTTCTGCAGGGTATATTGAGTATACAAAAAAAATCACTGCAATATATCCTTATCTTGGTAAATTAGCCGTTTTTCATAATGATTCTTCTTCATTGATTGCGATAAATTCTGATTACTCATATTTCCAAACTGATGAATCTCCAGGGGGTTGTGCAGGCATGAACTCTTTAATCTTTCACGGTACGGAGTTATATTTTTATGACGATACGAAAAAAGGCGTTTTTTCTTTTTCTCAAGTTGTTAATGGTGACAAAACTCTTGGTAGCAATATTGGGCTTGATATTCAAGAAGAATTATTAACAATCGATTCTAAAAATCTGAATAATATAAAAACTCTTTCTGTTGTTCAATCAGAAAGAAATGAAATCTGGTTTCTACTCCCAACCTTTGATGAAAATTATTCAACTATTTTAATCTTTGACTATATCAACAAGCAATGGCTTAAACGTAAATCTCAAAAATTGGTTGATATAAAAATAATTGATAATGTTTTTTATTCAGCTACAGAAAAAGAAATCTTGTATGAATATGAGGGCGATTCTTTTAATGGTGAATTCATTGAATCGTACTATAATTGTTCACCCTTGAATTTGTCATCAGATAATACAATAAAAACTTTTTATATACCTCCCAAAATAACTTATGATACAGATTATTTTAACGATTTTTATGTAAAGTATACAAAAAATTATGATAAATTAAAATTGCCAAGAATAAAACGTATTATCTCAAAAACACTAAAAAACCTTTTTTATTGGGATAAAAGTTATTGGGATACTTACTCAAAATTTAGACCAAAAGATATTGTTTCAACAGAAAAACTACCAATATCAACTTTTAAAACATTAGAAATAACGTTTTTTACCTCAGAAAAATCACAAGGGTTTGCTATAAAAAATATTGAGTTTCAAAAAATAAAGGTTAAAAGTGCGTAATGAAAGTGAAAATACCTTTAGATAAAGATTTTGAGTTTGAACGTTGCAAGAAAATGTATGAATATTACAATTCTAGAGTAAATGATGATTCAACATTTGAAGAAGTAATTTCTCAAACTCTTTTTTATGCGTTTTATGATAAAGATGAGATAACGTTGTGTGTTTATTTTTATGAAAAAGATAATAAACTTTGGGTTAATGGTTATGGGATAAGAAATAAACATCTTTTTAATAAAGTATGTTTTCAAAAATCTTTAAGTTGGTTTGATTGTGATATTTGGGCAGATACCAAATACAAAGATGTTGCTTGGGCACTTTTGAGATGTGGGTTTAAGAAAGTTAAAGAAACTTTTTACGTGTTTAAAAATAATGAAAAAGAAAGGATACAAAATGGGAAATAGTTCTAAAAATACAAATACTTCAAAAAATACAGTTTATAAAAAAACAACGACTTCCAATCCTTACGTTGTTTCAAAAACAAACAATAAAGGAACAAAAACGAATTTCGTGAATGGTTCAGCGTATGACACAATTAATAAAGTTGTTAATAACAATATTGGAAATGTTTTAAATGAATATTTGAATCCTTCCTTAGATTCAATAACTAATAAATCGAAGTTGAATAGTTATATAAATACTGTAAGCAGTAATGCAAAATCGACTTTAGAAAATGATATTATCAATCCACTTTCTGATAGGAATATGATTCGTTCTTCTCAAGCAACAAATATGTATAAAAATCTTTCTAACAATTTATCTAATAATGTTGCAAATTATGCAAATGAACTTTTGTCTAACTCAAGAACTGAAACAGCTAAAATGTTGAGTACATTATTGAGTGCATATTTAGATGGATATAATGTCGTGAATGCGAACCAAAATACTTCTCTTTCAACAAGTAAAGGTAACTCAAAAAGCACTGGTACAAACAACATATATTCTGGTAATTCTGGTATGTCTGATTATTTGTCAATGGCATCAACTATTGGTTCTGCAATGAGTTCATTTTTATAAATAAAGGAGAATTAGATGAAGAAAATAATTATACATTGGACAGCAGGAACAAACACTCCAAATTTAATAGATAAAATGCATTATCATTATTTGGTTGATTTTAAAGGTGAAATAATAAAGGGTGTATATAAACCAGAAGACAACCTTGATTGTAATGATGGAAAATATGCACAGCATACAGGTGGCGGAAATACAGGTGCAATTGGTGTTGCATTTTGTGGAATGTATGGGTTTGTGTCATCTTCAAAACAAGGTAAATATCCTTTGAATAAAAAACAATGTGAAGCTGGGTTTAAATTTGTTGCTCAATTAACAAAAAAATATAATATTCCAATTACGTCTAAAACGATTATGACACATTATGAGTTTGGACTGGCTAACCCTAAAACTACTTCAGCTGGAAAGATTGATATAGTATTTTTACCACCGTATCCAGAGGTTGAAAAGTCTAGGGTTGGTGACTTTATTAGAAACAAAATTAGTTGGTATAGGAGTAAGTTGTAGGGAAGTGGCTAAGAAACTGTTATTTAAAGCGATGTGAAAAATCCCTGCAAACATATCCAAAAAGCAAAAAAAACGACCCTTGTGGGTCGTAAAATTTTTCCTAATAATTATCCCTATCCTTAAATTATTACCCTTAGATAATTGTCCCTGTCCAATGAACTAAACTTTAGGCTATAAAGTTAGTTCCAAATCTGTTAGAACCGTAGAAGAAAGACTCTTGCATAACCTGTTTGAAGTTTTTCTTTCTAACGGACTTGTTGCCGATTTTAGTGTTGGCAATATCTTCAATAGCTTTTGAATAATACTGAGAAGCAACTGATGCAACGAAAACTCTTTGAGGAGTGTTTTTAGGTTGTTCTTCAACTTCAAAGTTGAAAACAGAGTTGTTATCAGTTTTTTCGTCTAATTCAATACCATCAAGGAAGTCAACAACTTTGGCTGATAATTCGTTAGAATCTGTATTTTTTTGCATATTGTATTTATTGACAACATCAGAAAATAATAGTGCCATAAGTTGCTCTCCTATTGGTTTAATAAATTTAAAACTATCGTTAAATCTCTTTTTAAATTCTTATTTAATCTCTATGTATATATAAAGTATATACTTATAGAAAAATTGATTTTTTATAACGATAAAATCACTTGTTTGTTACATTTGTTTACAATTGATAAAGGTTGAAATGAAAATAAAAGAAAAAAATACTAAAAATACCGTTAATGAACAGCATTTGAAGCTGTTTGAAAAGTCTTTAGAAAGTGTTGAAATGATACTAGACGGATTTTTATACGATTTAAGAAGTTATGATGAAAGTTTTTTGACACTTTCAAAAAATTCTATTGGGGTTTTAGAGTCTGCAATATCATCGTTGTTGAAAATTCAAAAGGGTGAACGACTTGCACTTGGAATGGACGATGGAGATTCTGATGAAGATGTTGAACCAATGATTAGTGTAATTGAGGGTGTTGATTTAAAACGTGTTTAGATGTTTGGAGGTTTGATGGATAAAGAAACATTGACAAAATATGCACCAATTATTTTGGTGATATTTACTATCTTTTTTCAATATAACTTGTTTGTTACTCCACAAGCATTGGAGAAACAACATCGAGAAATCTTGGAAGAAGTTTCTGAAAAATATATGACAAAAGAAGAAAGTAATAATTTAAAAGTACAGTTATCTGATATGCAGAAAAAGGTCGATAAAATTTATGACTATATAGTAGAAACTGAAAGGAGAAAAAATGAGTATAAAAGAAATTGAATATGGAGCGTTGGCTTCATCGTCTGAATTGAACGATAATTTTCATTATCTTGAAACAGAGATTGGAAAATTATCTGATTTGATTACCTCTAAAACGGCAAGTTTTGCTTCAAATGTAGCTACATTAACTTCAACAATAAATGATTTTTTAAGTTATAAACAATCATTTATTCAAACAGGTATGATAATGACCACAGTGAAAAACGTTGTCCCAGAGGGTTTTTTATTGTGTGATGGAAGTGAGGTAAATGTTTCAGACTATCAAGATTTGTTTAATGTTATTGGAACTATGTTTGGGAGTTCTGATAGTACAAAATTTTGTTTACCAGATTTGCGAAACAAAACATTGTGGGGTGCAGATGTTGCTGAATTAGGTAGTGAGTTAAAATCAAAATTGCCAAATATAAAAGGACAATTTAGGCTTACTGGGACAGAAGGTTCTAGCTCTGTATCTGGTGCGTTTGTGGTTGGATCAAAAGGTGGAGCTTGGGGACGTGGTCACGAATCCTCTGCTTCAAATCCTTTGATTAGATTTAATGCAAATAAGTATTGTGACGTGTACTCAGATGATGTTTCAGTTGTGCAACCACCTGCATTAGCAGTTAATTTTATAATCAAATATTAAATCTGGAGGTGTGTGTTGAGTTTAAATATTGATAAAAAAGGAAATGTTTATATTTATAGTGGTGACTCTGGCGAAATCGTTGTTTCTGGGTTGCCAACTGATAAAAATTATACTGTATATTTTATGGTGAAAGACTCAAAAAATAGGGTAGTTTCTAATGTATTAGAGGTTAAATCAAACTTCAATTCAACGGTTACATTTATCATTACATCAGAATTTAGTAGTAAATTAACAATCCCTAAAAATGAAGAAGTTGGATTTTACACTTATGGAATAAAAACTGTAGATGATGATGGTATTGAAAACACTTTGTTTGTTGAAGATTGTTGTTATGAAGATTCAAATATGATTTTAGTATTCCCAGAGAAAGTTGAGGTGTGATTTTGGTAGAAAACAATAATAATAATGATTTAAAAGAAAATAATATAATAAGAGTTACTAATAATAACGTAAAATATTATGAAAATTTGGCTTTGCAACATTCAAAAGAATCAGCAAAATCTGCTACAAAATCGGCGAGTTATGCAAATGATGCTAAAACGTATTTGAATTCTTGTGAGCAATTAAAAACTACAATTGATGAAGAAACTGTGCAAATTGTAAAACTTCATTCTGATAACACAGAAAATCCGCATAATGTTACAGCTTCTCAGGTTAATGCATATTCAAAATCTGAAATGGACAGTTTGTTAGAAGAAGAATTAGCAAAGAAAAATCAGAAGTTGGTTGCCGGAGAAAATCTTGTAATTACTGATAATGAAGACGGTACTCAAACAATAAAATCAGCAAATACCGTTTCTTTGAATTATGAACTAGCAGAAAATAAACCATTAATAAATGATGTTGTTTTAAGTGGAAATAAAACTTCTCACGATTTGGGTTTGGCTTCAATTAGTGATATTCCAACAAAAGTTTCAGAATTAAATAATGATAGTGGATATTTGACTACTCATCAAGATATTACAGGGAAGCAAGATGTACTTTCTGCTGGTGTAGGAATTTCTATTTCAGAGAATATCATATCTACAGTAAATCGTGCTGATACAGATTTGTCTAACATAACAGATACGGGCAAAAAACTTATTGACGGACAATGGGTAGCAAAGGAACAGGTGTTGAGTACTGCAACTGCAATAGGAACGTACGAAATAGATTTATCTGATTATTTACCAAATGATAATTATAATTATGAAGTATTTCTTCACGACTCGTTGATGCAGAAGTCTGTTACGGATTCTACTCATATTGATATAGTTGCAGGTGGAGTATCAATAAACTTTGCTAGGGCAAATAGTGCATCAGTTTATGCAACAAATTCAGCAGTATTTCCAGTAGATAATACAAAAAAAATTAAGTTAGTTATTTCTACTAGAAAAGCTGATAGTAATAGTTTAACTGCGTATTATTACAGAAGAATAGGGACAAACAGTTAGGAGTAAATATATTATGACATATTATGCACAAGTTGACACACGTAGCAACGAGTTATACAAAGCTCAAGCAAAGTGTTTATCTGATTTTATTATTAATATTGAAATCATAAAAGAGGTTTATGATAATTTTGAAAAATATATTTATGAAAATGGCAAAGTCGTTATAAACCCTGAATATTCAGCTATTGAATTACAAAATAAAAAAGAAGAAATTGTCGAAAAAAACGACCGTTTAAGAGATGAAAAACTTCTTGAGGGTGTGGAGTATAACAACGTTTTGTTTGATAGTGACACCGACCAAAAAGCAAATTTACTTGCAACATATCAGATGATGTCTGATGAAGATACTATTACGTGGTATGGCAAGGATAATAAAGCTCTGTTGTGTACAAAACAAGATTTGCTAGCTATAGGTAAACTTATTGTGCAACTTCATTCATATTGTTGGAATATGAACGCTTATATTAAAGAGCAGATTGAAAACGCTGGAACTTTAGAAGAGCTTTTAAAAATTGAGGTCGTTTATTAGTCATATAAATAAGAAAGTGAGGTGTGTTTATGGCAAGGTTGAACAAGTATTTTTCGCAAGAAAACATTAGTAATTTGTTTGGTGTAATCAGAAAAAATATTTTAGAACAGGCTGTTTTACAGTTAAGTGGTCAAGAGAAAAAGAATAATGTTGACAAAGCTGTGATTGAGTTTATTACAAGAACTTTTGTTTCTAAGAATATTTTATTATCATTTTTAACAAAAATTTTGATAGATTTAGTACCAAGAATTACTCAATCGTTGTATGAAATAATTATGGCTAAGGCAGGTGAACAGTGTTAGAACATGGTGAAGTATAAATTACTTGAAAAACAACGAGAATTTATAGAGATACCGCATAATAATCCCCTTGATATAGCAATATATCAAGGGGGTTATGGTAGCGGCAAAACTTGGTGTGGTGCATTACTTGGAATTTTGTTAGCTAGAAAATACGCTGGTTCTAGAGGATTAGTTGGGGCAAAAGAGTATGAACTTGTTAGAAAAACTACGTTGGTCACTTATTTAGAGCATTTGGAATTTCTTGGGTATAAGGAGAATGTACATTATACTTATAATAAGATTGATAAAATAATTAAGTTTAAAAATGGTTCTGAAATATTGTTTTGTGCATTTGAGGATCCTGAAAGGTTCAAGTCTTTAAATTTGCATTGGGCGGAGATTGAAGAGGCTTCGCAGATTGATGACAGTGCTTTTAAACAATTACTTGGACGTTTGAGAAATACTTATAGAGGTAAAGATTGGGGTGACTTTCGATATCGATTGTTTGGACATACCAATCCGCAGGCTAATAAGGGTTGGATTTGGAAACGGTTTGTTGAAGAGCAGCACGAAAATTATCGTTTAATTATTGCACCTACTACTAATAATATCTTTTTGCCTAAACATTTTATTGATTCTTTAAAAGAGAATTTTGACGAGGATTATTATAAGATAAATGTTTTGGGTGAATTTGGTGATTATGCAAGTGGGCTGGTTGTTAAGAATTTCTCTAACGAAAATTTAAAACATTTTAAATATAATCCTAATGTGCCGTTGCACTTGACGTGTGACTTTAACGTTGATCCTATGTGTTGGGTTTTGGCTTATATTGATAAAAACAATGTGTATTATTTTGATGAGATTGTTGTTGAAAAAACAACTACAGAAGAATGTATACAGGAGTTTTTAAGACGATATCCAAACCATCAGGCTGAAATAATAGTTAATGGTGATGCTTCTGGAGATAATCGTTCGACACAAAGTCAGTATACGAATTATGCGATTATTAGAAATGCTTTGTATAACCACGGATATGACAAGAAAAAAGTCAAGTTTTGTTTGAGAAATTATAATCCGCCTATTTTAAATCGGATTTCAGCGTTTAATGCTAAGGTAAAAAATTCTAGTGGTGAGCGTCATTTATTTATTGATGAACGACGTTGCAGGTGGCTTTTGTATAATATCTATAATTTATCGTTCAAAGAGGGTTCTACAATAGTTGATGTTCCTACGTTTTCTCAGATTAAAAATAATAGAGAATCAAAGTTTTTGGAACACCCGTTTGATGCAGCGAGTTATTTGACGGAATTCTATTGGAGAATAAAATAGTAAATTGGGTTTGTTTTGGGGACAATAATAGTCCCCAGCCCTTAATTAAATTATTATGAATAAAATTAAAAATAGTGGATAAATAATTAATATAAAAACTCCAATGTATCTCAATCTGCATAATAACTTGTTCTGTGTTATAATACCATTTTTAATTTTATAATCAAAAATGATTTCTAAAATGTAAGTAATTAAAGCAGTAAAGCAGATTAATAGATATATAATGTTAAATAGTACAATTTGAAGAGTTGTTGTATAAAAGTCTAGAGTCTTGTAAGAAAAAAAGTTTATAAAGCAGCCTATTATTATGATATAACCACAAAGTGCAAGTAAATTAAAACTAATATATTGATGTAAATTCTCTAGGTTATTTTTTATTAAATTCATAAGAGTATTTTATTTTAAATGATATAGAAATTCAATATAGCAATGTTTGAAAGAAAAATGACGATTTATTATTTATTTAGATAAAAATCAGGATATTATTAAGAATATCCTGATTTTTTTGATGATTTTTATAAAATTTTATTTCTTATCTTCTTCGATAAGGTTTTTGATTGCGTTTACAGCAATTTTAATAGCACCTTCTGTATCGTGAACAACAGGGTTTTCTAGACCAAGTTTTTCACGTTCTTGGTTAGCAACAACTAAGAAGACTGAACCAACACGTACTCTTAGGTAGCTTCCTACAACGAATAGGGCAGCTGATTCCATTTCAGAAGCTAAGGCACCTAGTTTAATCCAAGCATTCCATTTATTTTGAAGTTCATAATTTACAGGCATTTTTTCAGGTTCGTGTTGACCATAGAAAGAGTCTTTACATTGAACAACGCCTGCGTGGTAAGTGAAACCAAGCTCTTTTGCTGATTTAACAAGTGCGTTAGCAACTTCAAGGTTTGCTACAGCAGGAAATTCGATTGGAGCATATTCTCTAGTTGTACCTTCCATTCTGATAGCACCAGTTGCGATAACTGCATCACCGCCCATAATATTTGTTTGCATACCGCCACAAGTACCAACACGAATAAATGTTTTAGCACCAGCTTTTACAAGTTCTTCTAATGCTATTGAAGCAGAAGGTCCACCGATACCTGTAGAGGTTACGCTAACCTTTGTACCGTTTAAATAACCTGTATAGGTAACATATTCTCTTTTATCTGCAATAAGTTTTGCATCGTCAAAATATGCAGCGATTTTTTTGCATCGTTTTGGGTCTCCTGGTAAAATTACGTATTCACCTACATCACCTTCTTTTATATCAATGTGGTATTGTTTTCCTTCTTCTGCATATTTCATAATAAACTCCTAAATAATGTAATGACCTTTAGACTAAGATAGTAGCACGTGAAACTCTTTTCTGTCAATAAGATGTTAAATTATATTGAAAGTTATTAGGTTGTTAAGTTATTGAGTTAATAATCGTCTGAAAAATTTTTGTAAAGACTTGCAGATTATGAATGTAAATTGTTGTAGGAATGTTTAACAAATATATCAATAAATACTTGTAATTTTTTTATAATTGTGTAAAATAGTAATAGCTTAAAATTATTTGCAATAGATGGCATTTAGAGTTCGCAAATAATTGTTTTTTATAAGACCGAAAAGGATTAACTCAGTTAATGAGTAAAGTTTTTGAATTTAACTATAAATATATAAAAGACCATTCGTCTTCTGGTAGTTGGCGACGTGGTTATGAATATTATAAAAAGGATATGCTTCTTGAAACTTCACCAATCAAGAATTTTTATAAAGGTAAGGTTAAAGGGAATTTTCAAGATTTTTATACTACAGATTTAATTTTTAAGAAATCTGGGGTTGAAGCTCGTTGTAACTGTCCTTTGAAAGAAGAATGGTGTAAACATTCTGTAGCTGTAGCATTGAAAGCTATTGATGAACATGCTTATGAGGATTGGTTAGAAACAAAATATGGAATGGAATTTGATTATCCAGATGAAAATACAGCGTTGAATTGTATAACTGAAGGTAATTATATATTCCATTTTAACCCTAAAAGAAAACAAAATTTCTTTTCTATATTAATTAAGGATAGACATACTGGTAAGATTATACGTTCTTTGGAGTCTATATTAAGAGCGTTGATTGAGGCTCAAAAATCTACTGAAGGGTTTCAATTAAACGATTGTCAGAAAGCTGAGTTGGCAATATTTCATCAAATTTTACAGATTGCCAGACAGGATAAAAAGGCTGGTTGGTATGATATTCCAATCACAAAATTTATGCCAATGTTTCCTTTGTTAGCTCAGGTAGAAGAAGTTTTAGATGAAAAAACAAAGGAACGAATAAAGTTTACGGACAAAACTTGGGACTTGAGTTTAGATGTAAATGCTAATAATAATGGTACTTTGTCTTTAGCTTTATATTGGCATAGACCAGATGACGACGGAGTTTATCCATTTGAAGAAGTTAAGTATTTTTCTAGACAGTTGAAATGGGGCAGATATAAAAATATTATTTTCCCTATTAATGTTGCGATGAATGAGTTGCCTCAATATATTATAAAATCTACATTTACTGATTTAAAAGATTCTGAAAGTGGCAAGTTTATCTATGAGGAATTACCAAAGATTCAAGAAAAGATGCAGGTGAATGTATCAGAACAGATTAAAAAATTGATGTTAGAAGAACGTCCACCTATCAATGTTGTTACTTTAGGGATTGATTATGACCAATCATTGAAGGCTGAACTTGAGTTTGAATATGACGGTGTTAGAGTACCGTTTACTAAAAATGATGAAAAGAAAGCTCCTTATATTACTGTCACTAAAAAACAAGGTGGGGAAGATTTTGTTTATTGGGTAAAACGTAATTTTCAAGCTGAAAAATCAGCATATATGATGCTTTTGGGTTGTAAATTTGTACCTATGCAAACTAATAATTTGGTTTTGGAAAAAGAAACTGCAATTGATTTTTATAACTATTACAAAAAACAGGCAGGTGATAATTGGAGATTTGAAGAAAAAGACGATATGTCGTTCTTCAAGTTAGTAGAAGAACCTTTTACAATGTGTGCTAAGATTGATTTTTGTGATGATGCAGTCGATGAATTTGAAATCCAGTTATATGGTAGAACTGGTGATGAGATTATTGATTTTGATACTATTTTTGAAACTATCCAGAATGGAGAAAAATACAGCAGGGTAAGAAGTTTAGGATTTGTAGAATATCCTGCACAGAATATTTATCAAATGATGAGGTCTTTCAATTCGTTTGATGCTTATAGAAACGATGAAAACAAGTTTAGAATTAAATCATATCGTACAGGTTTGGTAAAGGAATTAGAAAACTTAGGGTTTGAACTTGTTATGAGTGACGAGTTTAAGAAGTTCTGGGAACAAATTTCTACTTTCTCTACTACTGAATCTACAGAGTTGCCAAAAGTTAATGCCGAATTCCGTGATTATCAGTTAAAAGGTTTTAATTGGTTGTGGTTTATGTATAAATATGGCTTGAACGGTATTTTGGCTGATGATATGGGTTTGGGTAAAACTTTGCAGGCATTGAGTTTGTTGCAGAAAGCAAAAGAGGTAGATGGACCAGCTCCAACACTTGTAATTGCACCTACTACGGTTGTATTTAACTGGGAATCAGAAATACAGAAGTTTACGCCTGAATTGTCTTGCTTGAAACTTTCAGGGGTGGATAGAGCTAAGTTGTTTGAAAAGATACCTGAATATGATATTGTTATTACAAGCTACGCCTTGATTAGACGTGATATTGAGAAGTTTAGAGAATATAATTTTAGATATATTATTCTTGATGAATCGCAAAATATTAAGAACGCTATATCTCAGACTGCACAAGCAGTTAAGACATTGAATGGTACGCATAAATTAGCGTTGTCTGGTACACCGATTGAGAACAAGTTAGAAGAATTGTGGTCTGTATTTGACTTTTTGATGCCAGGGTTCTTGTTCAGTATGCCTGAATTCAATTCAAGATATGTTACTCCTATTATGGAACGTCAGGATAAAACGGTTGAAAAGCGTTTAAAACTACAAATTTATCCATTTATTTTAAGACGTATGAAACGTGACGTAGCTAAGGATTTACCTGATAAGGTAGAAAATATGGCATATTGTGAAATGACACCTGAACAGAAGGATTTCTATTTAGATGTATTAGACAGTACGAAGGAAGAATTGTTCAAGAGTATCGAGATGAACGGTTTAGAAAAGAGCAGAATGTCTATTTTCTCAGCGTTGCTTAGATTACGTCAGATTTGTTGTCACCCTAAATTGTATGATAAAGAACACGTTAAGGGTGTTATCCAATCAGGTAAGTTTGAATACTTGAAGAATATGTTAGAACAGATTATTGAAGAAGACCACAGAGTACTTTTATTCAGTCAGTTTGTTGATATGTTGGATATTATCAAAGGCTGGTTAGACAGAACTGGCATTGAGTATGAATATTTAACAGGTAAGACAAAAGATAGAAAGGGTGCTGTAGATAACTTCAATAATAACCCTAAGGTTAAAATATTCTTGATTAGTTTGAAGGCTGGTGGTACTGGTTTGAACTTGACGGGTGCAGATTATGTAATCCACTATGACCCTTGGTGGAACCCTGCTGTTGAAGATCAGGCAACAGATAGAGCTTATCGTATTGGTCAAACTAAGAAGGTATTTGTTTATAGAATTATTACAAAGAATACTGTTGAAGAAAAGATTCAAAAACTTAAGATGCGTAAACGTGACCTTGTTGACAGCGTAATTTCTGTAGATAGAAACATTACGAAGTCACTAACTATGGAAGATATCAAAGAAATCTTCTCAGTTGATTAGGTCATGATGAGAGATTTGTAATGCTAACCGTTATTGCGAGTCGCAAACATAGTGAGAGCCGTGGAAATTCATAACTCAACGGTTATGTGAATTGTAGGTTGGGGTTTCTACCCCAACAAAAATATATTCAGATGTTCAGGGGGATCCTTCGGCAAATTATCATAAAAACGGTTCATTTGCCTCTGGATGACAGATTGGGTACGTCATTCAGAGCCAAGGAAGCAGAGGGCGGAATATTTTGAATTAAACAGAATTAATTTAATTCAAAATATGCAGACCCGTTTAACGCGACCGCAGGAGTAGGCAAGCGAAGAATCCCTGCGTACATGAAAAGATTATAAAAAGTTAAAATTAATCTCTCAACAAAAGTTTTGTAAAATTTTATTTACTAGACTTGTGTTTGTGGTAGAATTAAAGAAAAGGGGAATAAGGAGAAAGATTTTGGCTCAACAAAATATGTTTGAAGACGGGAAAATTGTTCCTGTTAATATTCGAGAAGAGATGAAAAGATGTTATATCGATTATGCGATGAGTGTAATTGTTGGTCGTGCGTTACCAGACGTTAGAGATGGTTTAAAACCTGTTCACAGACGTATTTTGTTTGCGATGAACGAGTTGGGTATGACTCCTGACAAACCATTTAAGAAATGTGCACGTATCGTAGGTGAAGTACTTGGTAAATATCACCCACACGGTGACAGTTCTGTATATGAAGCTCTTGTACGTTTGGCACAAGACTTTAACACAAGATATTTAGTTGTAGACGGGCATGGTAACTTCGGTTCTGTTGACGGTGACGGGGCTGCTGCAATGCGTTATACAGAGGCTCGTATGCATAAGATTACTCAATCAATGTTGGCTGATATTGATTGTGAAACGGTTGATTTTGGACCAAACTTTGACGGTTCATTGCAAGAACCATCAGTTTTACCAGTAAGATTGCCTATGTTGTTATTGAACGGTGTATCAGGTATTGCAGTAGGTATGGCTACAAATATTCCTCCACATAACCTTTGTGAAGTAGTTGACGGTACTATTGCATTGATTGATAACCCACAAATTACTGTTGAAGGTTTAATGGAATATATCAAAGGACCTGACTTCCCAACAGCTGCAACGATTGTTGGTTTAAATGATATTAAACAAGCATATGAAACAGGTAGAGGTTCAATCAAGATGTCTGCAGTTGCAACTATTGAAGAAATTGCAGGTGGAAACGGACGTCAAACAAGAACAGCTATTGTAGTTACAGAATTACCTTATCAAGTTAACAAAGCGCTTTTAATTCAAAAGATTGCTGATTTAGTTAAGGAACAAAAGGTTAATGGTATATCTGATTTGAGAGATGAATCTGATAGAACAGGTATGCGTATTGTTATTGAGCTTAAACGTGATGCTAATCCTGATGTTGTTAAGAATAATTTGTTCAAGTATACTCAATTAGCTACAACATTTGGTGTTAATATGGTTACACTTTGTGGTCAACAACCAAGATTGTTGAACTTGTACGAAGTTTTAAATGAGTTTGTAGAACATAGGGTTGAAATTGTTACAAGAAGAACTATTTTCTACTTGAAGAAAGCTAAGATGAGAGCTCATATTTTGGCAGGTTTGTTGATTGCATTGGGTTCATTAGATGAAGTTATTGAATTGATTAAGAAATCAAAAACTACAGATGAAGCTCGTGTAGGTTTGATGACAAGATTTGGTTTAGATGTTGATCAAGCAAACGCTATTTTGGAAATGCAATTAAGAAGATTGACAGGACTAGAACAAGATAAAATTAAAAAAGAATATGAAGAACTTCAAAAGAAAATTGCTGAATACGAAGCTATTTTGGCAGATAGACAAAAAGTTCTTAATATTATTAAAGATGAGTTGAGAGAAGATAAAGAAAAATACGGTGATGATAGAAGAACTCAAATTGTTCCAGAACAAGGCGAAGTTACTATTGAAGATTTGACACCAAATACACCAATGGCAGTGTTCATCACTCGTCAAGGTTATTTGAAACGTATTAGCTTAGATACGTTTGAACGTCAAAACCGTGCAACAAGAGGTAAGAGTGGTATCAAGACAAAAGATGATGATGATATAGCACACTTCTTTACAGCTATGATGCACGATAAAGTATTATTCTTCTCATCTAAGGGTGTTGTATACAGCTTGAATGTTTATGACTTCCCAGAAGGTGGTAGACAAGCTAAGGGCTTGCCAATAGTAAACGTATTACCTATTGGTCAAGATGAATCAATCACTGCTGTAGTTCCAGTTAGTCAATTTGAACCTGATACTAATTTGATTATGTTGACTGAAAAAGGTTCAATTAAGAGAATTGAATTAGATAACTTTACTAATATTAGAAGAAACGGTATTATTGCTATTTCATTGACAGAAGATGACAAGTTGAATTGGGTTAAATTAGCAAAACCAAATGATGAAATCATTATTGGAACATCTTGTGGTATGGCGATTAGATTCCCTATTTCAGATTTAAGACCTTTGGGTAGAAGTGCAAGAGGTGTTACATCAATGAAACTTCGTCAAGGTGATACATTGATTGGTTGCGATATTGTACCTAACAATTATGACGCTGATTTGTTGGTAGTTACATCAGATGGTTTTGGAAAACGTACAAAACTTTCTGAATTCAGAAGTCAAAATAGAGGTGGTATCGGATTGATTGCTGCTAAGTTCAAATCAAGTAATTCAAGATTAGTAGCTTTGACAATCGTTGAAGAAGATGATGAAGTAATGATGGTTACATCAAACGGTATAGTAACTAGATTGAAAGCAAATTCTATTTCACAACAAGGAAGACCTGCTACAGGTGTAAGAGCTCAAAACCTTGTTGACAACGATACAGTTGCATCAGTTCAAAAGATTGTTAATACAACTAAGAACGGTACAGCTTCTGCTAAAGATGAGGCTGAGGCTGAAGAAGTTGAAACTGAGCAAACAACGATTGATTTAGAAAATAACAATTCAGAAGAATAATCATATTGGGAGATATAAATGAGTGGTAGAATGAAGAATACTTATTCTGACGAGGAATATTCTGCTTTTTTGAAACATATAAGAGAAGAAAGAGAAGAAACTTCAAACTTTGCAAAATCATTATTGACCTTTGTATTGGGTGTATGTTTTATATTGGCGATAGGTTTGTGGTTTGTACAAAAAGATGAACTTGTTATAGGGTTATTCGGTGAAGATTCTGCTATCACCCAAGAATTATTAAAGATTGGTAATATAATAAAATCACATAGACGTGGAAATGCGTGGTCATTGTTTGGAAAATCTAAGAATATTTTGTTGTTGGGTGTTGATTCAAATGGTGACTGTACAGATACTTGGAAGGGTACAAGATCAGATACGATTATTGTAATGAACGTTGACCCTGCAACACATACAGTTAATGCTATATCTATCCCTAGAGATAGTAAGGTTTATCTTCCTGGAGATCATGGTACAGACAAGATTAATGCTGCACATGCTTATGGTGGTATTGATATGGCTAAAAAGACAATAGAAGATACTTTAGGTATTAAGATAGATAAGTATATCTGCGTGCATGATGAAGGGGTAAGAGAAGTTATTGATGCTTTAGGTGGAATCCCTATATATGTTGAAAAACGTATGAAGTATGATGATTATGCTGGCAAGTTGCATATCAATTTAGATAAGGGTAACCATGTTTTGAATGGTCAACAGGCTGTTGGTTATTTGAGATTTAGACATGATGGATTGGGTGATATAGGTAGAACTCAACGTCAACAATGGTTCTTGAGAGGGTTCTTAGAAAGATTACAAACACCTAGTGTTATTACGAAAATTCCTCAGATTGTAAATATCTCAAAGAAATATATTAAGACAGATATGTCAGTATATGAACTTACACAATTAGCAGCGATGGCTAAGGGATTTGATGAGGGTGATATTCAGATTGCTATGTTACCTGGAGCACCAAATTCAAGAGGTGGCATTAGTTATTGGATATTAAACCCTGAACAAGTTCAGGACGTAGTTAATAGATTGATATATAGAGAAGAATCACCTGTTGATTATTCTGCACAGTTGACTGGTGGAATTATTTATACACCATCTACAATTAGTCAAGCAGAGTCTTTAAAATCACAGTTGAATACATTAGGATATAAGGTTAATATGTTGCAGATGTCTGCGTTACCACATACACAGTTTATTGCACACAATGGAAATGTATCTAATAGTTTTTATAGATATATCAAGGAAAAAGTTCCATTCTTGAAATCAGTGCAGTATGTATATGACCCAGTGAAGATGTATTGTGTGGGTAATTCTGACTTTACGATTATTGTTTCAAATAAATAATATCTGGACAGTAGTGGAGTGGAGCGAAGAATCCCTGCGAACAAATAATTCTGTATAAAACAAGAGCATACTAGAAATATATTCTAATATGCTCTTATAAAATTCATGATATTTTCAATTATTATCTATACAAACCTTTTTTCTCAGCTGTTTTATCCATTTGATTTCTAATTGATTTTATTTCTTTTTCTTTTTTTGTAATCATTTCAGTAAGGTTTTTTCTTTCTTCAAAAACATTAAGAATACTCTTAAGTTTATTTACCATTTTTTGAGGTTTTGCATTTGCATCAAAGAAAATACCATCTTCCATATCTCTAAAACTGTCTTCATGTTTGCCGTTTTTATAATAAACACTTGTACAAAGTGATCTAGGACGACGTCCTTGTGTGTATAAATCTACGTTTAAATCACCTTTTATACCTTTTGTTTGTTGAGCAAACATTTTTTCTACAGTTTTAAATTTTGGTAAGTGTTGCAAATCTTTGAGATAGTCGTTAGTTGAGAACTTTACTCTTGCGCCGAATTGCACATTGTTCATTTGGTTGTTAATCATTATATATACTCCTTCTAATGCTTAAATAAAACCTGTAAAAAAAATAATTTGCTAGGTTAGTTAAATTTATATATTTTTTATCTTGTTATTGTGAACGATTGAAGGGTTTGTAATGTAGTAAGTGCGGAAACAATAAACCAACAGTTCTGTAAATTGTAGGTTGGGGTTTCTACCCCAACAAAAACATGTTCACGTGTTCAGGGGGATTCTTCGGTCGTTTCACTTTGCGGTCGCATTAAACGGCAACGTTCACGTTTGCAGGCAAAAGTGTGATTTTGCCTGACGCACGTTTCACTCTCGTTTCCACTCGTGCCTCTGCTCCCTTGCCTCTGAATGACAGTCTGGGTACGTCATTCAGACGGATTTTCGGTAGGGTGCTGGTCACGAAGTGACCCAACCCGTAAGGTTGAGCAAAACCACGCTTTTGCGAAATCCCGAATAATCCAAGACAGCGTGTTGTATATACTCTGTAATGCAAGCGAAGAATCCCTGCGAACAAATAATTACGCATTATTACATATATAAAAAATTCCTGCAAACATCAGAATACATATCCCTTTTCTCCTATAAATAGACTATATTAAAACTATTATGTAAAGAAATGTAAATTACTGCCGTAATTAATTTTGACTTATGAAAAATAATCCTTAAATAAGTTATTGAAAGGTTTGATAAAATAAAGGTTTGATATTATGGCAGGAATCGTGAGTTTACTAACAAGAGCATTGGTGCCTAGTGGAAATGCACCAGCAGTGACAACAACACAGACAACAAGCAGTGTAAGTGGTGGTAACCCATTTGCAAATCCGTTTGTATCAGCAGGTGGAAGAAGTTCTTACAGAACTTATGCACAAAATAGACCTGTAAGTGGTGGATATTTTGCAGGATATTACAACAATAAACCAAATATTGTTGGTCAAAGATTATTTGTGGAAGTTTAACTAATATAACTGTGCTTGAGCAGGTGAGAAAGAGCGTTGGAAGTTGCTAATCAGTAATAATAATAACAACTTGCTCAAGTGCAAAGATTATTCCCGTGGAAGTTAAGTAGTGGTGTGTATTCTAATGGATAGTAGGTTAATTAAATGAACAAACAAAATTAAATCGGCAGGACGCCGATTTTTTTTTGCCTAAATTTTTTTATTATAAAATTCAGACAAATAAATAATATCAAACCGTATTAAAAATAATTAAACTTTTGGTTCACCATAAAGTGTTTTTAAAACTTCAACAACTTTTGGCATTTGACAAACGAAAGAATAATTACCCATACCTATAGAACAATTTTTACAATTCCCTTTTAGGTTGTAACATTCAAGGGCTTGTTCTGTCCAATTATTAGTAATAGAATTAGACAATTCTCCGTTTGTTTGTGGATAGAATGCTTCTTGTAGCATAACTCCTCTCCCGATTAAATAATAAGTACCCTATTGTAATATACCAAATTAGTCATGGGAAGACATCATACAAATAATGTATTTATGTGTTAGAATAGATGTATGGAATATGTAAAAGAATTATTAGCAAAATTTAATAATAAGTGGTCAAAGATGGACAAACGTCAAAAGACGTATGCTTTTATTACTTTAGTTATATCAATGGTTTTAGTATGGGCGTTTGTATCAGCAGGTGTAATTACAGGTAACTTCAACAGAAGTATGATTAAAAGTTCTGGTGATAAACAAGAATTGCACGTATCAAGTATGATTTTGACAGAAACTAAAGATGGGCAAAAGTTTTGGGAAATCTTTGGTGAAACTGGTCAATATAGCAGTGACCACAAGGTTGCAAATTTAACAAATATTGTCGGTAATTTCTATAAAGACAACGCTGTAGAGATGAGTTTTGAAGCTACGCACGGTTTGTATAATGAAGAAACTCAAGAGATTGTTTTGTATGACAACGTGTTTGTTGTATTAAAAGATGATGTTTCTTTGACTGCAGACAAGTTGACTTATGATGTAAAAACAAAAGTTTTAAATATAACGGGAAATGTGAAGATTAAGAAAAAGAATTCATTTACGGCAACTGCGAATAGAGCTGTTATTGATTCAGAGTATTCACGTTTTAGAATAATGGGAACAACTTGTTCAAGACTTTATAATTAGAAGGGAAATATATGAATAAAAAGAAATTTTTAATAATCTTTTCAATATTAGTAATAATTTTGTGTATGGTAGGGGTAATCGCTGAGGATTTGATTATCGATTCTAAGACACAATCTTTTTCTGAAACTGATAACAAGATTAAGTTTGATGGTGGAGTTAATGTAAAATATGGTGATATAAGATGTGTTGGAGATAATGCAGATATTACTGTTGATAAGAATAATAGACTTGACACAGCGACTATTTATAACAAACCTTATGCTTACGAAATTAAGAATAATAAGAAAAGAGAGGTTAAAGCTAATATTTTAAAATTCTCTTTGTTGAACAAGGTAATTAAAGCTGAGGGTGATACTCAAACTATTGTTACAGAGGGTAAAACACCTGTTGCAGTTATTAATGCAGATTGTCAAGAATACGATATAAAGACTAATAAGATGACAGCAAGTGGTTCTGTTGCAATCAAATATAAAGATATGAGAGCATTTGCAGATAGAGCTATTATTAGTACAAATGGAAAAGGCGATTTGAAGCGTATTGATTTGGTTGGTAGAGCGAAGATTGACCAAGCAAAACATCATTTAATAGCTAATCATTTTGTTTATGATTCTGATGCAAAACAGATGACAGCTATGGGTAATGCAACTACTACAACTGTTTTAGATAACGGAAAAGAATTTATTTTAAAAGCAAATTATCAAAATTATAATCAACAAGATGGAATTTTTCTTGCAAACGGTTCTGTAAGAGCTTGGTATGATGATTATTTCGCAAAAGGTCCTAAGGTTGTTGCATATCCTGATAAAGTTACTAAAAAAATAAACGAAGTATTTTTGTTGGGTAGATCTATGATTAGGCAAAATGAAAAAGAAATTTCTGCTGATAAGATTAAGATTATTATAGAGCCTAAGAACTTCATGGCAGAGGGTAATGTAAGAACAATTATTCACCAAGCTGGTGTATCTACTAAGAAGGCAGGGTTTTAATTATGTCAGAAATGTTGGATAAAGCTATAGAATTATATCAAAAAGGTGAATACAAAGAAGCTATTGATTCTTTCAGCAGTGTTTTAGAACATGAAGAAGATAATGCTGAAATTTACAACAATATAGGACTTGCTTATGCAAAGTTAGGCGAGTTTGAAAACGCAGAAAAGGCTTATACAAAGTCTATAAAACTGAATCCAGAAATTCCACAAACATATATAAATCTTTCTGATTTGTATTACAAACATGGTGATTTGTCAGGTGCTATCGGAGTTTTAGAGCGTGGTAGTTATGAAATGACAGACAATTACGTTATTGCTCATTTGTTAGCAAGGGTTTATATCGAGGATTCTAGATATGATATGGCAATTTGTGAATTGGAAAAAATACTAGATGCTCAACCTGAAAATTATGATGCATATTATGATATGGGTAGAGTTCAGTTTGAGTTGGGTAATTACGAAGACGCTATATCAAATTTTGAGAATGTTATAGAGTATAAGGAAAACAATGAGTTTTTATATTATTACTTAGCACAAGCTTATGAGGCTAACAATGAGATTGGAAAGGCTATTTCTAATTATTTAAAAGCAAATGCTGTAAATACAAAATTTCCTATGCCTTATAAAAAATTGGGGATATTGTTCTTGGCAAAAGAAGAGTATGCAGATGCTATGGAATTTTTCACAGATTATATCAAACTTGATATTCCGGAAGAAGAAAGAAACAGTGTTAATACTTTAATCGAAAGAATTAAAGCAAAATTATGAATACAAAATATTGGGTAGGACTATCATCAATTGAGGCGATTGATTCTCAATTTATAATTAAGTTATATGAGTATTTTAAGGATATTAGACTTGCTTTTGAATCAAGTGAAGTTGAGTTGTCTAAGATACCTAATATGATGATTAAGAAAGTTCAAAAGTTTCTTGAACTAAGGCATAAAGTTGATGTTAATAAGGTTTATGATTACGTTGTAGAACGTGGCATCAAGGTTATAACTTATGAGGATAAGGCTTATCCTATGATGCTAAAAAATATTTCTAATCCACCTGCTGTTTTATATTATAAAGGTGATTTAGAAATATGTAACTTAGATAGAACCTTAGCCGTTATTGGTTCAAGACGTTTGAGTTTTAATGGAAAAGATAGTCTTAAAAAGATAATGAAAGACTTTGTCGGAACTGATTTGTGTATTGTTTCAGGATTGGCAACAGGTGCAGATACAGCAGCACATGAGTTTGCTCTTGAAAACAATTTGAAAACTATTGGAGTAATTGGTGGTGGGTTGAATCATATTTATCCTGCATCTAATAAAGGGCTTTATGAACGGATTATAAAAGGTAATGGGGTTGTGATGTCGGAGTATTATCCTACTTTTGAGCCTTTGCCGTTTAGATTTCCACAAAGGAATAGAATAGTGTCAGGTCTGTCCTATGGTACATTGGTAGTTGAGGCCGCATTAAAAAGTGGTGCGTTGATTACAGCTAATTTGACTTTAGAGCAAGGTAGAGAGTTGATGTGTATTCCAGGGTTGATTACTAATCCTAATACTGCTGGAATTTATAAACTCTTAAAAACGGGTGCAAGTTTGGTTACTTGTGGAGAAGATATATTAGATGCTATGAACTGGGTTGTAGGAAAACAACAAAGTTTGTTTAATACTGTAACAGATGATGAAGAAAATGGCGAAAATAGTGGTTTAACGATTGACGAGAAAAAAATTCTTTATACAATAGAAATAGAGCCTAAGAGTTTTGATGAAATTCAGGCTTCAACAGAGATTTCTACAGATAAATTACTAATGGCTTTAACAAGTTTAGAGTTAAATGGGAAAATTGAGCAAATAAAAGGGGATAGGTATATAAAAAGATGAGTCCTGTAGCAAAAACAAAGACAACAAAGTCTAGTACATCTAGTAAAACATCACGTTCAAAGTCGACTTCTAGTGCTAAGTCTGGCGACAAGGCTTTGGTAATAGTTGAGTCACCTGCAAAATCTAAAACCATAAAAAAGATTTTGGGTGCAAATTATACTATTGAAGCTAGCTACGGGCATGTGCGTGACTTGTCATCAAAGAATGAGTTGGGGTTTGACGTAAATAATAAGTTTGAACCATCATTTGTTATATTACCTGAGAAGAAAAAAGTTGTTACAAAGTTGAACACTTTAGCGAAATCAGCAGACAAAATTTTCTTGGCATCCGACCCTGACCGTGAGGGAGAAGCTATTGCATGGCACGTTAAAGAAGTTTTGAAGGTGCCTGATGACAAGGTTTATAGAATTGAGTTCAACGAAATTACACCAAAAGCTGTGAAATATGCAGTAGAGCACTCAAGACAGATAGATATGGACAAAGTAAGAGCGCAACAAACACGTCAAATCTTGGATAAGCTTGTTGGTTTTAGATTGAGTCCTGTTTTGTGGAAACAGTTGGGTAATTATCATTTATCAGCAGGTAGAGTTCAGTCTGTTGCTTTGAGAATGATTTGTGAACGAGAAGAAGAAATTGAAGCATTTGTACCAACTGAATACTGGTCTATTACTGTTCAGTTGGAAAAAGACGGTAAAGTTTTTGATGCAGAGCTTGTTAAGTATGCAGGCAGTAAGATTGAAATCAATAATGAAGAAGAGGCTTCTAATCTAAAATCTGAGCTTGAAAAAGAAGGTTTGGAATATGTTGTTACAAAAATATCAAAACGAGAAACAACGAGAAAACCTACTGCACCGTTTATCACCTCTACTTTACAGAGGGAAGCAAGTTCAAAGTTGAACTTTGGCGTTTCAAAAACAATGCAGGTTGCACAAAAACTTTATGAAGGTATTGAGATAGATGGTACTCCAGTCGGTTTGATTACTTATATGAGAACCGATAGTGTGAGAATTTCTGATGATGCACAGGTGATGGCAAAAGATTTCATTATGAATAATTATGGTGAAAAATATTATCCATCAACACCGAATGTTTATGGAAAAGCCAAAAAGAATGTTCAGGACGCTCACGAAGCTATCAGACCTTCTTATCCTGAAAGGACACCTGAAAGTATTAAACCTTATTTGGATAAAGACCAATACAATTTGTATAGATTAATTTGGAACAAGTTTATGTCATCACAAATGGCACCTGCTAAGATTGCTAATAAGAACGTTGAGATTACGGCTGGTGATTGTGAATTAAAGACAGGTACAAGCAAAGTTGTATTTGACGGATTTTTAAAGCTTTATAAGGACACAGAAGAAGCTGATATATCAAAGATACCTGATTTAAAAGAAGAAGATAAATTGGAAAGAAAAGATGTAATTCCAAAACAACATTTTACACAACCACCTCCAAGATATAGTGAAGCATCTTTGGTTAAAGCATTGGAAGAATATGGAATAGGTCGTCCGTCTACTTATGCATCTATTATTACTAAAATTCAACAACGTAAGTACGTAGAGAAACAGGATAAGGCTTTGTTCCCAACATTTTTAGGTAAGACAGTTTCTAAACAGTTGGTGTCACAGTTTACTGATATTATGGATTATGCTTTCACAGCTAGTATGGAAGAAAAACTCGACTTGATAGCTGATAAGAAGGCTGTTTGGAACGAGGTATTACAAGAGTTTTATGATCCATTTATAGAAAATGTGAATGAGGTAATGGGCAACGCTAAAAAGGTTGTTGTACAAAGTGATGTTAAGTGTCCAAATTGTGGAAAACCAATGATTGTAAGAACTAGCAGGTTCGGTTCACAGTTTTTGGGTTGTTCAGGGTATCCTGATTGTAAGACAATTTTGTCTTTAGATAAATCAGGTAAGGTTATTAAGAATGCTGATCAGCCAGAAAAATCTGACCAAAAATGTGAAAAATGTGGTGGAGATTTGTATATAAAACTAGGGCCTTACGGTAGATATACAGAATGTGAAAAATGTAAGGATAGAAAGAGTATCGTTAAAACTACGGGGGTTACTTGTCCTAAATGTGGAAAGGGCGAGATTATAGAACGCAAATCAAAACGAGGGGTAGTGTTCTTTGGTTGTAACAAATATCCTGATTGCGATTTTGTTTTGTGGAACGAGCCAACGGGTGAAAAATGTCCTAAATGTGGTTCGTTGTTGGTTAAACGCACTTTGAAAAGTGGCGATGTTATTGAATGCTCAAATCGTGGTTGTGGATATAAAAAAACTAACGAAGATGAATAATATTATAATTAATAAGATTAAGGGGTTTTTAATATGGAAAAATTAATGGAGAAAATTACCGAGAATAAGGCTTTGTTTTGGGTAGTTTTTGGGGCTATTATTATAATTGGTTTAGCTTTAAGACTTACGGTTATAGATTATCCCCTATGGTATGACGAGGGTTGTTCTATTGCAACTGCTATAAATTCGTTTCCACATGGTATTAACGATTATTTATGGACACATGATTTGCAACACACTCCATTTTATTTTTATATTTTGCATTTTATAATGCAGTTTTTTGGTGACTCAGAGTTGGTTTTGAGAGGGTCTTCTTTGATAGTTGCAATAATGTTGTTGCCATTGACTTATATTGTTACAGAAAAGTTGTCATCAAAAAAGGTTGCACTTTTAGCGATGACATTGATGAGTGTTAATACATTTCAGGTGTTGTATTCTATTGAGATAAGAATGTATCCACATGTTATGCTTTTGGCACTTTTGTCTATAAATTATTTGATTGATTATGATAGAAAAGGTGATATAGCATCACTTGTAAAACTCGGTATTGTGAATGTTTTGAACCCTTATTTCTTGACTGGGGCTATAGTTTGGAATATTGTTCAGTTTATTTTTTATACTTCTTATATGGATATTAAAAAAGCTGATGGGGAGAAGGTTAAAAAATATGTTATTTCTTCTATGATATCAGGACTGTTTTTAATCCCTTATATTGTGATAGTTTGTCACTATGCTATGGTGCGTTCAGGATTCTTGGTTACTGATTTGTCTAACTTTGAGGTGACTAATTTATGGGGATTGATTCAGAACTTGTTCTCTGCTGACCCTGGACATATCCACGAAACAAGACATGAAGATTACGTTATGGTTTGGCAAACTGTCCTTTTGGTATTTTTACCGATTGTTTATATGTTTATTGGACTAGCTAACTGCTTGAGAGATAAAGAAAAGTTTGTTCAGTTTTTGACTGGCATGGTGGTGCTTGCGTTTGGTATATTCTTGTTTTTGGCTAATGCTAAGGTTATAGCTTTTACTGGAAGATATTTGATATTTATTGCACCGTTTATTTTTGTTTTGTGTGCAATAGGGTTGAGCAAACTTAATAAATACCATTTGGCTGGATTTTTGGTGTTGTATTCGTTGGGTTGTGGTTATTCTTTATGGCAATCTAGCTTACCACATTCAGAAGATCCATTTTTTGAAATGCCTAATGGACAGAAACGTCCTATATTTAACCATTATAAAGATATTGCAGAGTTCTCTTTGAAATCACCTGCTGATTTTGCGAAGAAAAACGGTATGAATAAAGAAGATTTGGTTGTAATGCCATTTGCATCATCTGTATCTTTCTATTATTTCAAGGGTGATAATATGCCTAAGGTTATGCCTTTAGAGTTGTTCCATGAGGTTAGAAACCCTGATAGTACGATTATTTATGATAAAGAGCAGTCAGAGTTGTTTAAGACTTCTGATAAGATTGATGTTTTCAAGAATATTATTACTGGGAATAAATTTATATCAAATAATTTGGTTAAGTTCTTGCAGAATCAGTTTGATATGGTGCCTAGAGGAAGATATATCTTGTGGGTAGTATATTATTCTGATAATTATGCGATTAGACCAGAACAAGAGGTTAAACAGGTTTATAGTAATTATGATGTTGTAAAAGAACATACTATGACGGGCATGTTGTCTAAGTTTGATATTGATTTGATTAAGATAATTCTTTCACAGGCAGACTTGGTTAAACGTGATAGAGATTCTTCTAACCAATATTTCTTGTTTAGGAAAAGATAATGAAGATAGATAATTTCAAGATAGAAGATTGGTTTAACGCTTACGAGAAACTTTCAAAGTATGATATGGCAGATACTTGTGTTGAGTCACTTTCTTTGAACGGTTTGTTTGAGATTGTGGGCAATAAAGAATTACATTTAGAAAATATTTTGAATAAGAAACTGAATTATGGCGATATTCAGGGTAGTGAGAGATTAAAGTCTGCTATTTCAAAGATGTATAAGTCTGTTAAGAATGATAATATCACTGTTACACATGGGGCGATTGGTGCAAATCAGTTGGTTATGCTTTCTATGGTTGAAAGAGGTGATGAGGTTGTTTCGATTATACCTACTTATCAACAACATTATTCTATCCCAAAATCTTTTGGTGCTGATGTGAAGATTGTTTTTTTGAAAGAGGAAAACGATTGGTTAGTTGATGTAGATGAGTTGGAGAAGATTGTAACTAAAAATACAAAAATTATCTGTATGAATAACCCTAATAATCCTACGGGTGCTGTTTTGCCACGAGAGGTTCTTAACAAAATTGTCGAGATAGCAAGGAAGAATGATTGTTATATCTTGTGTGACGAGGTTTATAGGGGGTTAGAACACGATGGTAGGGTTTCTGACTCTATTGTAGATATTTATGAAAAGGGAATTTCTACGGGAAGTATGTCAAAGGTCTTTTCTTTAGCTGGACTGAGATTAGGGTGGATAGTTGCACCTGCTGAGGTTATGGAAAAGGTTGTAGTGCAAAGAGAGTATAATACGATTAGTGTAAGTTCTGTGGATGATTATTTTTCAAGTATTGCACTTGAGAATAGGGACAAGATTGTTGAGAGAAATTTGGAGATAATTTTGAGAGGGAAGAAGATTTTATCTAAATGGATAGAGTCTGAACCTTTGATAAGCTGGGTTGAACCAAAGGGTGGAACGACAGCTTTGATAAAATACGATGTGGATATGTCTTCTGTTGAACTTTGTAAGAAACTTTTAGATGATACGGGTGTTTTGTTTTTACCTGGGGATACTTTAGAGATGGAAGGCTATTTGAGGGTCGGATATTGTAGTGACGTAAAGACCTTGCAAACAGGGTTAGATATATTTTCAGAGTGGTTAAACACAATACGTCATTGCGAGGCTCAAACGTAGTGCGAGCCGTGGCAATCCAAAAACCAACAGTTTTGTAACTATCTTAAATAGTCATTCCGAACTTGCGGATTTGCGGACGGACGACACGGAGTTAGTCCGGATAGCGAACAGATTTAACCGACTGTGACAACGTCACAAAAGGTAAAACTCTGTGAGCGTGGAGCAAATTCAAGACAGATTCGGAATCCCTGCAAACATTATCGTCATTCAGAGCGAAGCGAAGAATTCCTACGAACAAACACAATTTAATTACGCATTACGCATAATAATTCATCTGCAACCGTTTTAAATCTGATATTTATCTTTTTCAAACACAAAAATATTTATCAATGAGAAAGCCATAATAACAATTAATAATACAACTGCAAGTGCTGATGCGTAGCCTAGGTCAAGGTTCTCAAACGCACGTTCGTAGATATAGTATACGATTGTTTTACTTGAGTTTAGAGGGCCACCTTTTGTCATAACGTAGATTTCAACGAACACTTTCATCGCAGAGATTATACTTATTGTTGAAACAAGAGCTATTGTAGGCATAATTTGTGGGATAGTTACAGTTAAATGTTTAGTAAGAAATCCTGCACCATCTATTTCACAGGCTTCATAGAGTTCTTGAGGAACGCTCATAAGTGATGCAAGATAAATCATCATATAGTAACCGATACCTTTCCAGACGGTCACGATTGCAACAGATATCATTGAGAACCTTGAATCTGTAAGCCAACCGATTGGTTTAAGTCCTAGAAGTCCTACAAAGTAGTTTAGGATACCTTCTTGAGCGTAAAGCCACTTGAATGCAATTGCTGCAACTACGATTGAAACAATTACTGGTAGGTAGATTAGTATTTTATAGAGGGTAATTCCTCTGATTTTTTGATTTATTAGGATAGCTAAAAATAGTGGAAAAATAACTAGAAACGGTACTGCAAGGATTAGGAAAAAGAAGGTATTTCCCATTACTTGATAAAAAAGAGGTGAGTTTAAAAGCTCTTTATAGTTATTTAGTCCAACAAAGCTTGGGTTATATATGCTGTTTGAATAATCAAAAAAACTTAATCCTATTGTTTGAAAAAACGGGATAAAGAAAAATACTGTAAGAATGATTATTGCAGGCAATATAAAAAGATATGGAACGTATTTTTTATAGTATTTAAACATAGCTTTATTATATAAAATGATTTAAAAAATATCAAATATTAATTGTAAAAGCTATTATTTAATTATTGTATATCTGTTTTTTCTATTATGGTATACATCAAACTAAATAGCAGACAATGTGAAAATTTCGTAGATTTCTTCGTCTGAAAGTTCTGTGATAATCTTTTCGCCTTCAAATACTGCCATATCAGCCAATTCTTTTTTAGCTTTCAACATTTCATCAATTTTTTCTTCAAACGTACCCAAAGTAATCATTCTGTGAACCATTACGTTGTTTGTTTGACCGATTCTGTAGGTTCTATCAGTTGCTTGTTCTTCTACTGCTGGGTTCCACCACAAGTCATAGTGGATAACGTTTGTTGCTTTTGTCAAGTTCAAACCTGTACCACCAGCTTTTAATGACAATACCATTACGTGATTATCGTCTTTTGTTTGGAAATCCTCAATAAGTTTTTCTCTTTGAGGTACAGTTAATGAACCGTGGAAGAACAACGGAGTTTCGTTGAATTCGTCTGCAATAACTTTTGTTAAAATGTCACCCATTTCCTTATACTGAGTAAATATAAGCGTTTTTTCATTGTTTTCAATGATTGAATTAACCAAATCAATACATTTTTCCATTTTACCAGACATTTCCTTGGTCATTTCACCAGCCTTTAAGAATTGGTAAGGGTGGTTACAGATTTGTTTTAATGATGTGATTAACTTGAAGATATTACCACGTCTATTAACACCGGTAAATCCACTGATTTTTTCCATCATTTCGTTTAATGTCTTTTCATAAAGAAGAGTCTGAGCCTTAGTCAAGTAACAGTAATCGTTGATAACAACCTTATCAGGCAAGTCTGAGATAACTGTTTTGTCGGTTTTTAAACGTCTTAAAACGAATGGAGAAACTGACATCTTAAGTTTAGTAGCTCTTGATGTTTCTTTAAATCTTTCAATCGGAATAGCATAACTTTTTTGAAATTCTTTAAGTGAGCCAAGATATCCTGTGTTGATAAAGTCAAAGATACTCCATAATTCAGTAAGTCTGTTTTCAACAGGTGTACCTGTCATAGCTATTTTGATATCTGATTTAAGAATTTTGATAGACATTGTTTGTGCTGTATCAGGGTTCTTGATGTTTTGAGCTTCATCGACAATAATCATACCCCAAGTTTTAGACTTCATTTCTTCGATATCAATACGCATAATAGCATAGGTCGTTAAGATTACGTCTAGTTTTGTATCAAGTTTTCTATCTAAACCGTGGTATTTGCCAACTTTTAGTTCAGGTGCAAACATTTGTAACTCTTTCATCCAGTTACCCATCAAGGTTGTAGGACAGATTACTAATACAGGTGCTTTTAACTTGTTTTCTTCTTTTAATTTAAGAATCAAACTTATAACTTGGATTGTTTTACCAAGCCCCATATCATCAGCCATACAACATCCAAAACCTTTTGAAACATTCGTCCATAGCCATTTTAGACCTGTTTGCTGGTAAGGTCTTAGGGTTCCTTTAAGATTAGCAGGTGGTGTAACATCAACTGCTTTTGCAAAATCTTTTATAACGTTTGCATAGGCTTCATCATAGTTGAAATCGTACTCTTGAATTCTTCCTGACATAGATGCGTGAAGAAGTTGGAGTCTTGACATCTTTTTGTGGTCAGCATTTAAGATTTGTTCAGAAAGTTTCTTGCTTTCTTCTTTGTCTACAAGAACGTACATATCTTTGTATTTGATAAGTCCGTTGTTTTCTGCTGCTAATTTGTTGAACTCTTCGAGAGAGATTCTTTCATCACCTAAAGATACTTCATAAGAAAATTCTAGAATATCGTCAAGTGAAATCTTTGCAGATGATACTGTGTTAAAGATATCCATCAAATCGTTAGAACGAGATGCTTTAACTTTTGCATTGATAGATGCTCTAGGTATAATAATATTGTTTAATTCTTCTGGTAAGATAACTTCAATTTGAGCTTTTTGTAAGTAGTATGAGGTTTGAGCAATTATTTTGTATACTTCGCTTAAATTAAGTTTAAGTGCCAAGTTTGCCCCTTCTTCAAATAGAGTTTCAAGTTCTGGCATATATCTGTTTGCAAAGTTAAGTTGTTTTTCAACGATTTTTGCGATATCTGCACTTTGTGCGTCCCAGATTTCTTCACGTTCGTATAATTCATCTAGTAGAACTGATTCATTAAGTTTTCTGTTTTTAATATAGATTTTAAGTTCAAAATCATCATTGTCATCAAGTTTGTTTATCTTGAAGAACGGAATTACATCATACTTGCCTAGGTATAGTTCATCAAACCATTGGTCAAAGTTTTCTGCAAGGTCTTTGCCTTTTAATAATGATTTTTGTTCTAAGTCTTTGATTAAATAGTTACCAGTTTTAACATCTTTAAATCTGTAGCTTTTGATGCTTAAGAACTTGTAAACGATGTAGTTTAGGTAGTTGTGAACGAAGTCTGAAACGAATTTCTTAGGCTTTTCACCTTTGATAAATAGATTTTCAGGAATACAACGTTCAAGATCATTGATTATTCTTGCAATTTTTTCATTTGAGATAATTGGTTCATAAACAATTCTGAAGAAATTACCTTTTCTTTTCACTGTTGGTATGAAATATAGTTTTTCAACAAGTTTCATAACGAACTGAGTAAGTTTGTTGAAGTAAGCGAAAGTTTGAGTAAGAGCGTTGAAATCAACAATTTCTTCAAATCCGCCAAAATAGTCTAAAACTAAATCAAGAGGCATAATATAACCAATTTCACCGTTTACTTCTTTTGATGAAAATCTAAACATAGAGCCTTTTGATTTTAAGTAATATTGAAAATTATTTGTAGGAGTAACGAAGAAAGATAGCTTGTCATTTTCGTTTATCAAGAAAAAGTCTGTGTTTCTAACAGGAGCATTAGGACTTTTAAAGATGCCTTCAAATTCATCTTCTATCAGTTGATAAATAAGGCTTAAGGTATATCTAAAATCTTTGTTTTTAAAGCCATTTGGGTCTTCACTAAGGTTAAAAAATAATTCATCTACGTTGTTTTTCTTGAATGACAAATCTATATCTAATGGTTTTGTTTCGGTCATAAAATTCCTTTTTACTCACTATTCTATTCCTTAATTTTACGACAAAATGAATTTCAAGTAAATACCGACTTAAACCGAATAGCAAATTTTTTTATGTTTAGGCTTTAGAAAGATATGAACTTAAATATATACAACAACTATAATTTAATATCAGCTAGTAGAACTCAATCAAGTCCAAATTTTAAAGCTAATTCAGTAAAGATGGTAAAGGATTTAAAATTAGCTAATCTGTATGGTACGGATATATTGGGCAAAGTGAAATTAAATGATGAATTGGTAGACGTAACTCATACTGCCAATGAGTTTTTTACTATAAAGAAAGATGGTAAAACATTAGGTTTTATGAATTTGTCACCAAGAATGTATAATGGCAAAACTTGTTATTCTTGTGGTGAGCTTAGAAATGAGTCTGATGTAAAAGGTGTTGGAACGAAACTTATGCAGATAGGTTTGAAAGCTCATAAAGATTCTGGTAAAACTGGAGAATTTAGGGTTCACGATGTTTTGTTAGAGGCAGAAGACTTTTATGAGAAAATGGGGTTTGTTGAAGATTTAAAACGCCCTGAACAGTGGTATTTGCCGTTTGCAAATGAACATATTCTAGAAAACTATAATGGTGGACTGTAGGGTTATAATTCTAATAAAATTATATTGTAAGTTACTAAGTTATTAAGAATTTTGTCGTGTTCAATCAAGTTGTTGAACGCAATCCATAATCCAACTGTTTTGTGTGTTCAGGGGAATTCTTCAGTCGTTTCACTTCCTCTGGATGACAGGCTGGAACCGTCTTCAGAGTGGTCTGTAAGTATTTCTTTAAAGCAAGCGTGGAATCCCTATGAACATTTAATGTCTAAACTATTTATTAGCTATATGCTAAACGAGGCGAAAATCAGAATGATTTTCGCCTCGTTTGTTTATAAATAATAAATCAACTATACTCTAGCAGGTTCTTTGATAAGTGAATCACAATCCATTTCAGCAGGTTTTTTGATACCCATAAGTTCAAGTACTGTAGGAGCAACATTGCATAATGCACCGTCGTTTTTCAAAGAAATCCCTTGTGGTCCGTTTATGATAACGAAAGGAACTTCATTAGTTGTGTGAGCTGTTTGGGGTTTTCCAGTAGCTTCATCAACCATAGTTTCTGCGTTACCGTGGTCAGCTGTAAGAAGCATTGTGATGTTGTGTTCTTTACAAGCATCAGCAATTTTTCCTACACATTCGTCAACAACTTTACAAGCCTTTGTGGCTGCTTCAACAACACCTGTGTGACCAACCATATCTGGATTAGCGAAGTTAACAAGAATGAAACCATATTTGTCATTATTGATTGCTTCTAAAACATTGTTACAAACTTCATAAGCACTCATTTCTGGTTGCATATCGTATGTTGCAACTTTAGGTGAAGCAACAAGTTTTCTTGTTTCGTGTGGTTGAGGTTCATCAATACCACCATTGAAGAAGAAAGTAACGTGAGCATATTTTTCAGTTTCTGCTGTTCTGTATTGGTTTACACCGTTTTGTTCAAGAACATCACCAAGGATATTAATCAATTTTTCTTTAGGGAATGCAACTGGAAAAGTGAAAGTAGCTTCATAGCTTGTCATTGTTGTATAAAGAATGTTTTTAAGAACTTTCTTTCTTTCAAAACCGTCAAAATCAGCAAAGTTCATAGCCTTTGTGATTTCTCTAGCTCTATCAGGACGATAGTTAAAGAAGATGATTGAATCGTTGTCGTGAATTCTTGATTCTTCACCACCTATAGCTGTAGGAAGAACGAATTCATCTGTTTCACCTTTTTCGTAAGAGTTTTTAACAGCTTGAATAGCAGACTCTGCGTGTTCACCTTCACCAAGAAGTAAACAGTTGTAGCCTTTTTCAACTCTATCCCATCTGTTATCTCTGTCCATAATGTAATAACGTCCGCAAACTGATGCGATTGCAGGAAGATTATATTTTTTAAGTTCATCTTCAACGATTTGTAAGTATTCACAAGCACTAGCAGGTGGAGTATCTCTACCGTCTAAGAATGCGTGAACGTAAACTTTAGTAAGTCCATTATCAGCAGCCATTTTTATAAGTGCTAATAAGTGGTCAAGTGATGAGTGAACGCCGCCAGTTGACACTAATCCATATAAGTGAAGTGATGAATTGTGTTTTTTAGCGTGTTCTATAGCGTTTAAAAATCTTTCGTTTTTGAAGAAAGAACCGTCTTTGATTGCTCTATTGATTTTAGAAAGGTCTTGATAAACAATTCTACCAGCACCTAGGTTAAGGTGTCCAACTTCTGAGTTACCCATTTGACCTTCTGGAAGTCCTACAAATTCGCCATCAGCGTGAATTTGTGTAGAAACTTCGTTTTTGATTAGGGCTGGTACATTAACAGGATGTGCTAATTTTGTAGCATCAAATTCAGCAGAACCGGTACTGATGCCCCAACCGTCCATTATACATAATAAAACTCGTTTGTTCATAATTTGTCCCCTATTTATCTATGTTTCACCTTGATTTTAACACAAACAAAAAGGTGGATACAATAAATAGACTTTATATTAGGTGAGGTAATTTGTGGATTAAAGATTATTTTTTAGATTAACTATTCCATAAAAAAAACAGGTCGGATATCCTTCCTGTTAAGATTTTACACTAGCCGAAATATAAATAGCATGTTTATTATATATTTTTTTTCGAAAAAGTGCAAATCGAATATTTTTCTCTTAACATTAGTCTAAATTAAAAATACTAAGCAAGCTATTGCTATAGCAGGTGCTAATGCACAGTATTGCGGGTTTTCGTCATTTTTAAGTGCATTGATTAGTTCTTTTGTTGCAAAATATGCAGAATACAATAAAATTCCTAAAAAGATAATGTATACAAGGCTTTCAGCGAAAAACTCTTTATTTTTAATAATGTAAAGAAAAAGGCATGTAATTCCGAAGATTAGTAGGTAATGATGTAAAGTTTGGCTTTTTTCTTTTAGTATTTTCCAACGGATAGGAAGTGTTAGTGCTATTTGAAGCAGAAAACTATAGAAAATATATAAGAATATTTTGTCGAAGTTTACTACACTTCCTAATGCTCCAAACAAGAATATATCGCCTGTTCCAAAAATTTCTTTATTAAAATATTTTTTACCTATCTTCTGTGCTATATATATAATCAATCCACCTACAAGCATGCCAGCAATTGAATTTACAAGGTCGTATCTATTGAATAAGATACCAAGAATAGCAATAATAACGCTTTGAACTGTTGAAAGTTTTTTTATTCTTGTATCTAGCACAGCTTGCGTGAAAAATAATGATATAATTCCAATTACACACACAGCATCAACAATCGATTTATAAGCTGAAAATGAAAAGATAAATAATAACAATCCTAAAAACTCAACAACAGGATATTGAATGCTTATAATCTTGTTGCAATAATAACATCTTCCATTCAAATAAAAGTATGAAAATAAAGGTATTTTTTGCCACCACAAAAGTGGAACGTCGCATTTTGGACATTTTGATGGTGGAAAAAGAATATTTTCACCTGATTCGGTTCTATAAATCAATACATTTATAAAACTTCCGAAACAAAGCCCTGCTATTGATATTAAACTCCAGATAAAAACTTCCATACCTATTCTTACTCTTTTGTTTTAATAAGATTATACATGTATGAAAAAGCCTTTTTTAATCGCCTTGAAACCATCATTTGATTTACAGAAAGTTTTTCTGCAATTTCTGATTGCTTCATATCTTCATAATAGAAGAGCTCTACAACTTCTTTAAGTTCTGGTGGTAACTTTTTGATAATATCGGCTATTTCAAGTTGAAGGTCTTTTTGTTCAGAATATTCTTTGTAATCATAAGCTGGAGTTAAGTCACCGATTGTAGTTTTGTTTCCATCAATATTTATTAACTCATCAAGAGATGCAATTTTTTTTCTTCTATCAATATCTATAGCGGTATTAACCTTGCTAACTGGTACATCAAGAGCTTCTGCAACTTTTTGACTGGTAAGATTGTCAATTTCATCTTCGCTTAAATCTTTTGTAAAAAGTTTAATTCTCATTGCAAGTTCTAGTATTTCTCTAGGAACTTTAATCATAGCGACTTTATCACGCATATAGTGCTGCATTTCACCTACAATAAGGTATCCTGCGTATATTCTGAACTTTGGATTAACCTCAGGATTATAACGTTTAATTGCTTTTACAAGCCCTATTGAACCTGCTTGAATTAAGTCTTCAACAGGGTCTTCTGCACGTCTTGCAATAGAGTTAGCAATTTTTTTAATTACTGGCATCATGGCAACAATGATTAGGTTCATCAAACGCTTTTTTTGCTTTTTGATGTTTGTCGTTCTGTATAAATCAAGCCATTCTTGAATTTTTATATAGATTGAGTCAGTATTTCCCAAAACGTTATCCCTTCCTTTTAATAAGATATCATATTAGGAGTAAAAAATAAACAACTATCTTATTGTTTTTTATAAATAAACTTACTGTTGCCTAAATTCATTGGGGTTGTATATTCTTTTACTTTATAGGAATTAACGATCCAATTTATAGCACCATCAGGGTATTTTATGTAATGCATAGTTGAACCGAGGGTGGCAATTGTGCTTGCATCTATTATGTTTAATGATGTAATATCAACTGTCATATTTGAACAGTTAGAGTTGTCAATGTATGTATTCAATTCTTCTAAATTTTTGTTTTTTGAAATTGAATTTAGAATTATTGTTGATGTGTCTTTTATACAAACTTGTAGCATATATAACCTCTGTTGTATTTTTATCGGCAAATTTGTATAAAAATTTGATAATATTTCTTAAAAATAGTATTTTTAATGTACTTTTGAGATATAATTGGGGTATAAGGATATGAGGTATATATGGAAACAGTAAACGTAGAAAAACTAGCTTGTGAAGTTTTTGATATAGAAGCCAATGCGATATTAAGACTTAAAAATTCATTAGGTATAAGTTTTGATAGAGCAATAGATTTGTTATATGAGTGTAAAGGTCGTGTTATTGTGTCTGGCATGGGCAAATCAGGCTTGATAGGTAAAAAGATTGCGGCAACATTGTCTTCTACAGGTACTCCTGCATACTTCTTGCACCCAGCAGAAAGCACACACGGTGACAGTGGAATTATAACAAGAGATGATGTTGTAATAGCTATTTCTAATAGTGGTGAAACTCAAGAATTATTGAATTTGTTACCAGTAATCAAGAGATTTGGGGTTCCAATTATATCAATGACTGGTAATATGGATTCAACTTTGGCAAGAGCAGGTGAAACTGTTTTGGATATATCAGTAGAAAGAGAAGCATGCCCTTTGGGAAAAGCTCCAACAGCTAGCACTACCGCAACTTTGGCTATGGGTGATGCATTGGCAGTATGTTTGTTGAAAAAACGTGGCTTTACAGAAGAAGATTTTCTTATTTTTCACCCAGGAGGAGCATTAGGTAAAGGTATTAAGTACCACGTTTCTGACTTGATGATGACAGAAACTCGTAAAATGCCTGTCGCTTCAGAAGAAATTGAGTTCAAAGAATTAATTCAGATGATTTCTGATTATAAACTAGGTATGGCTATGTTGACAGATAAATCAGGCAGACTTAGCGGTATTTTAACAGACGGTGATATTAGAAGAATTGTTTTGAAGTATCAGGATATCTCTCATCTTTGTGCAAAAGACGTTATGTCTGTTAATCCTAAAACTGTTCAATCAAAAGATTTTGCAGCAAGTGCATTACATTTGATGGAGAAATATTCAATCACAGCTTTGGCTGTAGTTGATGATGATAATAAACCTATTGGGGTTGTTCACATTCACGATATTTTGAAAGCTGGAGTTGTATAATGGATTTGAAAAATTTTAGTGAAGATTTAAAAGTTAAAGCATCAAAAATAAAAGTTATGGCATTTGATGTAGACGGGGTTTTTACTGATGGAAGTTTAACATTTGACCAAGACGGAAAAGAATATAAAACATTCAATGCAAAAGACGGACAAGGAATTGTATGTGTTGAAAAAGCAGGTATTATAACCGTTATAATCACAGCAAGAAAAAATGGAACAGTGGAACATAGAGCCAATAATCTAGGTATTACAGAATTACATCAAGGTATAAAATACAAGCTACCAGTATTAGAACAAATTGTTAAAGAGCGTGGTTTCTCTATGGAAGAAGTTTCTTATATGGGCGATGATTTACCTGATATATGTATCCTTGAAAAAGTTGGGCTGGCATGTTGTCCGAATGATGCAGTTGATGAAGTTAAAAATATTTGTAACTTTGTATCAACTAAAAATGGCGGATGTGGTGCAATAAGAGAGTTGTGTGATTTCGTATTAAACTCTCAAGGTGTTGAACCTTTGTCTATAGTTCGTTCTGCTCAAAAATGTAAATAGAAGTTATGTTTTTTGTTTCTTCTTTTTACTTAATCGTGCTAATTAATTTTTCTTGTAGACACAATTCTAATTTGACTTCTTAATTCCAAAGAATCTCTTTATCTTACGTTTTACTTTTGATTTCTTTGAAACCTTTTGTTGTGTTTCAGGTTTTGCTGTTTCAACTTTTTTATTAGCTTTTGTTGATTTAGCATGAGTTTTCTTAGCAGAAGTTTTTTGCGTAGTTTTCTGCACAGGAATTATTCTCTTAGGTTGAGGGGGTGGAGTACAAATACTTTGTTTCAATGTTTGTATGTAGCTATCCCCAAAATGTGCGTAATCAAATATACTGAAACCGTTTAGGTTAAGTTTTCTTAGTTCGTGAATTTGTCTAATGAGGTCAGATTGTGAACCGTTCATAAAGGTCACAAAGATACCTGCATATAGTTTTGTTTTAGGATTTTTGTATTTAACAATATTCTTCATTAAATCAGATGCTGTTGCAGGGTCACAAGTCAAGAATAATGGAGTGAATCCATCTACATAATTATTGTTTGACCAAACTGTCCAGTCCTGATGTTTATTTGCAAGTGCTGCATATCTGTTCGGAAATACAACTGCTGTAAGCATAATATCATTTGAATGGCAGATTTGAGATAATTTTCTAACAAAATTAGTTACTTTACCTCGTCTATAGTCACACCAAGCTTGCCAGAAGCTATCACAAGGATTTACACAAACTGGATCTATTCCATAGATTGATTTAAAATCCTCTCTAGCAAACTGAGTATACCCCCAGTTTAAAGCATCTGCACCAAATCTTTGTGGAGCATTACTTTGAGGATATCTAATATAATCAATATTAATTCCATCAGGTCGATATGAATAAATAATTTCACATAATAATTGCATCAAAAATGTTTGAACTTCAGGATTTGCAGGATCTAAGAAATATCCATTATGTTCAGATGCACAAGGGACTGGAGTTTTTGAATCAAAACTTCTTTTAGTACAGTTTGACCAAGTTGGACAAACACTTAAAATACTGTTTGGATTATCACTAGGTTTTCTATTACCTACATAAAATGTTTCAAACCATATATTTACTTTAATATTTTTCTTATGACATTCTTCTAAGTATGTTTTTAAAACATCAAAATCTTCAAAAATAGGGTTTTCTTGCGTAAAACCATATTTAGCCATTGTTTTGCTTGGGAAAATTGTCAAACCATGAAAATATGTTTCTAAGAAAATATTGTTTATACCAGCATTTGCTAGCTTATTAACAACATTAACGACTTCATCTCTATTTTTTTCTGTTGGTCTAATCCATACCCCACGTAATTCTGTTGAACGATAAGGGATAACTAGAGAAAGTGCTTTGTTTGCATAATCGATTGCAAGTTGAGAATATTCTTGAACTTGAGAAGGTTTTGCTTCAGCTTTTCTTATACAATTATTTGCATCTTTTATACTTTCTTCAATCTTTTTTGTGTAATAATCAGGGTTTTGAGCCTTATAATAATTCATAAGCTCAACAACTTCTTTAATACATTCTTTTGCCCCATAGATATAGCTTTCTGATGTTGTATATGCGGTAATTGAATTTTTTTCAGCATCAATATAAATTTTTGTGCCTACAATAATATTTTTATTAATCCAAGTTTTTGCCGTTCCGTGACCGCTGATTACAACACCATCTTCAGGAATAAGTGAATCTGCTCCACTAAGAGCTACTACTGTATTATTTTTTACTATTGCTTCTGCTCCAAACTCGTTTGTATTTGTTCTTGGTCCGTAGGCTTTTGTGTAGATTACCAATTGATTTATTTTTCTATTACCAGGAAAATATGTTTTTTTGTTCACATCATCAACTATTGGGTCAATCGCATTAATGGTTCTCGATGCAGTTGAATATACTACAGCATCTTTTGGAACTTCATACGGTGTAAATACATCACCTGCAAAAGCAAAGTTTGAGATTGTAAAACTAAATAATAATATAGATAATAAAAATTTTTTCATTTATTGTTGTATCCTTCTTTCTTGTTCATTATATAAAGAATTTTGTTGAAGCCTTTCTTCTAACCGTTGAGTTCTTATTAACAACTCTTGATTTTCGGGCTTTATTTTAAGTGCTTTTTTATAAAAATTTATGGCTGATGAGTAGTCACCGAGTTTTTCAAAACAGGTTCCTACCTTTACTAAGTTTTCGTAATTAGAATTATAACCTAAATCGTTCGCTGTAAGATAGTTACTGAGTGCTTTTCTAAACCTACATCTTTCAAACCAAAAATCACCATAGGCTGAATAGGTGTATGGATATGTGTGTTCTATACACATACCTTGACAAAAATAGGATTTTGCGTATCTGTCATTTTTAAGTTTGTCATAAGCTATCCCTACACGAACAAAATATAATGGGTTTTCTTTATTTATGTTCGTTAAAAGACAATAAGCTGAAAGCATCTTTTGAAGTGATGCTTGATCGTTTGTTTTCATATATTGATTGAAATATTGTTCTGCTTGAGAGCTAATTTGTTGTTCGTTCAAGTATTTAAAATTGATGGGAACTTGGTATTGAATTTTAACAGTTTCCAACGCTTGTGATTGAAGAGTTGTAAAGATTAAAATGAGTAATGTAAAAAGTAATCTAGTCAAAATATAATATCCTCTATATCCCTTATAAATATTATAGCAAAATAATGAAATTTGACGCAAAATATTGAACAAACGTAAACTATGTAGTTTGAAGAAATAACATTAAAAATAACTAAACATATAGTATAAATTTGCAAAAAAAAAGCTCATAAAAGAGCTTAAGTTGAAATTATAGGGAAATTATATATGAATTCTATGCTGCGAAAATATTTTTCATATTTTCGTCGATTTTAATATCGAAGTTTTCCAAGTTATCAATGATTTCTTCTGAGATTTCAGATTCTTCCGATTCTCTATCATTTTCATAATTAAAGATGTCACCATCAGTAGCAACTTTTTTGATAGAAAACTGATATTTTTTAGATTTTAAACTTTTGTTTTTAGCAGCTTCACTATTAAGAAACTTAAGAGTTTCTTTAAGATTGTTATCAAGAACAAACTGTTGAGCTACGTTTGATTTAGCAATGTTTTGTGCGTATTCAGACAACAAAGCAGAGTTAGAACCAACGTTTTGTTGAATTAGTTCGTGGGCAGTGTCGGCAGTTTTGTTAGCAGCATTGTCGCAAACTAATTTGATATTTTTACCTAAGTTAGCTGTATCAATAGCATAACCATAAGTATTCAAATATGAAACTTCAAATGCCATATCCCTTTTCCTTTGTCTTTCTGATTCCTTTTGTATTCCTATGTCTTTAATTACGACATATTTTTCAGAAACTTTAGGATTTTAAAGAACATGTTTACATTTGTTTACAATTAGATGAAATGTATTCAAAGTACGAATACAACTGTCTTAATTATAAACAAATGGGTTTCACAAATTGTAGGTGGGGTTTCTACCCCAACAAAATATGTTCAGTGGGATTCTTCGGTCGTTGCACTCCCTCTGAATGACAGTTTGGAAAGTCATTCAGAGCGTGCTGAAAATATTCTGTAACGCAAGCGTGGAATCTCTGTAAAAAAGTTTATTGCTTTATATAAACATATTCCATAGCATTACCTGATTTAAGCATATATTGATTTATATTTAATCTACCCAAATAAATTATACCGAGAGTTCTTCCGTAAGCATCTTTGCCTTGCCGAAGAAGATATAAATGTTTTTTATTATTAGTTTCAAAAAGCTTAACGAGTGCTTTTTTCTGTTGTACACCTTTTGCAGTTACTTCTTCAATAGACATTTTATTCTTATATGCTTGAGTGTATGCTCTATGAATTTCTTTAGTTTCAAAGCAATCAATTCCAATCAATCGGATATTTTCTTTTACATTTTGTTCATTTATTACTTCTATTGTGTCACCATCATAAATTCTTGATAAAGTGACTTGAACACGTTCACTTGCAAATGCAGATAAATTTAAAAACATAGTTAATACTATAATTAAAAATTTTTTCATAATTTACTCCTTTACTATTACACCTGTGTAATGATTTGGCAAAAAAATATAGTTACTATTACATATATGAAACGATTGACGAATAATGATGAAAATTTAAAAGCATTTGGAGAACATATAAGAAAACTTAGAATGCGTAAATCAAATTCATTAAATGAGATTGCATTTACAAGAGGTGGTGTTACATCTGCAACACTTAGCCGAATTGAAAATGGTCTTGTAGATTTTAAATTTTCAACGTTATTAAAATTAGCTCATACGTTAGACATCTCAGTACAAGAGCTTTTCAAAGACTTTATATACAGTGATATCTCAGAAGAGTAACATTAGATTGCTGTAGCAACCTAATTCAACTAACATTAGCATTAAAATTAGTTTTATGCAAGAACATATAGCAAAATCTATGAATAAAGTAATTATTACTCTTTCAAAAATAATTGAAAGACATAGAATTGCTACAGGTAAATCAATGTATAAGATAGCTGCAGAAAGTGGCTTATCTAAGTCAACGTGGAGAGAAGCAGAACTTGCGGAATGTAGTAACATAACATTATCAACGCTAATGCAAATCGCTGACGGATTAGAAATACCTCTTAATAAAATCATTGAAGAATTATATATAGAATTAGGTGAAAATTTTACTTTATTAGATGATTAATTTTTAATTTTCAAGTTTTACTTTAGCTATAACACTTTCTGGATATCATACCTTGAAACAGTGCCAAGCACTTTGTGTGATTGATTTACGACAACTGCGTTATTACAATTATTTGAATGCAATCTAAAATATAATGTATATAAATCAAGGTCTTTATTTGCAGTTATTATATTAGAATTCATAATATCTTGTATCTTAAGTGGTTTATCTCCACAATTTATTAAAACATCTTCTATATCTTCTTTCTGTATAGTCCCAATTAAATTATTTTTTTCATCAACTACAGGATAAAAATCCACATTTTCATTTCTCATTTTATCTAAAGTTTCTACAAGGCTAGATGTCTGTTTAATAGTTTCAGTATTTTTAACCATTACATCAGACACTGTCTTTGAGTCTAAAATTTTTGCATCAGAAGACATCTTTTCTTGATTGACAATAAGTTCTGAATATATAGGTTTGTGTTTGAGTTTACCTGCTGTTAAATCAGCAATCGCACAAGCAAGCATTATATACAATATAAAATTATACCCACCTGTCATTTCAAAAACCATTACCGTTGCAGTAATCGGAGTCCTTGCAACAGCAGACAAAAACGCCGCCATACCAATTAAAGAAGTAACAACAATATTAACCTCAAATCCTAATATATTTGATACATAACCCAAAACATAACCAATATAAGCCCCTATCATAAGCATTGGTAAAAATATTCCACCAACAGCACCAGAGCCGAAACAAAATGGAGTTAATAAGAACTTTAATAATAAAATAACTAAAACTAAAGCGATAGGTATTGCATTAACGAGCAAAGCATCGACACTATTAGTCCCACTACCCAAAACCTGTGGGACAAATAATCCAAAAACACCAACAAACAACCCTGCAATCGCCGTTTTTAAATATGGTTTTGTTTTTAAAGATTGGAATAACGAATTATTTTTATGTATAAGTTTTGAAAAAACTACACCTAGACCACCTGAAACAACACCAATAATTATACAAATAAAAATGTTTATATTGATTGTTCCAGAGATTTCAGGAATTTGAAAAGATGTTTTGTCACCTAAAATATATCGAGCGATAGATGATGCCGTAACTGTCGCAATAAGCACTGGAAACAAAATTGAAGAACTGAATTTTTGCATAAGTTCTTCCAATACAAAAATTGTACCCGCAATAGGTGCATTAAAAGTCGCAGCAATAGCACTACCAGCACCCGCTGAAATAAGTTTATCTTTATTAGTTCCACTTAATTTAAAAAGTTTACCAATCAAGGCACCGCTACCGGCACCTAATTGAACGCTTGGACCTTCTCTACCCAATGGCATACCCGTACCAATTGAAGCAATACCGCCAAAGAATTTAACAAAAATGCTACGAACTCTAGTCAAATTGCCTAAGTGCATAAGGCTTGATTTTACATAAGGAATACCACTTCCTTTCGCTTCTGGTGCGTATTTTGAAACCAAATAACCTGAAATAAGTCCACCTAATGTTGTTATCAATGGAAATATGTACCAATGAAACCAATGTTTTGTGATTATATTAAAAACAGAGTTTATAGATATTTTAAAAAGTACTACAAGTAATCCTGAGATTAGACCTACAAGGATTGCTTGAAGTATTATTTCGTTTTTTAAAAAAGTTTTTAGTGTTTTGTTAGACATTTGTCTATTATTATAAATCAGTCTTTTTCAAAATACAAAGCTCTTTAAAAATATATAATGATATCTATTTATGTTAAAATTTTGGTATGAAATTATTCCTTGTAAATATTGATGAAGTATTGAAAATAGTTGACAAATCGGCTATTGAAAAAGTTTATTCATCTGAAAAAAGAAATATAGAGCATAATATAGGCAGGTTTATTACACGATTGATTGCTTTTAAAATTTTTAATGTTGATAATACAGAAATAATTACAAATAATAAAAAACCGTGTTTTAAATATTTAGATTTGCAATTTAGTATATCTCATTCTGACAATATTATTGGAGTTCTTTTTTCTGGAAATGATGAAAATAAAGAAATAGGTCTTGATATAGAGAAATTCAAAATGCGAAACCTAAACAAGTTATCAAACTATTTTAAAACCGAGTTTAAAACACAAGATGATTTTTATAAATTTTGGACTTTGTATGAAGCAAATTTTAAAAGTCGTTTAGACGATAATGATAATAAAAATGAATTAAGTTTGAAGTATAACGATTATTATATTTCAGCTTCTTATTTTGGGAAACAGGATTTTTCTTTTTATAATTTAACAATAATAAATGAAGATATGATTGAATTTGATAAGTTAGGTGATAGCAGCTTTAATAAATTAGATTTGATATTAAATGAGATAAAAGATTTTGTTATTTTATAATTATAATCATTTACAAGTTAAGTGCATATTGATAAATTTCGCCGGCTTTTTGATTATATATTCTTGCATCGTCTTTTGAAAACAAGTTTTCCCAATGACTTTTTGCAGTTCCGTCAACCGAAAACGTTGGGTTCGTCATCATAAGTTTATGAGTTGACGTGTCATATCTTAAAGGAAACAAATCTTCCATCTGAGAAAAACTCGCCAATTTATCGCTTGGATATTCATACGCTAACAAACAATTATGTAATCTAGAAATTCTATCCTCATAGCGTCTTCCACCCTCATCATTATCGTTAGAAACTTCTAGCCCTGGGGCATAAACTTTATCGTACTTGAATTTTATAGACCAATTTTTAACCTCATCATAATTATCAGGATTGATGAATCCCGTTCCTGAATTCAATCCTAAATTCTTATACCTTTCAAAATCGTCTGTGCTTTTTTCTCCAACAAAGCTCAATGTAGTTTTTTTACTACGTTTTCTTATCTCGTGTATAATATATTGCATTTGTGCATATTCAGGAATTGCTCCAACGCCTGTATAATTTTTCATATCGTAGTTCCCAATATGTTTAGCACTATCAATAAAAAATGCCTCAAACCCTAATTCTGCAAGTTTTACGTGTTCATTTATAAAAAGTTCTTCATGTTCTTTATTTTTCCAAGAAAATATTTCGTCCTCACTTCCATAATGAGCAATTTTTATCTGATCAGCAGAAATAACTGTTCTTATTCCAGTCTTTAAACCTCTAAGATGTGCAAGGTCATTAAAAAATCTTATCTGTTCTTCTGCGGTCAATTTATCAGCATTTTTATAATCTATTATATTAAGGCTATAACCCTTATTTAATTCAATTCCATAAATAGAGTTCTCTTCAAAAATGCTTTTATTATATCCATCACCATATATATTAGGGAAAATTTGAGATAATATAATACAGTTTGCCCAGCTTTTTGCAGATGGTGGAATTGCCGGCATGAGTTTTATTGTACTTATCAAACCATTTCTACATGAATTTTCTTTTATCTCAGCAATAGCACGATTATTTATCTCTATATAATTAGCATGTCTTCCCCAATTATCGCCATAATTTGGTGTTGAAATTTCTGTCGGGAACTCTTTATAAAAATAATTACATTCACATAATGAAAGGATTGATTCTATTGCTTTTTTAAGGTTTCTTGTAAGAAGTTCTGAAGGTAAAATATTTGATAACCATTTTTTGTTACCTGAGGACATTAGATATTTTTCTACAAATTTGTCATAATGCAGGTTTTGATTATAGTTATAGGTTTTTAAAACTTTATTTATAAGGCTCATAATTGAGTATAGTTAGTTAAAAATAAAAATTTAATCTCTAATTGGGTATAAATTTTTGACTTTAAAAAAAATATCGTTAAAAGAAGAGTAAGTTCATCTAAACAGATGAAAAATATCGAAACTAATTAAAGTTAGCTTTAAGTTGTGTCGATAGGTGTAGAAACGGTTTAACTAACGAGTGAGGTACAAATGAAAATAAGTACAGGTATCAGGTATTGTGAGCCAGGTATAAGAGCATCAATTAGAGCGATGCAGGTTTCAAACGAAATTCTTGGTATAACTAACGAGAACGTATCAGGATTTGATAAAGTTGGTTATCAAAGAAAAGATGCTGTTGTATCTTCTTTTACAGAGTACCTTGGTGTTCACGGTGTTTCAACAAACATTGATGAAAGAGTTGGACGTATTCAAGCATCAGAAAGACCATTAGATATTGCTCTTGCAAATAAAGGTTATTTTCAAGTAGAAACTAAAAACGGTGTAAAAATGACAAGAGACGGACGTTTTAAACTTGATAAGGACGGGAACTTACTAAATCTTGATGATGCAAAAGTTTTGTCTGATTCGGGTGTTCCTATTAAATTACCATTTTTACCAAAAGATTTGAAAGAGATTAAAGTCGATAATAAAGGTAGAGTATGTATATTTAACGAAAAAGAACGCAAACTTAATTATGTAGCGACATTAGGTGTAGTTGATTCAAACGGTATGGCAGTAATGCGACCTGATGTAAAACAAGGTTACAACGAGTATTCAAACGTATCATTACAGAACGAGTTTTTGGCTGTTATGCCTACGGTAAGAGCATTTGAAGCTAATAGACAAATCTTTATTATGCAAAATACGAATTTGCAAAAAGCGATAAGCCAATTAGGCTCAGCATCATAGGAGGACTTGAATTATGATGTTTAATGCACAAGCAATTGTGAGAAAAAGTATTAATAACGCAACAACACAGTTTGACAAACTAGGTCACGTAGCTAATGATTTAGCAAACTACAACACTTATGGATACAAGTCTGTAAGATTTGAACAAATGCTAAGAGAAGATGGCTATGTAGAGGGTGTTCAAAGGACTGATTGTATGCAAGGTTCAGTAAGAATTACTGAAAACCCTTATGATGTTGCGATTGAAGGACAAGGATATATTCCTGTAACATCAGAAGATGGTCAAGTTCAATATACACGTGATGGCTCTATGATTAAAGGTAAGGGCGGTTACTTGTATACAAGAGATGGCTGGTTAGTTGGTGGTGGTATAAAATTACCTGCAAACTGTTATAAGTTTACTATCAACAAAAATGGTGATGTTTATACTTATGATGAAGCAGGTTCATTGCCACGACGTGTTGGAACAATCCCTTTGGTTTCTTTTGCAAACCCTGAAATGCTTGATCAAGGTATTAATAACAAAATGGTTGCAACAGAAGAGTCTGGGGAACCAAAGATTGTTAAAAATCACAACAATTTCAGACAAAATGCAATTGAGTGTTCAAACGTAACTATTCAAGGTTCAGTTGGTGAAATGTTGAGATTGAATGCGTCTATGATTGCAAGTATGCGTTTGTTAAAAGTAGCAGACGATATGTATAACAAAGGTATTAATATTAGAGAATAATAAAAGATAAAAAGTAAAAAACTTTGGAGGTTTAACTAACAATGGGTTACGGAGCTTTAGATTCAATAGGAAGAACATCATTAATGATGAACTTGATTGCTCAAAAACAAAGAGCATTAGGTTCAAACTTGGCGAATGTTGATACCCCAGGTTATGTAAGACGAGATATTGATTTTAGCCAATATTTAGGTGGTGGAACAGAAGATTTGGAAACTAAATTGGCAAGAAAAATGGGACCATCGCCAATGCAACAATACGAGCAAAATGTTGAAATCAATCCTGCTGATGAATTAACAGAAATGCAGAAGAACTCAATTTTGTACACGATGGCAACAAGAAGAATGTCAAATATTATTACACAAATGAAAACGGTAGTAAACGTAGGAAAGTAGGCTCATTATGGGTATAATGGAATCAATTGATATAGGTGCAAACGCCTTAAAAACACACGGTTTGAGAATAGATATTCACGCAAAAAACATTGCAAATATTGATACCCCAAACTACGTAAGAAGAATTCCTGTATTGAATGCGACAGAAGATATTTCATTCAGAGGAGTTTTAAACCAGATGAAAAACGATGTATATGGAACAGGTACGTTGCCATATACACAAGGTGGTGTAGTATTCACAGGTGTTGTAGAGGATCCAACATTAGGTGAAAGAATCTACCGCCCTGGACACCCTGATGCCGATGCTAATGGTTATATTAGATCATCAAACGTTAATGCGATGGTCGATATGGCTGATGCTATTATGGCTCAACGTGCTTATGAAGCCAACCTTGCTGTTGTAAATATAACAAGAACTATGGCTTCAAGAGCAGTTGAAATCGGAAAATAATAAGTTACAAGACACTATATAACATACAAAAAACCTTTAAATATATTATAGAGAAAATATCAAACCGTTTGGTCAAGTTTTTATGCTTGACCTTTTTATTTTTTTACAATGAATTTTTTTGCACAGTTTGTTAAAGTATTTACAAGTTCTGAGTTTGCGTAAATATTCATTCCGTTAATATCTAGTACTGATTTGAATCTGTCTTCCCAGATGTTGAATTGTTCTTCCTTCGACAGACCTAAAACTTCACCTATCATGTTTAGTTCGTTATAGTCAAGTGGAACAGGTAATGCACCTCTAAGGATATCTACGATATCAAGGCGTTTGTTTCGTGGGAAAGATTTAAGAAAATCTACTACTTTCATCTTTTTAGATTTAAGTAGGTTTTTGATTTTAGTTATTGTATCATCTATAAGAATTGGTTCTTGCGGAATTCTGTATTCTTCAAACTCTTCTGGCTCAACTTCCATTACGGTTGCAATTCTTTCTAAGGTCGTAGAACGTGTTGAGAATGGAATAGTATTATCTATAAGATTGTAGACGTATGAGAGGGTTACACCTATCATTTGTGCAAAATCTTTTTTATGAAGACTGTTTTTTTCTAAAAAATCAGCAAGTTTTTTTGAACTTTGAATTTTAGTTTTTGATTTCATATTAATAATCCTTTCTTTTTTAGTTCAGATATCAATATTATTTATTTTGTTGAATAATTTTTAAATAGTTAGGAGGTGGGTCGGGGAGGTAATATTTGTTTTATTTAAAATAAGAATGAGTATGGAGAAATTATAGTAAGTGAAGAATACAAACATAAAGGGCGGGTAAATTGAAAATTTACCCGCCCTTATCCTAAAATTATATTTGTTACTAAATTAAACTAATTTAACAGTAACTGATTTTGGTTTTCTTGTATAAGATAATTTATCTTCTCTTGATAACCAACCTAAACCCATTGAAATCATGTTTTGTTCAAGGTCTAAATCTTTTGACATTTTGTTCAAAGTAACTTCGCCTTTGTCTGATAAATAATTGTAAATCATACCAGCTGATTCAATGATTCTGTCTTGCATTTCTAATTTTGATTTCATTTCTTTCTCCTTATATGGTTTCCACAACTAAATTAAAATAGCATAACACTATAATATCAAAAAATAATTATCATGCAAACGATAAATAATTGTAAACTTAAAGCCTTCAAAGAAATTTTGTACTAGAATTATATTAGATAGGATAGTTTGATGAAAAAAATTATAACATTTTTCATATTATTAATAACATTATTCACTAGCCAAATGATGTGTTCTGCAGAGCTTTTGTATAAAATAAAACCGTTAAAGTTTGACACGTCATCAGCTTTATTGTTTATACCGGTTCAGGCTAGTGCAAAATCAAACATCTCTAATAATTTTAAAATAACCAAGCTAAAAGAAAATAATTCAGTAACGATTGATATTTCATCTGCGACCACATTCGCTCAACCAAACGACCTTTTCTTTTCAGAGGGCAGCTTGAAAGAAGTTCAAATAAATACAAAGATGGATAATACAGTTACATATACGCTTTTTTTTAATGATAATTATAATATATCTAATTTAAAAATTACTAATGTTAATAATAATTTATGTATAGCAATAAAACCTCTTCAACCTTATGGTATGAATTATTACTTAAATACCTATAGCGAAGATACTGATGCAACAAAAGATTTCAAAGAAAATTTGACGGTAACATCTAAAGAGTTTCAAACCTCAACTCCTGTTGCGAATACAAAAGCTAATAAAAATACTCTTAATGAAATAAATAAGGCTTTTGTAAATTCTAATTATCAGTCAGCAGAAGTTTATACAAACTATGAAATAACAAATGAAACTCAAAATCACGTTTTACGTTCAAAATATTACATAAACAATTTAACAACAAATGGGCGTTTGTTTACTGTTTCAGGTGTAGGTATCTTAAGTTTTGAGAAACAGTTTCTTTTATCAAACCCAACACGTATGGTTTTTGATATTCCAAACTCTATAACTAAATCAGAATTACATAACAAGGAATTGACTTTAGCAAATGGCGACACTGTTAAAATTGCACAGTTTTCACCAACAACTACACGGCTTGTTGTGACCTCAAAAGATGCACCACAATATATTCCTGTATATTTTTCTGATAGCCAAAAAGCTATTATTACTTCACCTAAAAACTTGATGACTTCTGATTTGCCTGCTCAAAAAACAAACATTGTAAAATCTACTTACCAAAAAGCAGGTGAATACAGCAATCTATTGTTCGAGTTTGATAAACCGCTTGTATATTCAATCAAACGTACATCTGACAAATTATATATCTATTTCCTTAATGCAGAAAAGTTCAATGAATATAACTTCAAATCAACTATAAAATCAACCCCATATAGTCAATCAGTTATAAATATTATGAAAAATACAGGACTTCGTTTGTCATTCCCAATGGAACATAAATCTGATTTATCAACCTATATTTCTCCAGAAGGTCGAGTATTCAAGATTTCATTCAAAGAGGTTAAGCCTAAACCTGCTCAGACAACAGTAAAATCGTCAGAAACAAATCTTCAAAAGACAAAGAAAAAAGAAGGAACAATTATTTCAACACCTAAATATCATAATCCAAAAGGTTCAAGAGTAATTGTGCTTGATGCTGGTCACGGTGGAAAAGATGTTGGTTGTACTCGTGATGGAATATATGAAAAGGATATTACACTAGATGTTTGTGACAGACTTCAATCTGTATTACAAAAACGTGGATTTAAGGTTTATATGACAAGAACGAACGATATTTATGTATCATTAGAAGACCGTTCCTTGTTTAATCAAAGTATAAATCCTGCAATATTTGTAAGTGTTCACGTAAACTCTTGTAATGACGCTTCTCCAAAAGGTATTGAAACTCATTACTACACAGAAGAAAGTATGAGCTTAGGTTCTATTGTAAATAAGACACTTGCAAAGAAAGTGCCTTATACAACAAACCGTGGTTTGTTAAGATCACGTTTTTATGTTATAAATCATACAGCAGTGCCTGCAATTCTTGTTGAAATAGGGTTCATATCAAATCCTGAAGAAAGAAAATCTTTAACAACACCTCAACGAAAACAACAGACTGCAGAAGGAATAGCCGATGGAATTGTTGAATACTTCAATACAAAAAAATAATAAATCAGAAAAAGTTGCTTTCTTTGATTCTGGAGTTGGCGGACTTACTGTGTATTCAAAATTCAGAAAATTAATACCGACTGAGGATTGTATTTATTTTGGTGACCTTAAACATCTTCCTTATGGTAATAAGACAAAAGAAGAATTGATTGGTTATTCAAGAAATATTTTTGATTTTTTTAAATCAAAAAATGTTAAAGCTGTTGTAATGGCATGCAACACATCTTCTGCGGCAACATATTCAACTGTTTCTAAAGAATATGATTTTAAAATTTATCCAATAATACAGTCTTGCGCAAGTATTATTGCAAAACAAAATATAAATAATTTGGGTATATTTGCTACCCAATCAACTATATCTTCAGGGGTCTACGAATCTGAAATAAAATCTTATAACCCAAAAATGAAGATATTTTCTCAAAGCTGTCCACAGTGGGTTAATATTGTTGAATCGAACACTCAAAACGAACCTGACAAGGTTGCAATAATTGAAGCTGACCTAAAAAAAATGCTAAACAATAACCCTGATAAAATAATTCTTGGTTGCACTCATTATCCATATTTATTAGAAGTTTTATCAAGATATGCTGATAAAACTATGTTCATAGACCCAGCAGAATTTTTTGTTGAATATATAAAAAGTGACCTTGAAAAATCTAATCTTTTGAACCCGCAAGCAAAAACAGGTACAGAAGCATTCTTTGTAAGTGCAAACCCTGAGCAGTTTGAAGTTGCTTCAAAGATGTTTTATGATGTTGAAAATGCTGAAAAAATAGATATTGATTAAAAAGTTTTATAGTATTTAAGGGGCGAAATTTTTCTTTGAAAAATTTCGCCCCTTTTTACATCTATCTTAAAAGCAATCCTATCGTTTCATCTGTCTTTGCATATCACGTTCTTGTGATTTTTTAGCGATTGACTCACGTTTGTCATAAAGTTTTTTACCTTTACCTAGACCAAGTTCAACTTTTACAAGACCTTGAGTAAAGAACATTTCTAGTGGAACAAGAGTATATCCATCTTTTTTTATCTTCATTCCTATTTTTAAAATTTCTTTTTTATTTAATAACAATTTTCGAATTCTATCAGGCTCGTGATTATATCTATTTCCATGTTCATATGGTGAGATATGTGAACCATATAAGAATACTTCGCCATTATCAATTTTAGCAAAGCTATCTTTAAGGTTAACACCACCATCTCTTATTGATTTTATTTCAGTACCTGTTAAGACTATCCCTGCAACGTATTTTTCTGCAATAAGGAAGTCGTGAAAGGCTTTTCTGTTTGTTGTTATTATTTTTCTTCCCATAAGTTGATTATAACATAAAAGCGGCTAACTAATATATTAGTTAGCCGCCTAATAATTTTTATAAAATTTTGTTTAGAACGGAATTTCTTCTTCATCAATCAATGATTCTGTAGTAGGAGCTTCCATTTCACCAAATTCAACAAGGTTATCACTTGATGTTGTTTTAGTGCTATCAGATTGGCTAGCTGATGAGTTTGAATTACCGTTTGGATTGTAGTTATTGATTTCTGCATACATTTTACCTGATTTTGCAGTTTTTAAATCAATGTTAACCCAACCACGTTCGTTGTATGGATTGTTCAAAATAGAGTCTTTATTGATAGACAATTTGATTATTTGACCATATTTTGTGTCTACTGTTTTTACGATTATACCGTTTGCAAATTCTTTATCTGCCATTTTAAGTTCCTTTCTTAAATATTTTATTGAACAGAGTCAATAATACCACCACCGATAACCATATCATCATCATATAATACAACAGATTGACCTATTGCAATTGATTTTTGGTAATCGTCAAATATAACTTCTACAGATTTGTCGTCTATAGGTTTAACTGTTACCGCAACTGGTTGTTGAGTTGAACGGATTTTTGCAGTTGCTTTTCTTTCTTCTGTAAGTTTGTCAACAGCAATCCAGTTCATGTTGATAGCTTTTAGAGATTTTTTGAATGTTTTGTCTTTAAAACCAACTACAACTTCATTTGTATCTTTTCTAAGTTCTATTACATAAAGTGGTTCAGCAGCTGAAATACCTATGCCTTTTCTTTGACCAATTGTATAGTTCCAGATACCTGTGTGTTGACCAAGAACTTTGCCATCAGTGTCAACTATGTTACCGATTTTTTCTTTTACGCCTAATAATTCATTGTAATCGCCTTCGTAGAAATCTTGACTGTCAGGTTTGTCTGATACATCAAGACCGTTTTCTTTTGCAATTTTTCTGATTTCTTCTTTTGTGTATTCACCAAGAGGCAACATAATGTTAGCAAGTTGGTCTTGTTTAAGTTTGTATAAGAAATAAGATTGGTCTTTGTGAGGTGCAATACCTTTTTTAAGATAAAATCTACCGTTTTCTTCAACTACTCTAGCATAGTGACCAGTAGCGAACTTGTCGAATTCTATACCACTTTGCTTAGCAAGAGTAGGAAGCACACCGAATTTAACTAAAGCGTTACATCTTATACATGGATTTGGAGTTCGTCCAGAGATATATTCTTCTTTAAAATTATCTAAAACGACTTTTTCGTACTCATCTTTACAATCAACAACATAAAAAGGTATACCGATTTGTTCAGCAACTTTTTTTGCTGATTCTATATCTTCTTTTTCATCGGCACTAAAGCAAGCACCGTGAGTACAAGTGTGTTCAGTTTTTTTAAGGTCAGGTCTTTCTTTCCAGATAGACATTGTGGCACCGATTACGTCATAGCCTTTTTGTTTAAGTAAAAGAGCTGTTACGGCTGAATCTACACCACCTGATAAACCAACTAATATTTTCATAATTCCTCTCCAATCTTTTTTTATTTAATATTAAATGAACCAATTAGTCAATAAATGATTAAGGTTTCTATACAAAAGTTATATTTGAATTTGCTGGGGTGTTAAGTTTTTTAATTGTTAAGTTACTAAATAATGAAATAATTATTTGAACAAATAGACAAAATGTAAAAATTTCTACATATATTTTACAAGATACAGGCATGTAGTGTTTAATAATTAATATAATTACAATTGAGGGTGCTTAGATGTCAGAAGATATAAACAAAAAAGTTATTTCAATATTCAAAAGTCAAAATAATGAGCTTGAAACAGAGTACGAAGAAAAGATTAAATATTTTGCAGGTTTTAATTATGTAAAACTAAAACGAGATGTTGCAGGTAAAAAGTTTGTAGCTTCAAATCTTGAATCTTATGCAGAAAAATGTCGTTATATTATTAGCGTTATGCGAACTGTTGATAATGAAGTATGTTTATATAATTATGATATTAAGTCATCAGAGTTGCCTCTATTTATGAAAGCACTAGAGAATAAAACTCTAACTGGCAAATTGATTGAGATAGAAAAATACATACCGGAAGATTTAGCATAAAATGAGCGAAAACTGTTTTTTTAGAGAGCAACGAGAAGCATTATACAGTTGTAACAAGCCATATCAATACGTAGGTGGCGAATTTTTGTCATACAATAAAGATTTTAACAAAGCTGATGTAAGACTTTTGATGGCGTTTCCTGATAAGTATGAAATAGGAATTAGTAATTTAGGGGTTCGTGTTTTATATGAACAGGTGAATAAGGTTGAAAACTTTATGTGTGATAGACTGTATGCTCCTGAACCTGATTTTGTACCAGAATCGCTTTATGGTGTTGAAAGTAAACGTAAAGCAATCGAGTTTGACGTAATCGGGTTTTCTTTACAGTGGGAGCTTGCTTATCCTACGGTTTTAAAGATGTTGGAGATGTCAGGTATACCTCATAGAAACGAAGATAGAACTGATGAACACCCAATTATTGTTGCAGGTGGTCCTTGTACATATAATCCTCTACCGATGTCTGATTTTATAGATTGTTTTTTAATTGGAGATGGTGAAGATTTAATAGTTGAGTTATGTCAAACAATAGAAAAAACTAAGGGGTTGCCTAGAAAAGAACGTATTGAAGCTATCTGTAAACTAGATGGAGTTTGGGCAAAAGGTTATAATACAACAGTAACAAAAAGACTTGCACAATTGACAACAGAAAACGCTCCAAAACGTTATCCTATACCATTTTCAAACTCTGTTCAGGATAGGGCTGTTGTAGAAATTAGACGTGGCTGTGGTCGTATGTGTCGATTCTGTCAGCCAGGACACGTTACACTCCCTATTAGGGAACGTAGTGGAGAAGATATTATTGATTTAACAAAGCAACTTGTTAAAACTACAGGATATGATGAGTATTCACTATTGTCGTTGTCATCAAACGATTATAAAAATATTAATGAAGTTATAAAAGAATTAGCTGTAGATTTTAACAAAAAGAAAATATCTGTTTCATTACCTAGTCAAAGGATTGATGGATTTAATCTTGAGCTTGCAAATCTTGTTCAAAGCGTTAGAAAATCAACAATGACACTAGCACCAGAAGCAGGTAGTCAACGTCTAAGGAACGTTATAAAGAAGAATATTTCAGAAGAACAAATAATGAACGCTGTACTAACTCTGTATGAGCACGGTTGGTCAAGGGTTAAGTTTTATTTTATAGCTGGTTTGCCAACGGAAACTCTTGAAGATATGGACGAGATGGCTGAATTGTTGAGTAAGATTAGATACCGTACAAAATTATTAAAAAAAGAAAAAGGTTTAAAACACGGGTTTGATATTACTTGTACATTATCAATATTTGTTCCAAAACCTTTTACTCCGTTTCAGTGGTGTCCACAGATGGATTTAGATGAAGTAACTGAACATATCAAGTATTTAAAATCTAAAACCGATAAGATAAAAGGGGTTAAGATAAATTATCACGAAAAATATGTTTCACAAATTGAAGCCGTTGTAACAAGAGGTGATGAAAAACTTTGTGATTATATAGAAGCTTTGTACAAAAAAGGTTGTTACCTTGATGCGTGGGGCGAATATTTTGACAAGAATGTATGGTTTGAAACAGCTCTTGAATGTGGATTTAGTTTAGAAGATTATGCAAAAAAATCATTTAAACTAGATGAAGAACTCCCTTGGAACTTTATAAATATTGGGGTTGATAAAGATTGGTTTAAGGCTGAATATAAAAAAGCATTTGACCAACCAAAAGAATTGAATTTACAACCTACCTGTGAAAAGAAATGTGTTCAATGTGGAGTTTGTCCTAATCTTAAAACAAGAAAGGTTATGGCAAAACCTTATAAAGCATCTGATGTAGCTCAAAAATTGAACTTTGAACCGGTACACGACCCAGGGAAATGTACGGTTGCAAACAATAGAGTACTTTATAGATATAGAATTAAGGTTACTAAAAAAGGTATCTTGAAATATTTTTCACATCTTGATTGGCAAAATACTTTTTATAAAGCTGTTTCAAGAACTGATTTGAATGTTGCTTTTTCAATGGGATTTAACCCAATGATGAAAATTTCTATGGGTGTAGCATTACCATTATTTATAGAAAGTGATTGTGAATTGGTGGATATAGAATTGCTTGAGGATACACCTGTTGAACATATAAAAGAAGAATTGAGCAAGGTTTTACATCACGACGCAAAAGTTATTGAGGTGACAAAACTTGATAAGAGCGTTACTTCTATTGATACGACAGTTTATTGGGCAGAATATAAGGTGGATTTAAAAAATTCTAATCTTTACAAAAATGAAAATATCAAGTACAATATAGAAAAAGTTTGTTCTTTAGACGAAATTTTTCTAAAAAAGACAAATAAAAAAGGTATAGAAAAAACAATAAACATAAAAAACTCAATACAATCTTATAGGTTAGATGAGGACTGTTTATTTATAGTTTTAAGAACAGGTCAAAATGACGAAATCGTTCCTGTTAGAATTGATGATTTTATGAAATTAATTGATAAGACCGTTAATTTTGAAATAACAAGAACTCGCTTTTTTGACAGAGAGATGAAAGTTTTATAATAAAAAGGATTTAAAAGTAATGAAAAACACAGAACAAGGACAAAAAATTGTTATCGCAGAGAGAGATAACATAGCGGCTCTTATTGAAAATGGTAGAGTTTCAGAGTTTTTTATAAACAGAGGTGAAATCTTATTAGGTGATGTTTATCTGGCACAAGTAGAAAACGTATTACCAAGTATTGATGCAGCATTTGTTAATGTTGGCTCAGATAAAATGGGTTTTTTGCATGCACAAGACGTTATGAAAAAAGGTGCTTTGCAAGATAAACTTGCTCCAAAAGAAAAATTAGTTGTACAAGTAGTGAAAGAACCTACTGGTCACAAAGGACCTAGAGTAACTACAGAAATCAGCCTTCCTGGTAGATTTTTGGTATTGATGCCTGGAGAAGCTGGTATCAATGTAAGTAGAAAGATTTCTACAGTAAAAGAACGTGCAAGATTGAAATCTATTGTAAGTTTATTAAAACCTGTTGGTGTTGGTGTAATTATTAGAACAGAAGCTGAAAACCAATCAGAAGCTGATATTCAAGAAGATTTGGAAATCTTGTTGGAAAAATGGAACAATATTGTAACTTCTGCTGAAACTGTAACTGCTCCAGCACTTTTGTACCGTGACCAAGACTTACTTTATAGAGTTATAAGAGAGGCTTGTACAGAAGATACTCAAGAAATTATTGTAGATACAGCATTTGCGATGAACAGATTGCAAACAATTCTACAAACTTGGCACATGAATAGAGATATTAAGATTACTTTGTATAAAGGTTCAGAACCATTGATTGTAGCGATGGATTTGCATAAAGAAATCAAGGCGGCTTTACAAACTAAGGTTAATATGCCATCAGGTGGTTACTTGTTTATCCAAGCTACAGAAGCGTTAACAGTAATCGATGTAAACAGTGGTAAATTTGTAAGTTCTGCAACTCAAGATGAAACAATTTTGAAAACTAATATTGAAGCTGTTCATGAAATAGCAAGACAATTAAGATTAAGAAATATCGGTGGTATGGTTATTGTCGATTTTATTGATATGACATCACGTGTTGACAAGTTGGCAATGATGGAAGAATTAGAAATTGCTCTTGAGCCTGATAAGGCAAAACCACAAGTTGGTCAATTATCAGATTTAGGCTTGGTTGAGTTGACTCGTCATAGACAAGGTCAAGCATTAGCAGAAGTTTTTGCTAAGAAATGTCCACATTGTCAAGGTAATGGCTTTATTATGGAAGACATTAAATGGGCATCACCTGTTGCAGAAGGTGAATATAGAGCAAAATCTGCTAAGATGAAGTTGCCATTGAGTGGATTTAAGAAAAATAATAATAATCAAAAACAAAACAATAGAAATAAGGACTCTAAACCTGTTAATAACCAAGTTAATGAGGTTGAAGAAAATTTAGATATGCAACCAAAGGATATGGAAATAAATGTAACAGTTGATAATCCATCAATGGTTGTAACAGAAGAAAACGAAATCCTTGAACAAAATAAAAAAACGAGAGGTAATAAAAGAGGTAGGTTTAATAAGGGTAAAGTAAAAGAACTTATTAAACAAGAAGAAGTGACTGAAACTTCTGAAAATGTACTTCCTCAAAACGCTGAAATTGAGTTGGATATTGAACCAAAAAAAGTTGAAGTGGAAGAAAAACCAGCAGAAGAAACTAAGACTGAAGAAAAAGACTCTGCTGAACCTCAAAAGAAAACAAGAAGACCAAACAGAGGTCAAGGAAAAACAAGAGGCAGAAAACCTGCAAAAGCAAAAAAGAGCGAAGATGAAGAATAAGTTTAAATTATTTATAAGTATATTAGTAATAAGTGTTTCCATTATGTTTAGTAGTGGAAACGCTTACGCTGATATGTTCGGAGCAAACGGTACTAGAGAAAACGTAAACAAGGTTACAACAGAGTTTGCAACAAAGGCACCTTTTGGAAAACGAGAAATGGCGATGAAATTTTTGCTTGCTATGTTGGGTGTTGCAACATCATCAGTTGTGATTTATGTAGGACTTTCTTTGTATAATAGGTTTGTTTATAAGAATAAGACTGTTGTAATCAATGAAGATGACAACGACTTTAAAACACCAACAAATATGAAAGAAGCCATTAATATCTTCTTGAAAAAGACCAAATAAAATAGAGCAACTGTGGGGTCGTTAAGCCCTGTAACACTGCTAAAAAGAAATGCCATCTACGATTTATTTGGACTATCAGTTACTCAAAGAGTAATCCGGTGAGAACGACCTCACTATTCAGCGATTAGAATAAACATAATCGCCCCCATTACGTAGTTTTTGAGCGTCTAGATTACTCTATTTTATTATAAACTATGTTTTCAAAATTTCAAGGGTAAAAATAAAACTCTTGAATTTATCGACCCAAAATGGTACGATAATCTAAAAATAATGGGTCGATAATCTGCTATGCCTTATGCTTCTTGCATTTCTACAACCCAGCGATAATATTTATCGCCACCATGCAACTCAACTTCTTCTAATCGTTTATCTAACACATTAAATTCAGTTCCTTTAGGATAAATAACTTCAAAATGTCCGTATTGGAATGTGTGGTCTGTTGCACTTGCTATATTTGCAGCCTTTGAAGTCGCTGATTTAGGGTGAATAATGAACTTCAATTCATTTGCACTTGTATCGCAAAAATCAGCATCATGAGCACTATGTAAATCCATAGAACAACTTTGTTTTGAAGGTGCTACATACTTTTGACCAACCTTAAAGGTTTCATCAATATATTTTTCTGCATCCTTGACCGTTGTTTCACCAGTTCTTAATCCTGTTATATTCATCCACCTTGCAACAGGAGTAATAGTTTCTCTTTTGTGACCATCCCTAAACAAATTTGTTTGAGAATTATATCTAGGGAATGCTTTAGATAACAAAATATGTTCAATATTTTCTGGCAATCCACCATCTTTTGCTTCACTTGTATAACCCCTTGTCCAAAAATTACAATAACCTGATAACTTCTGTAAGGCTTCTTCTTTTGACTTGTCCTTATATTCTTCTGGTCGCCATTCTTGTAAAATTTTAAGTTCATCATCAGTCAAATCTGCCTTTGGTGGCTCTACATCTGAATAATGAATATTATCTCTAATCCTTTTAATATGTGCTTCATTTTGTGACTCGACATTAGATTTATGGGTAGAAATCAAACGTTCAATATATTCACTATATTTTTCACCTTCTTTTTGAGGTGTTGTTTCTTTTAAAGTTTCAACACCATCAAACAACTGTCGTCTTGAACGAAGTTCATATTTTGCGAAATCTGATTCATAAGGCAATAAATTTGAACTACCACTAATACCCTTTATTTGAGTATCATTAAGCGAATTTTTCTCTGCTATTGTTTGATATAAATTTTCAATTTTATCTTGAGAAATTCCTTTATCTTCAGCCTTTTTAAGCGTGTTCACAATGCCATTTTCAAAAACATTAGGTTGATTTATCTCATCATTATAACCTATGTGACTTTTTAATTTCTCAGCACCTAATTGTTCATCAAAATCTTTAAATAAACCATCTATAATCTTTTTATCTGCTTTTTCTTGTGCGATTCTTGCAGCTTCAGCCTCTTTTTCAGCCTTGATTTTTGCTTCTTTTTCAGCTTTTATTTTAGCTTCTTGGATAGCTTTTTCTCTAGCTTCTTGTTGAGCCTTGAGAGCTTTTTCTTGAGCAATTCTTGCTTCTTCAGCTTTTTTTAATTGTTCAGCTTTTGCTTTTTCAAGTTCTTGAAGTTTTATTTTTTTAAGTTCTTCTGCCGCTTTTTTAGCATTTTTAACAGAGATATGTTTTGCAGTTAAGACAGCAATAGTTGTAGCGACAATACCACTACCAACTATAGCTCCCCATTTTATGAGTTTAGATTTTTTACTATCATTACTAGTGGTTTCTGTTTTATTAATTTCAACAGTATCTTTATCAAGTGAATAGTTGTTGGGTTTAATTGTATTTGAAATAGAATTATTTTTATTTATATTGTTATGAAAAGTCGAAAGAGCTTTGAAATTGATGTTTTCAGAATAATCCATAATAATTCCCTAATAAAACTTACCTATATTTTTATAAAGTGTTTTTTTTTAGAATATTTGCCTTTTTGTAAAGAAATATATATATGTGGTTCTGAATTTATTTATAATTACTGTCCAGATAATTTAAACTCGCGAACGATTGAATGGTTTGTAATGTATTAAGTGCGGCAATCTAGAAATCAACGGTTCTGCGTACACAAAAAGTCTTTTTCTGGATTACCACGTCGCTTCGCTCCTCGTAATGACCTGTAAAAATATTTTTTTTGAGACCCTGAAACAAGTTCCACTACTGTCCCGAATAATTTAGCAATAAAAAAGCAAGACGCAGCAATAATTTGCTGTTTGTCCTACAATAAAGTTGTCGAGACAATAAAATAGGAGGTCGTCTTGCAAGAATATAATACCATAATCGGAACACTTTTGTCAGCTATTAATCGCTCTGCTTTCAGACGTTTTGTTGATAAATACAAAGGTAATCGTGCCGTTAAAAAATTATCCTGTTGGGAACAGTTTGTCGCTGTTCTTCTTGGACAAATTAGTAATTGTTTCTCTTTAAGAGCTATTGTTGATTTAATTAAATTCCACTCAAATCAACAATATCATTTAGGTATACATAAAGATATCGCTCGTTCAACATTAGCTAAAGCTAATGAAACTAGAGATTGGCGTATATATCGTGATCTTTGTCTTTATCTAATATCTAAAGTCAAAAATTCTTCTTTTTACAAAACTACTGAACTCGTACAAATTATAGATTCCACCCCCATAAATTTGGATTTAACAAATCACCCTTGGGCTGAAACAACTCTTAAAGTTAAAGGACTTAAAACGCACGTTGTATATGACTTAACAAATACAACTCCCGTATTGTTTGATATAACTGGGGCTAGAACTAATGATATATCTTGGGCTAAAACTATTCAAATACAGAAAGGAGTTACTTACGTCGCTGATAGAGGCTACACAGACTACAATTGGTGGTATGATATCAATTCCGCTGGTGCTTTCTTTGTAACTAGATTGAAAAGAGATGCAAGAATAAAGAATATATCTGAACTCCAATCTACTACGCAAGGTATATCTTCTCAGCTCTTTATCCTAACCAACAAACGCCCTGGTGGTAATAGAATAAACAAGTATGCCGATATCCCTTTAAGAAAAGTAATCGTTGAACGAGAAGATAGAAAACCTCTAATTCTCGTTACTAATGATTTTAACCGTTCTGATAAAGATATTGCTGAATTATACAAACAAAGATGGCAAATTGAACTCTTCTTTAAATGGATAAAGCAAAATCTAAAGATAAAAAAGTTCCTCGGTAAAAGCGAAAACGCAATAAGAACGCAAATTTGCATTGCTTTGATTAGCTTCCTATTGCTACGTATGTCTGATGAGTTAAAAGAAATTTGTCAAGAAATAACGACAAAAAATCTGCTTAAAATTATAGGGAACAGCTTGTTTATGCATTTAAAAGTCCGTAATTATGGACGAAAACGGTACAAAAACCCCAACCAACTGCAATTTGAATGGGCTTTGTAATGCAAAAATTATCATGGACAGTAGTGGAAACAAGTTCAGGGTGACTAAACCCAAATATATACAGTCATTCCGAATTGCGAATTTACGGACGAACGACACGAAGTTAGTTCGGATAGCGAGCGACCAACGAGCAGAGTGCGGAGGTTTGAACGACATAATAGTAGAATACAATTATGACGTTCAACCGAAGACACGTTTAACGCGAGTTGGTCAAGACAACAGATTGAGCCGACTGTGACAACGTCACAAAAGGGAAAACTCTGTGAGCGTGGAGCAAATTCAAGACAGATTCGGAATCCCTGCAAAC
>DABG01000018.1 GCA_002103075.1 Candidatus Gastranaerophilales bacterium HUM_9 | reverse complement strand
ACTCACCCGTCCGCCACTTTCCACCATAGCAAGCTACGGCTTCTCGTTCGACTTGCATGTATGAAGCATGCCGCCAGCGTTCGTCCTGAGCCAGGATCAAACTCTCCATTGTCAGAAAGTTTATGTCCATCGATTGTTAAGGGCTAACTCAACAATCTGCTCGACTTCGTTTTTGTCCTCACTTTATCTCGCTCAAGTTTCTCAACTCTCACTCAATTCAGTGTTTTGCGTTGTCTGTCATTTTTTTGAAATCAACAAGTATTTAGTCGTTCGACTTACGTTATTATTCATAACGCTCGTTTTCAGCTATTCTATTTTCAATGTTCAATACTCTTAAATTAAACTACTTTATTATTTTTAAATTAGTCTAGTGTAAGAACGCTGTAAGAACCAGCGCATTTATAATGTTACAACTGAAAAAAATGAAAGTCAAGAGGTCTTTTTCATGATTTACAAAACTTAATAATTATTTTTGAAGTCTATTAGGTTGTCTTTTTGTAATAGTACGATTTTTGTAAAATTTAATTTGTTTTTTATCTTATTTTGTTGGGGTAGAAACCCCAACCTACAATCTTCTGGATTGCCGCGTCACTTTGTTCCTCGCAATGACGAACAAAAATCATCATGAACAGTAGCAAAAATGGATTCAAGGTAACTAAAACTAAATATAAATAGCCATTTTATTTTATTAATACTATAATAGCCTTATGAAATATTTTATTGAATCATTTTGGGTTACTATTATTGGATTAATTTTTGCATTCCTTTGGGGTGAACACGTTCTCAAAGGTTCGGGGCTTATTTGTATATTCATCGCATTTGTACTTGGAATACTTGAAGTCAGTCTATCCTTTGACAACGCAGTTGTAAACGCTACAAAACTTAAAACCATGAGTCCAAAATGGCGACATAGATTTTTAACTTGGGGGATTGCTATTGCTGTATTTGGCATGCGTTTCTTATTCCCTCTTTTAGTTGTTTCTATTTTTGCCCACATTAGTATTATCAAGGTTCTTGATATTGCATTACACAACGCACATCTATACGCACACTACCTTCACCAAACCCATGCAACAATAGTTACTTTTGGTGGTACATTCTTAATGATGTTGTTTTTAGGCTTTTTCCTTAACCCTAAAAAAGAAATCGACTGGTTAAAACCAATAGAAAAATTACTTAAAAAAGCTCCAGAATCAAAAATTTTAGACACACTAATAGTTCTTGCAATATTAGACATAGTTCAAATGTTTCAACCTGCACCGATTAGATTAAGTGTAATAATCTCTGGTGTCGCAGGTATCTTAACATTCTTAGGAATTGATACAATATCTAAAAAATTAGAAGAAATTGAAGAAAAACAAAGCAAAAAACTTCATTGTTCAAACTCTGTAAAACCTATAGCCTGCACAGGTTTAATAAGTTTTCTTTATCTTGAACTAATTGATGCATCATTCTCTCTAGACGGTGTACTCGGAGCATTTGCATTAAGCCACGATATTATTATAATTACCATCGGACTTGCTATAGGTGCAGTATTCGTTCGTTCATTAACAATAATGTTTGTCGAAAAAGAAACTCTTGAAGAATTTATATATCTTGAGCATGGTGCTCATTGGGCAATCGGAATATTGGCAACACTTATGTTTATATCAACCGTAAAATCTGTTCCTGAAGTAGTCACAGGGCTTTCAGGATTATTTTTAATCGTTGCATCACTAATATCATCTATAAATTATAAAAAGAAAGAATTAAAATAATGAAAGTATTATCTGGATTAACACTCGAAGAAATAACAAAGCTCACTGATGAACTAAAAGGTTCAAAATTTAGAGCAAAACAAATACATAATTGGATATACAGCAAATCAGTTTCATCTATAGATGAAATGACTAATCTTTCTAAAGATTTTAGAGAAAATTTAAAAAAAGTTGCCACAATAACAGAATCAAAAATTAAAACCAAACAAACAAGCTCTGATGGAACGCTTAAATATCTAATAGAATATCCTGACGGAGAGTGTGTAGAAACAGTTTTAATGAGATTTGATAACAGAGCAAATCTTACAGCCTGTGTAAGTTCTCAAGTTGGTTGTGCTGTAAACTGTTCTTTCTGTGCGACAGGAAAACGTGGATTCATAAGAAACCTAACCTACCAAGAAATAATAGAACAAGTTTTAACAATCCAACGTGATACAGGTCTAAAAGTTACAAACATAGTATTTATGGGACAAGGCGAACCACTTCTTAACCTTAACAACGTACTTAAATCTATTGATATTTTTAATAATGATTTTCAGATTGGTGCAAGAAGAATTACAATTTCAACAAGTGGAATAGTCCCACAAATAAACAAACTTGCAGAGCATGAACTTCAATCAACACTTGCAATCTCGCTCCATGCTCCTAACCACAAAATAAGAAAAACAATCATGCCGATTGAAAACAAATATCCATTAGACGAACTTAAAAAATCATTACTTAAATACATAGAAAAAACTGGACGCAGAATAACAATAGAATACATCTTAATAAAAGATTTCAATTCTGACATAAATTCAGCAAAAGAACTTGCCGAATTTTTAAAAGAAATTAAATGCAATATAAACCTAATTCCATACAACGATGTGACAAACACAGGTTATACAAAACCTTCAAACAACGAAATAATGAAGTTCAAATATTTGTTGGAACACTCAGGCAAAAAAGTTACAGTACGACTTGAAAGAGGAGCAGATATAGATGCGGCCTGTGGTCAACTAAGTGGAAAAGTTAATAACAAATAATAATTTATAAGGAATGCAAAATGAAAGGTCTTATTCAACGAGTTAAAAAAGCATCAGTGAGAATAGATAGCCAACTTTATTCACAAATTAACGAAGGCATCTTAATTTTTCTTGGTGTAGAAAAAGGTGATGAGAAATCAAACGCAGACAAGCTCGCTGAAAAGTTAGTCAAACTCCGTATATTTGAAGATGAAAACGAAAAAATGAACAAATCTGTTCAAGACATAAACGGCTCTATCCTTGTAGTTTCACAATTCACTCTAGCAGGAGATTGTAAAAAAGGAACAAGACCAAGTTTTGACAAAGCTGAGCTACCTCAAAAAGCAAACGAACTCTATGAATACTTTATCTCAAAACTGAAATCAATGAATATTCCAACCCAAACAGGTTCGTTTGGTGCGATGATGAACGTTGAACTAATTAACGATGGCCCTGTAACTTTCATGCTTGAGTTTTAAATCCTTTAAACCATTATTTAATCTATTTATCCAAATATTTCCAAACAACATAATCATTTGTTGTTTCATCTTTAAAGTTTAAATTAATATCTTTGAACAACCTTAAAGTTTTTCTATCAGCAAATCCTTTCTGCATCTTCATCAAATATTGAAGCATACACAAAAGCCATAAATTTAGTTGATGAGATAATAAAATAAACACATTTTTATTTAACACGATTTATAACATCAATCAGATATTTTAACCAACAATACAACAATATCGGAGCTACAACAAAAGATAATGGGTTTGAGTGAAATGCAGACAAAAATTCACCTTTCATCATATAAAAAATTGCCGTCATCATACCACAACCTAAGCACTCATGCCCAGTCAAAAGTTTCCATAAGCAAACTTCCTGCACCCCACATTTCAACAACAATCTTCTAATAATTATTATCAAAATCGGTGCAAGAAATATTACTATATCAATAAATGAAATCTTATTTTTGTAATGCTTGTCCATCAGCTGTATTGAACTTGCCAATAATAATCATAATAAAGTCAATCAATGTCCAAAGACCACAACCACCCAATGTCAATAATTGAAGAACACCTGTTGCGATATGACCTGTATAAAATCTATGAATACCTAAGCCACCTAAGAAAAAGCATAATAACAATGTTGCTAACCAGCTTTTACCTTCATTCTTTTTAGCATTATCTTCCACTGCACAACCACAATGTACACATACTACAGCTTCATCATGAATTTCTTTTCCACATTTTTTACAAAACATAATAATCCTTTCTCCCTAACTAAAATTCCTATAATAATTTAACTATGATTCTGCCAAAGCACCCACTATGGCAATAAAAAATACCATAACGGATAGAAAAACTCCAATCACAAAAAGAGCTATACCTAAATCCCTCTTATAGTTTTTCAACGGTTTATTATTTTCATCTTTAAATTTATTAAAACAAATACAAATCCAATCAATAAATGCCCAAACTCCACAACCACCTGCTGTTAATAATTGAGCAATACCTGTAGCAATATGTCCTGTATAAAACCTATGAGCACCAAATCCACCCAAGAACCAAGATAATAATAACGCTACAACCCAATCTTTACTATCACTTGTGATATTTGAAAGATTGTTATTATTTACAGCACAACCACAATGAACGCAGATAACTGCTTCATCGTTAATTTCTTTTCCACACTTGCTACAGAACATGATATTTCCTTCCCTAAAAATTTAAAAAAAATTATGGAAATAATAATATCATATTTTTTAAACGATGACAAATCATTAAGAAAGTTTATATAATCACCTATTACACACAAAAATTCTTTACAGTTTTTAATTCACTCCACTATAACAACAGCAACTATAGTTTATTTGCTCAAAGCAACTTTCAATCTTGCTTTAGCTCTTGCCAAAGCAGCTTCTGCACGTTTTGCATCTATTTCAGCAGACTTATCTGCCAATCTTGCCTCTGCACGTTCCAACGCAGATTTCGCTCTTGCAACATCTATATCAGCACCCGTTTCTGCTGTATCCGTTAGTAAAATAGCATTATTATCCTTAAACTGAAATATTCCACCCATTGTAGTAAAGAAATGAGTATCATCACCTTTTACAACCTTTGTAACACCAACATCAAGTGCTGTCATTAAAGGTACGTGATTTTCTAAAACCCCAAACTCACCATCTACACCACGTGTATATATTTCGTTTACGTCTTCGTCAAAAACTATTCTGTCATGTGTTATTAATTTAAAATGCATACTTCACTCTCATTATAAAGTTTTTGCTTTTTCAACAGCTTCTTCTATAGTACCAACCATATAGAATGCTTGTTCTGGTAAATTATCGTGTTTACCTTCGATGATTTCTTTAAATCCTCTTATTGTATCTTCAAGTTTTACATATTTACCAGAAATACCTGAGAACTGTTCAGCAACAAAGAATGGTTGAGATAAGAATTTTTGAATTTTTCTTGCTCTATTAACAGTTTCTTTGTCTTCTTCTGACAATTCGTCCATACCTAAAATCGCAATAATATCTTGCAACTCTTTGTATTTTTGAAGAATTTCTAATACTTTTCTTGTTGTTTCATAATGTTCTTCACCAATAATATTTGGATCTAAAACTCTTGAATTAGATGCAAGTGGGTCAACTGCAGGATAAATACCTAAAGATGCAATTTGTCTTGATAATACAGTTGAAGCATCTAAGTGAGAGAAAGTTGTTGCTGGAGCAGGGTCGGTCAAGTCATCAGCAGGCACATAAATCGCTTGAACTGATGTAATAGAACCATCTTTTGTTGACGTAATTCTTTCTTGCAACTCACCCATTTCTGTTGCCAATGTTGGCTGATAACCAACGGCAGATGGCATACGTCCTAACAATGCAGATACTTCAGAACCTGCTTGAGTAAATCTGAAGATGTTATCAATGAATAACAATACATCTTGTTTTGAAAAATCTCTAAAATATTCAGCCGCAGTAAGAGCTGACAAACCAACTCTCATTCTCGCTCCAGGTGGCTCGTTCATTTGACCATAAATCAGTGCAACCTTATCAAGTACACCTGATTCTTTCATCTCGTTCCATAGGTCGTTACCTTCACGAGTTCTTTCACCAACACCACCAAATACTGATACCCCAGAATGTTCTTGTGCGATATTGTGAATCAATTCCATAATAAGAACTGTTTTACCAACACCAGCACCACCGAACAAACCTATCTTACCACCTTTTGAATATGGTTGTAATAAGTCAATAGCCTTGATACCTGTTTCTAATATCTCAATTTCAGTGTTTTGATCAGTTAATTTTGGTGACTCCCTATGAATAGGTAAATAATCATTCGTTTCAATTTCACCCATCTTATCCACAGGCTCACCAATTACATTTAAAATTCTTCCTAAAATAGGTTTGCCTACAGGAATCTTTATAGGCTCACCTGTATTCACTACTTTCATTCCACGTTTCAAACCATCTGTTGATGACATAGCAACTGTTCTAACTTTATTAGCACCCAACATTTGTTGAACTTCTGCAACTACTTTTCCATTATCCGTGATAATTTCTAACGCATTATAAATTTCTGGCAAATTACCGTGTGGGAACTCAACGTCAATTACAGGTCCAATAATCTGTGTAATTTGACCTTCATTTAGTGCCAACTCATATTCTAAAACAGTCATACTAACCTCTTTTATTTAAACGTAATACTTATACGTCTATTCTAAAACACATTTGAATTTTTATCAATACTTTAATATAATAATTTTATGAAAATTTGTTTTATTCCGATTGATAATAGACCTGTATGCTACAATCTGGCAAAAGAGATAGCAAGAATTGATGAGGAGATAACACTCTATATTCCACCAAGAAAACTTCTTGGTGACCTTAAAAAGAATGCTGACATTACAAGTTTATACACTTGGCTTAATCAAATCCCTGAAGTAGATTCGATAGTTCTATCACTTGATACAATCGCCTACGGAGGATTAATCCCCTCAAGACGTTCACCAGAATATTTTGAAGATATAAAAAGCCGATTACTTGATTTCAAAGAAATTCTTTCAACTAAAAAAGCAAAAATATACGCAGTGTCAAGTATTATGAGAATTTCTAACAACAACTGTAATGAAGAAGAAAAAGAATATTGGTCAAAATATGGCAAAAAAATATTTGAATATTCTTACGAGAAACACAAATACGCAAGTAGTTTAGGACTAGAAAGTCCTCTACGACGAATTATTCCAGACGACATATTAAACGATTACAAACAAACAAGATTACGTAACTTTAAAATAAACAAAATGTATCTTGAATGGCAAAAAGAAGGTTTTTTTGAAACACTTATTTTTTCAAAAGACGATTGTGCTGAATACGGCTACAACGTAATGGAAGCAGAACAACTTAAACGTATGGGTGGCAAAGTTATTACAGGTGCAGATGAAATTCCTTTAAGCCTACTTGCAAAATCAATTCAAGGTGAATTATCAATCTATCCACAGTTTATAGAGCCTGATGTAAAACTTATCTCTAATTACGAAGATATTAGTATTGAAAAATCTGTAAAAAACCAAATAGAATTTGCTAATTGTAAAATTGCAGACTCTAAAGAAAATGCTGATATTGTACTGATAATAAACAACTTTAAAGACCATCAAGGCGAAATCGTTATGAAGATTGATACAGAACAATTTTCAGGTGATTTGAGTTTACCAAACAAAAACTATATGATAGCAGACGTAAGAAACGCTAACGGAGCAGACAACAATTTTGTATCAAAACTCATTGAGAACTTTAAAATTGACAACTTTTTTGGATATAGTGCTTGGAATACCAGTGCCAACACTCTTGGAAGCCTCATTTGTTGTGCAAAAATAAAATTTTTAGCAAAAAAATATAATGATACTGCATTTAAAAAAGTTCAGATGATTAGATTCTTAGATGATTGGGGATATCAAGCAAATATCCGTCAACAAATTACTGAACCTACTAACATCAAACCACTAATGAAACCTTTTGAAGAAAAAGTATCTGAAATATTAGGACTTAAAATTAGAAATGAATATACATTCCCTTGGAACAGATTGTTTGAAGTAGAGGTCTGTGATGAGCAATATTGAACTGCTTATCCTTGCTTTTGCACTCTCTGTTGATGCCTGCGTTGTTTCATTTTCGTATGGATTGACGACAGATAAATCAAAACGTGTTACTGCATTTTCTTTAGCATTCATAACTGGTGTTTTTCAAGCAATCATGCCTGTCTTGGGGTATGAGTTCACTAATCTAATCAAGGTATTTATATTACCTTATTCAAAATGGATTGTATTTATAATCTTTGCATATCTTGGATTCACTATTATTAAAGAAGCCTTTAATAAAGAAAACGAAGAAAAAGCAATATTGACACTTAGAACACTTTTACTAATTGGAATTGCAACAAGTATTGATGCATTTTCTGCAGGGATAACATTATCTTTAACAAACACCCCATTATTATTGAGTGCTGTAACTATTGGTATTGTGACATTTATAAATTCGGTCTTAGGATTTTCAAGTGGTTTTTGCTTGAAGAAGTTCAACTCAAAAGGCATGGAAATTTTAGGTGGAGTTTTGCTTATTGCACTTGCAATTAAGTCGTTGATGTAGGAATTACAAAAAAATAAAAACATATATCAAAAATTTGATATATGTTTAAATCCAGCTACTATGCTTGAGTTTGCATTTGCAAAGGTCTTATGCTCCTATACTTCGCTGCCTTTGCGTTAACAGCATAACAGGCAATCGCCAAACGCTGTGATAATTTAAAATAATTAATTGCGTTATTTGACGCCAATGACATTACATCATACACATCGTCAGGCTTAATCTTTGATTCAACATTATCATGGTTATCTACTTGCTCTTTAGCATATTTTTCTACTAAAAGTTTGTCGATGAAATCCTTTGCTCCAACTGCCATGATTGTATACCCTTATCCTATGTGTACCCTGTGGAATAAATACCCAAAGTTATATTTTCAGCAACCTTAAATTAATAGTCCTTAAATATTGACCATTTTTTAAAACTACTTGTTTTGCTATTAAATTGTACCCTGTAATATTATATCCCTTGCTCGAACCAATCATTCAATCGGTTCTTATGTATATATAAAGTATATACATAAGATAGAATTGACTTTTTTGCCTTTTATTGTTTACATTTCGTAACAAAATAAAAAGCACCTTTTTAGTTTAAGGTGCTTTCAATCATTTTGCATACTCTTTTTACTCTTAAATTCTTTCAAGGATTGCTAATGCAGCCTCGTCAGATAAACCCAATTCTTTTGCAAAGTTAAATGCTTCTTCAAAGTCGTTCATAAAACCAGCAATTCTTGTTTCTTGAGCGCTTGTGTTGTTAACTTTTGCTTTTGCAGCTACAGCTGAACCAGCCATATAGTTGAAAACTTCATCTGCTGAATATTGTTGTTCAGCTGGTTTGTTGTCTTTTACTTCAGGTTGTTTTGCTTCTTCTTCAACCTTAGCTTCTTTAGTACCTTGTGCTTTATTTAATGCTGCTGCGTTTTGTGTAAATAAATTGATGTTGTTAAATTCCATTTTAATTTCTCCTATAATGTTTCTATCTATGTCATTTATTACGACATTATTTTTTAGAACTTTAGACTTTTTACGCGCATCGTTACAATTGTTTACAATTATTTATTAATATACTAGCAAATTTTGATAGAATGGTGCATTATATATAATGTGTGTGGATAAAAAGGAGTATAAATTATGTCTTCTGTTAAATGTATTGGAGCAGTTGCAACATTAGGTGCAATGGCAACTGGCGGAACAGCTTTGTATAATGGCATGAAAGCTAGAAAAATGGTTGTATCTCAAGCACAAGTTATCGCCAATAATAATGGTGGCAAAATTCCAACTGGTGGAATGAGCAAAGATGGCAAAATGTGGGACGGATTCACAACCGTTGATGCCATCGACAAAAACTTCAAAAAAGGTGTCGCTTTATCATCAGTATTTAGTGCTGTAATGGGTGGCATTTCTACAGCTATGATTGCAGGTTTAACATTGTTTGCAAAAGCTAAGATTAAATAATAAATACAAAGATTAAAACAATTCATAATAATCAACAACTAAAAATCAGCCGATATATTTTCGGCTGATTTTAACTTTATTGAAAGAGTCAAAGCTAGATGTTTAATGTAATTACACATTATTCATTACATATTACAAATTAGATAAACTTCCTGCGACACCTCGAAACTATTTATGAGCCCAACTACTTAGCCAAAGACGAATTCAACAATCTATTCATAGCTTCAATAGTTTTTTCTTTACTACCAAATGAAGTTAATCTAAAATAGCCCTCACCGTTTTTACCAAAGCCTGACCCTGGAGTACCAACGATTTGAACATTGTTTAAAAGATAATCAAAGAACTCCCATGACTTCATATTGTTTGGACATTTTAACCAAATATAAGGAGAATTCGTTCCACCTGTATACCAAATTCCAAGTTTATCTAATGTATCCATTATAATTTTAGCATTTTCTTTATAGTAGTTTATGTTTGCTTGAATTTCTTTTTGACCTTCCTCTGAGAACACAGCTGACGCACCTTTTTGAACAATATATGGAACACCGTTAAATTTTGTAGTTTGACGTCTTAGCCATAATTTATTTAATTGAGTATCTTCATAAACAAGATTTTTAGGAAGAACCGTATAACCACAACGTGTACCTGTGAACCCTGCTGTTTTTGAGAAAGAACAGAATTCTATTGCACAAGATTTAGCACCTTCAATTTCATAAATACTACGTGGTAGAGATTTATCAGAAATAAAACTTTCGTATGCAGAATCAAAAAGGATTATTGAATTATTTTTTAGTGCATAATCTACCCATTTTTTCAATTGTTCTTTTGTATATACAGCACCCGTTGGGTTGTTTGGAGAACAAAGATATATTATATCTGCTTTTACGTTATCTTCTGGCATTGGAAGAAATCCATTTTCTTCGTTAGAATTTGAATAAAAAATTTTTCTACCAGCCATTATGTTTGTATCAACGTATACTGGATAAACAGGGTCTTGAACAAGTACTGTATTATCAATATCAAAGATATCTAAAATATTACCCAAATCACTTTTTGCACCATCACTTATGAAAATTTCATCTAAATCAAGTTCAACATTATTTTTATAATAATAGTTTTTTATTTCTGATTTAAGAAAATCGTAACCTTGTTCTGGACCGTAGCCTTTAAAGGTTTCTTGAACCCCCATTTCATCAACAGCCAAATGCATAGCAGAAATTACAGCTTTACATAATGGGAGAGTAACATCACCTATACCTAGTCTTATGATATTTTTGTCGGGATTTTTTAAAGAATATTCTTTGACTTTGTTTGCTATAGTAGAGAACAAATAACTAGCTTCTAGGTTTAAATAATTACGATTAATTTTCATAATAAGAATGCCTTTCGATTGAGTAAATAACAAAACAATTATAAATGCAAAATAAAAACTTGACAAATCGTATTGAGAATATATTATAGAGATATAACCTATTGGGGTATCGCCAAGTGGTAAGGCAGCTGGTTTTGGTCCAGCCATCTCGGAGGTTCGAATCCTTCTACCCCAGAATTTTTAAAAACACCTTGAACAACCGTTCGGGGTGTTTTTTAATTAAAGGCTGAAGGATGAGAACCGTGGGTTCGAATCGCGCGAGGGAGCTGAGGCTGGAGCTCTTTTGACAAATGAGGATTTAGATTAATAAACTTCTCGTTGGCAAAAAGCGAAACGCCGTTAAATGCGACCGAGCAAGACACTTCTACCCCAGAATTTTTAAAAACACCTTGAACAACCGTTCAGGGTGTTTTTTTATTTATATAACTATGAAATTTAGTTATATAACAACGTAGTTTTTCTTGATTTCAGTTTGAAAATAATCTGGTAGTTTGTCAAATTCATGAATATCTATAATAAAAGGGATATTGCTATCACTCAACAAAGCCTTTAATTCATACAATGATTTTGTTTTATCATTAAACGATTTAACAACCAAATCCAAATCGCTACCTGAATGACAATTTTCTGTTAATCGACTTCCATAAGCCCAAACCTCTGCATTAGGACAATATTCGTTCAAAATAGATTTTAATTCTTCTAAATATTGTTGTTTAACATTCAGCATTATCAATTACTTTCTTTAAATTCTTAGCATCCATAAGGAAATCTTTTACTAATGTCAATGTTTCTTCTGCAAACGCTTGACCATAATCGTGAGCAGTACTATTTCTATTATCTCTATATATAAGCCAACGTCTTGTTTATTCATCTGTTATCAAAGAGTGATTATGAGCTTGTCTAAAAATATCTTTAAACGACAAAGAATCAACTGCTTTTTTTGATACAAAATATGGATTAAGAACTTTTTTCAAGAGTTTTCCACTTTGTTCTAAAGTCATTTCAAAACCTTTAACCAAAGAGTTCCTATACAATTCATAATCGATTGTACCTTCTGTTGCTTGCTGCAACATCTCATAAGATTTCTCTAAAACTGTTATATTCTTTTCTAAATATTCTGTATTAATATCAGCCATTTTTACTGCTATAAAGTTCTTCCTCATTCTAGCAAAAATTATCCTATCCGCCTAGAATATTAAATACAAACCTTATTTTTCAAAACTTGATTTTTCTGGAAAATGTTTTTCCATTATCTTATGAACATTTAATCTATCTTTATCAGTCGTTTTTTCGCAATCATTCAAACAAACTAACTTAGCCCTAATTTGTTCAATCCTCTTAACCGTTCTTTTGCTTAAGTTAAAACATTTTGTATCTAAAACTTTTCTAAAAACATTCTTATCTAGCCAAGTCGGTTTAACCCATTTTTCAACACCTTGTTCTGTCGCCAACGCATAATATATAACTATCATTCTTTGCCAATCTTCATGAGTTCTAAATCTATTATTTAATGTTTTTGAAACTAGTTCTGGAAAAGCATTCAAACAATCAATGAAAACAGACTTTTTATAAGCATCTATACAATGATGTGGTGAACCTGTTTTTTTAGGTTTTCCAAATTTATTAAAAACCTCTCTATAAGCAAGATGAATCGTCTTATCATAACCTCGCTCTGATTCATCACATAATTTCATTTCACTAAATAATCTACAAATTGGCTTATCGCCCTCAAAGAAAAAATCTTCTTCAACTCTTGACCAAAAAAACATATCGTCATTTGCATATAAAAAATATTCAGATAAGTCAGGTATAAAAGGTAGCCTTAATTCTATGGCGTTTGAATTGAATAATGGCAATTTGTCTTGTGGCACAATCTCTGAATGGTCAATAATTCTAACCTTATCATTTTCTAAATTCAACCAACTAGGAACTTGACCATCTGTTACAATATATATTTTATTAATCCAAGATGCATTCTTTTCAACCGAACGTAAAGAATATTTTAATTCATCATTGCTTACAAATCTACATTTTTGAATAGCTTCTTCATCGCATTTTTCTGATTGATAATAAGCCTTTTTCTTAAGCCAATTCTCATCTTCGCCATCGACCCATAAATAAACTAAATCAATCTTTTTATCTGAACACATAATAACAACTCTTTATTTAAATAATACAAAAAAATTATCACACAAATACAAAAAATAATAAAAAATATTACACTCTATGTATGAAATATTCTGTCATTAGGTTCAAATATGCATGTTTTTGGTATAATAAACAAATAATTATTGTAATTTAAATAGGAAGACGTTTATGAAAAGATTTTTATGGTTATTGACAGCATTTTTAACAACTATCCAAAATGCATTTGCATTTGATGTGGATCATTTTATGGATACAACGATTGCACCAGTATCAGATGCAATCGCAAAGGTTATATTCACGCCGGTATCATTTTTTGGAAATGATGTTCCAATAATCATTTTCTGGATATTATTCGCAGGTATATTCTTTACAATATATTTTAAAGGTATCGCAATTTGGGGATTTAAACACGCAATTGACGTTGTCACAAAACCAGCTGAAAGCGACAACTGTGGTGAAGTTTCATCATTCGGTGCACTCGCTACTGCACTTTCAGGAACAATCGGTATCGGAAGTATCGCAGGTGTTGCGATATCAATATCTATTGGTGGACCTGGTGCTGCATTCTGGATTTTTGCAGGTGCAATACTTGGTATGTCTATCAAATTCGTTGAAGCAACCCTAGCTGTAAAATATAGACGATTTAACCTTGATGGTTCTGTATCTGGTGGACCTATGCACTACATCGCACACGGTCTTACTAGAAAGAAACTTCGTTGGTTAGGTCAACCACTATCTGTTATATTCGCTATACTTTGTATTGGTGGTGGTATTACAGGTGGTAATATGATTCAAATTAACCAAACTGCTCACCAAATAATCTTTATTACAGGTGGTCAAAACAGTTTCTTACACGGATATGCTTGGGTAATAGGTCTTATTACTGCAATACTTATTGGTCTAGTTGTTGTTGGTGGTATTAAAAGTATAGCAAAAGTTACAACTATTCTAACTCCTACAATGTGTCTATTGTATATCATTTCAGGTTTTATTGTAATCTTCGCAAACTATGCAAGCATACCTCACACTATCGCTTTAATCGTAAAAGAAGCATTTCACCCAACAGCTGTTGCTGGTGGTTTCTTTGGAGTTCTTATACTTGGATTAAGACGTTCTGTTCAATCTAATGAAGCTGGTACTGGTGCTGCAGCGATTGTTTATGCTACATCTCAAACGAAAGAACCTGTTTCTCAAGGTTTTGTTGCACTTCTTGAAACATTCTTAACTGGTGTATTATGTTTGTTCACATCATTCGCTATTGTTTCATCTGGTGTTCTTAACGAAACTCATATTGGTCAAATTTCTGGTATTGAACTTGCTTCAAACGCATTTCAATCTGTTATCTCATTCTTCCCAATAATCTTATCAATAATTGCTGTTTTATTTGCATTATCAACATTGATATCTTGGGCATACTATGGACAAAAAGCTTGGACATTCTTGCTTGGTGAAGGTAAGAAACGTGTTCTTACATTTAACCTTATTTATTGTTTATTTATTATAATTGGTTCAGCGATGAATGTTCAATCTATTATAAATATCACTGATGCAATGATGATTGCTATGTGTGTTCCAAACATTATTGTACTTTATATCCTATGTCCTGAAATCAAAAGAGATTTAGCAGATTATTGTAAAAGACATAAGATGTTCTGCAAGGAAGAAAAATAAATTTAAACAAAAAAGGGCTCGAGATATCATCTCGAGCCCTTTTTTTAATCTCTTAGTAATAAAATAACTTTATCAATTCCAGTGAAATATTCCCCATTCCTCACTTGACAAATGCTGAAAAAATTTATAAACTAATCTTGAGCATGGTCTTATGACAACTTCTTAAGTGAATGCGTTACAAAAACCGTTAAATGCTCGGGTATTACTATGTTTATACATTTGTTACAGTATGTAAATACTTATCACAAATTAATCAATTTCGAATCTTTACTTTGCTTGAAAAATATACTAGGGACGACAGCAATCGAAATTGCAAATATATAAATCTAAAAACCCGATAGTAACAGTGTAGATAGGAAATATAATTATGGAAAACAAATTTAACCACTCAGGAGTTAGCAAGCCAAACATTGAACTCAAAGACTTTTTTGAATTTCTTGACCCTAAAGTAGTTGAAAAAATTAAAGCAACCTCTGAAGAATCACGTAATAGAATTTCTTCTGATATGGACGCACTTACTGGATTGTCTAAGCTAAAATAACTAAGTATTATAGATAATTCTTTAAGATTGATTTAACATAATTTTGTGTTTCTTTATAAGGTGGAACACCGTCATATTTTCTTACAGCATTTGGACCTGCATTATATGCTGCAAGTGCTAAGATTACGTTCCCATTAAACCTATCTAACATAGATTTTACATACTTAACTCCACCTTCAATGTTTTGTTGAGGATCCATTGGGTCTTTTACTCCCAATCCTTTTGCCGTAGATGGCATTAATTGCATTAAACCTAGTGCACCTACTTTTGATTTTGCGTTTGGATTAAATCCTGATTCTTGTTTTACCAATGCTTTAATCAATTTTGAATCTACACCGTATTTTTCAGATGTTGTTTCAATCATAGACATAATTTCATCTTTAGTTGCACGTTTAGTGAAATTAACATTTGGATTAGTATAAAGCTGAGCATCAACGCTTGTAATACCTCTATTTCTCAATAATGACCCGAACTGAGCTTGAGCAGTTGACTGCAAAACCTTATCAAATGATTGAATATTTGAAGAGTTAGGTAACGCAATACCCTCAGATTTTAAAACATCGGCCTTAGCCTTTGGAGGAACACCGTTTACATAATTATTCATCGCTGTATAACGCTTCATAGCGCTAGCTTGACCACTTGATTGTAATAATCCTTGAATCATTTCAGAGAACATTTATTGTACCCTCCACCTCGTACACTTATTTATACGACCTTTGAAATACATACTTTAACACCTTTGGGTATATATCCTCTATATGGTTTAATTATTTTTATCAAAAAGTCAAGCATGTCTTATATTTACATGGATTTTGCACACAAAATTTGTAATTAATAATGCATAATTAAGCCTTTGCAGGGATTCCGAAACTGTCTTGGATTATTGTTTCACGCCTTCAAGTCATTCACTTTGTTTTACTTCGTAAAACTATCGTTCATTTTTTCGGCGTTACTTCGGCGTTCCCTCGTTTCACTCGGTCAGCCTACACAAAATCCGCAAGTTCGGAATGACGTATTATGTTTGTTTTTGGTGTCATCCTGAATTTATTTCAGGATCCCTCTGAATATGCATTATTATTCATAAATATCAAGCTTATTCTTACCAGCTTCTTTAGCTCTTATCAAAGAAACCTTTAAACTATTCATCAAATGTTCTGTATCAGTAAATCTTGAATAGTTTGCACACAAACCTATACTAACAGTTATATTTGTTGAAACACCGTCTTTTTCAAACTTATGTTCAGATATTTTTTCTTTAAGACGTTCGATAGGAATAATAGCTTTTGTAATAGGTGTCATAGGCATAAAGACAATAATCTTATCCCCACCAAATCTATATAACAAGTCGGTACGTCTAAATACTTCTTTCAAAAGTTGTGCTAATTGATAAATTACAAAATTACCAAACTTATCGCCATAAGATTCATTGATTTTACCCATTTCATCAATATCAATAAATGCTAATGTGAAATTATAAATATATCTTCTTGCTCTATTAAATTCTTTTTCCAAATTAGCTTCAAATTCTTGTCTATTAAATAAACCGGTCATAGAATCTTGAAGTGCATGCTTCAACTGTTCATTAAACATAAACTTAAACTTAAATATCAATTCAAGTTCGTGTGTAATAACATCAAAAAACATTTTTTCAAAAATATTCATCTTTTTATTGGCTAATAGATAAATACCACCTGTTAAGTTTTCAGAGAACATATAAGGCAAAATGATTTCTGTATCAAATTTTCTTAACTTAAATTTATCAGAAATATCACCTGATACAAGTGCCGTTTGAACTTCATTTATACGTTTATATTTATTTTCAAATTCATCAAAGAATTTGTTAGACAATTTTTCTATCTGATTTATTGTGATATTTTCGTTTGGCAAAGAAAGGTTTAAAACATTCTTTGAGCTTTCATTTGACTCATTAAAATACAACCCACATAAATCGTAAGATATGTACTTATCAAACAATTTAAAGATATTCAAAGAAAGTGCATAATCATCGTTCATATAATTAACCAATGATTTGATATCATCTAAAATAGATGACTGAACAATCATTTTATCCATAATCTCAGTCGATAGAGTTTTTAAACAACTGTTTGTTAGTTTATATTCTAAAATTCCTTTTTTTTCTGTTTCAGAAAAATTATATTCATCTGCAAGAGTTTTCAAATCTTGTTCAGAATCAATAACCTTAAACAAATCAAAGTTTTGATTAAGTGTTTTAGGTTTAAGAACAGCAAAAGGGATATTTTTAATAACATCAATTTTTTTTATTAAGTTTTCAAAGTAGTAGCAATCATGAAACGAGGTGGTGGCAAGGTCGGTTAGAATGACGTCCGGAGCATCTGCAAACACACGTTTGATTGCTTTATCGACTTTCTTTTCAACAACAAGTTCATAACCATCAAATAATGAAGTATTATATTTTTTTCCACCTAGTACTAAAACTTTTTTCATAACATCTCACTTTCGCTAAATTTTTATTACAATTTTAGCAGTTTTTGAAAAGAATTTGTATAGTCGGATTATATGATTTTTGATATCCATAGGAATTTACTATTTTCTATAATATTAAACTGTTTTATTATAAAATATCAATTCCTCAAAATAATTTATTGCATTTGCAATACTTATATAGATTTTTTCTGATTGAGAAAGATAATATTTCATTTTTTCACTTGAATTAACTATATATAATTCATTTAAACAATCATAGATTATCTTTGCAACAGTATAAGTTTTACCTAAATATTCAAATTCTTTCTTTAATAGTTTTCTAAAATTTTCATCAAAATTCTTACTATTACTAAAATATTTTTGATAAGTTTCTTTTTGTTTTTGAGTATATAAGTATAAAAAATTTTTATCTTCAAAATTATTCATATCCATTATTATTTCCTTATTTTAATATTTGTTGCCATTTATGGCAACTTTTATCCTGTATATGCAAAATAATTTACAACAATTTTCTATTTTTGTCAACTTTTAGTCAAATAAGTATAATTTTAGTAATAAAAGGAAAGAATATGAGTATAAAAGAAGATATTAAAATGTTGCTAGCTAAAAAGGCTATGACAATGACTGAACTAGCTAAAAGGTTATCAACTGAAAATGAAACAGTTACTGTTCAGAGTATTTCTAAGAAATTGTCAAAGAAAACAATAAAATTTGAAGAAGTTAGAAGAATTTTAACAATTTTAGGTTATGAAATCGAGTACAAAGAATTATAATTGTAGGTCGGATTCAATTAAACTGTTGAACCTGACAATATACATTTATGTATTTACAATATTGTTATTCAGAAACATAACCCAAAGATTTTAAAATACTATCTTTCTTTCGCCAGTCTTTTTCAACCTTTACCTGTAGCCCTAAAAAGACCTTTTTATCAACAATTTTTTCTAAATCCAAACGTGCTTGAGTACCGATTGTTTTTAAAAGACTTCCACCTTTTCCAATCAAAATACCCTTTTGACTCTTATGTTCACAAATTATTGTTGCACGTATTCTATCGATATCATCTGCTTCTTTATATTCATCAACCATTACAGCTACAGAATGTGGGATTTCATCTTGTGTGTTCAAAAGAATTTTTTCTCGCACAATTTCTTCTACGATATCTCGCATATTTTCTTCTGTTACAACATCTTCAGGATACAACATTTCGCCTTCAGGTAAATATTTTTTAATAATATCAACCAATTTTTGTTTATTCTTCCCAGTCTTAGCTGAAATTCTAATTGTATCAACGGCCTTAGGATAAAGTGTTTTATAAGATAAAATGTTTTCATCTAACGTCTTAGGTGAAGCCTTATCAGTCTTATTCAAAACCATAACGACAGGAACGTTTAAAGCCGATAACACGTTTTCAACAATCCACTTATCACCTTTTCCGGCAGGAGTTGAAACATCTACCAAAAACAAAACCACATCAGCATCAGGCACTGCTACCTTTGCTTCATCTAATAAAAATTCGCCAAGTTTATTTAAAGGTTTATGTATTCCAGGGGTATCAACAAAAACAATCTGCATTTCATCTGTTGTATAAATTCCTTTAATACGTTTTCTTGTAGTTTGAGCCTTATTCGTAGCAATAACAATTTTTTGCTCTAAAATCTGGTTCAAAAGTGTTGATTTTCCAACATTAGGTCTGCCTATTATTGCTGTAAACCCTGATTTCATTACTCATTACCCCCAAACTTTTTGTCTGTATAAATATCCTTTGGTTCAATCACCTTTTCACAATACTTGTAGTTCAAAAGATAATCAACTACATCTTGTGGGGTTTTTGCGTTACAATACAGTTCCTTTGCAGAGGTTTTTGCAAACTGCTGAGCCATTATATTATCAAAAAACTCGAACAATTTATCATAAAACCCATTTGTATTTAAAAATACAATCGGTTTATTATTATACCCAAGTTGTTTTTGAACAATCATCTCAGAAACTTCTTCTAATGTACCAAAACCACCTGCCATAGCAACAACTGCATCAGATACATCATCGAGTTTTTGTTTCCGACTTCTCATATCAGGAGTTTTATAAAACTCATCACAATAATCAGAGGCTACCCCAAAACTACACAATTTTTCAGGCATAACACCAATTATTTTTGAACCGTTTTGTTTTGCTGTGTTAGCTACTACGTCCATTGTTCCGACACAACTTCCACCATATACTATTCCAAACCCGTTTTTTGCTAACAATTCACCTAACAACTCTGCATCTTTATAATATGCTTTATCAAGTGTGTTTGATGAAGAACAATAAACACAAACTTTTTTCATTACTTATCTATTCCTTTTAAATAATTATAAGAACAAGCAATCCCTGTTCCTTGACGAGAACAATCAACCTCTAAAGTCATATCGTCCATATTTGTACCAAACGGCAAAATTTTATCTTTATAAACATCAAACCCAAAAACATCTTTACCCCAAACATTTGGTGAAGATTTACCATTTACATCAAACATAATCTTTGCCAAAACAACATCATCATTCTTTGAAGAATCTTGATTTAACCAATTAAAAGCTATAGTTGCTCCACCATTAGTCATATACATTTCAGGAAATATATAATCTCCATCTGGTGTATCTCCATTTAGATATTTAATCTTATAACTAACGACTTTCTTTAATGGATAAACCTTAATCAACGCAGACATGAAGTCTTGAATGTTTAAAGGTTTGTTAGCTTTGTAATTATCACAGTTCATCATAGATATAGGAATTGATGAGAATCCTATCTGAGCTTGTTTCCATTTGTCAACATTTTTAGATAAAACTACGTCATCAACAGACAACGGTATAATTAATATTGCTACCGTGATAAAAATTATAAATAATATACTAACTTCAATTAACGTAAAGCCGTCTTTTAAATTCTTATTCATTATAAATAATCCTATGCCATATCCAGACGTTTCTTTTCCTGAATAAGATTGTCATAAACCCAATCAGGAACAAAGTTTTTGCCAAGAATAATCTGTCCGTTCATAATGTTTGGAGCGTGAAAATCAGACCCACCTGTAACAATAAGTCCATATTCTTCAGCTAACGTAGAAAAATGTTCAATATAAGGCGCTGAGTGTTTTCTATGATAAGCTTCAATCCCTCTCAACCCACAATTAACAAGTTCAGGTATTAATTCATCTGCAATCGGTACATCGTAAGGGTGCGCAATTACAGGAACTCCACCTGCATCATAGATGATTTCTACAACATCAAATGGTGAAACAGTTTTTCTTTCAACATAAACAGGTGATTCTGTATTGATGTATTTGTTATACGCTTCCATAACATTGGAAGTTCCACCTGCATTTGCTATTGCTCTAGCAATATGAGGACGACCTATACTACCATTCTCGGCAACTAATTGTTTCACGTCTTCATATTTAATTTTTATACCTTCTTTTTTCTTTAACAATGCCAAAATTTCTTTGGTTTGTTTTACACGGGCTTGTTGCTGAGCTTTCAACATAGCAACAAAATCCTTATTCTTAACGTCCATAAAATACCCTAAAATATGGACTTCCATACCTTTATACAGGGTATTAACTTCTATTCCTCGAATAAGTTCTAAGTTTTCACCTTTTTCTTGTATATATTTTTGAGCCACATCATAAGACAAAATATTATCGTGGTCTGTCAAAGCAATAGCTTCAAGACCGTGTTCAATGGCTAAATCAACAATTTTTTCGGGTGAGTATATTCCATCAGAATAATAGGTATGAATGTGTAAGTCTGACTTCACTTCACCCTCCTAATCTCAAACGCTGTTTTCAACGCTTTCCTCCAATCTATTTTTACTATCTACATTAAAATTAATTCTTTTTATTTCAGTTGCTTTTCCATCACATAAAGAAACTTCAACTGCATTAATCTGTGCAATATCACCACTTGCAACTTCATATCGTTCAGGCATAAGAGTAAGTAAACGCTTAATAGAGGTTTCATATTCCATACCAATAATGCTATCAAACGCACCACAAAAACCTGCATCAGTAATATATGCCATACCATTCATAATCTTTTCATCGGCTGTCTGAACGTGAGTATGAGTACCAACAAACATTGAAACACCCAACTCAGATAAATATCTTCCAAAACACAATTTTTCAGCAGACGCCTCTGCATGAAAATCTACAATAATATTTGGAGTTATCTCTTTCAATTTTTCCACTTCAGCTTTTACAATATCCCAAGGAGAATCTATAGGTTGCATAAACACTCGACCAAGAGCGTTTATAACCCCAATCTTTTTGTCATTTTTTTCAATAATTCTGCTACCTAAACCTGCTGTTCCTTTTGGATAGTTTATAGGTCTAACTAGTCTATCTGCATCTTCTATATAGCCAAATATATCTCGTTTATCCCAAATATGATTACCTGATGTTATACAATCAATCCCTGCGTTAAGGAACTCTTTATAATTTTTTTCGGTTAATCCAAACCCGTGAGATGCGTTTTCACCATTTGCAATAACAAAATCAGGAAGTTCGCCCTTTTCTTTTAAATCAGAAAGGTAGGCAAATACAGTATTTCTACCACATTTACCTACTAAATCTCCGAAAAATAATATTTTTATAACATCTTTTGTCATAATCACCTTTAAACCTGTCAATTTGTATCAGTAACTAACTAATCCAAACCGACCATAATGTTATTTAGCAATCTCAACTGCTCTAAATTCACGAACAACTGTTACACGAATTTGTCCAGGATAGTCAAGTTCGTTTTCAATTTTCTTAGCAATATCTCTTGCTAATTTGCCTGATGCCAAGTCATCAAACATATCGGCTTCAACTATAACACGAACCTCACGACCTGCTTGAACAGCGAATGATTGTTTGATACCGTCATAACTATTAACGATTTCTTCAATTTTTTGTAGACGTTTGATATAAATTTCAAGAGTATCACGTCTAGCTCCTGGACGACCAGCTGAAATAGCGTCAGCTATCTTAACCAATACTGCTTCAATAGTATTTGCTGTAACATCATCGTGGTGGGCCTCGATTGCGTGAATGATTTCTTCTTTTTCACCAAATTTTCTAGCAAGTTCAACACCTAGTTGAATGTGAGTACCTTCTTGAGTTTGGTCAACTGCTTTACCGATATCGTGCAATAAGCCAGCTCTTTTTGCTACATAAACATTAGCACCAAGCTCTGCTGCCAACATGCCTGCGATATTACCAACTTCTATTGAGTGATTAAGGACATTTTGACCATAACTTGTTCTATAATATAAACGTCCTAAGTCTTTTATAAGCTCTTTACTCAAGCCCATAACACCCATATCTAAAGCAGCATTTTCACCCTCACGGTAGATTTTCTTTTCAACTTCTGCTTTTGATTTTTCAACAACTTCTTCAATTCTAACTGGGTGAATACGTCCGTCTTGAATAAGTTTTTCCAAAGCAAGTTTTGCAACTTCTCTTCTAACTGGGTCAAAAGATGAAAGTACAACAGCTTCCGGAGTATCATCAATAATCAAATCAACACCAGTCAATGTTTCTAATGTTCTGATATTACGACCCTCACGACCTATAATACGACCTTTCATTTCATCGTTTGGCAAAGATACAACAGAAACAGTTGATTCAACAACTTGCTCCATCATACATCTTTGCATTGTTGTAGAAAGAATATCTTTTGCTTTGTTTTCAGCATCTTCTCTAATTTTTGATTCGTTTTCTCTTATCAACTGAATTTGCTCTTGAGCTAAATCTTTTTTAAGCTGTTCCATCAACATATTTTTCGCATCTTCTACAGACAAACCTGAAATACGTTCTAATTCAGCTATTTGTTTTGAGATAGCGTCTTTTAATTCTTGTTCTTGTTTTTCGATTTCATCTTCTCTTTTATCAAGACTTGATTCTTTATCTGTAACAGATTGAATTTTACTTTCTAGTTCGTCTTCACGCTTAGACAACTTATTTTCTATGTTATTAAGTTCTCTACGTCTTTCTCTTTCTTCTTCGTTAAATTTTTCACGTTCATTTTGCAAAGATTCTTTTGCAGAAATCATTGCTTCTTTTTTGATTAAATTTTCTTTTTCTGCTAAATCAGCAGCACTAACCTTTGATTGTTTGATAAGTTTGTTGCAATAAATCAACAACCCAACCACTGTAATTGCTAAAGCAATTACAACAACCAAAGCAACTGGACTAATTGTGTTCATCAGCTTTTCCTTTACTATTCATTTTTTTATTATAATATATGCAATTGCACGGTACATATAACCTACCGGCTCATCATCTAAAAACAATTTTTAAATAATTTTATCGCATATATATCCTAAAAATTCTTATACTACTTCTAAGATAATCTTATCATATTTATAGAATTTTGTATAGTAAAATTTCAAGAAAAATAGTAAAATTTTAAGTGCAAAAATCCAATTACGCATTATGCATTACGAATTACACATTAATCACATAATCCTTGTGAGCAATAACTTAATTACTTACCAAATCAATGCACTCTTACAGCAGTACTCACAGCCATTCCAGGTACAAAATTGTACTCTGAATAATCCTTTGTAAAAGCAATCCTTACAGGAACTGTATCAGACATCAAAGGTTCAGAAACTTCTTGTCCATCTAATTTTGCAACACTATCAAAATCGTCAACACTTTCTACAACACCCTTAAAAAATTTTCTAGGAAAATCTTCTGATTTTATATAAACAACCTGTCCCTCATGCATTTTATCAGCCTGAGATTTTTTATAATTTGCTATAATCCAAACATTTTTAGGCACAAGGTTCAAAAGTTCTTGACCAACTTCAACCTCATCTCCTACTTTCACATTCCGTGAAGAAATAGTTCCATCTTGTGATGCATAAACTCTTGTATATGAAAGATTCAATTTACAATCTGCAACCTTTGATTCTAAATCTTTTATCTGTTGTTTTAACTCAACAGTGTCAACCATTGCATAATCTTCTTCATCTTCTTCTTGAGGTTGAATCCCGTTATGCACATTTTGCCCGCCCTGACCAGTTTGTCCATTAACCCCAGCCATATTTTGATTAATTTGAGCGTTCTGAGTGGCAATCATATTATGACCGTTTGAAGAAACTTGATACACACTAGAAGTTTGCATACCTTGACCTACAACACCTTGCTGATATAGTGGATTTGCTGGTTTTGGTTTTTTAGGTAATGGGTTTAGTTTATCCTTACGTTTTTGAACATTTCCAGAAAACATTTTAGCAAACTTATCTAAATCACTTCTTGCAAAAACATATTTTGAATCAATTAAACTCTTAGAGCGTCTTTGTCTTTCGTCAGATATAATAATATCATCTCTATCAGGTCTTTCGCACATTAAAAGCCTAACTTTTGCGTGATTAAGCTCTGATTCAGCGTCACGTAATTTCAATAAATAAGGTTGTGATTCAACCTCAAGCAACAAATCACCTTTTTTAACTTCTTGACCATCTTCAACAAAGACATTCAAAACTTGCCCACTTACTCGTGATGAAATAGAAACCATTTTCCCTTCCACAACTGCATCGTGGGTTGTTTCATAACCTGTTAAAAAAAATACAACAGAAAAAAGCACTAACGCAACCCCAAGGATTAACATAAAAGATTCAGGTTTATCTGTTTTTGAATATTTTTTTTCTTGCATAATTATAAAACCTATTTATGTTTAACTCTAACACCCTCAACCTCGTGTACATCTTCAATTACTAAAAAAGCCTTTTTATCGATTGATTTAACAATAGTTTTAATCTTTGACATCTCTAATCTTGAAACTACACAATAAGTTAAAATCTTTTCATTGCCTGAATAACCACCTCTTGTCTTGATATAGGTAACGCTTACATCAAGCTCTTTCATTATTTTTTGACCGATTTCTTTATAATAATCTGATACTATTCTAACCGATTTTGAAGTATTAAATCCAGTAATTACAACATCAATAGTCTTTGAGGCGATATAATACGTGATAATAGCATACATAGCGTTATCTACCCCATATAAGAACCCTGATGCAGTATAAATCAAAAGATTAAATCCCATTAAAAACTCACCAATACTCATAAACGAAAATCGTTTTGAAAGTTTGATAGAAAGTATTTCTGTACCGTCTAATGACGCACTGTTTCTAAGAATAAGCCCAACCCCTGAACCTAAAACAATCCCACCAAAGATAGTAGCTAAATATGGAACATTTGTTACAACCGTTCCAGAAAACATATTTGTAAACAAAGAAAGCATAGTAACAGAATAAAATGTCTGAAATACAAATGCTTTTCCAATCGTTGTATAAGCCAAAAATATAAATGGCAAATTCAAGCAAAATATCAAAATACCAAGATTGATACCTGTAATTGTGTTCATCATCATTGAAACCCCAATCACACCGCCATCAATAATTTTGTTTGGTATTAAAAAACATTCCAAAGCAAACGCTACAATAATTGCACCGATTGTTAAACTTATAAATCTGAGTACAATTTCACGCACCTTTTCTGCCGTTGTTTGTTCTGGCAAAGGTTTTTGTTTCTTTTTGATGTTGAAAATACCCATTATTTACTTCTCTCACTTGATTACATAAAGTTAAAGAAACCAGTTTTTTCAGTTTCTGCTTTATTGATACATAATATTTTTTCTAAATCTTCTTTAAAAGTCACTAAATCATCATATTTTTTAAGTGAACCGTCCATGCAAATCGAAACATCTCCTGTTTCTTCTGAAACAACAATACAAGCAGAACCATTGATTTCTGTAAGACCAAGTGCTGCTCTATGTCTTGTGCCATATTTCCAGCTTAATTGTGGATTTTCAGTCAACGGTAACAGTACACCTGAAGAAAGGATTTTGTTATCTTTTATAACCATCGCACCATCGTGTAATGGTGTGTTAGGGTGAAAAATTGTTAAAATTAACTCAGCTGATACATCTGCATTTATTTTTGTTCCAACATCTGAATATGCACTAGGACTAACGTCATTTTGTAGAACAATTAATGCACCTGTTTTGGTCTTTGTTAAATACTTAACTGCTTCAACTAGTTCTTTTACAACGTCAATGTTTTCATCTTTATTAGAATTGTGATGGTTAAATCCTAAAAATGTTTTACTGAAAAACCCTGGTTGACCTAGATATCCTAAAAACCTTCTTAATTCAGGTTGAAAAATAACAATCAAACTCAACGCAATCAAGGCTATTGTGTATTCAAAAAATGTTCCTAATATTTTTAGATTGAACATTATAAGAATTTCGCTAAATATCCACGAGAAGAACAAGAACAACAATCCACGCACAAATTTTTCAGAATTAGTATGTTGAATATATCTTTTATAAAACAACAAGACAATACCAACAATCAATAATATTTGGATAGTGTTCCCAAAATCGTTTAATATCGTAAATATGTGTGAGATATGTCTTGTGAAGATATTTAACATTATTTCAACCTATCTGGGACAACATCGTGTGACACTAAATCATCTAATGTTTCCCTTTTTACTATAATATCAGATTGTGAATTATTTACAAGTACCATTGCAGGTTTTTCCACTCTATTATAATTACTTGCCATAGAATAATTATAAGAACCCGTGTTGTAAACACACAAAATATCACCTGTAGAAAGTTTTGGAAGCATAATATCTTTTATCAAGATATCACCTGATTCACAGTATCTACCTGCAATCGTAACTTTTTCTGTTTGAGTTTCATCAACTTTATTAGCAACCTCTGCCAAATATTCTGCTTGATACATACTTGGTCTTGGGTTATCTGCCATACCACCATCAACAGTAACATATTTTGTCATATTAGGAACCTGTTTCATACTTCCTATTGTGTACAAAGTTACCCCAGAAGTTGATATAATACTTCTCCCTGGTTCTATATATAATGTAGGTGGTTCAATATTGTATTTTGCAATGTGTTTATCTAATGATTCTATGATTACATCTGCAATTTCGTTTATTGATGGTGGCAAATCAGAGTCAACATATTTTACACCAATACCGCCACCGATATTTATTTCATCAAGGACAATATTGTATTTTGTACTAATTTCACCTAACGTTTGAGTTAGCACATCAATTTCATCATGAAAACAACTTGGTTCAAAAATTTGTGAACCAATATGTGCGTGAAGACCTCTAATTTTTATATTTTGATGTCTTGTCAAAATAGATGTTACAGCTTCATCTAACTGGCTTAAATCAAACCCAAATTTTGAATCTAATTGACCAGTTTTGATATATTCGTGGGTATGGCATTCAATTCCTGGGCTAATTCTTAACAACACATCAACAATTTTGTTGTAACGTCCTGCAACTTTTGATACTAAATCAATTTCATAAAAATTATCGACAGAAATTCTGCTTATACCGTTTTTTATTGCATAATCAAGTTCACGTTCAGTTTTGTTATTACCATTAAATAATACATGTGACAACTCAACACCAGAATTCAAGACTGTGTGGATTTCACCGATTGAAACTGTATCAAATCCAAAACCCTCTTCATCAAGAATTTTAACAATAGTACTTGTACACAAGGCTTTTGATGCGTACATCATTCTTGTATGTGGATATGATTTAAACGCATTTTTATAATCGTGACAAATGTTTCTCAAAGTAGTTTCATCAACTACATATAAAGGTGTGCCGTACTTTTTAGCAAGTTCAACTGTATCACAGCCACCTATAAATAAATTTTCTTTTCTCTCTACCGTCGCCGGTTTTATATGCTGATTAGTTGTCATTTTATTCCCTTTTTTCAAACTTCTTTATAAAAGCATACAAGAATAAAACTGTTTTTACAATACTATATTTGTATTACTTAAAGCGGGTTTTCAATTCCATGTAATCCATTATGACAACTAGGATACAACCTATTTACAAAACTTAACAATATAGCTTTTAAATAGCAATTAAAACAGGCTCAAAACCTTTATATACATGGGTAACGAGTTAAAGGATTGAGTAAAAATGGTAAGTTCAACAGGTTACAATCTAGCAATAAATCCTAACATCTCATCAGGTATGACAGTTTCAAATACGATGAGAGTAAACTCACAACGCAAGCAACAAGAAAAAGTTGTTACTGTTAAAAATGCAAAAATTAAATATCATAAAATTAAAAGTTCTGATAAATACACTGTATATGGCAATTGGAGTGATGATTATGCTTATGAAGTTGATAAAGAAATAACTAATTCACCAGAAATTTCAGCACTTCGTAGCAGATACAGATTGATTACTTTTAAAAACCCTATTTCAAAATCATTATATCTAAAAGATTGTTATATTATAGACTTTATTGAAGCACCACAAAGATACAAAGGTGAAGGCACAAAAGTTGTTCAAGCACTTGTTGAAAGAAGTTTAGCAGACAAGAATTGTAAAGGTCGAGTTGTTGTAAACGCTGAAATCATAGACGGCAAAACTTCTCCTGCTGGGTTCTTTTATAAACTTGGGTTTAGATTTGTTGAACCTGAAAGAAACGAAATTTTGAGAAGTTGGGTTAAACAAAATACTTTAATTGATGCACCAAAATTGACTGGTATGATGTATTTACCTGAAAAGAATATTCAAAAAGTTCTTCTTTATAACGAAAATTTGTTGTAATAAATTCTCGGATTTGTAATCTTTGCAAAACTTTAATGAGATTTTGAAATGAATTCAGGATACTCCAAAAAACTCGTTTCGGAATTCCTATAAATATTCAAATGACAATTCTGTAATAGCCTACTCTTTAGTAATCGTCCTTAGAAAGTTTTGCACTCCACCAGTAATTATTAAATCGGGTTCAGCTACGCAAAAAGCATCAAGAGTGATTATTCCTGCTCTTTTTTGTCCATCAGCAATATATAATAATCCGACCATAATCTTATTCAACGGATTAGAGGTATCCTTTTTATATTCTGTTAGTTTCTGCTTCGTTTTTTTCTGCAAAGCATAACATTCAGCTAAATTTTTGTAATATTCAAAATTTAGACCATAAAGTTTTATGGCACGTTCAAAACAATCCTGAGCACGTTCAGCGAACCCAAGTTCAAAATATGCTCTACCCAAATTGTTATACGCAACAGCAGTAGATTGAGAATTTGTATTCAAACTTATAGCAATCTTAAACTCTTGAACAGCAGCATAATAGCAGTGTTCTTCAAGATATCTTAAACCCAACGCATTATGAAAAACGGAGTTGTTACTAGCATTGATATCAAAAGAGCCTGACATAATAGGTTTTCTATAACCACTAGTAGCAAAGGTTAATAAAAATAATAATATTGCTATAAAAATTTTGTTTTTCATCATAAAAGATTAAGTTCCAAACCCTCTTTTGCCATAATTATATCATCATTTGTGTATGTTTTTGCCAGCTCGTCCAACTTATTATCATCATAAGATGGGTCAAAATGAAAAAATACGAGTTTTTCAGCGTTTGTTTGACGTTTAGCGTCAATTGCCATATCAAAAGTTGAATGACCAAACCCTTGTTTTGGTGTATAAATACTCAAATAATCTTCTACAGTATATTGAGCATCATGAACCAACAGGTTACAGTTACGAGCAAATTTGATAAGTTTTTTATCTCCACCCTCATAACTTTCTTTATCGGTTGAATATACAAAACTTTTGCCTTTATAAGTAATTTTGTATACAAAAACACCATTTTGAGGGTGTGCAAAAGATTTATAACAAGAAATTATAACATCATCGTCATTATATTGATTTGAATAAAAATCCAAAACTCTTGTAACAACAGGAGATTCTCCTTTTCTTAAAACAATGTAGTTTGCTTCATTTAAATCGTTAATTGTCAATTCTGCTGCGATATCGCCTAAATCAAGAGGGAAAGTTTTTGTAAACAGAAGCTTAGACAACTCTGTTTCAAGCTTTTCATCTTGAGCAACTCCACCAAAAACATTTATTTTGGTTGATGCAAGGTGCATTGGTTTAAAAAACGGGATACCTAAAATATGGTCTTGATGGATATGTGATAACAAAATTGTAGCAGATATAGGATTGCGTTCTGTTATAGTATTACCTGATTCTATGTACTTTTGCATAAGTTCATTACCTAAATCAATCAAGCCTGTACCTGCATCTAATATAATCAAGTGCCCACCCACATTTACTTCTACACAAGATGTATTTCCACCATAGTTCAAAAAATCTCTATTTGCTACAGGATAACTTCCTCTAACACCACGAAACTTTATACTAAAATCACTCATAACTTCACCCTTTGTTTTATACTATATTTTTTAATAATTATAACTCATTTTTCAATTCTACTCAATAAGTTATATGAAGTAATAATTCAAACTATACCAAAAACAATTTTCACATTATAATAAATAGGTAAGAGAACTTTTTAAGAGGGGATAAGAGTTATGAAAAACACTGTTGTTGTTGGTGCTCAATGGGGCGACGAGGGAAAAGCAAAGATTACAGATTTGTTAGCTGAAAAATCTGATTTTATTATTAGATACCAAGGTGGCTGTAACGCTGGACACACTGTTGTAGCAGATAACAAGACATACAAATTTCACCTTATTCCATCAGGTATTTTATACAAGAATAAAATATGTATGTTGGGTGCAGGGGTTGTTATTTTACCTGAATCTTTTAAATTTGAACTTGAAGAATTGATATCACAAGGGGTAAACGTAAGTAACTTAAAAATATCACCTCTTGCATCAATCACAATGCCTTACCACAAAGAAATTGATGGTTATACCGAAGATAATGCCACAAAAGGCAAAATTGGCACAACAAAAAAAGGGATTGGACCAACTTATACTGATAAATATGCAAGAATAGGATTAAAAATTCAAGATTTATACGATTTAGAAACCTTAAACGAAAAACTAGATATAATTCTTCCGAAGAAAAATAGGCAACTAAAATCTGTAGGATTACAACCATACACAAAAGATTGTTTAATGGGAATGTGCGAAGAATATGCAAAAATATTTAAACCTTTTGTATGCTTTGAATGGCAAAATTTATTAAATGAACATAAAAAAGACGTTATCTTATATGAAGGTGCACAAGGTGTAATGCTTGATATCGACTATGGGACATATCCATTTGTAACAAGTTCAAACCCAATTGGTGGCGGTGCTTGTGTAGGTAGTGGTTATGGTCCAAAGATGATTGATGAAGTTATCGGAGTTGCTAAGGCTTATGTGACAAGAGTTGGAGAAGGGCCTTTTGTAACTGAACTTGATAACGAAATGGGCGAAAAGATTAGAAAAATCGGTCACGAGTTTGGGGTAACAACAGGACGTCCTAGAAGAACAGGTTGGTTTGACGCAGTAACTATGAAATATGCAGTTTTGGTTGGCGGGTTTACATCTGTTGCAATCACCAAAATAGATGTTTTCGATAACTTTGATGAGATAAAAATTTGTACAGCTTATAAAGATAAACGTGATGGAAAAGTTTATGACTATTATCCAACAGATGTTTATATGCACAAGTATTTAGAACCTGTATATGAAACACACAAGGGCTGGAATGAAGACATTACACAAATCAAGGAATATGATAAACTTCCTAAGAATGCAAAAAAATATTTAGAAAGGCTTGAAACCTTGTTAGAATGCCCTATTTCGATTGTTAGCGTCGGACCAGACAGACATCAAACAATCTTTAAGATACCAATGAATTAGGGCTAGTCAAGTCTTGTTATATTTTTGTAAAGATTAAAAATAAAAATTTACATGTTGAAATATTTTGATACCTTTTTAAAAGTTTTATGATAAAGTTGATATTGTCATAAATCAGTTGAAGTAGAAAAATAGATTAGGGATTAGAATAGGAGATTCTTGAATGGCTGAATATTTAAGCAAAGAAGAGATAAAACAGTGGAGAAGCTCATTAGAAAAAATCACTTTAGAAGAATTCGCAGCAAGATTAGGTAAAGAAGTTGCAGATTCAAGACCAACTAATGATATGGTTGATATAATCTATAGTGGAGATAAAACTCCTGTAGCTCACACAGAATCATCAGATAAAATTTCTGAGATTGCACAAAGAGCGTTCGCAAGAGAAAGACAACTTTCGCATACACCGTTCTCATTTAGAGCTCCTGGGGAAGTTAGCCAACAACCTGTAAAAAACTCAAAACCTGCAAAATCATTAGATTCTAAGAAAATTGTAGAAGCTATTGAAAAAGTTGTTCCAGCTGAATCTAAAAAAGAAGTTAAGAAAGCTGAACCAACTTTGAGAGAAGAAGTTAATATTGTTCTTAAAAAGAATTTAACAGACAGAGAACAAACAGTATTTGATTATCTTGTTGAAAAACGTAACACTATCGTTTACGCAAAAGATATCGCTGCGTTACTAGATTTGCCAAGAGATTATGTATACAAATATATCAAGAATCTACGTGCAAAAATTGAGGGCGATAAATTAGTAAACGCTGAAAAAGGCGGATTTATCCTTCAAGTTTAATTAGATTTTAAGATTAAGAAATAAATGAGAGCCACTTGGAAAGTGGCTCTCGTTGTTTTAATACGTCATTGCTCCATAAAGTCTTCGCAGGGATTCCACGCTTGCGATACAGAATATTTACAGCACGCTGTCTTGGATTATTCGGGATTTCGCAAAAGCGTGGTTTTGCTCAACCTTACGGGTTGAGTCACTTCGTGACCAGTACCCTACCGAAAATCCGCCTGAATGACGCACCCAGACTGTCATTCAGAGGGAGTGTAACGACCGAAGAATCCCACTGAACATGCAGAACCGTTGATTTATGGATTGCCACACTATCGTTGTCTTGGATTATTGTTTCACGCCTTCAAGTCATTCACTTCGTTTTACTTCGTAAAACTGTCGTTCATTTTTTCGGCGTTACTTCGGCGTTCCCTCGTTTCACTCGGTCAGCCTACACAAAATCCGCCGCAATGACGGATTAAAATTATCATGGACAGTAATGGAACTTGATTCAGAATTCCCCTGAACATTACAAACCCCAACATTTATGCTATAATCAACCTATGCAACTCAAGTGTTTAAACAACGAAAAACTTTATTATATCGGTGGGGTGGTTCGAGATGAAATTCTGAATAGACCTTGTTTTGACATTGATATAACTCTTGAAGGAAATGCTATAGAGTTCTGCAAAAACCTTAACCTAGAAAACTTTGAAATCTTACAAATAAATAATGAATTTGGAACAGTAAGAGCAAGGCTCAATAACGAAATAATCGACATCGCATCAACAAGAAACGAAATTTATCCTGAAAAAGGTCATCTGCCAGTTGTTAAAGATATTGGCTGTTCTTTAGAACTTGATGTTCTAAGACGAGATTTTACAATTAATGCAATCGCAAAATCAGTTATGACCGATGAAATCATTGACTATACAGGCGGTCTTAAAGATATCCAATCTAAAAAACTTAGAGTTTTACACGATATGAGTTTTGTTGACGACCCAACAAGAATTGTTAGAGGACTAAAATTCGGGGTTAGGTTCGGTTTTGATTTAGAAGAACATACTCTTGATTTACAAACAAAATATCTTGAAAACGTAAATTACGATATGAGTTTTAAAAGACTAAAAAAAGAACTTGTTGAAACCTTCAACCTCAATAAGCAAGAGGCTTATGAGAAATTCTTTGGTTATAAAATATACAAACTTTTATCAAAAGATGAACCTAAAAAATACGATTATGATATCGAAAAACTGGTAAACAATCACCCTGTAAAAAATACGTGGCTTGTTTATTTAGGATATTTAAACCTTGATAATTTGCCACTTACCAAAATTGAAAAAAAGATTGTTGAGGATTATCAGACGCTTATAACTTTAAAAGAGCCGACCTCTGATTATGAAATATATAAATTTTTTGAAAAATGCGAACCTGAAACAATCTTGATTTACACATATACACAAAACTCAAAAATCGGACTTAGATATTTTGAAATAAAAGATATTAAGCCTGCAATTACAGGGAAAAATCTTATTCAATTAGGTTATAAGCCATCTAAAGAGTTCGAAAGATGTTTTGACTATGTTCTTAAATCAAAATTAAACGACCCAAATATGAGCCTTGATAAAGAAATAGAACTTGCAAAAGAATATTTTGCAAACATCTCTTAAAATTGAAAAATGACTAGAATTATGGTATCATTTAACAAAAAGAGAGGTTAAGGTAGTGGGAAAAACATTAGTTCTTATTGACGGTCACGCACTTGCGTTTAGACAGTTTTATGCGCTTGAGCGTACAGCGATGAAAAATTCTGATAACGAACCAACTTGGGCAGTGTATGGGTTTTTCAAAGCCATCTTTGATTTGTTAGGCAAAATTAGACCAGATTCAATCGCCGTAACTTTTGATGTTTCACACCATACATTTAGAACAGAAATGTATGAAGAATATAAGGCTAATCGTCAATCAATGCCTGATTCACTACACTCTCAACTTGAACTTATTTGTAAGGGTTTGCAAGCATTTGATATTCCAATTTATACACGTTCAGGGTTTGAAGCTGATGATGTGATTGGAACAATCGCAACTAGAGCAAAAAAATTAGGACACAAAACCTTAATATTAACAGGCGACCAAGACTCTTTTCAGTTGATTGATGAAGACGGGTTTATAAAAGTTTTAATCCCGACAAAAGGTGAATTGCTTGAATACACATGGAACAAGGTTTACGATAAATTAGGTGTTTATCCTGACCAAGTTATTGATTACAAAGGGTTACGTGGTGATACCTCTGACAATATCCCTGGGATTAAAGGTATTGGAGAAAAAACGGCTCAAAAACTGCTTGCAGAATATAAAACACTTGATAATGTTTTAGAAAACTGTGAAAATATTCAGCAAAAAGCTGTTAGAGAAAAGATTTGTAATGGCAAGGATATCGCTAAATTGAGCCAACAACTTGCAACAATTGTTAGAGATGTCGATATAGAATTTGATTTTGATAAAGCAGAACTTGTTTTGCCTGATATAAACAAGGTTAGCGAGTTTTTGAGAGGAATGCAATTCTATTCTTTTATTAAAAATATCAACAAAATTCTTAAATCTTTTAATCCTGATATTGAAACAGTACAGGAAATCAAAATACTTGAACAAAAACCACAAGAAGAAACCAATGGACAACTCGGATTGTTTACTCAAGCGATAAAAGAAACCATTGAGGATAAAGAATGTGAAAGTACAATTATTAATGATGAAGAAGGAATTAAAAACCTTGTAAAAACACTTTTAGACAAAAAAGAATTTGCAATAAATTGTTATACTGACAAATTAGGGTTAATAGGGTTTGCTATTTCTAATGAAGAAAACTATTTTGTAAAATCTGATTATTTAAGCGAATTAAAACCGTTGCTAGAAGATGAAAACATTAAAAAATACTTCTTTGACGCTAAACATAATTATAATGTATTGAAAGAACTCGGGGTTAATCTAAAAGGGATTGGGTATGACATTTTGTTAGCAAGTTATGTTAAAGACCCTGATAGAAGTCACTCTATTGAGGCACAAGCACTTGATTATTTAAACCATATTATGACGAGCAAAGAAGAACTCACAAGAGATTTGTTAACTCAAAGTTGTCACTATGCTTGTGATGAGGTTTATTCAATCTTCAAACTTACAGAATATTGGAGAAAAAATTTATCAGAAGCTGAACAAAAAATTGTTAATGAAATTGAACTACCACTAACTGTAATTCTTGCAGAAATGGAGTATACGGGAGTTGCTATAGATACAGCATATCTAAAAGAGCTTTCTAACTATATGACAGAAAAACTTGCAGAACTAGAGGACTTTATATACCAATTAGCAGGTGGGCCTTTTAATATCAATTCACCAAAACAAGTTGCAGAAGTTTTATACGATAGAATTGGAATTAAACCTAAAAAACGTAAGCGTTCAACTTCTGCAGAAATATTAGAGGAATTATCAAGCGAGTATGAAATCTGTGAATTTATTTTGCAACACAGAAAATTCTCAAAACTTCGCTCAACCTATACAGATTCATTACCATTATTGATTAGTGAACGTGATGGAAGAATTCATACAACATATAACCAAGCAACAACTGTTACAGGTAGGTTATCGTCTTCTAATCCTAATTTACAAAATATTCCTATTCGTTCAGAGGAAGGAAACAAGATTAGAAACGCATTTTGTCCAAAAGACAAAGAACATTATTATATGTTGTCAGCAGACTATTCTCAAATAGAATTAAGATTGCTTGCACATATTGCTCACGTTGACCACTTGATAGAAGCATTTAATAACAATATTGATGTACACACTCTTACTGCATCAAAAGTGTTTGGTGTTCCTATGGAAGAAGTTACAAAAGATATGAGAAGAAAAGCTAAGGCTGTAAACTTCGGGATTATCTATGGTCAATCTAAATATGGGTTAGCAAAAGCTTTAAATATTTCTAATAAAGAAGCAGAGGATTTTATCAATAAATACTTTGAATCTTATCCACAAATTAGAATATATATGGAAACAAAGATTGATTTTGCTCACGAGCACGGTTATGTAGAAACAATGTATGGCAGGAGAAGATATTTAAGAGCCGCATTGTCTAGTGCTAATTATCAAATAAGAGAGTTTGCAGAACGTGCAGCGATTAACCAACCTTTACAGGGTACTGCAGCTGATTTGATTAAACTTGCGATGATAGAGGTTGATAAACAACTTAAGGCTAAAGGGTTGAAATCTAAAATGGTTATGCAGGTACACGATGAACTTGTGTTTGAAGTGCCAAAAGATGAATTAGAAGAACTCAAATCTCTTGTAGTTGAGGCTATGGGATTAGGTCAGCCATTGAGCGTACCATTAGATGTTGATGTGAATTATGGTGAATCATGGAAAGAATAATCAAGTTATTTTTTATATTATTTTTAGCAGTTTGTCCTTGTATGCAAGCATTTGGTGATACAACTCAAACACAAACCAAAATGGCTACAACGACTGATTGTATAAAAACATTTCCTATAGGGTTTGAGAAACTGTATTACTTAACTCTTGCAGGAATAAACCAATATAATTATAAGATTAAAGAAATGCAGACTAAAAGTGGTTTTATAATTTTTACAGACAACAATAATAAGACTTTTTTAGCATCAATAATTTATGTTTCTAGCACAAAATCTATGTTAAAACTAACACCGTGCGACAATACGTATAATTTTACGATACATACACCAACAAATATGTTTAATTATATAGAGGCTAATCAATTAAAGACTTTTTAGAACAAAAATATTACTCATGTTAAGTAATTTCAATAAAGGACTTGCATAGAATAAGTATTTTATGTAGAATAATTGTACTCACAAACCTCACAGCGAAGTTAGGAGTAAGACTCCATTTACTACGCAACGAAACAAAAGAAGTCATTAATCTGATGTTTCGATACAAATATGAAAGGTTATAACAATGGCAAATATTAAATCAGCAAAGAAAAGAGTATTGATTGCAGAAGCAAACAGACAAAGAAATGTAGCTTTTAAATCAGCTATCAAAACTGCGTTTAAAAATGTATTAGCATTAGCAGAAGGTGATGACAAAGAAGCATTCAACTCAGCTTTATCAAAAGCATATCAATTATGTGACAAGGCTGTTGTAAAAGGTATTTTGCACAAAAATACAGCTGCTAGAAAAAAATCAAGATTAACTCTTGCTGCAAAAAAATTAGCTAAGTAATTAACAAAGATTATTAAGAGAGATGAAAGTGGATTTACTTTTTTAAGTAAATCCACTATTCATTTATAGAGGGCGATTTGCGACACGCAAATCGCCCTCTTTTTGCAACTTGCAACTTATACATCTTCTGGTAGATAAAAAACTTTGTCACCAAGAATATCTAATGAATTAGATAAGTAATTTCCTTTCATCAGTTGCTGATATTCTTTCACAATAGAAACAACGTCTTTTGAAGACAATCTTATAGTGCGACGTTTGCAATTTTTAGTAGAAATAATTTTAGCCATATAATTTAACCCTCCCTTATGTAAAATAAGTTACGACAACTTTTTAAATAACTTTAGAGAAATCATTTAAGAGGTTTAAAAAATATTTTTCAAATAATAACATGTGGTCGAAAGAGAGTTTTTTTGATATTATAAAATCATAGAGTAAAAGAAAGAATTGGAGAATAATATGAGCGGACATTCAAAATGGTCAACAATCAAACATAAGAAAGCAAAAACCGACTCAGCAAGAGCGGTAGTATTTCAAAAATATTCAAGAGAATTGATAGTAGCAGCAAAATTAGGTGGTTCAGATCCAGCTGGTAACTTCAGATTAAGAACTGCTATTGAAAAAGCAAAAGCAGCAGGTTTGCCAAATGACAACATCAAACGTGCTATAGAAAAAGGTGCAGGTCAATCAAGTGCTGATAACTATGAAGAAATCGTATATGAAGGATACGCAGCAGGCGGAGTTGCAGTTGTAGTAGAAGCTATGACAGACAACAAAAATAGAACAGCAGGTGATATAAGAAGCTATTTTTCTAAGTTTAACGGCAACCTTGGTGAAACAGGTTGCGTAGGCTGGATGTTTGATAGAAAAGGCTGTATTACATTTGATAAATCTGTGGATTTTGAATCATTGTTTGAAACAGCAATCAACTTTGATGCAGAAGATATTATTGATGAAGAAGATGAAGAAAACTACAAAGTTATCACTTCTTATGAAAACTTGCAATCAGTAACTGAGGGACTTGAAAAAGCTGGTTTTAAATCAATAACTGCTGAATTTACAAGAATACCTCAAAACGAAATTGAGATAACTGATGAAAAGACAGCACAAAATATCATGAGATTATATACAAGATTAGATGAACACGATGATGTACAAAATGTTTATATGAATTTTGATATTTCTGATGAATTAATGGAAAAACTTGATTATTAATCAAAAGTTAAAAAATAAAAACAGAAAAAGTCGGGATATATTATCCCGACTTTTTCTTATAAAATACACAAAAAAGTAGTCACATGCCAACATTTTTACAAAAGTTAATACAATTTTAAATCATGAAAACATGCATGGTACATGGGTTTGCATGATATCAAACCATGGAAACCATGTCATAGTGCAGAATACATGAAATCACAATAGCTTCAAAACAGTGATAGCAAGGGCATAAGGGGTATTTAACATCATGTAATAATCGTTTACAATACACTTGTAATCAAAGACTTTATAAATATAATAAAAATATGGGATAAACCTCACAGACAACTATCGTTAAGGGTGAGGCAGTTGATAAAAAATAACAATTAATATTTAAAAACATCTTGGAGGAGAAATTGTTTAGAAGTCGTGATATGGGGAGAGCTGTAGCTGTAAGACGTTGGACAACTACGGCAATAGAGTGTTATAAAAGAGGTTGTAATTGTGAAGGCTGTTTTTACAGTGATTTTTTCAGTGGTTCTTCACAAAAATGTCAAATGAAGGCATCAGTATTAGAGTTAGTTAGGGTTATCGGAACTCCTGATGTAGATTTACCACAAGTAATTGGTGAATAGACGAAGAAATTAGATAATAAAGGGTTTAAAAATTTCTGAATTTGTTGTATCATGAAAGAGGTAGAATATTAGGAGGCATAAATGCACATTCACGTAAATGGAAAAAACATTGAAATTACAGATGCTATTAAGGCTTACGTAAAAGAAAAATTAGGTAAGGTAGCTAATCACTACGATCAAATCACAGCGATTGATGTAATCTTGACAGTGATAAAAAATCCAGCAGCATCAGGAAAACATATTGCAGAAGTTTCATGTAAATTAAACGGGAAAAACATTCACGTTGAAGAATCAGCTGAATCAATGTATGCAAGTATTGACTTAGTTGCTGATAAATTAGACAGACAAGTTAAAAAGTTTAAAGATAAATCGCTATCTTCAGATAAAGATTCAATTAGAAACGTAAAAGATTCTAATGAAGAAGTAGCAGAAGAAGCTTAGTATTATAATCTATAAAAGTTTTTACGCAGGTGCATAGCACCTGCGTTTTTATTTGTAAATAAGACAGAACACAGTCGATCATTTAATTGCTTCACAAATTCTATTTGCTATACCCAATACTACCTCAAGTTTCGGACGATGTCCTCAACCTGTACAAAATCCACAGGAATAGCATAATAAAGTTATTTTGTCTTAAATCCTATCTGTTTTGTTTCTTTTGGTTTTTCAATTAGATTATTTAAAACTTCAATTATTTTATTTATTCTTTCGTTGCATTCTGAGAATCTATTATCTGTATTATCTATATGCAACATCAATATTTTTCTAAGTTCCTCAACTTCTGTATTTCTTTGGTTTTGTAACATTGCATATTGTCTTAATTTGTTAAATACTCTAATAATTTCTATACTTATTCGAGTTGCCGTTGAAGAATTTAATACATTCGCAAGCATAAATGTTCCATATTCTGTAAAAGCAAATGGTGTAAATCTAACTTTTGAAACATTTGCGGTAACAATTTGTGACCGCAAATCTTCCCATTCTTCTTTACTCAATCTAAACATAAAATCATTTGGAAATCTTTCTATATTCCTTTTCACTGCTTGGTTTAACGCTTTTACAGTAACTCCATACAATTGAGCTAAATCTCTATCCAACATTACACGTTGTCCACGGATAACAAATATTCGCTGCTCTATATCAATAATAATATTTTCTTTTTCCATAAATTGATACTTGCATATATTTAAAATTTTGTCAATTTATTACAAAAAAAAAGGTTGCAATAACTTGTACTGCAACATTAAATAAACACGAGGATATTAAGAGAGAGTATAAAAAGAATTTTGTTTTAGTCCATCGTTTTAAGATCTGACTTAATTCCCCGATTAGTTTTATTAAATTTTAATTCCCGTACTTATATAAAGTGTTTTCTTTTTCTAAAATTGATTTTTTTATTCAATTTTTCTCAATTTCGTAACACTCTGAAACATAGTATATACTTGAGATATATACACTTTATACTGATTATATTTTTTAAACTACTGTATTAAATCTTTCAAAAGGATTTGTTGCTCTTGATGGGTCATAACTTACAGGATTAGCATTTTGTTGAGCGTTCTTCGCTTCTTCTGCTAATCTTTCTTTCTTAACTGAATAATCTTCACCTAACAAATAATCTGCCGCAGTTGATATAACCATACCACCAACGAATGCACCGAAACCTCCGAATGCACCACCTAAAGCACTACCTAATGCGAATGAGCCCATCTTCAATGCAGTTTTACCTGTTTCTTTAAGACCACCAATTATACCTTCGTCTTTTGTTCTTTCAATAATGTTTGGTAATGAGCCTGCAATCCACAACACGTTCATCGCAACAGGAAGGGCTTTTCCTAATGGTTTTAAAAATTTACCAATTTTGCCTAATCCTTTGCCAGCTTTAAAACCTGCTCCCATTTCTGATGGAATTGATTTTAAAGTGTTTATTGTTGTCTTTAAAAAGCCTGCTTTTGCAAGTTTTGCATTATCTTTTTTAACACCTTTTGCAAAACCATTTGCTACTGAGCGAACAAAACTATCACTTCTACCCATTCTATTTCTTGCCTTAACCGCTCTTCTAATTTCATCACCAATTGTGGTTGAGCCGGTTCCGAAAACGAAATTAGCACCTCTATCTGCATATTTACCAAATGTTGATACAGCTTGACCAATAGTAGAAGTCATAATTCACACACCTTTTTTTACCTTACATGGATATTAAGTATTTTTTTTTAAAAAAATTGCTATTATGTAAACAATTATGTACAAAATTTTTAATAAAAAAATTACATATAAAAATGCAGGCAGATAAACAAGTTTATCTGCCTGCATTAAAAAAATTCTTTTAAAGAACTATACTAATTGGTGTTCTCTAACAACGTTTCTGTTAGCGATTTCAACTAATTCCTTAGAAACAGCAATCATAGAGATTTCTGAATCTAATTTGTTTACACAAGAACCACAACCGATAGCAGAAGCACCAGCAGCGAATGCCAATGAAGCTGTAGTTGGGTTGATACCTGTAGCTGTCATAACAGGAACTTCAACATTTCTTGAAAGTTCAATTGTATTAGAAATAGTTAATTCAGCTCTTTCAACCAATCCTCTAACACCGTTAGGGATATCAGTATTTGAATAATGACCTTCTGTTTGGATTAGGTCGATACCCATAGATTCTAATTCTCTAGCCATAGAAATTTGTTCAGAAATTTCGATGTTACCAGGGATTGTAACTGAGAAGAAAACTTCTTCTTTATTAATCATACTTAAAGTTTCTCTAACCAAGTCCATAACTTGAGAACCAGTCATTGAAATACCATTTTTGTATAGTGCGTCAAAGTTACCCAATTCAATAGCATCAGCACCCATAGCAATTGACATAGCTAAATTTTGAGGCTTGATTGAAGAAACAAAGATTGGCATATTTGTTAATTCTCTAACCATAGAAATAATTTCTCTATCAGCACAGATATCAACAGCACTAGCACCTGCTTGATCTGCTGCTAAGACTACATTTTTTACTCTATCTGCATCAAAATTATCAATACCAGCGATAATTTTTACAGCTCTTTTTTCCATTAATGCTTGTTTGAATGAGTCGATTCTTGACATTTTATTCTCCTTTTTTAGTTGTACTTATAAGATAAATCTTAACTCTCACTTGTGTATTATAGATTAAAATTATAATCTTGACAATACTAACCTGCTAAAAATCATCATAACAATGGAAAAAGTGTATAAAAAACAACAAAATTAACGTATGAAAAAAGTACTTTCAATAATAATTCTATGCTTAGAACTAATTTGTCCTGTTTTTGCTTATGACAAAGATGAGATGACAAATATAAATGTTTATGAAAAAATCAATCCTGCTATTGTATCTATTGATGCAAAAATTGCAAAAGGGACTTCTAGTGGAACTGGTTGTATAATTAACTCTAACGGAACAATTATTACAAGTTCGCACGTTATAGCAAACAGTGATGATGTGATTGTCACAATTTCTAACGGAGAGAAATACAAAGCTCACATTATTAAATCACCTGAATTAAGTAGTGATATAACTGTTTTAAAAATTGATACTACAAAACCACTCAAAACAATAACTTTTGGCGACTCTAAGAATATAAAAGTAGGTCAAAAAGTTTTAGCAATTGGTAACCCATTTGGGTTTAATGGTACTTTGACACAAGGAATCGTTTCTAGGATTGATTATAAAAGAAACAAAATACAAACAGATGCTGCAATAAACCCTGGTTCATCAGGTGGACCTTTGCTGAATACCTCAGGCGAGGTTATTGGTATAAATCAGGCTATTTATAATCCTGATAACAATACGTCAAATATAGGAATAGGCTTTGCTATCCCTATAAATGTCGTTAAGTCTATACTAAGGTAAATTTACTAAATTCTACCTAGATGTCCTTTTTTGCTGGCAGAGAACTCATTTCCGCTGCTTGCCATTTTTATTTCGCCAGTTTTAGCATCAATAGTAACCGTATATTCTGGAGTTTTACCTGTAGATTCCCAGTTTTTGTTTGAACCGTTATCATCTTTACTCAAGTCAGAATATGTTGGGCTGAATTTATAAACAGGGTTTCCGCTACCATCTGTTTTTACATATTCAAATGCCCATTCATTACTACTATCTTTATCAGTAACAGTTATGTATTTGTAGAATCCATCTGTTGTTTTTTCATCGTCTTTATAGTTTGTAACATTACCGGTTTTTGAAGCTGCAACACCACGTCTTATACCAGTTGCATCACCAACTTTTGAGGTTGTATGTCCAAGGTTATGTGTACTGTTGAATACATCTGCACTAAAGATATCCTTTTTATCAACTTTGCCATCATTATTTCTATCTAGCTTATCGTCAACAGCTTTGTTGAAATAATCGGCTGTGATTTTTCCATCTCCAGAATTATCAGGTTTCTTACCTGAACCAGTTTTGTCTGGTTTCTTGCCATTATCAGTTCCATCGGTTTTCTTACCGTCACCAGTTCCATCAGCTTTTTTGCCAGAACCAGTTCCGTCGGTTTTCTTACCATTACCAGTGCCGTCAGTTTTCTTACCGTCACCAGTGCCATCGGATTTCTTACCATTACCAGTGCCATCAGATTTTTTACCAGAATCCGTTCCGTCAGTTTTCTTGCCAGACGTATCAGTTCCAGTAGTTCCGGAAGAGCTTCCTGGGATAATAGGAGTTTGACGATAGTATGTTTGGTCAATCAAATAACCACCACCGGTTCCACCCCAGCCAGCACCACCAAAACCTGTGCCATAGCCATTAAAACCACCGCCACCTAATAGGTTACCGATAGTTGAAGCACCCATTTGCATTGCTTGTGCACCAGCACTGTTACCCTTAGATAACAAGAATGCAGAACCTAAGTTAGCTAAGCCATTAAAAACTCCACCAGCAAAATTCAACCAACCTGCCGTTTTTACAGCTGAATCAGATGGCCCTTTAAAGTTTATATAAGTATTATGACTTATATGAAAACTTGAGGGTTTGTATTCCGGTCTCGGCGGATTGATATACTCAAATGAATCATGATGAAAATTGCTAGAAGGCCAACTCATAATGATGCTCCTTATATTATTTCTATCTTTTATATATAAAAAGTATATACAGATATGAAAATTGCGTTTTTTTAAAAAGTTGTTACATGTTGTAACATGTTCAAACATGGTCACAGCATGGTTTTCGGGGTTTTTAAGCTGGTAATCTATATTGACAGATGATTGTTTTGTGAATTGTATGTTTAATTAGTGATTAATAATGCGTAATTCTTAATTAAAATTTTATAGGGATTCTTCTTACACCTAGCAACTTTATCACTTAATAACTTCCAAAATAACTCTCGACTTTTGTTCGTGTTACAATTATAATTATGAACTTAATCCACTTAGACGAAATTTCATCAACAAACGATTATGTAAAACAAAATATAACATCACTAGAAGATATGTCTATTGTTTATACGGATAGACAAACCTCAGGACACGGACGACTTGGTCGTAAATGGGTTGATACAGGCGACGAAAATCTTTTTATGACACTCGTTCTAAAACCATTCAATACACTTAACCCCATTTACCCAAATTTTACTCAATATTTATCCGTGGTTTTATCACTCGTTTTAGAAGAAGAGTACAATCTAAACGCACAAATTAAATGGCCGAATGATGTTTTAATAAATGGCAAAAAAATAGCAGGAATTTTATCAGAAGGAACAACAAAAGGTACTGAATTTTTAGGGTTAGCTTTGGGGCTTGGTGTAAACCTCAATACAAACCCTGAAACACTAGCAAAAATCGACAAACCAGCCACTTCAATTTTTGCTGAAACAGGGGTAAAAATCGACAAAGAAGATTTCTTAAAAAAACTTTCAAACAAGTTTTATTTGTTGTATGATAATTTCATTAAAGACGGGTTTTTATCCGTTAAAAATATGTATGTAGAAAGAGCCTTTTTTCTAAATAAAGAAATCACTATAAATGTTCTTGGGGACATACATACAGGATTAGCTGAAGGTATTACGAACGATGGTTCGTTGATATTAAACGAGAATAACGAAAAAAATATATATTATATAGGAGATATTTTATGAACACAACACTAATTGAAGGTTCAATGGTTATGGCAATCGGAATGGGAACAGTTCTCACATTCTTATGCTTGACTATTGGAGCAATGACTGTTATGTCAACAGTCGTTGGTTACCTTAACAAAATCTTTCCAGAGGCAGTTGTAGAAACAGCTGGTGCAAAGGTTAGAAAATCATCATCAAACGATGAAGAAATTGCAGCAGCAATTGTTGCAGCATTATTTAAGAAGTAACTTATCAAACGATAAGCGAAAAGTTGGAAATTAACAAAAAGGGGAAATAAAAATGACTAAAAAACTTATCAAAGTTATGGATACATCTTTCAGAGATGGTTTCCAATCAATCTACGGAGCGAAAGTTTTAGTAGAAGATTTTTTACCTGCTTTAAAATCAGCTGTTGATGCTGGTATCAAACACTTTGAAACAGCAGGTGGTGCAAGATTCCAAGCACCTATCTTCTTCTGTAACGAAAACGCTTTTGATACAATGGACAAAATCAGAGAAACTGTTGGTCCAGACGTAAAATTACAATCATTAGCACGTGGTGTAAATGTTGTAGGTCTTAATTCACAACCTCGTGACATTATCGACCTTCACGCAAAAATGTTTGCAAAACACGGTGTAAACGTAGTTAGAAACTTCGACGCATTAAACGACGTAAACAACCTTATTGATTCTGCTAACAGCATCAAAAAATACGGTATGAACCACGAAGTTACAATCACAATGATGGAACTTCCATATGGTTGTGAAGGTGCTCACGACGTTGCTTTCTATGAAAAAGTTTTGAGAAACATCTTAGATTCAGGTCTTCCATTCGATAGTCTAGCATTCAAAGATGCTTCTGGTACTTCTAACCCAAGAAAAGTTTACGAAACAGTTAAAATGGCTCGTGAAATTCTTGGTTCAGATGCTCACATCAGATTCCACTCTCACGAAACAGCTGGTACAGGCTTAGCTGCATACTTAGCTGCTCTTGATGGTGGTGCTGACGGTATCGATTTAGCTATGAAACCAGTTTCTGGTGGTACTGGTCAACCTGATATCATCTCTATGTGGCACGCATTAAAGGGTACTGAATACGATTTAGGTTTAGACATCAAGAAAATCATGGAAACAGAAGAAATCTTTAAAGAATGTATGAAAGATTACTTCATGTCACCAATTTCATTGGCTGTAAACCCAATTCTTATCCAAGCTCCACTTCCAGGTGGTGCAACTGCTACAACAGTTAACCAATTAAAAGATATGGGTATGTTAGACAAGTTCCCTAAACTTATCGCTAACATGAAAGAAGTTGTTGAAAGAGGTGGTTTTGCCACATCTGTAACACCTGTTTCTCAATTCTATGCTCAACAATCATTCTTGAACGCAATCACAGAAGAACCATGGCAACAAGCTAACCCAGGTTATGCAAAAATGTTATTGGGTTACTTCGGTAAAACACCTTGTGAACCTGATCCAGAATTAGTAAAATGGGCAGAAGAAAAATTGAACATGCAACCAACAACAGAAAAAGTTGTTGATATTAACGAAAAAGATCCTGAAAAAGGTATTGAAGCTGCTAAGAAAAGACTTGAAGAAGCAGGACTTCCTACAACTGATGAAAACATCTTTATTTCAGCTGCTTGTAAAGACGGCAACGTAGACAAAGGTATTGAATTCTTGTTAGGACACGGTCAAGTTTCTGTAAACAAAACTGCTGGTCAAGCTCAAGCATCAGCTCAAGCATCTTCTACAGGTGAATATACAGTTACTGTAAATGGTAAAAAATACGCTGTTAAACTTGATAGCGATAAAAAAGCTGTTGTTAACGGTAAAGAATTCGATATCAATGTAAAATCAGGTATTGAAGCAAAAGCATCAGCTGGTTCTGGCGAAGGCGAAGCTGTAAAAGCTGCACTTCCTGGTAACGTATTGAGAGTTGAAGTTGCTGAAGGTGACGAAGTTGCTGAAGGCGATGTATTGCTTGTTGTTGAAGCTATGAAAATGGAAACAGAAGTAAAATCACCAAAATCTGGTGTTGTTCAATCTGTTTTAGTTGATCAAGGCGACAAAATCATAACAGGTCAAGAATTGGTAACTATAGGCTAATAAAGGAAGGGGTTAAATTATGATGAATATTCAAGACGGTTTAATGTCCCTTTGGAACTCAACAGGTATTATGAACTTTGTTTTACCTGCTGACCCTTCACTAAAAGGCTTTGAACAAATATTACACATGCACGGACAATGGATAATGATTATTATTTGTTTGTTCCTATTATGGCTTGGTATTAAAAAGCAATTTGAACCGTTGCTTTTAGTTCCAATCGCATTTGGTGGTTTGTTATCTAACATTCCAATGCCACCAGGAGAAGCTATTGCTGGACCTACTGGTTTCTTAGGCATTATCTTTGAAGCTGGTATCCACAAAGGATTGTTCCCATTGATTATTTTCATGGGTGTAGGTGCTATGACTGACTTCGGTCCATTGATTGCAAACCCTAAAACAGCACTTTTAGGTGGTGCAGCTCAGTTCGGTATCTTCGGTGCTCTGCTTATGGCATACTGCTTGTTCGGTTTCTCAATGCCAGAAGCTGCATCAATCGGTATTATCGGTGGTGCTGACGGCCCTACTTCAATCTATGTTACAACTAAGTTGGCTGAAAACTTACTAGGACCTATTGCTGTTGCAGCATACTCTTATATGGCTCTTGTTCCGGTTATTCAACCACCTATTATGAAGTTGTTAACAACTGAAGCTCAAAGAAAAATCCAAATGACACAATTAAGAGAAGTTACAAAGAGAGAAAAAATTGTATTCCCTCTAGTTATCCTTCTACTTTGTGTTGTATTATTACCAAGTGCTTGCCCATTGTTAGGTGCATTATGCTTCGGTAACTTATGTAAAGAATGTGGTGTTGTAGAAAGACTTTCTGACACAATGCAAAACGCTCTAATCAATATTGTAACAATATTCTTAGGTTTGTCTGTTGGTTCTAAATTATCAGCATCTCAATTCCTTACAGTACAAACATTGTTCATCTTATTGTTAGGTATAATTGCATTCTCACTTGCAACAGCAGCAGGTGTTATTATGGCTCACATTATGAACATGTTCAGTAAACAAAAAATCAACCCACTTATTGGTTCAGCAGGTGTTTCAGCTGTTCCAATGGCAGCACGTGTTTCTAACAAAGTTGGTTTAGAGGCTAACCCTCAAAACTTCTTGTTAATGCACGCTATGGGTCCAAACGTAGCCGGTGTTATCGGTTCAGCCGTAGCTGCTGGGGTTCTTTTATCACTTTGTCACTAATTTGATAAAATATATAAAAGAGGGGTCTTTAATAAAAGGCTCCTCTTTTTTAATGCCTGAGTTTATGCTAAATTAAACACATGGGAATTATAGAAAAAATAATTAGATATATAAATACTCTACTTGATTATATTTATAAAAAGCGTTGTTATTTTTGTGGAAAAAGCAAAGAAGCTGTTAAGATGTGTTCTAAATGTTATAACGAACTTTGCTTTTCTAACTATAGAGCTAATCGACAAGTACTTGGAATTGATATTTATGTTGCAGGATTGTATGAAAAGACTCTACAAAAGATGATTAGAGGAATAAAGTATCACCACCAAAAAGAACTTGCATATTATCAAGCAAAGTTTATGTGGGAATATTTTCAAGAAGTTTTGAAAGAAAAAGAAATTACAGATGAGTTTCAGGTTATTCCTGTTCCACTACATAAGACAAGAGAACGAGAACGTGGATATAATCAGATGAAGCTCGTAGCTGAGGAATTCTGCAAACTAAGTGGATATGAGCCTAATTATGAGCTTGTTAAACGTATTAAAAAGACAAAAGCACAGTATAAATTAACTCGTCAAGAACGATTAAAAAACCTACATAAAGCATTCTCTGTTGATAAAACAAAATTGATTAATGGGAAGACTGTTTTGTTGATAGACGATATCTGTACGACAGGTTCAACATTTGAATCAATGATATCAGAACTCAAATCAGCAGGAATAAATGATATACTATGTCTTGCTACATCTTCACCACATTAATTAATATTACTAGATAATAATTTAATTACACATTACGAATTATAAATTTATTTTTACCATTGTCTAGGATAATTTTAATCCGTCATTGCGAACGATTGAACGGTTTGTAATGTATTAAGTGTGGCAATCTATAAATCAACAGTTCTGTGTACATAAAAAGACTTTTTCTGGATTACCACGTCGCTCACGTTGTTTCGCTCCTCGTAATGACGTGCTATACATGTTCAAGGGGATTCTTCGGTCGTAGCACTCCCTCTGAATGACAGTCTGGGTACGTCATTCAGAGCGTGCTGTAATTATTTTTGTAACGCAAGCGTGGAATCTTTGTAAAGATGTTATAGAGACCCTGAACTAAATTCAGGGTGACTGGAACTAAATAATAACAGTCATTCCGAATTAAAATTTTCCCTACGAAAATAAACATCTAAGCATGTAAACTATTGTTACAAAAACGCAAATTTTTGAAAAAATATTACTTAATATACATGTGTGTATGTGTAATTGTGAGGTACTGCCTATGACAACTGTAATGCCTAATACTATCGGTAACTATCCTGACGGAAAACCTGTATATTATGACCCTGATAAAGCAAATGAGGTTAAATTACAGAAACTTAAACAGCTTACTAATGACGTTAAAACAGCAAATACAGTACCTGATGGAATAACTGTTAGTTATGCTCCGGATTATATTAAAGAAAGAAATAAACCATTAGAATATTCTCCAGATAAAGATACTGTAGAATTAGGAAATACTGGAGATAAAATTATTGATATCAGAAAACCTGATGATAATGATGGAATCTACAATAATGAACCAAAAGAATTATATAACCTCGGCACAAGTGTTGGCAAAGTAAAGGTTCCACCTCAAATTCAAGATGCAATGATTGATGTAGTAGTTGGATTAATTAAAGATTATGGTGCAAAAGCTGTATTATCGTTATTCTCAGCAGTTGCAGCAAAAGCAATGGGATTTGGTAAAAAGCCAGAAAACACAGGCGTAGAAAATCAACAAAATCAACAAAATAACCTTGATAATAATTCACAGGCAGAAGAACCAGCAATGGATAAAGTTGCCTAATTTTCTTCAATATGAACAACAAAAAAGCGGCTAAGGGAAACCTTAACCGCTTTTTAAACTTGGTATGTACCAATGTTATCTAAAATTACTCAATAATTTTGTCAACAACACCAGCACCAACTGTTCTACCACCTTCACGGATAGCGAATCTCATACCTTGTTCGATAGCTACTGGAGCGATAAGTTCAACTTCCATAACTACGTTATCACCAGGCATTACCATTTCGCCATCAAATTTGATAGAACCAGTAACGTCAGTTGTTCTGATATAGAATTGAGGTCTGTAACCAGGGAAGAATGGAGTGTGACGTCCGCCTTCTTCTTTCTTCAAAACGTAAACGTTAGCTGTGAATTTAGTGTGTGGGTGGATTGAACCAGGTTTACATAAAACTTGACCACGTTGAATTTCAGTTTTGTCAACACCACGCAATAAAGCACCAATGTTGTCACCAGCTTGACCTTGGTCAAGAGATTTTCTGAACATTTCAACACCTGTAACTGTAGTCTTTTTAGTTTCGCCTAAACCAACTAATTCAACTTCGTCACCAACTTTAACGATACCACGTTCTACTCTACCTGTAGCAACTGTACCACGACCTGTGATAGAGAAGATGTCTTCGATTGGCATCAAGAATGGTTTGTCCAAATCACGTTCTGGAGCTGGGAAGTATGTATCGATAGCGTCCATCAATTCCCAAATCTTATCTGTCCATTCATTTTCGCCTCTTTTGATTGATGGGTTAGCTTGAACTGCTTCTAAAGCTTTCAATGCTGAACCGTGAATGAATGGAATGTTATCACCGTCGAATTCGTAAGAAGTTAACAATTCTCTTACTTCCATTTCAACTAGTTCTAACAATTCTGGATCGTCAACCATATCACATTTGTTTAAGAATACAACTAAGTTTGGAACACCAACCTGTCTAGCAAGCAAGATGTGTTCACGAGTTTGAGGCATAGCACCGTCAGTTGCAGCAACTACAAGAATAGCACCGTCCATTTGAGCAGCACCTGTAATCATGTTTTTAACATAGTCAGCGTGACCTGGGCAGTCAACGTGAGCATAGTGTCTTGTTGCTGTTTCGTATTCTACGTGAGCTGTAGAGATGGTTATACCTCTAGCTTTTTCTTCTGGAGCAGCATCGATTTCATCGAATTTCTTCAATTCAGCTTGACCTGCTGCTGCCAATGTAGCTGTAATAGCAGCTGTTAATGTTGTTTTACCGTGGTCAACGTGGCCGATTGTACCTACGTTAACGTGAGGTTTCGTACGTTCATACTTTTCACGTGCCATGAGATTAATCTCCTTTTCTTTTACTATATACTACTAACTTTATAAAGTTTAACTCTCTTTTTTAAGTTTAACTCATATTATATATTCTATACTCTCAATCCATATTGTCAATAGAGTTTCTATCTCATTATATGATATGACTGAACATCACTACGCATAAGAAATCTTTACATTACTTAATATATTATGTTTTGTTCGCAGGGATTTAAGCTAACTTCTTTTCCATGCTATCTGCAATCTCACCAGCTTGTTTTAGTTCTGATGGCATATTCTCCATTGAACCTAATGGAAGATACTCATAACTTGCAGTTCTTATCTTAAACCAATCCTTTAAATTATCCAAAAATCCTTTTGGTTTAACTTCGTTTAAAATAGCATTTTTAATTGGTACAATAACCTTATTCTTTGGATTATCTACCTCAAACACTTCAAACATATCACCATTTTTAGTGTGTAAATATTGTAAATCCACTTTTTCGTTCTTTGATTGCTTTACAACAAACTCACCCAACGCTGATGTATCAATTCTATCAGTACCATTGGCTAAATACTTTTTAAAATAAGGCATTGCAGACCTAGACGGACTTCTAAACGCCATTCCAAAATTAACATTAGAATTCTGTGACTGCATACACACTCCAAATATTATTACACACGTTTTATATAAGTTTCATAATAAAAAAAATTGCTTATTTTTCAGGTTTTATTAAGATATTTTTACAAGATTGAATGCAATAGTTTACAACAAGGGTAATTTTAAAATAATTCATAAATATATGCAAAACTGTTGATTTATGGATTGCCACAGCTCAAACATAGTTTGAGCTTCACAATGACGAATAACTGTAACTCGTGTTCAACGATTTGATTGAACACGATAAAATTCTTAGCAACTTACTTAGCAATATTAATACTATCTTCAATAGCCGCATAATTTATTATCATTTCATCAAGTACATCAGGTGCCGATTTAATATATTGAAGCACCTCTTCTGCACCGTTCTCATCTGAATGGTTATTCATATATTCCAAAACCTGAACTTTAACTTTTTGCAAATAATCTTTTACATAGACCTGTTCATCTGGTTCTAATGAATTCAAGTAAGCGGTTATATCATTTTTAGTACCCTTCTTAGGTGCTTTTTCAATAAATTTACCCAAAATCTTGTGTTCTTCTTTTGTAAAACTAGAGTTTTTAAACTTAATCATAGTTGCATTTGATATTGCACCAGCAACAAAAGCTAAACCAATACTGCTTATACTATATTGACCAGAACAAGACTCTTTGAAGGTTTCTTTTACGCTATCTTTGGTTCCGCCAATGCCACCTGCAACTGCTCTTGTAGCTGCAATTTTACCAACAAATTCAGCATCAAAACGTATATTTAATGAACCTAAGAACTTTTCACCCGTTTCTTGAAAACCAGCTTTAACAGCATCTTCTTTTTCTATTACTTTAGTTTCACCTTTTTTAAATATCTTAGCTTTCAAAAATCCATCAAAGAAATATCCTGCCAAAAACTCTATTGCAGCAGTTTTACCAACAGATTTAAAAGCCTCAAAATTATCTTCATCAATATCATCTGCCAATCTATTTGTGCTATCAACAACGATTGATGATAAAGCATAAGAAGAACCAGACTTCAAACCCTCTTTTGATAGCAATGAAAGAACCGAACCTGATGTAGATGCTTGTTTTAAAGTCGCAGTAAGCGCATAAGACATGCCAGTTCTACCACCATTTGAAAATACTGCTTCAATTGCTCCGACACTTCCTCTAACAGTTGACGAAGCTGCCTGAATACCTTTTGCAAACGCAAATTCAGGACAAATTGCCATACATGCTGCATACAATCCCATTTGTGCAACACCACTGACTACAGAACCGCCTATAATCTGTGAATCATTGTATTTAGAAATTCTATTTACTAAGTCACCGTCATCACCTAATGCTATTTTTCTTATATCATCATATTCATCTTTCAAATTATCTTCATAATCATCTAAATTTTTTAAATCCTTAAGACCTAAAGTTTCTTTAACATTTTGTTCAGATATAGCGATTATATTGCTCGAGAATTTTTTCAAAAACTCTATCGGATCTTCACCCTTTGAAATAATTTCATCTAACAAATTATGAAAATTATTTTTTGACATACCCGTCAAAGATGCAAACATGTTATACATGTTGTCATAGGCTTCTATTGTTTTTGTTTGGTTATATTGGTCAGCTTTAAAATCACTATTAAATTGATTGCTATAATAATATTTTGCGTATTCTTTTACAGAACCATTCAAATTATTTTTTATGTATTTATAAGTTTTTATAACTGATTCATGAGAATCATATTTTTGTTTTGTCTGTAAAAACTTCATAATCTCTTTTTCATTAAAATCTTTTTTACCAGTAAAATTTTTAAAAACAGTAATAAAATCTTTACCTGATTTTATACCCTCAGGCGAATTATCAGCATTCATCATCATATACAAATATTTTTTAGAGTTTGCAATCAACTCACGCATATTTGCCATAGTATTAACATCACGTAATTCACCAATACTATCAGCTACTTTTTCTGCCCACCCATAAGTTTTTTCATCATTATTCAAATCTAATTCAGCTTGAGCAATAGACTCTTTTAAAAAGTCACAAAATACTTTTATTGTATTAGTCATATCAGGATTAGAATATCTATTATCAATTTTTCTTAGCTCTTCTTCAGTTGGAGGAACAAAACCAACCTTACCCAATTTAGACAAAGACGTAGCTGAACTAACACCCCCTAAATCATTAACTTTAGTATTTTTATAACCTTTATTCATTGGCATAAAATTTATTTCATAGGTATTAGGGTCAAAATTAAGTGAGTTAGTTATAAACTCATTCCAAGCGTTCTCGCCTGTATAACCATACTCTTTTGCAATATGAGGTTCAAATTCAGACCCTTTTATTGCTCCATATTTATACAAAAGCAGATATTTTTTATCTTTTGTAGCATATAATTCTATATCAACGTCTATATCCTTAGGCTCACCATCAACACTAGCAACTAGTGAAACAGTTTTGTGTGAAAGTGGTTTTCCAACAGTTTTCACGGATTTTTTAACAGGAATACTCGATTTCTTATTAACTTTTTCACGTTTAAAGAAATTTTCTACAAACCCAAACAAATCGCTTGTTTGAATTTGTGAGTCCTTATGTTTTTCATTAAAATCTTTTACAAATAATTCAGCTTCTTGTATATCAATAACGCCGTCATTATTCCCATCAACCTTGCCATCATAAGACTTCATGTCGTTGACTAATTCTTGCATTTCTTTAGAATCTAAGACCTCAACACTATCAGCTTTAGATTTTTTATTTGTATTATAAGCGTCAAAAATCGACTTCATACCTTGCTCAGTATAAATCGTCGATTCTGAACTTGTTATTTTCTTTTGAAGTTCGTTTATCGAAATAGCTTTATTTTCGTTATTATCGTTATTTACTCCGTTTGACATACGTCCTAATCTTATTACTTACAATTACAAACATAGTATGCTACACGTCATACTACTTCTCATGACGGCAATTTTTGAAAATTCTTTAATAATAAAAGATATATTATTAAGTTTTGTAAAGCAAACATTTCACGCTATTATTGGAATTGAGCAGATATACAAAATTTTTCTTAAATTATTCAAACAAATTAATCAATTTTTCAAAATAAAAATTCTTTATATAAATACGGGGAATAAATTGGGGATAATTTAAAATGAGTGGAAAATTTTGGACAGGCGTAGCCTTTGGAGCTCTAACCGGTGTTGGTATCGGATTAGCAGCAGGAAACAATTGTTGTCACAGACCATATTCTTTTGGTAGCTACACAGGATTTGGTTGCAACAACTACGGTTTCAACAATTACAACTTCGGTTTTAACAACTATGGACTTGGATTTTCAACATTCGGGTTCGGATTCAGCAGACCTTGCAGTCATATTTTCGGAATAGACGCATTCACATCTGTTGGAGTATCAAACAGAACTTTATCAAGAATGGATTTAGGATACTACATCTAATTCTTGAACTTTATCAAAATGAATAAAAACGTATTTAATGTACATTAAAAACTCAAATAAAAACAAATATATATAGTCCTGCACCTAATGTAGACTAAAAAACAGATTTAATTTTATAATTATCACCCCTCCCCTCCCCCCCCAATTAAAAATCAAAAAAACAGGTAGTCCCCAACTACCTGTTTTTTCGTATTTGAATTTTTATAAAGAACTAGTATCTACCTAGGTATTTATCTAATTCCCATTTAGTAACAGCAGTTCTATAAGAATCCCATTCTTTTTCTTTTGCTGTAACAAATTCGTTCATAATATGTTGACCTAAAGCAGCATTTGCAACTAATGAACGGTCAAGCATATCAACAGCTTCTTTCAATGTTCCTGGAAGTGAATCAATTTTTTGTCTTTTTCTTTCTTTTGTAGACAATTTATAAATATTTGATTCAACAGCTGCTGGTGGTTCAATCTTATTTCTAATACCATCTAAGCACGCTTCTAAAATAGTAGCAAATGCTAAGTATGGGTTACAAGATGGATCTGGCGAACGAAGTTCAACTCTTGTTGCAATACCTCTTTTTGCAGGAACTCTTAATAATGCACTTCTGTTAGCAAGTGACCAAGCCAAGTATACAGGAGCTTCATACCCTGGAACCAAACGTTTATAACTGTTTACTGTTGGGTTTAAGATTGCTGTAATGCTTTTTACGTGTTTAAGCATACCACCAATTGCATATCTTGCTGTGTCAGAAAGTTGATATTCAGCTTTTTCATCATAAAAAGCGTTTTTACCGTCTTTAAATAATGAAACGTTACAGTGCATACCTGAGCCATTGATACCGTAAATTGGTTTTGGCATAAATGTTGCATGTAAATAATGAAGAGCTGCAATAGCTTTTACAACAACTTTGAAAGTAACAACGTTATCAGCTGTTGTCAAAATATCAGAGTATTTAAAGTCTACTTCGTGTTGACCGTCTGCAACTTCGTGGTGAGATGCTTCGATATCAAACCCCATATCTTGCAAAGTTGTAACGATATCAGAACGAACATCTTCACCCAAATCTTCTGGTCCTACATCATAGTAACCAGCATTGTCTTGAGTTGATGTTGTAATATTACCGTCTTCATCTTTTGAGAACAAGAAGAACTCTGCTTCTGGTCCGATGTTCATTGTAAAACCAAGTTTTTTAGCTTCGTTCATAACTCTTTTTAAGTTACAACGAGGACAGCCTTCAAAAGGAGTACCGTCAGCATTATAAATATCACAAATAATTCTTGCAGATTGATATCCGTCTTCACTTCTCCAAGGTAATACTTCAAAAGTATTTTTATCAGGATAGAAGAACATATCTGATGTTTCAATACTTCTAAAACCTTTGATTGAAGAACCATCTAACATGATTTCGTTAGCCAAAATCTTATCTATATGTTGAGCAGGGATAGACATATTCTTAACTTGTCCATTGATATCAACAAACTGAAGTTTTATAAATCTGATACCTTTTTCTTTAATGATTGCCTTAATATCAGCATCCGTGTAGTTTTTTCCGTCCAATCTTTTGTATGTAAATTCTGACATAAATCCTCCTTTTTATACATACGTGTGTGTTCAGTTATAAAGTATATACTTTTTTTAAAAATATGGTCAAGAATTTTATATTTTATTAATATGAGCCGAATAAAATGGCTTGATAGAAAACTATGTTTATTTTAAACTCTAGATGTGGTTACTAAAAAAGGAGAAAAACTATGTCAAGACGTCCAATTATGGCTGGAAACTGGAAAATGAATTTATTACAAGCTGATGCAAAATCACTTATGACAGGGATTAAATCAGTATTACACGATATCAGTGCAGAACAATTACCAGAAGTAATTGTAGCACCTACATTTACATCATTGGCAGTAGTATCAGAAATGTTATCAGGCTGCAAATGTGGCAAAATCGCTTTAGCAGCACAAAACTGTCACTGGGAAAAATCTGGTGCTTATACTGGTGAAGTTTCAGTAGAAATGTTAAAAGATATCGGTTGTAAATATGTAATCATCGGTCACTCAGAAAGAAGACAATACTTCTCTGAAACAGATGAAATGATTAACAAAAAAGCAAAAGCTATCTTAGCTGGTGGCTTGTTACCAATCATCTGCTGTGGCGAAACTCTAGAACAAAGAGAATCAGGTGTGACAGATGAACACATCGCAAGTCAAATTAGAGCTGCATTATCAGGATTGTCAAACGAAGAAATCGCAAAATCAGTTATCGCTTACGAACCAATCTGGGCTATCGGTACTGGTAAATCTTGTGACGCTAAAGAAGCTAACAGAGTTATCGCTATGATTAGAAATGTTGTTTCTGAAGTATCTGATGCTCAAACAGCTGATTCAATCAGAATTTTGTATGGTGGTTCTGTAAAACCTGCAACAATTGAAGAACAAATGTCAATGTCAGATATCGACGGTGCTTTAATTGGTGGTGCTAGCTTGAAAGCTGATAGCTTTAACGAAATCATTACTAACTCAATGAAAGTTGCTGTATAATATATTTTACGTAGAGTAAGAACAAATTATATAATGGGCGATGGCAAATGTCACCGCCCATTATTATTACATTAAACAAATATCTTACAAAACTAAATTTTCTCTAACTTACCCTCTTGCAATTTCTAAAAAAACGTCTATAATAGAGTAACGGCAATTGCGAGCACGGTAATTATTTAGGAGAAACTGCATGTACCAAGATGAAACATTAATCTGTGAAGATTGTTCCGCTGAATTTATTTTTAGTGCAGGAGAACAGGAGTTTTACGCAGAAAAAGGACTAACAAACAAACCAAAAAGATGCCCTGAATGCAGGAAAAAACGCAGACAAAAAAACAGAAAGAAATTGTATGATGCAGTTTGCACAAAATGTGGAGCACACACCAAAGTTCCATTCAAACCAAAACCTGATAGAGAAATTTTATGCAAAGCATGTTTTGATGCTGAACGCAGATAAATTAAACAAAAAAGAGCCTGTACAAATGTACAGGCTCTTTTTAACATTATTGCTAGCACGTAAACGATGCAGAGCAACCACCACCAGATGAACCACCCGATGAGCAAGAAACAGAACCGCCAGAAAACGATGCTCCACCAGAAGAACAATCAGAGAATCCAACTGAACCTCCAGAGTACGCAACAGAACCGGCCGTTTCAGTTGAACCAGAAGCTGCTACAAAATTTGCATACTGACTATAATCAATACTAACAGATACAGAAAATGCATAACTATCACCTGTATTCTGTGATAATAACGACGGTAAACTACTATTATTAGGGCTGTATGCAACAGAACCTGTTGTTTCATTTTCTGTGTTACTTAAAATCAAAGAACCAAAAGGTTGCTCAGATTGTGAATAGTGCGAAGTAAATCCAAGTGCCATATTTTTTATATCCTCTAATACTTACACTAATATAAAGTCTTAAAAATCATCTCAATTTCAATACTTATATTTTACGTTACATTTCTTAACAACACAGTTTAAAATAAGCAATTTTTTGAAACAGAAAAACTTTATATAAGAGTAAGGTTAGATTAAATATTTTAAAGGTTAATTATATTATGAAAGAAGGTTTAAACTAGGATATAAAAAAGTTTTGAAATTATAATGTGTGTAAGTGTGTAAGTTGCGGTATGATTAAATACCGTTTTTTTTTTGCAAAAAAAAAACGAAAAAAAACAAACCATTATTCAGGTAGATTATGAATTGTCGTCATTGCGAGTCGCAACGCGACGTGGCAATCCATAAATCAACTGTTATGTAAACATAAAACGTCATTCAGAGCCAAGGGAGCAGAGGGCGAAATATTTTGAATTTAACAGAATTGATTTAATTCAAAATATGTAGACCCGTTTAACGCGACCGTAGGAGTTAGCAAGCGAAGAATCCCTGCGAACCTTTCTTATTTAATCACTTCCACTAACAAGTTCATCTATCCCAAACGGCAAACTTGTTGGAACTCCAGAAAACAAAGATTTTCTTGAACTTGCTTGTGTTTTTTGAGCGTTAAACACTCTTTTCAACCTATCACAACGTTTTTCAACATCTTCATTAAAACTCGTTCCAAAAGCATGTTCTTCTAGTCTTTCAAGGCGTTCCGATAAAACATTCTCTGAAAAATCCTTATGAAACCACTCTTTTTCTAATCTCGAAAGCATGTAATTATACTTGCCATAATCTCTTGTGTCTGTATCAAATTTTGGCTTATACGCATTGTTATTAAAAGATAGAAAGTCCAACCACCTATGCGTTTTATATGGATTGAGGTTGTTAGGTGTGTAAAACTGTGGTAAAAAATCATCTGCAAAAACATTTGTAGATACAAATAATGATAAAGCAATTATTAATAAAATTCGTTTCATAATATATTACTAAACTACCTTATCAGAAATAACTATTAGTAAAATAGGTGATTTAAACAAAAAAAAGAAAGGCGAGGGCTAAAGCCCTCGCCTTTCTTTCAAAAGTTCTATTTAATTTTAAAATGCTTCTACAATCAATCTTGACATATCAAATGCAGATTTCACAGTTTCAATTTTTTCAGAAGCCCATAAATGTGGCTGTTTCATAGACTCCATGCCTTCAAGCTGCAATTGTTGAGCCAATTTTAACATTGCTACATCATCTTCAAAGGTATCATAAACATTAAGACGCATAGATTACCCTCCATAATCAATCCACTACTAACACATATAACACTAAAAGTTTGATTATTATAGCAAATTTTTTAGGGTTTGTAAAGAGGTTTTTGCACTTATTTTTATAAAAAATTTTGATAAAAATTCTTTGAATTCTTACTTAAAAATTTTTATAATTTTTTAGTTTACTGATATATTCTTTGACCGGCAAAAATTGGGGTTGGACGTTCAAATACAGGTTGAGTAAATGCAAAGTTTTGAGCATAAGTAAAAGAGTTTACAGCTTGGCGTCTTCTCAAATCACATAGTCCTACTACTGTTGAATCGTTTTTGAAAAAGTTTTTTAATAAATTCATATACACACCTCTCATTTTGTTATATAATTTGTTTAATGATAATTTTCTAGAAATCAATATTTCTTGAGAGAATATTAAGTAATGTAAAGGAGTACAAATAATGGAACAAAAAGTAACAAAAGATATGGCAATTTTAGATATCGCACAACAATATCCTGAAGCAATCGAAATCTTTGCTAAATATGGCCTTGGTTGTATCGGTTGTGCCGCTGCTCGTTTTGAAAACCTTGAAGCTGGTGCTAGAGTTCACGGTTTTGACGCTGATGAAATGGTTAAAGATATCAACGCAGCTATCGCAGCAAGACAATAGGTTCTAAAAAAAGCAAAACAGATGCCTAAACTTTTTTATCTTGGACCACAAACTTCTTATACTGATGTTGCCAAAGAACTGTTCAAAAAAGAATTCAATCTTTGCGATTATGAAGATGTGGAAAGAAAAACAATTACAGCAGTAGCAAACGAGTTATCAAATCTAGAAGATGATAATTCGTTTGCCGTTTTGCCTATTGAAAACTCTATTGAGGGAGTTGTTAAAGAATCTATTGATAATATTTCTAGAATTGAAAACAAAGATATCAAAATTCAGGCAGAATGTATTGTGCCAATCAACCACTGTTTAGTTAGTTATGCAGAAAAAATTAACGATATAAAAACTATCATTTCCCACCCTCAAGCAGTATCACAATGCTTTGATTATATCTACAAAACCTTTGGGAACGATATTGAATACAAATCAGAAAGTTCTACTGCAAACTCTATCAAAAACTTAACCCCAGAAAATAAAACTGTTGCAGGAATTGGAAGTAGATATTCTGCGGAGTTTTACAATAAACCTATTATCGAAGAAAATATTAATGATGAAAAATTCAACCAAACAAGATTTTTACTTATCGGCAAAAAATCGTTAAGAACAGATAGAGAATACAAAACAAGTATTTATTTTGCAACAGAAAACAAATCTGGTGCATTGTGTAAAATACTTCAAATCCTTGAAAAATATCATATAAATATGACACATATTTCTTCAAGACCATCTAAAAAAATACTTGGCGAATACACTTTTTATATTGATTTTGACGGTAAAATATCTGATTTAAAGATTGCAAAAGCCGTATTTGAGATTTTACAGAATGTAAAAACATTTAAACACTTAGGCTCATACCCCGTTGCACCAAAAATAATGTAAACACAGGATAAAATAATGCACAATACATGCTAAAATTCACGTATGAACTATACGTATGATGAAATCTGCAAAGAAATAGAACTCAACCCTAAAAACGTTAGTCTGACTGAAAACCTTGAAGAACGTTTTAAGAAAGCAGGACTTCAAGAAGAGTTAATAAAACTCTACAAAATAGCTTTTATTTATAACGTTGAACCAAGATATTTCGAAAAAATAGGCGACTTGTATAACGAAATTGAGAACTACGAGGAAGCAATAAATTATTATCTTAATTATTGCGAAAGCTCAAAAGTGACACCAGAAATTTACTACAAACTTGCAGATACTTTCAAGAAAAATAACGACCTTGAAAGTCATCATGCCTGCATCGAATACGCAAAGAAATTAGAGTTAGAAAATGGAAAATAAAGATAACCGCATATCAGAATTATTTGATTCATATTCAGCAATTGTCAGTCTGTCTATGCTTGCAATAGCTGAAAACGATATTGAGGGTGCAATCTGTTTGAACAAAAGTTTAAAAAAAATTTATGAACAAATATCTGGTAAAGTATCTGAAAAACAACAGCTTACACTTGAGTCATACCAAAAATTATTAGGTTTAGAATATTCAAAACTTTCTAACGATAATGCAGGTAAAAAACTCAAAACTATATTGATGAGTATTGATTTTGATTACGATGAAACTCTTCACTGGATTGGGTTAGCTCAACTTTTTCAAAAAGAGAAAAAGTATAAAGAAGCCATTATGCTTGCAGAATACTTAACAACAGTTTGCGATAGTGCTCCGCCTTATTTGGTTTTAGCAAGAACATATCGAGATTTAAAAATGTACGATATGAGTATAAAAGGATACAATACCTATCTTTTATTAAACGAAAACGATAAGGAAGCAAAACAAGAGTTAGATAAAGTCTTTGAAGAGATGTTAGAACTCAAATAAACAAAGTGAATAGAAATGACAAACGAAATTAAAGATACAAAAGAAAAAAAACTATATTTTTTGAATAAACTGATTTTATCAGCTTTTGGTGAAACCAAGGAAATTGATGCAACTAGCATTCGTACAAAGGTTAAAACACTTGAAAAATCAGTTCCCAAAGACTTTATACAAGCATTTGACAAAAAACTTGAGTCTGTACAAATTAATAATAAAGAAATTACTGAATCAAAAGCGTATCAGAATTTGTTGAGTGGCGAATTTTCAACTGCCGCTTTTATGTTTGCAGAACTGTATAAAAAAGATAAGACTAACTTAGAATACATAAAACACTTAAGCTCATGCCTGTTGCAACTGAAACAGCCTGAAATTGTTAAACGATTGTTCCTTGATGAACTAAAAAAACATACTGATGACACTGAAATCTTAAAGATTGTTGCTACAACTTATTTTGGTATGGACGATTGCTTTAAGGAAGCTATTCCTTATTTTGAAGAGTTGATTAAAAGAGAAAATAATAACTACGCTTTATTTTATCAACTTTCATTTTTATATGAACGAGTTTATCAAAACAAAGAACTTGATAAACAAATAGAATACGCAACAAAAGCACTTGAATTTGCACCTGATAACAACTTAGTTATAGCATTTTTAGCAAAACTATATTACCGCTCTGGCGACAAAGAAAAAGCTAAAGAACTTTTTGAACGCATGATGAAAAATAACCCTACGCCTGAACAACAGGTATTGTATTCTAGAATGTTTTTAAAAGAAGGTGACTTAAAAACTGGGTATGAAATGTATAAGATAAGATTTAAAACTTCAAATGTTGCATATCCAAAAGAATTAACTGATAAAACCAGATGGGACGGCAAATCCGATATTTCAAATTCAACTGTTATTGTACATTATGAACAAGGGTTTGGCGATTCTGTAATGTTTGTAAGGTATTTACCTAGACTTTCTAAGATTGCTAAAAAAGTTATTTTAGTTGTACAAAAAAATATTATTCCTATATTGAAATCCTCTGGATATGACAAGTATTGTGAGATTTTATCACACGAGGCAGATATCAATCCGCATATCAAATTAGATGATATAAATTCTTCTGTAATGTATACAGGAGCATCTGGAATGAGCAAAATTCCACACGATTATCATATTCCAATGATGGATTTACCTTATTTATTTGAGGAAAGCCCTGATAAAATGCTTGAAGCTGGCGGATATTTGAGTGCTGATAAAGAAAAAGTCGAAGAGTTTAAGAAAAAATATATTAATTCTAATGATAAGATAAAAATAGGCTTGTCTTATCATGGTACAAAGCAGTCAAACTCTACATATCGAGATATTAAGGTAAAGGAATTTTTGCCACTATTCAGATTAGAAAACGTCGAATTCTACTCTTTTCAAGCAGACGAATACGCAGAGGAATTAGAGGGATTGCCTAATGATGTTGAGGTCAAAAATTTAGGTAAAATTTTTAGGAACTTTGAAGATACAGCATGTGCTATTGAATGTATGGATTGCGTGATTACGACTGACAATGTGGTCATGAATTTGGCAGGTGCTATGGGTAAAAAGACATTTGGGTTGTTCAATGTATTTTCAGAATGTCGTTGGTACAAAACTGAGGGTGAAAATATTGGGTGGTACAAGAGTGTAAAACCACTCAGAGCAAAAAATTACAACGAGTGGACTCCTTTAATTAAAACTTTAAAAAATGAGATAAAAAAAATTAAAAAATAATTGTAGTTTTTTAAAGTGTTTGTTATACAATATATAGTGTATAACCATTACCGTAATTAAAGGAGGAAACATAATGGAAACTTATGGTATCGAAAATTTAGGAATCATCGGACCTAAAGCAGTTTATCGTAATTTAACACCTGCTCAATTAACAGAAGCAGCATTACGTTTAGGCGAAGGCACATTATCAAATAAAGGTGCATTAGTAGTAACAACAGGAAAATATACAGGTCGTTCACCTAAGGATAAATTCATCGTTGATACAGATGGTATTCACAATGAAATCGCTTGGGGTAAAGTAAACAGACCAATGTCTAGAGAAAACTTCAATGCAATTAAAGGCAAAATCGCTGCATACTTGCAAAACAGAGAAATCTTCATCTTTGATGGTTTTGCAGGTGCAGATAAAAAATATACACAAAAATTCCGTGTAATCAACGAAAGAGCAAGCCAAAACATGTTCATTCACCAATTGCTAATCAGACCAACAGCTGAAGAATTAGCATCTTATGGCGAACCAGATTACACAATTCTATGTGCTCCTGGTTTCAAATGTGATCCAGAAGTTGACGGCGTAAACTCAGAAGCATGTATAGCTATCGACTATGAAGCACACGAAATCATCATTTGTGGTTCACAATACTCAGGCGAAATCAAGAAATCAGTATTCGCTACAATGAACTATGTAATGACAAAGAAAAATGTATTACCAATGCACTGTTCAGCAAACATGGATCCAGAAACACATGAAACAGCTGTATTCTTCGGTTTGTCAGGAACAGGTAAAACAACTTTATCAGCAGACCCTGCTCGTAAGTTGATTGGTGATGACGAACACGGTTGGTCACCAGACGGTGTATTCAACTTTGAAGGTGGTTGTTACGCAAAATGTATCAACTTGTCAGAAGAAAACGAACCAGATATTTACAATGCTATTAAATTTGGTTCATTGATTGAAAACGTAGTTATGGACCCAGAAACACGTGAATTCGACTTCTGTGATGGTTCATTAACAGAAAACACACGTGTAGGTTACCCTATCAACTACATTAACAATGCAGCAATCCCATCAATGGGTGGAATTCCAAAAGTTGTTGTATTCTTGACAGCTGACGCATTTGGTGTATTGCCTCCAATCTCAAGATTAGACAAGAACGCTGCTATGTATCACTTCGTAACAGGTTTCACATCAAAACTAGCTGGTACAGAAAGAGGAATTACAGAACCAGTTCCAACATTCTCAACATTATTTGGTGAACCATTTATGCCAATGGACGCATCAGTATATGCTAAGATGTTAGGTGACAAATTGGATCAATACGGAACAAAAGTATATCTAGTAAACACTGGCTGGGCTGGCGGAAGTGCATCAATGGGTGCTAAGAGAATGAAATTAGCTTACACTCGTGCGATGGTAACTGCTGCATTGAACGGTTCATTCGACAACGTTGAATTCAAACACCACGACGTATTCAACGTAGATTATCCTACATCTTGTCCAAATGTACCTGATGAAAAATTAGATGCTAGAGGAATGTGGGAAGATAAAGCTGCTTATGACGAACAAGCTAACAAATTGGCTGAAATGTTCGCTAAGAATTTCGCTGAAAAATATCCAAATATGCCTTCAGAAATCATTGCAGCTGGTCCAAAACCATTAAGCAGAGTTTAATTTTAAATAATTAAATATAGGCAAAAAATCCCTACCTTTTATCAAGGTAGGGATTTTTATTTTTCGGCATTACGAAAAGTAGAGTAAATTTCAGACAAAATCCATATTAATAAAAGAACTACAACTAAATCATATGCCAAAAAACAATTATGAACTTTTGTAACGAATATCAATTAAATTAATCAATTTTCATAGGAGTATATACTTTATATAGGCATAGAGTATAAAATAAGAAACACACGAGGAAAACCCGAAAACACACGGGAACGAGGACTAAGACAGTAAATGTTTCTTTCTACACACACTACACTTCACAAATTTTCAGAGCCTTTCGGCTCTTTTTTTTGCGTGTTTTTGAGGAAAATTTAATAAAAGTCTATTTGATTTTTATTAAATATACAACCCCCAATCATGAGCTTGTGCACCTTCGCCTGTGTCAATATGTTCAGTTGAGAATTTATCAAACTTATATAATATTCCGTGATATGTAGATTGATAATATTTGACATCTTCCAATTTTTATTTTAACTTTTGAATAAGGTCTGCGCCACTTCTGAAATTAAATCGGAACTGGTCAACGGCAAGTCTTTTTTAGAACTTGTTGCTCCGTCTGAAATTAAATCAGATTGTTGAGATGTCAGCAGGTTCTTTTTAGAACTTGCTTGAATGACTTCGGAAATCAAATCAGAACTGCCCCTAAAGTAAGTTTTTTATTTTTTCTGTATTTGGTTTTCGTTTTGAATTAGATATATCATGTAAAAGTTTATTAAAAATATTATATCCATCAAACTTACCCTCTGTTACGACAGAATCTATATAAATTCTATCTTCACCAGATGTCCCAACAATTCTGAAATCCTTACGTTCTATTTGATAATCTCTAAGATTTATTTTATTTCTATTCCGACCCACATAAATAGGCATGTTCTCTTTGCCTAGTTCCTTCGTAAATTTTTTAGCATAAGCAAACATCAAATCTCTCGCATTATCATTTATAACGCCTTTTCTATAATCTGGCTTCATTTCTATATTATCAAGTACCAATGCTGTTTTATTATCAATTTCTGCGATATAACAAATCGTATTTCCAATAGGTTTATCATCCACAAGAACTTCTATTCCTGAAACCATTTTATTTTTAATATAATTAGGCGCAATCGATTGCTTTGAACCTGTTCCTATCGCCATACAACAAGATGAATCATTACCCAAAAACAACGAATGAGCAATATTATTCATATCAACTTGTTGAGCAGTTATTGTAAAATTTTCACTATCAGAATTTTTCTTTGCTGAATTTATTTTTTGTTTAACATCTTGGATACTTTTTTCGATAGTTTTTCTTGCTACATTTGATTGCTTTGATTCATCAAGATTTATCCAAGACTGATTATTTTGTATAAAATTATCTATTGTATCAATCAGCTCTGGCATATCTTGAAACGTTATTTGTTTATTATCTTTAAATAGTTTTAAATAACCAGAATTACGCTTAATAGTACCTACAAAATTATTCAAAAATATAAATTTGGGCTTTATTTCATACCCTTTTGAATTTAATTCTTTTTCTAGCAAAGATTTTTTATCACTCGAAACGAGTGTATATATTGGTGAATTAAAAATTTCTTCCAAAGATTGCATTGCTTTTTGTTGTTTATCTTCAGTTACGATTGTTTTTTGCAGTTTTGATTTTGGATCAAAAGTTGTCCATCTTTCAAAATTTATCCCTAATTTTTCAAATTCAATTTTGGTTTCTTTGTTTTGAGGCAACTCTAACAACACCTCTCTAACGCTTTTATCTGGTTTTTTATTAAGTGTTTTTAAAAGCTCGTCATAAGAAGATTTGAACATTTCATCTGTTGTAAACATTTTAGGTAAATAATCGCTATTTTTAAAATCAAATTGTCTACAAATTTGACCTTCAGAATCTGTCCTTGCTACATCATTTAATGTATCAAGCAAATTGTTTTTATGATGTTTATCATAATTATTAAGAACTGAACCTAATTTCTCGTGAGAATTTTGCATCGTGTGGAAAAATCTTGCAAGTTCTATTTTTTCTGAATAATCAGTGATAGAATTCTTTATCAGATTTTTATTTTCATCAGTTAGATAATTTATATGTTTTATCAGTTTAGCTTTGTCATTTGTTGTTTGAAATTGTTTTTTAGCATTAGTAATTTGTTCTTGAGTATTTTTATATTTAGCACTTTGCTGTGGGTTTGTTAATTCTAACAAGTTTTGATAAAACGGGTGTTCAGGATTGATATCACCAATAGTATTTATGCAATTTTTTACATTTTCAAACTTGTTATTAAAAGATGATATAAAAGACTTCTCCCCAAGAACATTTACTGTGTTTAGTACTTTGTGCGGTTTTTCAAAAAACAACTTGTCTAATTCTTCGTCATTAACTTTATGATTATATGAAGATAATGTATCTCGTTTTTTAGCTGCAGTAGCTCTAATCTCCATAAGCGTATTTGCTTGTTCTAAACTATATAAATGCCCTTTTACGAAATTTATTAAATATTGATTGGGGTATCCCATTTCGACTAATTGTAAAATAGTTTTATTTGTAATTAGTTGTGAACACTTGTAATCGCCATTGAAACTTATATTTTGTGGGTTGTTTTTTATGACATTAGTAGTTTGAACCATTTGTTTAGGATGGGTGTAATTATAGGTAGCATCGGTGTTAGAAACTCGTAAAATGTTCATATAAGAATAAAAAATAGTAAAAATATTTTTTGCTAAAGTTCTCAATATTAAACAGTTATAAAAAAATATAGACAAATGGCTAATAGACAATCGGATATTTTATCTATAAAATTTAATAAAATAATATAGGTTTAATAAGCAATGCAAGATAAAAATAAAACAAAGAAAAAAATACTTACAATTCATCGATTTGATATAAAATTAGATAAAAATGATGAATATCAACTTTGTAATAAAAAGAAAGATGATTCAAATCGGAACGTGGTGGCAGGTTTTCAAATTTTGCCTAGAAAAAGGTTTTATATAAATACAATAATATTTCCGAAACCTGTTTTTGTTGTTAAATCGCAAAAAACTCAAAACAAGGTAGCATTGGTTCGTTTTGAAAAAGTGCAACAATTTATGAACCGAAGAAATTTTGTTATAAAAAATAATGGACAAAATCTTAATAATTATAGAAAAAAATTAGAAAAAAAGAAGAACAAAAACTCTTTTTTGTTTACGTTTTGGAATCTTTTTGCGATGAAAATTAATTTTAAGAATCTAAAAAATAGTTTTACAATAAACCTAAAACTAGCAAGAATAATTGTGGTATAAGCGTACAAATATATAAATTGACACTGGGTTTTCCAAACCTGCGTCACGGCGATTACCCGTGATATATTTTCTCTCCCTGAGTGCACAAAATTGTTGGTTTATCTCAAAACGCAGTCAAGCATAAAAAAAAGACAGGTCTTGAACCTATCTTTTTATTACCACAGAATTGACGAGTTCAAAACTTGATTAATAGAACATGTCGCCTTAATAACCATATTATTTTTCTGATATAATCATTCTTGATAAAGAGGTAATGCAATGTCTACAAATTGGGAAGCGGTAAGTGCCATTGGAAGTATATGCGGAAGTATAGCAACATTTTTAGCTGTTGTTGTTGCCCTTTGGCAAACAAGTTTAAAATCAAAAAGTGTTTTAAAGTTTAATTTCTCACCATGTGCTAGAGGTATAGGATACACAGGAGCTGGCAAAGATGTTTACATTCATTTGTCAGTAAGTAATTTTGGACAACCAAAAGTTAAGATTGTAAGTTGGGGAATAATATTAAACGACAACTATACGTTAGCTTTTATGTCAAGCTGTATGGGAAACATAGGGAATGATTTACCGATTGAATTATTAACAGGTGAGACAGCAGATTTATTTTTTTCAAAGAAAACACTTACTAATTATCTTGTCGAAGCAAGCAATAATAAGCTATTATTTCCTAATTCTAGATTGTGCTTTTTTGTAAATGATAGAGCAGGAAAAAGTCATTACTACAAAACCAAGGTAAAAATAAAAACTTTTTTGAAAAATTATAATAATGAGGTTATAAGAAATGAAAACTGATACGCTATATAAGGTTTTACAAATATTTTCACCAATTATTGTAGCTTTTATTACTATATGGGTAGCACAATTGCGTTGGAAAAAAGACGGATATTTAAAAAGAAAAATAGAAATTGAAATTGAACTAAACAGAAAATTGATAGGATTATATATTATCTTGGAAAAAGCTAAAAGTATCATCAACACAAAACATCAGTATAACGAAGAACAAATCTTGGATTTGGAGAAAACGCTATACAATCTCAGGAACGCAGTGTTTGACAAGAAAAACGATATTTATAAGTTGTTAAACGAATATTCATTATTCAGAAATGATAATCTCATTGATAAGATAAAAGAGTGTTATAGCGAATTTTACATGTTACGCCCAAAAGGGAAAATAAGGTTTCAACTCGACCACATAACACACGCAGGTGGATATCTTACAGGTGCTGAAGATAAAGACATAAGTGAGGCTTTGAATATAGTTACAAACTTATTTGTTGTTTTGATGAAACTAAAAAAATCTATTTGTAAGAATTTTAAAAATCTTTAAACTTTCATTGAAGTTTCCAAACCTGCGTCACGGCGATTACCCGTGATAAATTTTCTCTCCCTGAGTGTACAAAATTGTTGGTTTATCACAAAACGCATTCAAGCATAAAAAAAAGACAGGTCTGAAACCTATCTTTTTATTACCAAGGGAGAGCTAGTCGAACTGAGGATATCAGGCGAAGCCGTATCCGTTAAACGTGAGACGACGGAACTCTCGACCTCACGGACTCTGCCGATGTTCAGATGATTAATTATCATCTGAACGAGAGGGAGACGTGCGCTACAAGAGAATTTTGCGTTTTGATTTTAAGTTTTATTTAACAGCAAAATTCGATTGGGTTTGGAAATTTTTATCCAACCTAACACAAAACATAACAACTTTCATTGAAGTTTCCAAACCTGCGTCACGGCGATTACCCGTTTTGTTAAATCTGCCAAATAAAGATTAAATAGACTTTAAGATTAAGATTTATATAAAATTAATTAACCAAATTTTTACATTTTTCTTGAATATCTAATGCAATATTTTTTGCAGATTTTTCATTTAGTCCTATATTTTTTGCAACAGCTAAAATATCATCTAGATTCGGATTTTTTCCTTCTCCATTTATTGTTGTTGCATGTTCCCCGTTAAACGAAGAACTATAAGTTAAATCGTATGCAGGAGATAAATGCCATTCTTTTTTATTATTGTCATACATAAAAGAAAAATTCTTTGAGTGGTCATCACGATTGTGAGCAAATACGTTAAAACACATTAATCTAAATAATTGTTCAATATCTTCATAATTTCTTGTAAGTTCAAGCGTGAGTTTCATTAATAAATTATAATCAAGATTAGGAAGCCTGTGACTTGTTTCTAATAACCCGCTTGCAGATACCATATGCACTTTTTTGCCATTTTTACGATCAAATCTTTTTATGCCAAAATAACCTGAACAAATTTCGGAAGGTAAAAGTTTGGTCTCTGTCATATTAATTCCGCAATCTTTGGCACATAGCGAATATTGATATTCCTTTTCACCAATATTTTTAGGGTCAATTGATGACGGGAATTTAATTATCCAATCTTCGTTATCAATAGATGTCAAAATCTTCGGTCTTGCACCACCTGATGAACCGCCTAATTGAAAAAGTTCATCTAAATTGTCTGAATTCTGAGATTCTAAAATTTTTGAACATTCTTGAGCAAGTATATCAAGGTTCGAAACATCGTTTTCTGTTTGGAACCTATGTTCGGGTTTATATGTTAAAGCTCCCATACCGCTTTCTTGGACAACTGCAAGTCGATTAAGGTTGTCAATTTCAACAGGATTTATTTTGTTTTTTAAAAACAACCTATCAACCAGCAATCTTCCCCAACCATCAGGCAAACTGTCATTAAAAACGCCAAATAACCCGTCAAAAGGTTCATATTTAGGGATAAAAACTTTCTTAATGAGCGGTAAACTAAATGGCGATATGCTAAAACCGTTATTTAACCAATCTAAATCGTATTCAAATGCGACTACTCTTTCGGGCGTTTTAGCAAGAGTGCCAACTAAAATATCATTATAAAATACTTTTAAATACTTATACTTGTCCATTTATAACCTCATCAATAGAAGCGTAAGTTTTTTGCGTAAATAAATTTTCAAAATCTTTTTCTAAATTAAGAGCAATTAGAATTTTTATCAATGAAGTCAGTGAAATTTCATATTTAGATTCAAACCTTTTGATAGAACCCAGGCTAACAGCTGATTTTGCAGCAAGTTGAACTTGTGAAATTTTAAGCATTTTTCTCTGCTGCTTAATCTTTTCAACAAATTCTTTTGCTATATCATTAGGAGATTTTGGGTTAAAAAGAAACTCATTCATAGATAATATATTATACCATTTTTGCCAAAAAGTCAATATATAGATAATATATTATCCCAAATATTATTTAAAATGCAAAAATACAACATTAGAATGGTGTGTATCATTCTGCCTCAGGAATTACACATTTCCGGAATGATATGTTGTATTTTTTGAGATTGGGGATAAATGGAAGAGGGGTAAATGGTGGGGCACTTATATTCAAATTTGTTGCGAGGCTTTATTCTTGCTGTCTTTTAGGGCATTAATGTTGTGACTCAAAACTTTGAGGTACAAATGAACATAGTCGAACCTATAAAAAGCATAGAAGATATTCAAAACATAAAGCGAATTCTTTCTAAAAAACCACGCAACGCTCTACTTTTCAGCTTTGGCATAAATAGTGGACTTAGAATCGCCGACATCCTCTCACTCGACGTCAAAGACGTAAAAGGCAAAGACTATATAGAACTAAGAGAAAAGAAAACCAATAAATACAAAAAATTCCCGATTAACGAAAACTTGAAAGTTGAGATAGAAGAATTTGTAAAAGACAAACCTGACGAAAGATCTCTATTTTATACACAAAAAGGGTATCGATTGGATAGAGCCCAAGCATATCGAATAATAAACAAAGCCACTCGAATGGTCGGAATTAAGGGCAGAATCGGAACACATACCCTACGCAAAACCTTCGGCTACCACTTTTACCAACAATACGACGATATCGTAATGCTACAGAAGATTTTCAACCACTCCACCCCCTCAATCACCCTCCGCTATATCGGAATTGAACAAGAAGACATCGATGAGGTGTATAGGAATTTTTATTTATAATATCAATCTTCATAATTGTTATCATCAATATGAATATTGATATGGGGTTGTGTTATATTTTCAATAAAATTAATAATTATATCGGGATTGGTAATAAAACTCATTTTGATAGCATGTGCATCAAGAAAATACTTGTAATTCTCACGTACAAAATCACCCAAAATACCAAAACATTTACAAAAAGCAGGATAAGCATATGGCTCAGGAAGCGGAAATAATAGAAATTTCGATTCATAATAAGTTTTATCATACAAATTCGTAAAATAATGTCTAAACTCATCCCAACTCATAAAACCTTCTATTACTGGGTGAAAAAAATTAGATAAATAATCTTTTGGCTGTCCCATTAATTCTGTTGCATTATATGGTGTAATATTACAATAATTAAATCTATTTTCCATAAAATATTCTATTAATTTTGATTTCGGGCTATTATCAAAAAATTTATTATATTCTTCCTCTGCAAAAAAGATTCCGGGTGATAGTTCTCCATTCTCTAATTTAAAATTTTCTATTCCAATCTGATCAATTACAGGTTTTTCAAAATTTAAATAATTTAGAAGATCTATACCACTAAAAATAACTACAGTTATTTGCCATTTACACATGCATCTGCCATCGTTAGGAGAATCCCACAAAAAAACAAAGCCATGATAGTCATTTTTATCAAGAATTTCAGAGATCATATTTACTGCGAATAAGGCTTTTTCTTTTAGTGAATCATCAATTTTGTCACTAGAACCATAATTTTTCTCATACAAACAAATTGTAAAACAAGAAAGTGCATTACGAGGCAATTTACCTATATTTGTGTTTGACCATGCATTAGTTTCTAATAACTCAAACTCAATATCATCATTGTCATTAATATTTAACATTAATGGCAAAATGCTTTTAGTCGTCCAAGAATTAATATTTTCAACCGAATGTCTAAGTAGAGGAGACCAATCTTTCGATATCAAAACAAAATTTATATCTTTATCAGAAATAAAAGGGCAAGCATTTTTTATTTCTTGTTGATAAGCTAATAATTCGGTCAGAGCCTCTCGTTCTGTTTGCTTATCTTTTTTTATTTCCACAACTACAAAAGTATAATTTCCATCCGGATTGAATAATACAATATCAGGACGTAATATTTCTTGTTTTTCAAAAGAAATATTTTTATCTGCTAAAATAATTTCTAGGTCAATTAGCTCTTCTAATATATCGGAATATTTTTTAAGATTATTAATTTTTAAAATTTTATCTAAATCAAAATCATTTTTATCAGTAATCTCTGGAATTTCAATATCATCAGAGTTTTTAATTAAGTCTAAAAATGTCCTGTGTTCATTAATATAATCAACTAATTTCTTTTGTATGTCTTTTTCTTGCATAGTATCTCCTTAAATTAATTGTACTACAACAATTTCAGCTGTTCATAGGATTTACTTTATTAACATTTCTTAATATATTTAATATAAAATGAGGTGAATTATGGCTTTTGATATAAAAGATTTTCAGAATAAACTTTGGAAGACCGCTGATGATTTGCGTGCAAATTCAAGTTTAAAATATAATGAATTTTCTACTCCTGTATTGGGATTGATATTTCTACGTTTTGCAGATTATAGATTTCAAAAAGCCAAACCTGAAATAGAAAAATTTAAAACTTCATCTCGACGAGCTTTTGATGAGAAAAATGCTTATCAAGCACGAGGAATTCTGTTTGTACCAGAAAAAGCATCTTTTAACTATTTATTAAATTTGCCGGAAAGTGAGAGTATTGCAAAAGCATTAAATGAGGCAATGTCGTTAATTGAAGATGAAAATCCTATCTTAAAAGGAGTTTTACCAAAAGGTTACTTAAGAATTCCTGATGATTTATTAGTTGCTACTATGAAAGTATTTGCCGATGTAGATTTTGATAGAGAAAATGGCGATGTTTTTGGCAAAGTTTACGAATTTTTCTTAGGGAAATTTGCTAGTTCGGAAGGTCAAAAAGGTGGAGAATTTTATACACCTACTTGTTTGGTTAAATTGCTTGTAGAAATTATGAAACCGTTCTCAGGTAATGTATATGACCCTGCTTGCGGTTCCGGTGGCATGTTTGTACAGACCGCAGAATTCGCAAAAAGGGAAAATCAAAATCCAAATAAACAAGTTAATGATTTAATAACTGTTGAAGGTCAGGAAAAAACAGAAGAAACTGTCAGATGGTGCAAAATGAACCTTGCGGTGCATGGTTTGGAAGGTGATGTAAAACAAGCTAATAGTTTTTATGAAGATGTTTTTGATTCCGTTGGCAAATATAATTTCTGCCTTGCAAATCCACCGTTTAATGTTGACGGTGTTGATAAAGAAAGATTAAAAGATGATAAAAGATTTCCTTTTGGTTTGCCGAAAGCAGATAATGCAAACTATTTGTGGATACAGATGTTTTATTCTGCCTTGAAAGAACCAAAAGACGGTGAAAATGCACGTGCCGGATTTGTTATGCCAAACTCTGCAAGTGATGCAAGACAAACAGAACAAACAATAAGAGAAAAAATAATCAAAGATAACGCAGTTGATGTAATGGTTTCAGTCGGAAGCAATATGTTCCACAATGTTACACTGCCTTGTACGCTTTGGTTCTTGGACAAAGGTAAAAAGAATACAGATAGAAAAGATAAAGTTTTATTCCTTGATGTAAGAGAAATTTATACCCAAATTGATAGAGCACACAGAGAGTTTACTGATGAACAGATAGAATTTATCACAAATATTGTTAAACTCTATCGTGGAGAAAAACCTGACTACAAGTGGGGTAGTGAAAAACTTACATTAGAAAAATTCCCTGATGAAAAATATCAAGATGTAAAAGGTCTATGTAAAGTTGCAACTATTGAAGAAATTGAAAAACAAGGTTGGAGCTTGAACGCAGGACGTTATGTCGGAGTTGCTGAGGTTGAAGAAGAAGATTATGTTTTTGAAGATAAACTTAAAGAACTCAATACCGAACTTGAAAAACTGAATACCGACGCAAAAGCCCTTGAAGAAAAAATTGCACATAATATTAAAGAATTGTTGGGTGCTTAATATGGCAGATAAATGGACTAAATATAAATTATCGGACATAACGACAAAATTAGGTGATGGACTACACGGAACACCTAAATACGATGATAGTGGTGAATATTACTTTGTAAATGGTAATAATTTGGATAATGGGAAAATAATAATAAAGTCAGACACAAAGAAAGTTAATTATTCTGAATTTGAAAAATATAAAAAAGAATTGAATGATAGAACAATTTTAATATCCATTAATGGAACATTAGGAAATCTTGCATACTATAACAATGAAAAGATTATTTTAGGTAAAAGTGCTTGTTATTTCAACTTAAAGGAAAGTTTTTCAAAAGATTTTGTTCGATATGTAATGTCAACAAAGAATTTTAAATTGTTTTTAGAAAATTTTGCAACAGGTGCAACAATAAAGAATGTTTCATTAGAAACAATGAGGAACTTTGAATTTGAAGCACCAAAAAAAGAATTACAAGACAAGATAGCCAAAATTCTATCAAACTATGATGATTTGATTGAAAATAATAACAAGCGAATAAAAATTTTAGAAGAAATGGCTCAAAAAATCTATAAAGAATGGTTTATTGATTTCAAATTCCCAAACCACGAAGCCGCAACTTTCAAAGATTCTGAACTCGGAAAAATTCCAAGTGATTGGGAAATTTCTACATTAGAAAATATTTTATCAGATATAGAGTCAGGTAGCCGTCCAAAAGGCGGCATTAACCCGAATGATAAAGAAATACCAAGTATTGGAGCTGAAAATATATTAGGACTTGGTAAATATGATTATAATAAAGAGAAATACGTATCTAATGATTTTTATGAAAAAATGAAAAAGGGTAAAGTTAAAGATTTAGACGTTTTGTTATATAAAGACGGTGCTCAATTAGGACGAAAATCAATTTTTGGCGAAAATTTCCCACATTCAAAATGCTGTATAAATGAACATGTTTTTATTTTAAGGACAAACCCAAAATGCAGTCCTTATTATTTATACTTTACGCTTGATACAATAGAAAATACAGAGCGTATAAAACAGTTAAATACTAATGCTGCACAACCAGGGATAAATCAAGAACAAGTAAAAGGGCTAACTATAATACTTCCCTTAAAAAAATATATAGAAAAATTTGATAATGTAGTTAAACCAATAGTTTCACAAATATTCAAATTATGTATTAAAAATCAAACCTTCAAACAAACACGTGAGCTGCTCCTACCGCGTCTAATCTCTGGCGAAATTGATGTTGAAAACTTAAATATTTTGTAAAAAATACAATATGCTATAATTGCTAATAAGGGGGATGTATCATGAATCAAGATTATTTATTTAGAACTTATAGCTTAGATGGTATTATTCAAAATCAAACTAACGCTATTGTAAATAGAATAAAACAAGAAAAGAATGAGTATTTAAGTAATGTTGATATAGAAGAGTATCTTGATTACATACAACAAACATACCAACTACAATGTCCTATTTTATGTGAAGATAATATTGTATGTGACCAACAAGAAGCACAAATTGAACGCTATGATCAATTTTTCTCTCAGATAAATTATGTTGATGGAATATTATTTACTGTTACTATTCCGTTTGAAGGTTTGAAAGAAGCTTTCTTATCACGAGCAAGCACTTTTGGTACAATGTTACCTAAAGGAACTGTTATAGATAATAAACTAATATTACATTTTGCAGTAGCAATGTTTGAATTGGATAAATTTGACCTTTCTTCTTCTGTACAAAAAGAATTAGCAGAAATTAAACGATATTTAAGTTATGCTGAAAAAGATATAGCAAATTTTAATGCAAGAATTAAGTCTATAGCCAAACAAGAAATTGATTATAAATTGTCAAATTATTCAAAATTGCAAAATGTTTTGAAAAACATTCCATACAAACTAAGTAGAGAAGAAGTAGTTAAACAACCGACATTAATTAGAAAAGTAGAAATTAACAAGCCTAATGCTAATATACAACAAAAAGTAGCAGAACCTGAATTAGAAATGAAAGAATATGACCATATTATTCAGATCTGTTCTGATATGGCAAAAGTTATGGAAAGAAGCCCAAAGGCGTTTGCTGAAATGGAGGAAGAAGATTTAAGAACGCATTTTCTTGTTCAATTAAATGGGCACTATCAAGGACAAGCAACCGGCGAAACTTTTAATTCAAATGGTAAAACAGATATTCTTATAAGAAATGATAATCAAAATGTATTTATTGCAGAATGTAAGTTTTGGAAAGGTAAAAAAGGGTATTTAGCAACCATAGATCAATTATTGGGGTATGTTACTTATAGAGATACCAAAACTGCAATCTTTGTTTTTGTTAAAAATAAAGATTTTACAAAAGTTTGTGACGAAATAAAATCTTCGACATCAGAACACTCAAATTTTGTCAAATATATTGACTCTTATACACCTCCCCAATATACATCTGCTTTTAGATGTGAATTTAAAAATGAAAATGATAATGAAAAACATTTTTATTTAACTGTTATGGCATTTTGTATTCCACAAAAAGTATAATTGACAAAATGGATAAAAATGGATATAATTGGGTAAAGCCAAGATAAGAACGGATATCCAATTAATGATTAGAACTGATGATATAAAAATCACAAACCAAATGCTCTCAATAATTTCAGAGATTGACGAGTTTAAAATCACATGGAAATTATTGGGTAAAATGGCACCTGAAAGATTAAAGAGCCTTAAAAAAGTAGCAACTATTGAAAGTGTCGGTTCTTCTAATCGTATTGAGGGAAATAAATTATCGGATTTAGAGGTTGAACAACTTTTATCATCTATCAACAAACAATCCTTTGCAACAAGAGACGAACAAGAAGTAGCTGGCTACGCAAAATTAATGGATACAATTTTTGAAGATTGGGAAGTTATCCCGCTATCCGAAAATTATATAAAACAGTTACACAAGATTTTATTGCAATTTTCATCAAAAGACGAAAGACACAAAGGAGAATATAAAAAAATATCGAATGCAGTTGCTGCTTATTCTCCTGCAGGCAAAGAATTAGGTATTGTGTTTGAAACAGCAACACCTTTTGAAACTCCGATAAAAATGGAAGAACTTGTAACATGGACAAGAAAAAATCTTGAAGATAGATTTTTTCATCCATTAATTGTTATTGCAGTTTTTATTGTTGAATTTCTTGCAATACACCCATTTGAAGACGGAAACGGCAGATTATCAAGAGCTTTAACATGCTTGTTGCTACTTAAAGCAGGTTATACTTATGTTCCTTATAGCTCAATGGAAGCAATTATTGAGGATAATAAAGAAGGTTATTATAGAACACTAAGACAAACCCAAACTACATTAAGAAGTGAAAACCAAAATTTTGAGCCTTGGTTGGAATTTTTCTTAAAAACATTACAAAAACAAAAAATTAGATTAGAATACAAGATAAACAACGAAAGTAAAACAACATCAAACAGTGATTTAACAGAATTAGAAGAAAAAATATTGTCTTATTTTAATATTGAATCATCAGCAACCACAGCAAAAATAGTTGAATATACGCAAGCTAACAGAAATACCATAAAAAAAGCTTTGCAAAACTTAGTGAATAAAAATATTTTAATACTTCATTCTAAAGGTCGTGGAGCTTGGTATTCTAAAGGAGATAAATAATGCATATAATGTCAGAAGAAGCCTTTGAATTAGATTTAATGAAAGAATGTGAAACACAACTTGGATTTGAGTTGTATGATGCAACTTCTGAAATTATTGGTGGTGAAAATTCAACTTTTGGCAGACAGACAACTGATGAAGTGATTTTATCCAAAAATTTACGTTCAGCTTTATTAAAACTTAATCCAAACTTACCGCAAGAAGCAATAGATAATGCATATTACGAACTAACACAGGATTTATCATCTAAGATTCCTGTAAGTGCAAATCTGTTTATTTATTCTATATTAAAAGACGGTGTTAAAGTTCAATTCAAAGACAATAATGGAATTGATACAACAGATATTGTTAAAGTTATTGATTTTCAAGAACCTAAAAATAATGAATACAAACTAATAAGACAGTTTAAAATATCTGGTGAAAGATATAATTGCAGAGCTGATTTAATACTATTTGTTAATGGCTTACCGCTTGTATTTATTGAACTTAAAGCAAGTCATAAACATATTAAAAATGCTTTTAATGATAACATTACACACTATAAAAAGGAAATTCCTCAAGTATTTTGGTATAACGCATTTATTATTGTATCGAATGGAACAGATGCAAAATTCGGAACGATAACTTCTAAATGGGAACATTTTTCTGATTGGAAAAAAATTGATAATGACGGAACAAAGGGAATAATTCCTGCTGATACTTTAATGATAGGAATGTGTAAACCGGAGAACCTTTTAGATATTATTGAAAATTATACATTATTTCAAGAAACAAAAGGTGGAACTATAAAAATTTGCAGTAAAAATCACCAATTTTTAGGTGTTAATAGTGCAATAGAAAAATTTAAGACAAATACAGACGGAAAACTAGGCGTATTTTGGCATACACAAGGAAGTGGTAAGAGTTTTTCCATGATATTTTTTGTTCAAAAAATCCTCCGAAAAATCAAAGGCAATTGGACTTTTGTTATTGTTACAGATAGAACCGATCTTGATGAACAAATATATAAGAACTTTGTTTCAACTGGTGCGATTACTGAACAAAATGTTCAAGCTAATTCAAGAGAACATTTAAAGCAATTATTAAAAGAAGACCATCGAACAATTTTTACAATGATTCAGAAATTTGGAACAGAAGAAAAAGGACAGAGTTTTGAAAAAATATCTGATAGAAACGATATTATTGTAATAACTGATGAAGCACACCGTACACAATACGGAACATTAGCAATGAATATGAGAGAAGCTCTTCCTAATGCTAAGTTTATTGCATTTACTGGAACACCTCTTATGAAAAGTGACCAAAAAACAAAACGAATTTTTGGTGATTATGTAAGCAAATATACATTCAAGCAATCAATAGAAGATGCAGCTACTGTTCCTTTGTATTATGAAGCAAGAATCCCTGAAATGCAGATTACAAATGATGATTTGGAAACTCAACTTCAAAATATTATTGATTCTGCTGATTTTACAGATGAACAAGAAGAACAATTTGAAAAAGAATATGTGAATATGTATCAAGTTATTACAAGAGAAGATAGACTTGATGCGATTGCGAAAGATGTAGTTGAACATTTTATGAATCGTGGTTTTATGGGTAAAGCAATGTATGTTGCAATAGATAAAGCAACCGCAATTAAAATGTATGATAAAGTTAAAATAGAATGGGATAAATATATTAAAATTCTTGAAAATAAATTAAAAACTGCAAATGAAGATACTAAAGAAGTTTTGCAAAATCAAATCAACTATATGAAAGAAACTGATATGGCAGTAGTTGTATCTTCATCGCAGAATGAGATTGAGCAGATGAAACAAAAGGGTGTCGATATTACTCCTCATAGAAAGAGAATGAAAACGGAAGATCTAGCCACCAAGTTTAAAGATAAAGATGATAAGTTAAGATTAGTGTTTGTTTGTGCAATGTGGGTTACAGGTTTCGACTGCCCTACAATTTCAACTCTTTATCTTGATAAAATTTTAAAAGAACATACACTAATGCAAACAATAGCAAGAGCAAACAGAGTTGCAGAGGGTAAATATAACGGATTAATAGTTGATTATATTGGTATATTTAAAGCATTACAAAAAGCATTGGCAATATACGGAGAACCAACAGACGGAGGAACTTCTGAAGAAGATCCTGTTGAAACAAAAGCCGAATTGATTAAACTATTAGATTCTGAGGCGACAAAAATGAGAAATTTTCTCAATTCAAAGAAAATTGATGTTAATGAAATATTTGACACAAGAGCATTAGAATGTATAAAAAGGACTGAATATGCCGTTAATACTATTCTAGAAACAGAAAAAGATAAAACAGAATTTATAAAAGGAACTCAAAATCTCAAAGCATTATTTAAAGCAATTTTACCAGATAGTGAAGCAAGAAGATTTGCAAAATTGGTTTTTGTTTGTTCAATTCTATATGCAAAAATAAGAGAAGTTACAATTAAATCTATTGATAATACAGAAATTAAACAACTTGCACAACAAGTAGAAGACTTGCTCAATGAATCAATTAATCTTAAATCATACAAAATAAAAGCCGGAGAAAAACTAGATTTAAGCAAAATAGATTTTGAAGAATTACAACGTAGAATTTTGAAAGAAAAACAACATGTATTGTTGGAAAAACTAAAATCAACAATTAGTTCTAAACTTTCAATGATGTTAAAAATTAATGATATGAGAAAACATTTTCAAGAAAAATTTGAACAAATTATTGATGAATACAATGCTGGGAAATTAACAATGGAGCAGATGTATGTTCAATTGGTAGCACTAACAAATGATTTAACTGCGGAAGAAAAACGCCATCTTGACGAAAATTTAACAGAAGAGGAACTCGCAATACTTGATATATTAACAAAACCTGAACCGAAACTATCTAAAAAAGAATTTGAAACCGTAAAAGCTGCAGCTCAAAGATTAGTTCAGGTAATTAAAAAAGAAAAACTTGTTCTTGATTGGAGAAAAAAACAATCTACCAGAGCAAAAGTTAAAGAAGCAATCGAAATTATTTGTGATGAGGCATTACCAGAAATATATGATAAAGATTTATTTCAAGAAAAATGTAACTTTTTGTATAATCATTTTTATGACTACTATAATAGTGCACAAGATAATATTTACAATGTTGCATAGCCGACTTGACTTCTTCTTTCTTAAGAGTGATGAATACGACACCTAAAAAGAAAAGGAGGTCGTAGATGGAAAAAGTAGGTTTAAATATTACCCAAAAAGAATTTAAGCAATTAAGCAAATGGGCAGAAAATGTTTATAACACGGTCGTTGTTATAGATTACTTCGTTGCAAACCAACCAGAGATTGAAGAATGTTACAATCTTGCTCCGGTCGTAAAGCATTTGAGATACGATGCGGATTTATTGAATGCGTTCTTCATTGATCACGAATAAGAACTTGAAAATTAAGTTGCATTTAAATTTTGCTCAAATAGCGTTCAAAAGGTGTTCAAAAAATATTTGTGTCGCAATGTTGCGATTTAAGGCACATACAGTTGATGTTTCTTGATAAAAGAGTGATAAATTGTGTGGCTTGAAAGGAACATAATATGATTGAAAAATTAGATTTATTATTTGGAACAAAAATTTTAAACCGCCAAACAAATGAAATTGGATTGCTAATCAAAACTTGGAAAAACGAATTTGCTGATGGAAGCATTTGGTTTGCGACCTGTGTTGATACAAAAGGAAAGCGTTATCACATTGAACTTGACGAGATAGTGCCAATGTAGGAAGTTAATGATTTTGAAGAATAAACTTACCCGTGATACTTTAGAAATAACTTATCCCGAGTTCAGAAAAAAGTTTGCCAAAGAAATTCAAGACGCGTTTGAAAGCTACCGCAAAACCCAGTTAAACAAATATTCGTATAACTTCAAAGACGATAATTCAATGGAATTCAACTTTTACTTTGAACTACATTGGAACTTTAACAACTTTGGAAATTCTAATTGGTATATTGAAAGAATAACTTAGAACTTCTATAATATTTAATTCTTTTTATAATCTATTATAATTTATTTATTTTATAATTAAATAAAAATTTAAATTTAAAGCAAAAGGTATAAGCATGGGAATAATCATCAACAAAGAGACAAAAGAAAAATTGCAAGAAACCTATTTATGGCGATATATGAGTTTGCCTAAATTTTTAGATTTGATTACTACGCAAGAAATGTATTTTGCAACAAATTCACAATTGATAACAGGAGATCCATACGAAGGAACTTTACCCTTTTTTACAGATTTTCTTTTTAATTTTGACAACGAACGTGAAACTTTTATAAATAAACTTTCGACAGATTTACAAGAACTACAACCTTTTTTGAAAAATATTCAATCAAAAGGATTAAGTTTGAAGATTAACAATATAAGGGATAACACTTTTATTAATTGCTGGCATATCAATGACGATGAAAATCATTTAATGTGGCAATCCTATGCTCCCGAAAGTGGTGCTGTTGCAATTGTTACAGATATATGTTCTTTGATTGAAGCAATTGATAGTGATATCGAAATTGAAGCAGTACCCATAACATATAATTCAAAGGATTTTAATCAGGCTGTAACGGATAAAAATTCAGATGATGAACAGGAATTAAAAAATCTCGTAAAACTAAGCTCTTTGTACAAAAAAGAATTTTTTAAGGGTGAAAATGAACTAAGACTCATATATCAATTTGGTAATACAAGCAGAATAAAGGTTAGACTTGATAAATTGATAAAACATATTTATCTTTCTCCAAAATCTACAGAAGTAGAAAGACAGATAATTATTAATTCATTAAATTTGCTCAAGACCAGTGGTAAATTCAGTGTTGAAGATATTGAAAAAATTGTTTCAAATTCATTTATATCGCATACTTATAAAAAATCTGCAAATGAAATTAAAAACATTATGGGGCTCATTGCTAGCAATTTAGATAATATACAAGCCACATATGATGAAAAAAGGGAAATAGCATATATTTTCTTGTTTACACTTATTTTAACAGATATTCCTTGTCATAGGATGGAAAAAGGAATGAAAAAAGCTGAAGATAACAGTCTAGTAGCAGATGAAAATTCTACAAACAACTTGGATAATGATTATTTAGCAAAATAGTTTTGCTTACTCCATCCCCAATACTTCTCGTTCGATTTCGCGGACTTGTTCGGGGGTGAGGAAGTTTTGTTGTTTGGGTTTGGATGGAGTAATTGAAGCTTCGTATTCTTTGAGCAAAGGGATATTTTTTAGGACGTTCATGAATGAATAAATTTCGGATTGGTTTGTGTGCGAGTTTTTATCTAAATCGTTGTTCAATTTTCGCATCATTTTTCTTGCAAGTTCGAGCAATTCTTGGCTGAACGCGTCTTTTTCGTGCTCGTATTCAAACTTGCGTTTGTCCCAATTGTATTGCTTTTTCCAATAGAACAAAGTCCGGCGGGACAAATCAAGTTCCATTCCAATCTCGCCAAGTGTCTTATTCTCTTGTACATAAAGCTTTTGAGCTTGTTTTAATTTATTTAATTTCGCCATAGTTCTCCTCAAAGATTATTCTGTTAATACTAAATTTATTTTTGTCCGTCAGTCGCCGAACCTGAAAGTCACAGTCGGTTTTTGCGAGTTTCTCTCGTTTACAATATTTTAAAATTTGATTCAAAAGTGCGAGCGAATTTTTCAGTCGTCTTTCACCCATTCCGCGCCGTTTGCAAATCGTGTAAAACCTTTTAATGTCCTCGGTGCAAATCTCTCGGACTTTTTTGTTTCCTAAAATCGGGATTACATTTGTTCCCAAAATCGCGGTGTAAGTCTTTATTGTATTGGGTCTACAGAAATTCGCCACATAATCTTTCATAAAAATTTCTGAAACGGTTTTCAAAGTTATGTTTTTGTTTTCAGCTTCGGAGTTTGTAAATACAGCAAATTCGATCTTGTTTTCAAAGTCTTGGTATTTGTAAATCCCGTTTTCAAGCGATAACTTGCTATCCGCAATGAGTTTTTCCAATTCCGCCGAGACGTTGCATTCAGCTATCATTTCAATTTCATCAAGGGTAAATTCCTTTAAATATTTTGCTAATTTTTTGATGTTCATAGAATTTGTCTAATCACCTCCATATTAATTTCGGTCAGATTATTTTCTTTTGTCAAGGTTTCGAGTTTGTTTATCAGTTGAACAATTTGCCTGAAGCGGTTGTATTTTTGGTGGATATATTCAATTGCATCTGCAGATATCGGCACTTGCGAAAGCTCATTTACAATTTGAGTAATATCGCTCATGCCAAAGGTTTCAAATTTTAAAATCTCTGAAAACCTATCATAAAGGTGTTTGTATCGTTCTAGTTTCCTGTGTGCCAAGCCCATTCCAATTATAATAATCGGGCAGTCAGTCTCGTCGTGCAAATCTCTGAGGATTTCAACAGTCTTAAAATTGTTCATCAGGTAGTCAATTTCGTCAATAAAAATCACTTTCGGATTGGCTTTGAGTTTTTTAACCACAAGGTTGAAGTTGTCCGAAGTCAAGTATCTTGGCAGTTCGTCCATTTCTTTTATCAAACCGTCAAGAAGCCATCTTCCTGTCATTAGATTTGAAGCTCGAAGATAAATCCCATCGTACTTGCACGCAAGCCACAAGGCAGTTTGCGTTTTGCCGAGCCCGGGCTCACCATACACAAGTCCCATTTTAGGAATGTTTTTTGGTTTGTTAACCAGATTTTCCACAAGTCCGATAAAGTTTTTGACATTATTTGTCCTTACAAAAGTCTTATTCATATAAAAGCCCATACTCCTTTGTTTCTCTAAATTCTGCAATCCAAGGGTTGGTTGGATCGTGTTTGATTAAGTATTCATATTTTTGCGAGTTGTTTTTGAACAGGGGTTGAACAGCTTTTGAACTCTCTTTGAACGCAGTTTGAACGGGTGGTGAAATTTCTTCGTCCATTTTGGATTCAAGATATTTTATTTCTTCGGTTGAAAAGTAATTCTTGACAGCATTTACGGTTTTCTTTTTGAGTTGTTTTTGCCGAACGATTTTTTGTTTGTAGTCTTCGTAGTCTTTGACATCGCCCAATAATTTCGCCATCGGATGGGTTTCGGTTACACGCTCAGCAGTGCATAAATACTCGCCCTTCGGGGTAAAAACTTTGATTTTTGTGAGATCAAAAAGGTTGTATTTGATTAACACTTTGCTTTTGAAGCCGTAAAGCCGTTCGTCAAAATAGTCACAACCCAAGAACCTGACGCCGTTTCGTTGAATTGTTTTAACCTCGGTCGCAAGCATTAAATCATCGAGGGTGTCGGGATTTATATTTTGGCGTTTTCTATCTTTCAAAATCTCTGCGATTGTTTTGTTTGGCGCATTTGGGCAGGTTTGAGAGTTTTTGAATTTCAGCCACATATCTATCATTTTTATTGTTTCTTCTAAAGTTGGAATGTAATCATTATGAATTTGTTTGTGCAACTTTTCATTTCGCATCAAATACGCAGGTTTGTTTGCGATGTTGCTTCCGACATAACTTGGCATAAGTTTTTCAAAGCCTTCTTGAAACTCTTTGAAAAATCGCTCGATGACTTTCGCTCTGGTGTTATAAGGTCTGGCGAAAACCGTTTCAATCCCTAGTTTTGAATAAAGACCTTGAAACCCGAGTTCGTTAAAACCCTTGTCGTTGGTGAAATATTTCGCTCTAAAAGCTCTGCCATTATCCTGATAAATGATTTTCGGCACATATCGAGGTTTGTTATTGCGTTTCTAAGGGCGGAAAGTCGCATCTGCGGGGATAAAATCCTGACCTTGTTCTTTTAATTTGTATTTTGTAAGGGCGGTGGCTTTGCCGCTAGAAAATCTATTCGGGTGCAAAAGTAGGCTCATAAAGATTTTTATTTCTTCGTCGGTCAAAGTGGTTCTGAACTCACCATTTTGGGAATATCTGTATTGCAGTAGAAGTTTTTCGTAGTCTTCGGAACCATCAAGCGTAGCGTTCCAGCGATGAATCGAGCTGCGGGAAACTTTGCCCAACACCTGACGCAAATGTGAATCCGTCGTGTTGTGCAATTTGACAAAATCATAATCCGCTTGGATTTTGATATTCGATTTTCGGCGAAACTCAAGCCATTTGTGGACTAAATCAAACCTTGCAAGTGTGATTTGCTTTGCTTTTTCTGGTACATATGTCATATTTAAAAATCCTTACACACACATTAATCGCTCTTGTTGAGGGAAATATCAAATCCTAAGTCTCAATCTCAGAGATATTTCGACACATATCAAATTACAAGATAAAATCTTTTTATTCAAAATGGTCAACGCTAATATTCAAATGTAGTAGGGATTAAAGGCAATTTAAAGTAAAGCTTTTAGAATTTTAGTGCAAAATAGTGCAAGAAAAGTATAATTTTGTGCAAAAATTCACCACTCATCTCAACAGTGAAAATCAGCCTCAAAGTAGCTGCCTGTTTGAAATTTTATAAAAAATATCTATTCAAATTGGACTGATAAATTATAGAAATTTTATCCAACCTTACACAAAAACATTACAACTTTCATTGAAGTTTCCAAACCTGCGTCACGGCGATTTCCCGTGATATATTTTCTCTCCCTGAGTGTACAAAATTGTTGGTTTATCGCAAAACGCATTCAAGCATAAAAAAAAGACAGGTCTTAAACCTATCTTTTTTTTACCAAGGGAGAGATTCGAACTCTCGACCTCACGGGTATGAGCCGTGCGCTCTCACCAACTGAGCTACCTTGGCACAAACTTCATACATCAATTATTACATAACCACTTTTAAATTTCAAGCAAAATTTTATTTTAGATTTTCACACCCAACTTTAAATTTCATTTCACAAACCAACAAATCCCTCAAACAAAGATTTACAAACTCAATTTAATACTTTTTTATTTTGTAATCTCCTATTTTTATGCTACAATTTTTTATATCTTTTTTGGGAATTTAGACAAAAACAATAAGGAGAAAAAAATGGCAGAAAAAAGAGTATGGCTTTTTAAAGAAGGCAACGCTGATATGCGTAATCTTTTGGGCGGAAAGGGTGCTAACTTAGCAGAAATGACTAATCTTGGCTTACCAGTTCCTCCAGGATTAACTATCACTACAGAAACTTGTATGGATTATATAAACAATGGCAACAAAATGCCAGAAGGTCTTATGGACGAAGTTAGAACTGCACTTAAGGAAGTAGAAGCTCAAAAAGGACAAAAATTCGGCGATGCTGAAAATCCTCTTTTAGTTTCAGTTCGTTCAGGTGCTAGAGTTTCTATGCCTGGTATGATGGAAACTATTCTTAACCTTGGTCTTAACGACCAAACTGTTGAAGCTATGATTAAGCTTACAAACAATCCTCGTTTCTGCTATGACTCATATAGAAGATTCTTAACTATGTTTGGTTCTGTTGCTTGGGAAATGGACAGACAAAAATATTTTGAATCTGAATTAGAAAAAGTAAAAGAACGTGAAGGCGTTTCACAAGATACAGAAATCTCAGCAGAAGGTCTTAAATCACTTATTCCTGTATACAAAAACTTAATCAAAGAAGTTACAGGAAAAGAATTTCCACAAGATCCTTATGTACAACTTCAAGAAGCAATTGAAGCTGTATTCCGTTCTTGGAACATTCCACGTGCTGTTGCATACAGAAACATGAACAAGATTGACCACAACTTTGGTACAGCTGTAAACGTTCAATCTATGGTATTCGGTAACATGGGTGATGATTGTGCTACAGGTGTTTCATTCACTCGTAACCCTGCAACAGGTGAAAACAAATTCTACGGTGAATACTTGACAAACGCTCAAGGTGAAGACGTTGTTGCTGGTATCAGAACTCCAAAACCTATTGCTGAATTGGAAACTGAAATGCCAGACCTATACAAACAATATGTTGAAATTGCTAAGAAACTTGAGCTTGGCTACAAAGATGTTCAAGATATGGAATTCACTATTGAACGTGGTAAATTATACATTCTTCAAACACGTAACGGTAAGAGAACTGCAGCTGCTGCTGTAAAAATCGCTGTTGATATGTGTGAAGAAGGCATTATTTCAAAAGAACGTGCTATTCAATTAGTTGACCCATACAGTGTAAACCAAATTTTACTACCTTGTTTTGAAGCAAAAGCTATGGCCGACGCTCACAAGATTGCACAAGGTGTAAACGCATCTCCAGGGGCTGCTGTTGGTAAAATCGTTTTTGATACAGAAGAAGCTGCTAAACGTGGTGAAGCAGGCGAAAAGGTTATCCTTGTTCGTATAGAAACTTGTCCTGATGATATTCACGGTATGGCTGTTTCTCAAGGTGTACTTACTCTTAGAGGTGGTGCTACATCTCACGCAGCTGTTGTTGCAAAAGGTATGGGTAAACCTTGTGTTTCTGGTTGTGAAGATATGAAAATCGACCTAGCTAAAGAAACATTGACTGGTTGTGACGGAACTGTTTACCACAAAGACGACATTATCTCACTTGATGGTGGTAAAGGTATCGTTATGGAAGGTGCTGTTAAACTTGTTGACGCACAAATAGATGACAACTGGAACAAATTCTTCTCTTGGGTTGATGAAATCAGAACTATGGAAGTTGAAGCAAACGCTGATACACCTAAAGACATTGCTAACGCAATCAAGTTTGGTGCAGAAGGTGTTGGTCTTTGTCGTACAGAACACATGTTCATGGACCCAGACAGACTTCCTTGGGTACAAAAGATGATTATCGCAGGTACTCCAGAAGCTAGACGTGAAGCATTAGACAAATTATTACCAATGCAATATGATGATTTCTACTCAATGTTCAAAGCATTAGGTAGCGAACACCATATGACAATCAGACTTCTTGACCCACCTTTACACGAATTCTTGCCTGATAAAGAAACTTTAATCGCAGAAGTTGCTACATTAAAGGCTCAAGGCAAAGATGCATCTGAGAAAGAAGCTATGTTACACGTAGTTGAAGGATTGTCAGAATCTAACCCAATGATGGGCTTAAGAGGTTGCCGTCTTGGTTTAACTTATCCTGAAATCAACGAAATGCAAGTTAGAGCAATCTTTGAAGCATGTTGTGATTTGAAAAAAGAAGGATTAGATGTTAAACCTTGGGTAATGATTCCACTTATCGGTCACGTTAACGAGTTGAAAGTAGCTAAGGATATCCTTGAAAAAGTTGCAGAACTTGTTATGGCTGAAAAGGGCATCAAAGTTGATTATAAGTTCGGTACAATGATTGAAATTCCTCGTGCAGCTTTAACAGCTGATGAAGTTGCAGAATACGCTGAATTCTTCTCATTCGGTACTAATGACTTAACACAAATGACATTCGGTTATTCAAGAGATGATGCTGAAGGTAAATTCTTAAACAGATATGTTGAACAAAAAATCTTACCTTCAAACCCATTTGAAACACTTGATGTTAAAGGTGTTGGACAACTTGTTGAAATGTCTATGGTTAAAGGTAAATCAGTTAACCCTAACTTAGTTGGTGGTGTTTGTGGTGAACACGGTGGTGACCCTGATTCTGTAAAATTCTGTCACAGAATTGGTTTGAACTATGTTTCTTGTTCTCCATTCAGAATTCCACAAGCAAAACTTGCAGCAGCTCAAGCAGTTGTTGAAGCTAAATAAGTTAAGAATAATTCTTAATATATAACAAGGGCAGGTTTGTTAAACAAACCTGCCCTTGTTTTTAATTTATATGTCCGCAGGGATTCCGAAATAGTCTTGAATTTACTCCACGCTCACAGAGTTTCACCTTTTGTGACGTTGTCACAGTCGGCTCAATCTGTTCGCTATCCGAACTAACTTCGTGTCGTTCGTCCGTAAATTCGCAATTCGGAATGACTATATATATTTGGTTTTAGTCACCCTGAACTTGTTTCAGGGTCTCCGTAAAAGTCATTTTACATGTCATTACGAGGAGCGAAGCGACGTGGTAATCCAGAAAAAGTTTTTGTATGTACGAAGAACAGTTGATTTATGGATTGCCGCACTTAATACATTACAAACCGTTTAATCGTTCGCAATGGCGTATTTAAAATTATCATGGACAGTAGTGGGAATTATTTCAGCATCCCCCTGAACATCTTTTGTTGGGGTAAAAACCCCAACCTACAATTCTATCGCACACAATGACTGATTATATTTGTTTTTAGCACACCCTCAATATGATTTCAATAACTAAAAATTAATACACATGTCTATATACCATTTATTTTTTATGTTAAAATAATCTCGTGAGGAAGTTAATAAATACATTAGCATTAGTATTATTAGTATTTACATCATTATTATTCAATGTATGTAATGCAGATGAATCTGTGCTTAATTGCACCCACTCTGCCCTTAAAACTATCCCATACAATACTTTGTCTGCTGATTATTCAAAGTATGATATGGATATTGCGACTTGGAACAATGATTCTATTGAAATATCTAACACCGATAATGATAACTCATTTAATCTAAATATTTTCATTGGTGATGTTCCATTATTCGATAAATACAATAATAAATTTAATTTATATACAAACGAAAAATATATTGCTGCAAACTCTCATAAAATATCTCCACTTTTAAAAAATGAGATTTGCACTAGAGCACCATAACCTTTTTATTATTAATTTTTACAGTTGAATATATTAATAATAAAAGGAGAAAATAATGAACACTGATTTATTATATGATGGCTTGTTTGTTATGGCTATCGGTATGGGTATGGTATTTTTCTTTCTTACTATTATGATTTTTTCAATGAATATTTCATCATACTGTCTAAAAATCATTAATAAGTATTTTCCAGAAGAAATACCAGAAGTTAAGAGCTCTAAGCAAAAGAAAACATCTTCTAAAGATGACGAAATTGCACTTGCTATTGCGTGTGCTATGCATGAAAGGAGCAAGGTATGTTAACTAGTTTTATCGCTTCACACAACATCTTAATCTCTGCGATTATACTATTAGTTGCATACGTATTTATTGCACTAGAACGAATTCCAAAAGTTACTATAGCATTGTTAGGTGCTGTATTAACAATCATTTTAGGACTTGTTAGTCAATCAAAAGATGTTGCAGGGGTACTCAACCCAACTTATTTTGTAAACTATATTGATTTTAATGTAATATTCTTGCTTATTTCTATGATGATTATCGTATTGATAACCACAAGAAGTGGCGTATTTAACTGGATTGCAAACGAACTTTTAAAATTCACTAAAGGTCACCCAATTAAAATATTATGTGTATTAGGTTTATTTACAGCAATTACAAGTAGTTTTTTAGACAACGTAACAACTGTTATTTTGGTTATGCCAATAACTTTTGTCATTGCTAAAACTCTTGAACTAGACCCAATACCATTTTTGATTACAGAAATCGTATCATCAAATATTGGTGGAACAGCAACACTAATTGGTGACCCACCAAACATTATTATTGGTAGTGCTGGCGGACTTTCATTTATGGATTTCATAAAAGAACTTACACCTATAATCGCAATTATATTGGTTGCTGTTATAATAGTTTTGTCATTCATCTTTAAGAAAAAATTGCATGCTAATCCAGAAAAGATGGCAGAAATAAGCAATATTGATAATTCTCACACTATAACAGACAAATCACTAATGATACGTTCAACAATAACATTAGGATTAGTAATCTTAGGGTTTATGACCCACGATATAACTCATATCTCAACATGCGTTGCAGCAATGTTTGGTGCAGCGTTCTTGTTAGTATTTGAAAAACCATCAGAAATCTTTAAAGAAGTTGAATGGAACACCATTTTCTTCTTCGTAGGTCTATTTATTATAATAGGTGGACTAGAAGCGACTGGTGGTATCAGACTAATGGCAGAATGGATTATCAAGGTAACACAAGGTAGTCAAGCAGCGACATCAATGCTTGTACTATGGGCATCAGGATTAATATCAGGTGTTATTGATAACATACCATATACTGCAACGATGGCGCCAATGCTCGTTGAAATCCAAAAAACAATGGGTGCAACATATACATATCCACTATGGTGGGCACTTTCATTGGGTGCTTGTCTTGGAGGCAACCTTACAATAATCGGTGCTGCCGCAAATGTTATTGTATCAGAAAACGCTAGAAAAGAAGGTCATTTCATATCATTTATGGAATACCTAAAATACGGTACAATCGTAGTTCTAATTTCATTAGTTCTAAGTACTGTGTATATATATGCTAGATTTTTGAGATAGGAGCAACTATGGAAAATAACAACGAAAAAAATAAAACAAACCAGACAGGTGAAAACTATTCAGAAAGCCACGGAACTGGGGTAATCAGTTCAATGATTTTTGTCCTGTTAGCATTTATCTTTATGTTTGTAGTTAGTCATTATATGGGTAACTAAAAAAGAACAAGGGGCGATGGTGAAACCATCGCCCCTTGTTTTATATTTAAAAATTTCTAAGCAATCTCTGCATTATCTTTCTTTGGTAATTGAACAACTTCACCGTGGTTTCTATCTTCAACCATCTTCTTAGTTACTACGAATTTGTCAATATCACCTTTTGATGGAATATCATACATAATATCTAACATAAGTTCTTCAACAATTGAACGCAATGCTCTTGCACCTGTTTTACGTTTAATCGCTTCTTTTGCAATCAAATCAATAGCATCAGGTTCAAATTCCAAATCAACCCCGTCCATTTTCAACAAGCATTGATATTGTTTAATAACAGCATTCTTAGGTTCTGTTAAAATCATCTTCAATGTTTTTTCTTCCAATGGATCAAGAACTGCAAAAATTGGGATACGACCGATGAATTCAGGAATTAAACCAAATTTAAGCAAATCTTCTGGTTGAAGTTTCTTAAGCATTTTTGCTGCTTCAAGTTCTTTTTCTGCTCTAGTTCCAGCACCTTTAGCACCAAAACCGATTGAAGAACCTTCCTTAACTCTATGTCCAATAATCTTGTCTAAGTCAACAAACGCACCACCAACAATGAACAAAATATTCTTTGTATCAATTTGAATAAACTCTTGATGTGGGTGTTTTCTTCCACCTTGAGGTGGAACATTTGCAACAGTACCTTCAATCATTTTTAATAATGCTTGTTGTACACCTTCACCTGATACATCCCTTGTAATAGATGTATTTTCTGATTTACGGGCAATCTTATCGATTTCGTCGATATAGATAATACCCTTTTCTGCCTTTTTAGCGTCAAAATCAGCGTTTTGGTAAAGTCTTAGTAAGATATTTTCAACATCATCACCAACATAACCAGCTTCTGTTAAAGTTGTCGCATCTGCAACTGCAAATGGTACATCTAAAAACTTCGCCAAAGTTTGTGCCAATAATGTTTTACCGCTACCTGTTGGACCTACCAACAAGATGTTAGATTTTTGAATTTCTACATCTGAGTCATTTTGGTTGTGTTGTAAACGTTTGTAGTGGTTATAAACAGCAACAGACAAAACTTTCTTAGCATCGTCTTGACCAACAATATGTTCATCAAGGTGAGCCTTGATTTCATGAGGTTTTGGAACTGAATCAAGTTCTAAACCGTCAGATTTTTGTTCTTTGTCTTTTTCGCCGTCTTTCTCTTTTCTATCGAAAAATTCTTCATCAAGAATTTCATTACAAAGTTCAACACATTCGTCACAGATAAAAACCTCTGGACCTGCAATAAGTTTTTTTACTTGGTCTTGAGTTTTACCACAAAATGAACATTTTAAACGGCTATCTTTTGCCATGATTTTCTCCTAATTATACTTCTTTAGTAATAACTTTATCAATCATACCATAAGTAAGAGCTTCTTCTGGAGTCATGATATAATCTCTATCAGTATCTTTTTCGATTTTAGCGATATCTTGACCTGTATTAGAAGCTAAAATTTCGTTCAATGATTTCTTAATTCTTAAGATTTCTTGAGCTTGGATTTCAATATCAGTAGCTTGACCTTGAGCACCACCTAGAGGTTGGTGAATAAGTACTCTTGAATGAGGAAGAGCCATTCTCTTACCTTTTGTACCTGATGACAATAGGAAAGCACCCATAGAAGCTGCTTGACCTAAACAGATTGTGCTAACATCAGCTCTAATGTGTTGCATTGTATCATAGATTGCAAAACCTGCTGTTACACTACCACCAGGGCTGTTGATGTATAACATAATATCTTTTTCAGGGTTTTCACTGTCTAATAATAACAATTGTGCCACTACTAGGTTAGCAACCATATCATCTATTTGTGTTCCCAAAAAGATGATTCTTTCTCTTAATAATCTTGAGAAGATATCGAACGAACGTTCGCCTCTGCTTGATTGTTCAATTACAACAGGTACAAAACTCATTTTATAATTCCCTTTCTTTTAAAATTATACCTTCTTATTTTGCTTTTACAAATTTAACTTTGTTATTTTCTACCAAGAAATTAATAACTTTTTCGTTAAGAATTTGTTGAGAAATGTTATTAATCATTCCTGGTGATTGAAGCAAATATTTACCAAATGTTTCTTTATCCATTTGATACATAGCACTAAGTGATTCAAATTTTTCATTCATTGATTCTTGATCAACTTTCAAATCTTCTTCCTTAGCAATCTTATCAATGATTAAAGAATTTTTAATTCTGAAAACAGCATCTGAATTGATTGTTTCCATAATCTTATCTAAGCCTTGAGTTTCAACAGCTTGTTCCCAAGTAAAACCTTGAGTTTTCAATTTTTGTTTATAATCTTCTAATAATGAATCAGCTTCTCTTTTAATCATTGAGTCATGAATATCAATTTCAGTATTTTCGTGAATTTTATCCAAGATAGCTTTTTCAGAAGCTTTTTTATCAGCAACTTCTTTTTGTTTATCCAAATAATCTTGAATATCAGCTTTTAATTCATCAACAGTCTTAAATGGACCAACCTTTTGAGCGAACTCATCAGTCAATTCAGGCATAACTTTTGTTTTAATTTCATGAATAACACATTTGAATACAGCAGGTTGACCAGCCAATTTTTGTTCGTGATATGTTTCTGGGAAAGTAACATTAACATCGAATTCTTTATCAATTTCTCTGTCAACTAACTGTTCAGCAAATCCTGGAATAAAGTTTGAATTAGCTAAATCCATTGTATAGTTTTTAGCATCTCCGTGTTCAATTTTTTCACCATTTACATAACCGTCAAAATCAAAAACAATAACATCATCTTTTTGAGTTTTTCTATCAACAACAAGTTCTAATGTTGCAGATTGGCTAAGAATATTTTCCAAAGACTTGTCAAAAGCGTCTTTTGGAGTTTCATATTCTTCAACTTCAACTGTCATGTTTTTATATTCTTTAATTTTTACTTCTGGCTTAAGTTCGATTGTAGCAGTAACTTTTACGTCTTTACCTACTTCAAAATCATAGTTTTCAACTTTTGGTTGAGTTAAGATATCAAGGTTGTTTTCTGTGATAACTTTACTGAAAGCACTTGGCAACAATGTTTCAAGAGCTTCTGTAATAATTCTTTCTTTACCTACTTGACGTTCAACAATATTTCTTGGAGCTTTTCCACGTCTAAAACCAGGAATATTAACGTGTTGAGCATAAGTTTTAACAGCTCTGTTATACGCCTCTAAACCTTCTTTTGCAGGGATTTCAATATCAACTTTTGCGATATTTTGTTCTTTCTTTTCTAAATCTATTTTCATTGTTTCACCTTTATATGTTTAATTATACTAAAATTACGTATTCTACCATTATTAGAGTAACGCAAACACGGTTTTTGTGCAAGAAATTTACACAAGAAATCATCATAATACAGTAGTAATATCTAATAATACAGGTTTTTTACATACAAAGATTTCTTTCAATGCTTTTTCAAGCTGATTTTTTGTAGAAATTTTATACCCTAATATTCCATAAGCTCTTGCTATTTGTGTAAAATCAGGATTTAACATGTCTGATTGATATTTTTTGCTATAACTTTCAATTTGTGTCTTCGAAATCATACCCAACGATGAATTGTTCATAACAAACATCTTTATTGGAAGATTATATTGTGCAATAGTTCCAAGTTCTTGTATATTCATTTGGAACGAACCATCACCAGAAATAGCAATAATCGGAGAATTTGGGTTAGCGATTTGTGCACCAACTGAAGCAGGCAAACCGAACCCCATTACACCAAGTCCGCCTGATGTTAAGAAATGGTTCATATCAGGTGTTTTAAAAATTTTTGCTGTCACAACTTGATGAAGTCCTACATCTGTTGTTACTATCGGATAATATCGTTTTGTATGCTCATAAATAGTTTTTATTGCTAACTCTTGTGTCAATTTTGTTGACTCATCTGAAACAAAATTATTTTCAAAACTCTCAATCCAACGATAATTGATATTAAATAAAATATTCTGTGCTTTTATAGTACCTATTATATGCTGAAGAATGACTTTTGCCTCACCAATTAGATTACGTTCAATCTTAACGTTTGGTGAAATGTTTTCTTCAATATTTATATTATAAATTTTTGAATTCTTTAGAAAACTTGATTTACTTGAAGTTGTGCGACTAGAAAACCTTATACCGATAGAAATAACAACATCTGCATTTTTAATTTTTTGATTGAGATGTTCAAGCCCATTAACTCCAATTAGCCCCATTGATATCTCATCAACACAACCAGTCCCCATCAAAGTATTTACAACCGGTATATGCGAAAGTCTTACAAACTCAAGGATTTCTTGTTTCGCATTTTTTGCCCCACCACCAACAATCATTATAGGAGATTTTGCGTTTTGAAGTGATTTCAACATCTCTTTTACGTAAGAGTGAGGAGCACCAACTTTTATATCTTGGTTAACTTTGTAGTCAAAAGTATTTGTTGTTTCATCTAACAAAGCAGAATTTTTTACTGTCACTAAAACAGGACCTTGAGGAAATTTTTCTGCATCATAAATAGCATTTTTCAAGGCTTTTTCAATATCATCAGCCTTGTTTATTTCATAACAATTTTTTGTACAAGGTTTAGCAATAGATTTTATATCAATATCCTGAAACTCGTTTTGATTAGGATTTTCGATTTGTCCTGAAATAATCACTAACGGAGTTTTATCAAGGTATGCGTTAGCAAGCCCTGTTACAACGTTTGAGAACCCAGGACCAGAGGTTACAAGAACAACACCACATTTGTTTTGGGTATTTGACTTTGCATAACCTTCTGCTGAATGGATTGCAGCTTGTTCATGGCGGACAAGATAATGCGTAATCTTATTTGTTTTTGAAAGTGCATCATAAATAGACAAAATAGGTGCCCCAGGGTAACCAAAAACTGTATCAATCCCACATTCAGTGAGTAGATTAACAAGATATTGTGCGCCTGAAACGGTGTTGGTATTTTTTATTATGCACTTCTTCATAATGATATTCTATAACAAAAATATTGAACTTAGTGAGTTTCAGCCATGTTTGTAACAGAATGTAAACAAACATGTAGCCAAAAAATCAATTTTTCTGTTAGTATATACTTTATATATACACGAGGACTAAACAAAATTTTATAAGGAGAAATTAACGAATGGCAAGAGTATTGATTTCGATGCCTGAAAGATTCTTAGATGAAATTGATGAAGTAGCATCAGGAGAAAATCGTTCAAGATCAGAATTGATTAGAGAAGCATTGAGAACCTACATGCATCGCAACAGAGTAAGAAATGTTGCACTCGCAAATGAAAATGCAGAGAAATTGGCGGCTTTATTAGACTAAGGGCTAAGGAAATTATTGGAAATTTAAGGAAAATCGCTCAAAAATGAGCAAACCGAGAAAATCGGTAGGACAGACGCAAGGAAAACTTATAAGGAAAAGAAATTAGGATTTAAAAAAACTGACTTTTAAAAGTCAGTTTTTTGTTTTTATTATGTTTAAGCTGATTCTAATTTGATTTCGTATTTATATCCCAAACCTTTAATCAGTTTAAATGCCGTATCAATTCGAGGTGTAACTTTTCCATTCATAATATCGTATAAGTTACTACGATTTAAACCTGTTTCATTTGCAATTCTTGAAATTTCACCACGTTTACTATTTTTTACTACATCAACAAGACACTCAACAAATTCTTCGACATCTCCAGTATTTAAAAATGTTGTTAAACTGTCTTCTAACCATGCTTGAACATATTCAGGATTTTTAAAACTTTCTGAAAAATGTTCATCAAATTTTGGTGCCTTTTTGATATATTCTTGTTGCTTAGGAGTTAGAACCATTATCTGCCACCCTTTCTTGATAATCTTGAAAATATTGATTTGCTTTTTGTATTACTTTCTTTTGGTCTTTTTTTTCACTACCTGCAATAAATAAAATTATCCTGTCATCTAAATCATAATAATAAATTCGATACCCTTTTCCAAAATCCATACGTATTTCAGACAATTCAGATTTTTGTAGGGCTTTATGGTCGCCATATATTCCATCTTTCAATTTTTTTACACGCTTGTTTACTCTAACTTGTATAGAAGTATCAAGTTTACTAAACCAATCTAAATAAGGACATTCATTATTTATTGTATAGTAATAATAAATTTCTTTCATACTTATATTGTATGGTAAACCGACAAAAGTTTCAATATACTAATTATTTATTTTTTACAAATATACAAAAAAACACGGGCGAACTTGTGACCAAGTTCGCCCGTGTTAAAATTTATCGATAATATTTGAATGTCAATTACATCAAACTATCTAATCAACTATTTACTGATTTGACCCATAACTTCTTCAGCGAAGTTTTCAGATCTTTTTTCAAGACCTTCACCTAGAACAAATCTATCGAATTTAACGATTTCTAATTTACCAGAAATCAACTGTTCGATAGTCATATCAGGATTTTTAACAAATGGTTGTTCTAACAAACATCTTTGAGCCATAAGTTTGTTTACACGACCTTCAACAATTTTTGCTCTAATTTGTTCAGGTTTCTTAGCAAGGTCATCTTTACCCATTTCAATTCTTTTTTCTTCTTCAATAACTGAAGCAGGAATTTCATTTCTTGAAACGAATTCAGGAGCTGATGAAGCGATATGAAGACAGATGTCTTTTGAAGTTTCTTCATCAACTGCAGATGTTTCTAACAATACACCAATTTTACCATTGTGAATATATGTAGCAACATTACCTTCATAACGAACAAATCTTCTGATAGTGATTTTTTCACCGATTGAAGCAATTTTTTCTTTCAATACTTCAGAGATAGCTTTACCACATTTAGGGCAATTTAATGCTTCTAAAGCAGCAACGTCAGCAGGGTTAGACTTTGCAACCATTTCTGCTAAACCGTCAACTAATTCGATAAACTCAGTGTTTTTAGCAACGAAGTCTGTTTCACAGTTAACTTCAATCATAGCACCACATTTGTCATCAATATAAGAACCAATTCTACCTTCAGCAGCGATTCTTCCCATTTTCTTTTCAGCAGATGCAATACCTTTTTGACGAAGTACTTCCATCGCTTTTTCCATATCACCATCAACTTCTACAAGAGCTTTTTTAGCTGCCATCATGCCAGCACCAGTCTTGTCACGAAGTTCTTTTACCATTGTAGCTGTAATATTCATTTTATAATTCTCCTTATAATTATTAAAAAAGAACGCACTTCGAGATAAGGTATCTCAAAAAGCGTTCTTTATAAATTTCTATACGTTTGCAGTTTCTTCAGCTTTAACGCCAGCATCTTCTGCAGTAATTGATTCTACTTTTTTGCCTTCAGCAGCTTTGTTTGCACGAAGTTCTTTACCTTCTGCAACAGCATCAGCCAATTTTGAAGTAATCAATTTTACTGAACGGATAGCATCATCGTTACCTGGAATTAAGTAATCAACGTTATCTGGGTTAGCATCAGTATCAGCCAAACAAATAACAGGAATGTTCAATTTGTTAGCTTCTGCAATAGCGATTGCTTCTTTCTTTTGGTCAACAACAAATATAACATCTGGAAGACCTCTCATTTCTTTGATACCGCCTAAAGTTTTGCTTAATTTAGCTAATTGTCTAGCCAATTGAGCTTGTTCTTTCTTAGGTAATTTTTCAACATGACCAGATTCAACAAATTCTTCTAGTTCTCTAAGTTTGTTAACTCTAGCTCTGATTGTATCAAAGTTAGTAAGCATACCACCCAACCATCTTCTGTTGATATAATATGCACCTACTCTTTTAGCTTCTTCAGCAACAACTTCTGCTGCTTGTTTTTTAGTACCAACGAATAAAACATTTTTGTTTTTCGCTGCATAATCTCTAACAACTTCATATGCTTTATCTAATAAATCAGTTGTTTTTCTTAAATCTAGAACATAGATACCGTTTCTTGGTCCATAGATATATGGTCTCATTTTTGGGTTCCAGTGTCTTGTTTGGTGTCCAAAGTGTACACCTGCTTCTAATAATTCTACTAATGATGCTACTGCCATAGCATTTCTCCTTATGTTAACTGTGTTTTACTACGGATTATGCTGCTCCATCTTTTTGATTAAAGACTAGGGCAAAACCTATCGACCAGCGTAATCAATTTAATAATATTACAAACATGTTATTTTAACAAATAGAGATTGTAACGAATTGTAAATCATGTAAACCATGATGAAATCAGGGTTTCAAGAAAAACTTTATATATTTGTAAGACAAAAAAGAGAGCTTAAATATTCTATTTTGTTTTACAAAGAGTAATAGTCCAAAGATAAGAGGATACTATGTCAGTTCGTATGCAACAATGGAACAATATGGTTTCGTCATCAGGCATTGGTAATGGCGTAAACACATATCAATACATCAAAGCTCAAAACCACACCTGTGGTTCAGCAACTGGCGAAGCTATAAGCACATTCTTAAACCTAGGACTAGGCATTGCTCAAGCATCTATGACACAAAAAGCAACAGCAGCAACAGCTGAACAAAAAGCTCTAACCAAAACAACAGGAAATGTTGCAACCGGTATTCAAAATTATTCAGCTGCAAAAATAGGATATGACACAGCACAAAAAGAATTAGAAGAATTAGAAGCAAAAAAAGCTGATTCTAGTTCTGATGGACAAGCTAAGATACAAAAAAGCATTGATGATTTAGATACGCAATATGCACCAAAAGATAGTGATAACGCTAAAACACAAGCAGAATATCAAAAATTCACAGAACTTAAAAGTAAATTAACCACGGCAAAAGGCAAAATTGATTCTGCAAAGAAAACAATTAGTGAAAATCAAGCTCTAGCATCAGAAAGTGCCAGTGGTTCAATTGGTAATAGCGGATTATCAGTCACATACACTGAGGGTGGTAACGAGTCCGCAGTAGCAAAACTTAATAGTGCCAAAAGTGACCAAACAAACTCAAGATATTATAAACCAGATCCTAACGATTCAACAAAAAAAATCTTTATGGACGCCTTGTTTAATCAAGATATGCAAGTCGCACAACAGATGGATCAAAAAAACCAACAAATCAAAGATGCTAAAAAGAAAGTTGCTGACGCACAAAAAGAAATTAGCGACTCTACTAAAGATTTAGACGGCGTTTCACCTGAAAATATAGATTCAAAACTAGCAGAATGCGATCAAAAATTGTCTGAACTGGGTCAAAAACAACTTACAGGTTCTGATGGTAAATCAATGTCTGTAACTGATTTTAACTCTCAAAAAAACAAATTGAATGAGCAATTGAAAGCAGCTAAAGAAAATAGTAATAATGCTGATTTAGATAAACAAATAGCAGCAAAGAAAAAAGAAGTAGCAACTAAAGAGAAAACTTTAGATGACAAAAAAAAGGCACTAATTACGACACGCAATCAATTACAAGCACAAATAAATCAAATGAACACTTTAAATAACACATCATCTGTTAATTCTGCTAAAACTCAATACAAGGCAGCAAAAGCACAAGATAAACGTAGTTTCTTCCAAAAAGTATTTGGAGGTGGCAAATCTCAAGACACGAAAGACGCTAAAGCTGCATACCAAAAAGCAAAATCCGACCATAATACACAATTGCAAGCATTCCAAACTGGAAATGGCTATTCAGCTAATACTGCAAATATAAAACAATTAGAAGCACAGATTGACATGATTAACAAAGAGTTGGCAAAAACATAATATAAAAATGAATTTCAAAGAGTATAAGTCAGGCGGATTTGCATAACGCAAATCCGCCGTGTTTTATCTATTTAACTTTTAATAATAATCTTTCCTATAATACCAAGAATCGACGTTTTCCAGCTCTAACAAATGTCGTTTTAATTCAACACCGCCTATATATCCGCCAATACTGCCATTACTACCCAATACTCTATGACAAGGTATCAATAATGGAATAGGGTTTTTCTTTACAAATGTACCAATTGCACGTGGGTGAATATTATTCTTTAACCCCAAATCTTTATAAGTAACAACTTCTCCATAAGGCACACATAAAACATCTGTGAGAATACGTTGATGTTGTCTATTAAGCGTTGTATTTATCGGAATATCAAAACTTGTTCGTTCTTTATCCAGATATTCATTTATTTGATTATACGTTTCTTTTATCAAATCCGTTTCATATAACCTTGCGTTAAGCGGAGCTTTCATTGTCACAAAACAAATGTTTGTTACAAACCCTTTTTCCTCAACTATTCCAATCTTTCCTATAGTAGTGTTGTAAAAATATAAATATTTCATGAGAGGTATTATATATCCAATTTTCATAAAAAACAATAATTTTATTAGTAAAAATAAAAATCCTAGAAACATGGGTAATAGATAAAAATCAAATTTGTGGTTACACAAAAATTTTATTCAAGTATAATAGCATTATGCAAATATATACAGATAAATCTTTCACCAATCCCATAGCCAAAATCGTTGCATTTGATACAAAATCACTAAAATCAGCTTTTGAAAAAATTGAAAGTTACAAAAACACTCACTATCTTTTAGGCTACATAAGATACGAGGCAAAAAACTGTTTTTTTGATAACGAATACAATTACCCAAAACCACTTCTTTATTTTGAAGTATTTGAAAACTTCTCAAGATTCACCCCTCAAAAAATCCATACTCAATACTTGATTTCGGAAAAGCCACTTATATCAAAAACAGAATATTCAAATTCACTAAAACAAATTAAAGAAGAAATCTCAAATGGAAATACATACGAAGTAAACTACACCTACCCAACAGAAGTGACTTCAAGCCTTGATGGATTTGAACTATATCAAGCACTCTTAAAAAACCAAACGACCCCATACAACACTTTTATCAAGAACGAATATGAAACTCTGCTTTCATTCTCACCGGAACTGTTTTTCACGATAAAAAACAACACAATAACCACAAAGCCAATGAAAGGTACAGTTAAACGTGGTTCAACCCCAGAAGAAGATAAAGAAAATATAGAATTTTTAAAAAATGACGTTAAAAATAAAGCCGAAAATGTAATGATTGTTGATTTATTAAGAAACGACCTTAGTAAAATTGCTAAAACTGGTTCAGTAAACGTCACCAAACTATTTGAGATAGAAACACACAAAACCGTTCATCAAATGACCTCAACCATAGAGGCAGAACTAGAAAACAACACAACATTATACAAAGTATTTGAAAGCATTTTCCCTTGTGGCTCAATAACAGGTGCTCCTAAGATATCAACAATGCACATAATAGATGATGTAGAAAACTTTAACCGTGACATATATTGTGGTGCAATCGGGTTAATTTCTCCAGAAAAAACTGTTTTTAGTGTTCCGATAAGAATTCTACAAAAAGAAAACACAGAAAACTCATATCTTTGCCACACAGGTGGTGCAATAGTTTGGGACTCTGATATACAAGACGAGTGGGAAGAAACCTTCATCAAACGCAAATTCTTAAACCCAACAAAATTCAATCTAATAGAAACAATGAAGTCTGAAAACGGAGAAATTTTGCTCAAATCTGAACATCTATCAAGGCTCAAAACAAGTTGTAAAAAATTTGGATTTATTTATAACACAGAATTAGATGAAATAAGTTCTGATAAAACAGAAATAATAAGAATTGTTTTATCTAAAAACGGGGAATATACTGTAACACGCAGTGAAATCAAACCAAATAAAACTAATAAAATAATTTTTTCTGAAACAAAAACCAATAGTTCAAACGAATTTTTATACCACAAAACTGATAATAGATATTGGTATGATAATACGATGAAAAAGATTAAAAATGGCGAAGTTTTTGATGTAATTTATACAAACGAAAAAGATGAAATTACAGAAGGTGCTCGTTCAAATATTGTTATATCAAAAGATGGAAAACTATATACACCACCTATCTCGTCAGGATTATTGAATGGAACATATCGACAAAAAATTATACATAAACTCAACGAAAAAACATTATACAAAAGCGATATTATAAATGCAGACAAAATATATTGCATAAACTCTGTTCGTGGAATTGTCGAGGTGAAACTATGCTTATAGTCGATAACTATGACTCTTTTACATACAATATTGTAGAATATATAAAAATTTTAGGGATAAATCCTATCGTCATCAAAAACGATGAATTGACGATTGATGAAATCGAACATTTAGATTTTTCTCGAATAATTATCTCTCCAGGGTATGGGAACCCTAATAATAGTGGAACTTCTATGGAGATAATAAAAAAATACCACGGCAAAAAATCTATTTTGGGAGTTTGTCTAGGACACCAGTGTATCGCCCAAAGTTTTGGTGCAAAAATAGTCAAACTAAAAGAACCGTTCCACGGCAAAAATTCAGAAATATTCTTTGATACAACCTCTGGGTTATCACCTATATTCAAAGGATTAGAGCAAGGTATGAGCGTAACAAGGTATCATTCTTTGTGCGTAGATATCAACACCTGCAAACCACCAATAAAAATAACTGCAAGAACAAAAGATAATATAATAATGGGGTTAGAAATTGAGAATAGCAAAACCTTTGGAGTTCAGTTCCACCCAGAAGCTATTTTGACTGAGAACGGAATGAAGATTTTTGAGAATTTTATTGAGTGTTGATAGGGTTTTGAATTGTTTGCAGGGATTTAGAATCAAGTTCCACTACTGTCCATGATAATTTTAATCCGTCATTGCGAACGATTGAACAGTTTGTAATCTAGTAAGTGTGGCAATCCATAAACAAACGGTTCTGCGTACATAAAAAGACTTTTTCTGGATTACCACGTCACTTCGTTCCTCGTAATGACGTGCTATACATGTTTAGTGGGATTCTTCGGTCGTTACACTCCCTCTGAATGACAGTTTGGGTGCGTCATTCAGAGCGTGCTGTAAATATTCTGTATCGAAAGCGTGGAATCTCTATGTACATTTAATGTCTAAACTTTTTATTTGATACCTGAATGTTAAACAGTTATTGAACTTGAATAATTTTCAATAGAATTATTCGGGACAGTAGTGGAATTTATTTCAGGATCCCCCTGAACATATTTTGTTAGGGTAGAAACCCCAACCTACAATTTACAGAACTGTTGATTTATGGATTGCCACACTTACTAGATTACAAACTGTTCAATCGTTCGCAATGACAAATTGTGTTCGCAGGGATTCCACGCTTGCCAAATCCTGCGGTCGCGTTAAACGGCAACGTTCACGTTTGCAGGCAAAAGTGTGATTTTGCCTGACGCACGTTTCACTCTCGCCTTGCTCGTGCCTCTGCTCCCTTGGTCTAAATATCATTAACCGAATTATTAAATTGTGGAGTATAATTTCTTGAATTTTTACGTGGTGTAACGTGAATATTCGTATACGTTGGTTGTTGCTGAGGAGTCGTTGTCTTGATATCAGACGACTTAATCTCTTTTTGCACACCATTTGATGCAGGTGTCACCTGTATTGTATTTCTTATCCTTGAAAATATATTATCAGTCTGTTTTTCTTTTTTTACAGAATTTTCTTTTTTATTAACAGTTTCTTTTGGTTTATCTACCGTATTTTTCGTTTTTTCTTCAATTGTTTTAGATTTTGTCAGATTATTTTGTGATTTGTCTTGTTTTTGTTTGCCCCAATTCGACCAAAACCTCTTTTGAGTAGTTGTTTGAGTTGATGTTTGGTTCACAACAGGAGTTTGCTTATTTTCTTTTATTTCTTGTGTTTTAATTACGTTCTCATCATTTTCTTTCTTTGTATCAACAACCTTTTTTGCAGGTTGAAGTTTTTCAGACACATTTTCTTGAAGCTGGAAAACTGGCTTAATATTTGAGTTTTTAGGCATCTCAGGAATCATATTCGTATGATGAAGTTCTATAGTTTCAAGTTTTTGTGGCTCAATAACTTCTTTTTCATTTTGTTTATTACAGTCAGTATCAACCTCATTTTGACGTGGCTGTTTAACCTTTAATTCATCAGTCACAGATTGTGCCAACTTCTCGTAATAATTAATTAAAATAGACAAATCCTTTTTATTGACTGCTTCGAAATTAACACTTTTAAAATAAGTATTACTCCACAAAACCTTATTATCAGCTGTATCAATCAAATAAACATCTGTTCTTAATTTAAGCGTCGTATCATCTTTGATAAGGGTCATTTTTTCTAAGGCTTTACTATTCAAATTTGCGTTCAAAGATTTTATCTCATATTTTGAAACAATCTTTATCAATCTATTTGCACCATAAATCTTAGTTAATAATTTAATTTTTTCATTGATATCAAGTCCAGAATTTATTTGAGGATTTGTAGCCAATGTCTTCTTTAACGAACCCAAACTAGGTGCATTAAACTTTTTAGCACCTGACAACTCATTTATCAAATCATTTGCAAATATTTCTTCAAGATTTTTTGAATACAAGATATTGTTATCAGACTTTTTCAAACAACTAAAAGGGCAAACAACTGCACCATAATCACCGGCAAAAGATATATTCATACTTGCCAAGCAAAATATTAGAAAAATAATCACCCTTCTCATACAAATATTATACAATAAATATTCAGTATATTTATGCTATATTATTAAAAAAGGAGTACTCATTTATGAAAAAGACTATTGCATTATTTTTGACATTCATTATGTCATGTTTTTTGGTTGGGACAAAAGCATTTGCAGAACAAGGTTATATCTCATCAACTGCGACATCTCAAGTGGAATTAACACCTGATACAGTAACATTTAACGTAGAAATAGTAACAACATCAAAAGAATCAATGTCAAAAGCTATAGCTGAAAATAAACGTATTTCAACAAAGGTTTATGAAAACCTAAAAAAAGCTACAGAAAAAAACAAAGCTGACAGCCTAAAAACATTAAATTACAGTGCGATACCAGTATACAAATATAATAACAACAAAAAATTATTAGACTATTATCAAGTTACAAACAATGTAAAAGTTCAAACAAAACAAATCGCAAATGCAGGTCAAATGATTGATACTGCTATGTCAAATGGTGCAACATCAATCAATAATGTATCCTACGACATCTCAAACTATGAAGCAGAATGCAACAAATTGTTAGCAGAAACATCTCAAAAAGCTAAATTACAAGCAGAAAACATTGTATCATCACTTGGCACAACAATTACAGGGATAAAATCAGTAGATAGCAGTTGTTCAATAGCTGGTAAATCAACAATGCCAAGATTGTATATGAGTGCAAAAACAACAAACTTTTCATCAGATATGGAAATGGGTGCAACTAGCGGAACAAATATAGAAGTAGGAACAATGACACTCAATGCAAGAGTAAATATTTGTTTTTATGTTAAGTAATAGACTTAATTTGTAAAAAATTGTAAAATTATTGCAAAAGTATGTTAATAATTTTTTATAATAATACTTAAATAAGTATAACAGTGTGTAGGAGAATAACATGTTTGAAAATGTGAAGAAATCAATATCAAAGATTCGTAACATTAATCCAAAGGAATTGTGGTCAGCATTCAGCCAATCACAAAGAACCGTTCGTAGAGATTATGTAGACATGTTAACCTCTGATGTAGAACTACAATCATTAGCTGACACAAGAAGGCTAGAAGCGATGGTCGGCGAACAGATAAGAACAGATTTCCCTGAAATCAGCAATAGTTCTTATCAATTATTAGTAGATGCAACAATGCATTCAATCAGAAAAAAACAACTTCAAGCCACTGAAGATATTCGTTTTGAATAATTCTTCATTATGTAGTTCAAGATTTTTTGAGGGGTTTCTAACCCCTCTTATTTAATAAAAATTGTCATAATAAGACTAAAAAGGAGAGTAAGATGAGAGGAAAAGCATTCAAATTCGGAGATAATATCTCAACAGACCATATAGCCCCAGGACGATTGTTCCACTTGCGTTCAAATTTACCTGAATTTGCAAAACACGTTTTAGAAGATGCTGACCCAAATTTTGCCTCACAGATGAAAAAAGGTGATTTTGTTGTAGCTGGGAACAACTTTGGATTAGGTTCTTCAAGAGAACACGCCCCACAGATTATCAAAATTTCTGGAGTAAGTGCAGTTCTAGCAAAATCATTTGCAAGAATTTTTTATAGAAACGCAATCAATATTGGTTTGTTAGCAATCGAATGTGATACAGATGCAATTGATGCAGGTGACGAATTAGATTTAGACATAGAAAAAGGGTATATCAACAACCTTACAAAAGGGGTTATGATATCTATTGAACCGTTACCACCTGTGATGATTAAGATGCTAGAAGACGGTGGACTTGTTGAACACATAAAGAAAAACGGCGACTTCAAATTATAATGTTTTTGTCGTGTTCAATCAAACCGTTGAACACGACCTACAATTTAAAAATATTGATAAAAACTAATCAGCTATGAGTTGACCGTCAATTTTTACATTAAAAAAGTCACTTCTTCTTAGTTTTGAACCTTTTATTCTGAATGATTTAACCTTCAAATTCTTCAAGCGTTTCGCTGTCGGTTTATTATATTTTTGTTCAGGCTCTTTTTTTAATGACTCCGGATTATGCGGTGCAAAAATCGAATTTAACTGTTTTGTTGCATCTTTACTAAAAATAGCATTAAACCCTATGTATTTCAAATTCCCCAAATCCTCAACCACAGAATCAGTAAAATCAGCACTACCTTCAATTCGTTCTAAATTTTTTAAACTCTTTATTTTATCATTAAAGGTAGCTTTGCCACCAATAAATTTTAGATTTCCTAAATCCTCAATTGGTGAATAATTAAAATTTGCACTTCCACCAATATACTCAAGTTCACCCAAATTTTTTATTTGTGAATCTCTAAAATCAGCATGCCCGCTAATATATTTCAGTTTTCCCAAACTTTTTAACCCTGACATTTCTGCCTTAAAACTTCCATAAACTTTTTCTAAATCACCTAAATCTGTTAATTGAGAATAACTTATATCTAAACCATCTTTTATGTGTTTAATTTTACCTAAAGATTTTAGTTCACAATTTGGGATAGTTGTATAACCACCAATGCTTTCCAATTCTCCTGTATCCGTTAGTTTTGAACCTTCTAAATTCATCTTGCCTTCGATACGTTTTATTTTTGTAAACATTGCATCTTCATTTACCCCTAAATCAGCAGGCTTAATTCCACGACCTGTATGCTTTAAATCATAATGGGAAATAGTATAAAACCCATCTTTATCCTCTTTTGATTTGATATGAAAATAATCTAAAATTTTAGGAAAATCATTTTTTTCTATTGCTGGTTGAAGTACTTTTTTTGCTTCTTCACATTCTTCTTTTTTAATTTCAGCGTCCTCAAATTCATCAATCGCTCTATAATCCAATTCATAATTATTTTTTTCTACATGCTCTTTTGCATCTTCAAAATACTCCAACGGAATTTGACTATTATTTTGCACACCTTGAATTTCAGCAATTGTATCCTCATAAAACCTCACACCAAGTCTTGGTTTTCCGTTATCTAATAGAATATGAAAATCACCCTCTGATAGATATGGTTCTGCGTTAAAACTATGTGTACACCAGTTTTTGTGGGATAAAGTTTTTAATTTATCAACATTCTTTTCAAAATTTTCTGGGTCATGTTCTTTTGACGGAATTTCTATCCATTCTTTACCCGTCCCAACCGTTTTGGTTTCATCAAAGTACTGATGTCTAAGCCCAGTCTTATACTCTTTTAGTATATTTACATTTTCACCATTATCAACTTTTGACATCACATCAGCAAGAACACCTTTATTCAAACACGGTGGCAATTCATCATTATTTGGTTCTAAATCCTTTGTGATTGCAGACATCACCAATAAACCTGCCGTTTTGTTATACGCATCATTTTCTTTTGTTAAATAATCTCCCCATTCTTTTATCAACGCTTTTCGTTGAATTTGAGTTTCTTCTCTACGCCCTTCATAATCAGTTGTCAAAATTGTTTGGAGTTTTTCACCTGCCCAATCTTGCAAATCCTCATTTGTATTAAATTTCTCAATTGGAGCTTTGAATTTATCTACACATACTCTATCAATCCCTGAAAACTCTTGTTTTTTCATCGCACCAAAACTAACAGTATCTTGTTTTAATGGCGATAAATTATTATGTTTAAAAAAACAATACTGTCTATTTTGTTGAAGATTCAAAAGATTTGGAGTTGTAATAAATGGATTGATACGCATATTTATATAACACTTCTAATAATTTTTTTTGCCATTTCAACAACAAAAAATCTGCTATGTTTCAAGCAGATTTTTTTAATTTTAATAAATTCCCAATAAAACTTTTAATTATTATCTCTTAATTTTGCCAAAAGTCTAAGAATTTCTAGGTACAACCAAACCAACGTAACCATAAGTCCAAATGCACCATACCATTCAAAATCTTTTGGTAACATGTTTTGAACACCTTTTTCGATAAAATCAAAGTCTAAAATCAAGTTTAATGCTGCAATACCAACAACTACAACACTAAAACCAATTCCAAATGTACCGTTACCAAAAATAAACGGAATGCTATAATGGAAGAATGATGCAATCCACTGCATTAAGTATAAAACAGCTATTGATATTGTTGAAATATATATAATGCTTCTGAATTTATCTGTACATTTAATTATATTAAATCTATATAACCCAAGCATTGACAACAACGCAGCAAATGTTGCAGTAACTGCTTGAAGAACTATTCCAGGGTATGCCTGATTAAATACAGCAGAAATACCACCTAAAAATAATCCCTCACACACTGCATACAGCACCATAAAAATTTTGTTACGAGTAAATGAAGCTATCAGTGCAGATACAAAGCCTACAATAAGTCCTATCATCATCAACATACTAACTTTATCTGTAAAACCTAGCGTAAACTGTTGCCACGTATAAGCTGCAGGAATAAACGCACATAAGAACATCAAAAATGCTTTGTCGATTGTACCTGACACAGACATCGTTCCACCTACAATAACTCTATCACCAGCCTGTGCTGAAGCAAAGTTGTCGTTCAATATTGGATTTGCCATAATTTTCTCCTTCTATACTACGATTATATTATACAACTATTTTCTCAATCCCCCAAGTGTATTAAGCATTTCTTAATAATCAACTTGAAATTATTGACAAAATACAAGCTAAAATGGTATATTCGTTTATGAACTATCATGTTTAACATTATTTAGATAAGAGGGAGAAAATTATGAAAAAGATGTTAGGTGTATTAGCTATCTTAGCAGCATTTGGTTTTGTTAACGCACAAGCAGCTATGGCTGAAGGTGTTTGCGGTTTCGTATACAAAGATGCTACAGAAGCTGGTGTTGGTTTTGCTAACGGTTCTGCAAGCAAAAGAGGTGTTGCAACTGCAACAAGTTACTTTGGTATCGTTGCTTTAGGCGATTGCAGTGTAAATGCTGCTGCTAAAAACGGTAAAATTTCAAATATTACTTACTATGATACACACGTAAAAAACATTTGCGGTTTCAAAAAACTAACTACAAGAGTTTATGGTAACTAATTTTTTATCGTAAAAAGTTTTAAGGCGGGTCGAAAATTTCGACCCGTCTTTTTTGAACAAAATCCGCAAAAAAAAGCGACTGAGAATAATCAGACGCTAAAATTAAGTTAGTGGGAATTAAGTTGAGTTAAGTTATTTTTTTAAACCTAGTTTAAATCTTTGCATATTGTTCATTGCCATAAGCTGCATTTCCTTATACAATATGCAAGATTCGTCACTTTCTGCTGAGTCAACTTTTTTCAACTCTTCAGAAATTATGTTTGCTTTCGCATTTATGTCGTATGTGTTAATTACTGACATCGCTCTCTCACTTTCGTGTTTATTTAATGCTTACATATATATAAAGTATATACACTTTTCTCAATTTCACGGCGGGTTATTTTCGTTACATTTATTTACAAAATGTTTAAAAATCAGGTTACAAAACAATCTACACCATATAGATGATTTGTTTTTATTTGTAAATGTTATGCTAGAAGTGTTAAATATCACATAAACGAGGTAGTATATATGGAAATCAAGGCTATATTAGGGGCAAAATTCGGTTCTCTAAGTATTAATAAAAAAACATCTACAAATCCATTTGAACATAATAGTTTTAAAGGCAAATCATTCACAGGTAGCGTATTACCATTCGCTGACGTGTTCCAATCTATTAAACCGATTGAACAAAAGCCAAGCAAAATAAAAATGGTTGCTAGTGCAGTAGTTGGTGCTATGAACAACTTCAAAACAAGCATCACTCAACCAATCGTGAAGTTTGCTCACAATGTTAAACAAACATTCAACAATGGAATAGCAGCTATGAAAGCTACTAAAAACTCTATCGCTGAAATGGGTAGAAATGTACAAGACAAAATTTCTAGCGTTTTTCATAGCCATAATATTGAACATTTAGAAGAAGCTAACGGTCCAAAAATTTTGGCAACTAAACATATTAACAATAAAGCATCTGTTCAAGACTTACGTTCAACTTGGTTGGCTGAAAATGCAAAAATCAGTTTAGAAAGTGCACTTGGTAAAGAAAGGGTGGCTGCGTAATGAACAGTACTATAGAAAAAATCATCAGTGCATTAGAATCACACGAAGATACAGAATCAATCGCTGTTTTAGAAGAATTGGGAACAAACTCTGCTGATGCTGAAATCAGAGAAAGAACAGCACAAGCATTAGTTAGAAAAAATATTCACGACTCATTAAAAGTTGTTATCATAAACGAAGGTAAAGGCATCAACGATATGAGTCCAGTAGTTGCAATGAGTACAGTTAATGAAATTCTTGCTCTTGAAGACAAGTCAGAAGCAATCAGAATTCTTGACGATACAATCAATATGCACTCTGTTCAAGAAGTGAGAGAAAACGCAAGCTCTGTTAAATCACTTCTATCACTAAGTGAATAAATAAGAATAACTGAAAATATCTAATAAAACCAAAACCTTGGTCTTTTATGGACTAAGGTTTTTAAATTGGATAAATTGTTTTTATTATGTACGCAGGGATTCCGAAACTAGTTCCACTACTGTCCATGATAATTTTAAACCGTCATTGCGAGCGATTGAACAGTTTGTAATGTATTAAGTGTGGCAATCCATAAATCAACGGTTCTGCGTACATAAAAAGGCTTTTTCTGGATTACCACGTCACTCCGTTCCTCGTAATGACGTGTATAAAAACTTTTGAGAGCCCCTGAAACTATCATAGATTATTGTTTCAATTTTACTTCTTCTTCTGTTGTTCTTGAATATTTTGAAGTTCCTCTTTTTCCTCATCGCTCAATGGTTCATTTTCACATTCAGAAAACTTCAACCCAAACACACTATCTTTAGGTATCGTAAGTTCTTCACCTTTGTTTGCATAAGAAAGAATAGAATTTTCATACACATTAACCACTGCTGATTTTATTGGATTACCGTCTTTATTCTTCACAGCACCCTGAACAGCATAAAACCCTGTTCCAATCCCTTTAACAAAATGATTCGCTACAGATACAACCGCACTTTCGGCAACCTTTCCTACATCTAATTCAAACTTTGCAGAAAATTTGCCATAATATAACATTGAAAATCTTGTTACTTTACCATTCAAATCAATACAACTCAAAGGATAAAACGTAAAAGTAGCATCACGTTTCAATCGTTTAGGATCAGTAGCTATCATCTTGCCCTCTAAGACATCACCTATTTTCAAAGGCATATCTGCTAAAGTACAATTTCTTAAAACTCTTACCTTAACCTCTTGTTCAGGATTAGCGGTAGAAATATCTGTCACCGCCTGTACAACCATTGTATCAGCAAGTACTGGCAGAATTCCTAACATAAAAAACGATATTAAAACTATTATTTTCTTCATAAAAACTCCTTGTTTTTTAAGAGTATATCATATTTTTTTAAACAAAACCTAAGTTTTGTAAAAATTTTTAATATAATCCTTTTTACTTATTCACAAAACCGCCTATCTAGTGATATGATAGTTATATGGGAAATTTAGACGAGTTATATTGTGAAGTTCCTCCTACAAAGTTGAGGAAAAAAGACGAAAGGTTTAGAGCTGCAAAAACATCACCATTTTGGTTATGGGTTGCAGATAGATTTTTCTATGGAATGTTAGAAAACCGTTTTTATGCCTTCAGGTATAAAGGAGTTGAAAAATATAACGCTCGCAACAAAGAAATCCCTACAATTATGTTTGCACCACACACAAACTGGTGGGACGGAATTGTTGGTTACAATATCTGCAACCGTATATGTAAAAAACAAATTAGACTAATGGTTGAAGAACTTAATCGTTTTCCGTTACTTAGACGTGGCGGAGCTTTTAGCGTAAACAAAAAATCTCCACAAGCCTCTATGGAATCTCTAAAATACTCAGTCGAAGTGGTTGGAAACCTTGATAACATCTTGTATTTGTTTCCTCAGGGTATTATTAGACCACCGTATTTTAGACCAATCGAATTTCAATCAGGTTTATCATATATCGCACAAAAAGCTGTAAAAAAATACGGAAAAGTTAACCTTGTACCTGTAGCTGTTGATTACTTATTCTTGAGAGATAACAGACCAGAAGTATGGGTTGAATTTGGTGATGTAATTGAATTAGCTGATGACAAAATAAACAGAAAAGAATACGCAGAATACCTAGCAGAAACTCTTGAAAGTTTATGCGACAACCAATTAAAAAACATCTCTCATGCCAGATTCGATGGCTATGAAACATTATTCCAACAAAAACTAAAATGGTATCGTGCATTTGAACAACACCTTAAAAAAATCAAAGAAACAGCAAAGAAGAATATTAATAAATAAGTGACGCAAGTATACCGTCATCCAGAGGCAAAGGAACTGTTTTGTGCAAAATTGCCGAAGGATCCCCCTAAAGTCTTCGCAGGGATTCCGAAACAAGTTCGGAATGACATTTTGTGAGGTAGTGTCTATGTCATGCTGAATTTATTTCAGCATCCCCTTGAACATGTATAGCTCGTCATTACGAGGAGCGAAGCGACGTGGTAATCCAGAAAAAGACTTTTTGTGTACGCAGAACCGTTGATTTATGGATTGCCACACTTAATACATTACAAACTGTTCAATCGTTCGCAATGACGTATTAACGATGATAAACCTAACAAATAACATTTCAAACAAAATCATTTATCATTCTTTGTTCTAAGCACAGAAAATAACAACCCAAACGCAATTAAAACAGGGTAAAACATACCTTTTAAAATCGTAAATGAACTTACTCCAATAGAAGATGCCAAACTTGTTGCAATAAGAATTTGTGCACCGTAAGGAATAATACCCTGAACCACACAAGAAGTAGTATCCAACAAACTCGCTGTTCTAACAGGTGAAACCTCGTGTTTACTTGATAATTCCCTTGCGATAGAACCCGACGTAATGATTGCAACAGTATTATTTGCCGTAAATAAATTTATTATCCCAACAAGAAAACAAATACCTACTTCACAAGTTCTTTTATCCTTAATCCAACGTCCTGTTTCATTGATTATATAAGTAATACCGCCATTATATCTAACCAACAACAGCAAGCCACCAGCAAGCATTGCAACAATAAGAGTTGTAGCCATGCTTATTGTACCGTCACCTATATAACTAAAGGCATCAAATATTCCAAACATGTTATAATACAATCCAATAATCACATTCAAAATCGTTCCAAAAAACAACAAGAACATTACATTTACACCAGATATCCCTAAGATTAACAACAATACATAAGGACAGATTTTCACATAATTATCAGCCGTCAAAACAGTTTGAGCAACCTGACAAGTTGTGCTTGAAAAAATTGGTAAAGTATAAAGTATCAAACACAAAATAGCTGGAATAGTGATTATTCTAAGATTTGATAACATCTCATCACGCATTTCAACATTCTGCGTTCTGCTTGCAGCAATCTTTGTATCTGAAATCAAAGACATATTATCCCCAAACATCGCACCACCAACTGTTGCACCAAGTACAAAAGATGGATTTATCCCAAACGATTGAGATATAGTAACCGCAATAGGAACAATAGCTGCAATCGTACCGCAAGATGTCCCAATAGCAAGCGAAATCAAGGCAGAAATCACAAACAAACCTAAAACCATAAACTGTGCAGGTATAAAATGTTGAGATATCATAACAACAGCTTCTACACCGCCAACCGCCTTAGCACTAGCTGTAAAGGCACCTGCCAAAATAAACACAAGACACATTATCATGATGTCTTTGTTTCCCATACCAAGTGCAAAAAGCTCTATTTTTTTACTTAATTTTTCTTTATGATTAAGGGTCAATGCAACGACTGATGATATCAAAAACGCAACAGTCATAGGAACTTTAGAAAAATCTCTTGTCCAAAGTGAAAAACCAAAATAAAACAAAATGAACACAATAAATGGTATTATCGCCTTAAAACTAGATTCTCTCCATTGTATATGTTCTTCATGCCTCATTATTTTCCCTCTTTATTCACTTTTTTTATAATAGCATGAATTTATTTTGTTATGTTCATGTAAATTTATGTTAACTATTTTTAAAAAACAATCAATTTTCAGAATTGACATGATTTAAGAAACATGAAAGTGAAGGTAATGTACTATGATGAATCAACCAATTAGTTTTGCTTCTAGAAAGCACCACGTAAACAACAACAAAAGACACAACAAAAAACAAAATGTTACAAACAACAATCCAGCTGTTGAAAATAAACCGATACAAAAAATCGAAGTTCAAATAATCCAACCACGACAAACAAGACCTGTGGATATGGAACATTTGGACTATATGCCAAAAGCAATGCGTGACGAGATAAAAGCCACACAAAAAGAAATTGTTCCTGTTGTTCTAGAAACAACTAATGTTGAAACAAATGAAGATACAGCTCCTAAAAAAAGCCGTTCATATAAAAATGCTCTAATGGGTTCATTAATGGCATTAGCAACAATTGCTGCACCAGTTGCAATTGCATTAGATGACGGGAATGACTATTATCACCCAACAAAAGCTACCGAATATGTTGAAAATGAAGATAACATACCAAGTTATGACAAAGAACTAAGCAACAAAAGCATGGAAGAATACAAACGTGATTTTGTTACATCTGGTGAATTAACTGATTGCCTAGATTATTCAGAAATCTGCAAATATCAAAAAGACGTTACTGTTTTAAAAGCATTATTAAGCGGTAACTTTGAAAGAATTAGACGTGATGACCCAGAAAGAAGTGAAAAATTTGGTAAAGCGATTGAAGATGCACAGGCAACAATTGATGCAATCGCACATAAATATGAAATGAACTCTCGTATTGTTGGTAACAACGATTATGATAATACCGTTACACCAAAAGAAATGATTGAATCACTAGACTTAAGAAGCATTGAAGACTTGTCTGAAAATGAACAAAATGCAATTTTGAAAAAAGCTATGAAAGGTGTTAAATCGTTTATGTTCTCTGAATTACAAGATGTAGATGATATCAAAAAGACAAACGAACAACTTTGTGAAAAACTTCAAGTAATTCAAAACACAGTTGATGCTAATGCTCGTAAGGCACTTTGCAAAAAATATGGTATCAAAGAATCTGATTTAAAATAATTTATAAATCAAACAAATATACATAAAACAAGGTCAGAATTATAATTCCGACCTTGTTTTTTACATTTTTCTAGAATAAACTATCCCAAAATTGTTTCAACGAGTTTATCAAAATCGTATTTCAAACACATCAACTCTTCACAAGAAGTCATTCTTCTTTCCCATAAACAAGGTTTCAAAGGACAACCATCATTGGTTTTCAATGCTGTAACAAACTCGTTTTGAGGTATCAATTTTTTATCATCAGTTGGACCAAAAAATGCAAAAGTTCTTGTTTTTAAAGCGACTGCAATATGCAAAGGTGCTGAATCAGAGCATACAAACCTTTCTGCTGCACCAATCAATTTAGCTAAATCCTGCAAATTCTTAGTCTTACCATACAAGTTTTCAAACTGTTTTGTTTGAGAATACTGTACAATTTCTTCAATACACTGTTTATCATCTGGACCACCTGCCAACAACACACGTTTACCACGTTGTGCCAACATATCAATCAACTTTGCCCACTCTCTTGAAGTGATAGACTTAATACAACCTTTTTCCTTACTCATTAAACTCACTCCAGGGTGAATTAAAACAGTATTCGGTATCTTATCCACCTTTGGTGAGTTGATTTCAGGTAACTCTGTTTTACAATCAGTGACATCACTAACCAAATCGTGATACATATTTCCAGCATATTGGTTTTTATTCAACGGAATAGCCTTTGTCAAAAGCCATCGACTTAATTTTCCAGTATCATACCCATATCGTTTAGGTATAAACGTCATCGTTTCAATAACAGACATCATTGGATTAGCGCCTGATGCTATTACCATTTGAAAATCACCAAATATTGCCTTTGTAACAAGTCCAAAAAGTTCAATATATTTATTCTTACGTTTTAAATCAACTAAAATAACGTCATCGACCACATCACTAAGTTGTTGAATCGCCTTACTTCTTGGTTCTAGTGCAAGTGTAATTTTAGCGTACGGGAACTCTTTTTTTAAAGAAATCAGAGCAGGTAAAAACAAAATCTCGTCACCTAATCCACCAAAATTTATTGCCAAAATACGCTTAATCATCTTATACTTTTCCTGTTGAACCAAATCCACCTTCGCCACGAGTTGTTTCAGACAATTCTGTAACAACCTCTAATTTTGCTTGCTCAACTCTTGTAATCAACATTTGAGCAATTCTTTCGTCAGGTTGGATTGTATAACTTTCATTAGAAAGATTAACGATAGGCACACAAAGTTCGCCTCTATAATCTTCATCAATTGTACCGACACAATTTATCAAAGTAATACCGTGCTTGATAGACAAACCAGAACGAGGTCTAACTTGTGCTTCGTATCCGTGTTCTAATTCAATCTTTAACCCTGTAGGAATCAAAGTTCTTTCAAGAGGTTTCAATTCGATAGGTTCGCTAATCGCTGCACATAAGTCCATGCCAGCAGCACCTTCGGTTTTATATTCTGGTAAAATTCTATTGTGTTCAAGTCTTTGAATTTTTAATACAGTCATTTCATACTCCCTTTTTGGATTTATTATAACATAAACTCAAACGATATTTAAAAGGGAGATTAAACACGTCATTGCGAACGATTAAACAGTTTGCAAAGTAGTAAGTGTGGCAATCCATAAACCAACAATTCTGCGTACATAAAAAACTTTTTCTGAATTACCACGTCGCTCTACGATACAAGCATCTAACATCTTACTCAAACAGTTCATGTAAACGAGTTTTGATATCGTTTTCATTCAACTCTTCTGTAATTTTATTCAAGTCAAGCGCCATTTGATAGTATTCTGCTGCCTGTTTATTCTCACCCAATGCCTGATACGACCTTGCAGCATTAAAATACGCAAGTGTATAGTTTGGATTAAGTTCAACCGCACGCAAGAAATAACCTAGTGCTTCATCTGGTGCAGTAAGTCCGTCCAAATAAACTACACCTAAATTGTTTTGTGATATTTCGAAATTAGGGTTCAAATCAATCGACTTGTGAAAAGATATAACTGCTTCTTCAACATAATCTTTTTCCCACAACGCTAAACCTGCCTTAGCATAAGCCATGAAATTATCCGGACATGCCTTTATACCGTCACAATATGCTCTTATAGCTCTATCCAAATCACGTTTAACCATCATCAAATCACCTAATGACAATAATAAATCATAGTTTTCTGAATCAAGTACCAAACCTGCTTGAAAAGTTGCTTCAGCAGCGTCGAAATTTCCTTTAACTTCGCCATAAACCGCTCCCAATGCGTGACATACAATAGAAGTCCATTTTGCATCTGGATTAAGTTTAATAGCACGCTGGTAATATTCAATCGCATCATCATATAACTCTGCTCTTACAAATGAATACGCCAACGAATTGTTATAATATGGGTTGTTTTCATCATATCTTAAAGCCAACTTGAATGCTTGAACAGAGTTCAATCTATCATTTTTACGCATATAAAGATGACCCAATTCATAATAAATCTTATCGTTATCAATATTAAATTCTAAAAGTCTATTATAATAATCAATAGCCTCATCAACTCTATCAGGGAATGACGTTTGTAAAAGCGTTGCCATCTTAATCAAAACTTCACGATTGTATGGAGTTTCTTCAAGAGCTTTTCTATAACAATGATAAGCTGACATCATATCTTGACCATTTACAGACAAATCACCCATTTTCTTATAGAAAATTTCACCGTGCTTTGTTTTCTCCATCGCTTCTGAATAAGTTTTATAAGCGTTATTAAACAATTTTGCACGTTCAAAAGTTTCACCAATAGTTTTGTATGAAAACACCGAAATATTATCCACAAGTGATTGTACCATCATCTTAATAGCAGCTTTATCGCAGAATAAAAGCATGCTTCCAGATACCAAATAGTACAAATACTTAAACATGCCAACAAAAGTTTTACCCTCTGCCAACATCTCTTGACGAATAATATTTGACAAAAATAATCTTGGACGAGCAGAATTTAAGTGTGCAGATTTTATAGCTAAACTAAATTCCTTCTGTGCGTCCTTGAAATTATCAGCCATTGATAAAAAGTAACCCATATAAATATGAGCATTTACATTTTCTGGCTCAAGTGTAATTGCTGTTTTACACTGGTCAATTGCCGTATCCAACGAAATCTGACCTTTTTCATACATCAAACTTGCTAAACGATAATATGGTTCAGAAACTCTGCCATCAATACGAATAGCATCTATATAATATTCAATTGCATTTTCTAAATCTTTTGTTTGTTGCTTGATGATATAACTCTGGTGAGCAGTTCTAGCTTTTTCAATTACGTTAGAAAATTCATCAGCTTTACTTCTTCGTGATAAATCTTGTGATAAAATTGTTTGTTCTGACATTTCGACTCCAAATCAAAATTGGGGGGGGTATAAACTGTACATGGTTTGACGAACTAAAAATTTTAAACTTTAGTCATTTTGTTTTGAAATCGTACAAATATTGTATTTTAAATTAAAATAATAATAACAAAAATATTTTTCAGGGGTTTTTAATAAAATATGGTACCAATAACATTTAGCCCAATATCAACACTCAAAAGACTTTTCAGCCGAAAAGCAACAAAACTTGTCCCAAAAGAAATTCCACAGGCTGAAAACAAAGTCATGCCGTTACAAACAGAATTCAAATCAACAAAAGAACTTTTTCAGTACGCAAAATCAAGATGTCTTGAGGGGATACATAACTCTCAACCTTATGAGCATGCAGTCATTGTAGACACAAAGAAAAACCGTGTTATTGCAGAATATAAAGGTGATGCAAACTCATGTCGCATGAATGATTTACCATATTTAGACCTTGATGAGAAAAACACTACCATATTTCACGGACACCCAGTAAGCTATCCTCTTAGTACTGCTGATTTAAACACACTGATTGAGTCAAAAGTGTCGTGTAATATAGCCATAAACCCTGATGGCGAGTTTTCTTTAGCATACAAGAGAAATGATTTTCAGCCTAAAAAATCAAAAAAAGCATTTAAAGAATTTTCAATGAACACCGCAGAAGAAGCATATACATTGAAGAACAGACATGATGAATACAAACTCTTGCTTGATTACAACCTAAGAACTGATAGTCATAAAATGGGTTTAAGATACGTAACAAACTATAACGCATTTGTTGCAAATAAAAAGTATTCGTCATAAGGATTTTTAATCCGTCATTACTTACGTAATTTTGCAAGTTGCTTATACAAATCAACTTCTTTATCTGTCATATCTTTAGGTAAAACTATCTTCATTTTAACTTTCAAGTCACCTAATTTACCATTCTTATCAGGCAAGCCCAAGTTCTTCAATCTCAATGCTTGACCAGAAGAAACCTTTGGTGGAATCTTAATATTGATTTTGCCATGCAATGTTTCAAGTTCTTTTTCACCACCTAAAACAGCTTCTGTAGGATAAATTTCGATTTCTTTTGTTAATGTAGTTCCATCGATTTGGTATTCATTATCTTTTATATGAACAACCAAATACATATCCCCACGACGACCATAAGAATCTGTCTTACCCTTACCTTTTAACTTAATCTTTTGACCCTCTGTAACATTTTTAGGCAACTTAATCTTTACAGAGCTTGAGTTATTCACAAACCCCGTGCCACCACAATGAGAACAGAACCCATTTGGAGGACATTGAGTACATTTTTCTAATTGAGAAAACTTAACCGTAATTGGTTTATCTTCAACTAAATCCTTAATAGAGATATCAAGATTTTTGGTAACATCTAAATCCTCAGCTTTTGCAGATGATTTACGAGATTTTCTTTGTGCACCTTGTTGTTGATATTGTTGATAACCGCCACCGAAGTTGCCATAATCACCAAAACCAGCAGCACCACCAGCTTGAGCACCACCCATAAAATCACCGAACAAAGAGCTAAAGAAATCAGAAAAACCACCTGCTCCTTGATTAAAGTTGAAGGTTTGACCACCGCCACCTGCTTGATTAAAGTTGAATGCAAAGTTTTCGAACCCTGGAGGTGGTGTATAATCTGCTCCGCCTTGCCAATTTGAACCAAGACTGTCATAACGTTGACGTTTTGCACTATCGCCCAAAACCTCGTACGCTTCATTTATATCTTTAAATTTGGCTTCTGCCTCTTTTGTTTTGTTTACATCTGGGTGATACTTACGTGCTAACTTTCTGTATGCAGATTTTATCTCTGATGCAGTTGCATCACGTTTAACACCTAATATTTCATAATAATCTTTATATTGCATTACTATCTCCTATAATAATGATAATATAAATTTGTGAGATATATTAAGAACTTAATTATTTTTTAACAATATTAAATAATTAAAGCGGCGGTCGTGAATTTCACGACCGCCACCTGTTTTTATCAACAATTATAGAATATTAGTTCCTTAATTCATATTTGCTTTTTTATTTGTCATTACAACGCTTTCATTTTCAGCAGAAACTGTGTTCAAAAGATTATTGTTATATTCTAACAAATCTTTATATTCTGCTTCTAATGCACGTTGCAATTTATAGCCTTTAGAATATTCAGGCAATCTCAATTGTAACAAGAACTTGTAAAGTTTATGGATTTCACTCAAACCGTCTTGTTTTTCTTCCAAATCTTCGTTTACGTAATCTTGAATTTCTTTCAAAACAGTTGAATTTATACCCACAAGAATTGTCGTTCTTGGCATATCAGGGTTATCCTTAATGCCTGCTTTTGCATCGTCCATTGCTGCAAAATATGCTTTTACTACCTTGCTGTTCTTTGGCATGCCACGCAAGTTTTTCAAGATATTTTGCTTCATTGTTTCAATTTCAGCATCTGGATTATCTGAATCAGTAATTCTATTCATCAATTCCTCAAACTCACTATTTGCAGTAGATTGGAATTGACCAATTGATCTCAATGTTTTTGCCAATTTATCAACTTGTTTTTTTGGTTTTGCATCATGAAGAACTTTTGTTTCAATATCCATAACTCTGTCACCAAGTCCAAGTTTTTCAACAAACATCTTAGCCGGCTTAGTGTTATCTTCCATCAACAAACTTACAACCATGTGACTAATTGCTTCATCACTATTCATGCTCACTTTATTATCTGCATCAATTGTATAATCATCAAAATAATGTTTTACGTGAGCTGGGTTACCCTCATGAACTGCTTCCATTAGAGCGTCTTGAATTTCTACATATCTTGTTAAACTCAATTCATCTGATAAAACTCGTTCATAAGAAACAGCGTTACTTGCTGAATTTGGATATTTTTCTTTTGCATCTTTCGCTGTCAATAACAAGTATCTATCCAATAATTCAATTGGGTTATTAGTCAAATGATATTTATAATAATCATCTGCGAATTTTTCTCTAGCTTCAACAACTTCGTCTTCAGTTACCTTACGACGATTTCCACCACGAATTTCTTTATTCGCCCAATCAGCCATATTTGCTTTTATGTTATCTCTAGAATCTTCTTTAATATATTTATTTACATATCTATCGATTGCTTCTGAGATTTCAGCTTGTTTTTCAGCAACTCTTGCTTTCTTTAAATCTGCATCTTTCTTAGACATAGCAATGTCTAATGGCTTATAACCAGACTCATCAACCTTTTTAGCATCTGATTTATTCAACTTGCTTGTTTTAATAACCATATCTTGAATTTTTTCAAAACTATTAAGTTGCTTTTCAGAACCATAATTGATTGAACCTGCCTTTATCTTAGATTTCAATTGTTGCAAGTCATTTGACTGTTTACCTGAATCAGTAGCAAGTTTAAACTCAAGTGTTTGCCAAATTTTAGCATCTTCTTTTAGTTTTCTTTGATATTTTGGTGGAATACCAACATCAATAATTGTATTAGTATAATTATCTAATGCCTTGCTCAAATTCTTTGTATATTCATCTAAATCAACGCTTGCATTAGCTTTTTTAATTGCTTCAAATTCGTTGATAATAACATCTGCATTTGATTTCAAATCTGCATAAGTTGTATCCCTATCCATATCTAACAAATTATATGCAGCTTCAGTAGAAGCAGGGATACTTTCATCATTCATATTCAATGTGATAAATTCACCTGCCAACTTTTGCATATACTTACGTTCAGTTGCAGTTGGTTTCATTTCAGGGTTCATTTGTGATACATAATTCTTCATCTCGTCTGAGATTTCATAATCACGTTTAATATTTTTCTTTTGAATAATATCTGTCATTAAAGAATTAACTTTGTCGTTCAACAAATCAACTTGAGATTGAATACCTTTGTTATTACTCATATCAAGTTTTGGATATGCTGGGAATGCACCGTATTTTTTGATATTTCTATCTTTATACTTGTTGAACATTTTTTCATAAGTTACACTGCTTAAAGTAAACTTCATCGAACGATACAAATCATCAAAAGTTCTTTCACCAACGTAAACAGCACCTCTTGTCTTACGTTCAAGTTTGTTATACTTATAAGTTGTTTTCAACTTACTTTCTTGCAAGTCCTTAGTATATTCTTCATAGAACAAGATATTTTTTACTGTTGATTCTGCTTCATCATTTGCCGCATTGTATTTTTGCAATACATCAAATCCTGTTTGTTCAGACATACCCAATTGTTTGTCAGTTACATCTGCTCTAACTTTTTCAAAATCTTTAGCAGGCATATCTTGAAGATTTCTATAAATTTGTACAAATTCTTCGTCAGATTTCGGATTAAACTTAGTATCAATCCAGTTTCTTATACCTCTGATTTTTGAACCTTTTGCGTTCAAATCTTCTTTATTGAAGTATAAAGAATCTTCTAACATAGCTTTCATACTAGTCATTATTTCAGCTTTTGCTTTTCTTGAATCTTCTGAATCATCTACAGCTGCATCAAATTGTTTTGATGTCTTGTCTAATACAAACTTGATAGTATCTTTTACGCTACCTGTGAATTTAGCTTTTTCATCTTCGTTTTCAAAAACTACTACGTTTTTAACGATATCAATACCTTTATTTGCATCTATATTATTGTTTTTCAAAGCGTTTACAACAATATTTGCAATATCAGTTCTATGTTCTTTTGCTAAATATGTCAAAGTTTCTTCTGATTTACCGAATGAATAATCAAAGTTTTTAATTGCTTCTTTTCTTTGTTCTTGTTTAACTTTTTGAACTTCTTTCATTGTAGTAGCTTTACCAAGTTCTTTGTACATAGAAGCGTCACTATATGCTAACTTGATTGCAGCTTTTTCAAAAGTTATTTTAATCGGGTCATTATCAGATAACTTGTTATAATCTTCTAATGTTTTGATACCGTCGTGCAAGCTATCACCTTTGATACGTTTATCCATTTTATCAAATTTTGCGTGATAACCTAATCCTGCAGAATCATTTTTAAAGATAGCCTTTTGGATTTCCCTTGTTGTCATTTGACTAGCTTCTTTTTTCAATGTAGGCAAGAATACTGAATCAGGAACAAATATTGTATCTTTGATAGATGCAGCAATATCTTTATAAGTATTACTTTCCCCAAGGACAATAATATCTGAAATTGTAGAGAAATCGTATTCTTCTCCTGCTGGTCTTAGTTTTTTATACATTTTGTTATCAATATCGTGTGGAGTAATATGACCTGCTTTTCTAGTTAAGTTGTCAACATAGTTACCATTTCTCCAATCATCATTTGTGATATAACCAAATTCACCACCACGATTATCAGAATAATCTGTTCTTGTTAATCCTTCTGAATCAACCCAAGTATTTTCGTGTTCAGATGCACCCCAAGTGTTATCGTGGAACATTGCAGTTCTACCATCTTTACCAACTTCATTTACGTCAGCAATATATTGAGCATGCCAGCCATGTTTGTCATTGAATACACTTGTTGAAGATACACCAGAATGCTCTGTGTTTTTGATTTGCTCAATTGCACCTTCAATATTTGATACAGCTTGATATGGTTTATCTGTCATTTGTTCAATAATCTTAACTTGTTGAGAACTGCTTAAACCACTGTGACCGTCTGAACCAACCCAATAAGTACCTTCGTTTGTACCAATATATCTAATATGTTTTTCTAATGGTTCTCTTATTGTTTTAAACATGTTTTCATATTCTTTTACTGTATCAGAATACATCATGTTTATTTTGCCGTTTATTTGTTTAACCGCAGCTTTTTCTGAGTTAGACAATTTATATAATGATGGATCAGAAATCTTTCCTTGTCTGCTTGAAAACTCGTCAGAAGAACGAATTTTGTCAATTTTATTAAATCTTGTTTGTAACATTCTCATATCTTTTGCAGGAACAAGTTTACCCTCATTCTCCATTTTTTTCATAACAACTTGTGGGCCATCAACTGTGAAATAAGCTGTACCGTCATCATTTGCAACATTCAACAACATTTCTGCATTTTCTAATGTTTGAGAATAGATATTAAATGTTTGTCCGATACCATTGATAGCATTTGTTAATTCTTCAGGAGAAGCATCTTCTGCTAATCCATTTGTATTTTTAAATGATTGCAAATATGCTGCTGCTGACATCGGATCATCTTGGTCATTCAATTTCGCAACGAACATTCCATATACATCAACAAAGTTTATTACTTCATCTTTGTAGCCCATTTTATTAAATACGTGTTTATAAACTTTTTCATCTGATGATTTCAATAAAGAGTCTTCCATTTTAGAAAGTTCTTTAGTCACAGCTTTTTTATCAGGTTTCATACCCATTGTTGATGAAATACGTTTCAATTCTGCCTTATCGCCATCTTCAACAAGAGTTTTTACAGAATTTATTTCACTCATCAACAAATATTTTCTTGTACCAATACCCATTCTTGTATACAAATCATCAATACCAGCTGTTTGAATAGTGTCAACAGATTTTTTAACCGCTTTTAATGATTCTATTGCACCCTCTTTATCATCTGGCTCTAAACCAAATACGGTTGTATAATGATTTAATAATTTTTTATCATCTTTTTTAGTAATTCTATCAATTACGGTTTGATAACCGTCAGAAATTCTTGTTTGTCTATCTGGAATATTATAATGGATAAGATAGTCTGTTAAAATATCATCATCTCTAAGTCCTGTAGCAATACTTGCTCTGTATGCTGATTCAGCATTATATAGCTTTCTCGCTTGACCAATTTTTGATGATAAAGGTTTTGAAGTTGACAAAGAATTTTCCAATGAATGAACTGTTTCTATGTTTGAAACAAGATTAGAAATATTGTCTTTTGAATCTTTATCAGAAATTCTTTCTGCATATTTATCCACAAAATATGCTTTTACTTTTTTCTCTTTTTGAGTTTTTTCTTCGTTTGGAATAAAACTATATCCTTTTATATCTTCAGAATGTTTTTCTAATTTTTCTGATGATGGAGCATAAAGTTTTGCAAGATTATTTATATCTTCACGAAGCTCTTCTTTTGAAATATCAGGAACGATTTCCTTAATATTTTTCATCGTATCATCATTATATTTTTGAATTAATTTTATACTTTCTTCGTTATTATGGTTTCTTGATTTAACTTCCATATTTTTAAGAGTTTTATCAGCTTTAACACTACCGATTTCATCTTTTGCTTTAGTTAAAGATTGGAAGTAACAATGTTTTGTTTTCAAATCATCTTTGTTAATAGTCTTCATAAAGAATGAATCGTGGAACGCATCAAAATTATTTTTATCAAAAGCGAAGAAATCGTGAAGTTTTTCACTCTTATTACCGTACATGCCAGCAATACCCATCCATTGAAGAGTAGATGCGTCAATAATTCTGTAACCTTTATCTTGAGCATAATCAAAATCTACAGCAGTTTTTTCAACTGGAACACGTTTTCCACTACCAATGTTGTGTCTATCGTAAACCATTACTTTATTTGTATCATCAAGTTCAGACATCAATGTATCTACATAATCAGGTTTATCTTCATACGCTACAGCTTTTCTTGCGATTGAGATAGCTGCACACATACCGTGAGTTTTTTGGTTTACAGCTTTCATGTTTGGAACTTTTGATTCTGGTGTATTAATAACCATATCGTTCATCATTTCAGCCAAAACTTGAGTTTTTTTATCTTTTAACTGAGGATTAATATGATAATCAGGACTCATCATATAATCTAAACGTTCCATAACATAGGCTTTTTGCTTGATTGGAGTTTCTGTAGAAGATATGAAGTAGTCCATGTTCTTTTCTAAATTTCTAATATTTTCATTTGGATTAGATTTTATACTATCTAAATCTACACGTGACATGATTGATTTCTTATGTTCAAGAATAGATTTTTCATCATCAGACAATTTCTTAGGTTCGTCAAATACTCTTGAAATTTCAGATTCATATTTAGACTTCAAGATAGGATCTGATATTGCCAAAGATTTTTCTGTAGCATCTTTTAGTTTTGAACGCCACTCATTTTTAGTAGGTTTAGCATCAGGAATATTTGTTTGATACGTTAAATTCTCACCAACATTTAACAAGAACTTGATATTTTCTTCACCACGCTGTTTTGCCAAATTCTCAATAGCCTTATTTATTCGTCTTTGATTTGGTTCAGTTAACGAATAATCATTGTTTTTACTTAATTGAGAAGTTGTATTTCTGTCTTCTCTAACACTTTTAAATTTGGGAGTAGTTGAATTAATTGAATTTATACGCATAGTTGGTCCTTTTCATTTTTCCGTTGTTATACAAATGAACCTCAAAAAAAAAGTTTGTTAGTTTACTAAAAAATTGTTACAAATAGTTATAATCACATGGTTTCAGGGAGTTGAAAAAAAGAGAGCATTACCATAATGTAGACTCAATTAAAAAATCACAAAATGTTACAAATCCCCCAATTTTATCATTCATAGATTAAACAGTGTCATTTTTACACTCATTATTCAGTTTTATTAAGTTTTATTAAGTCCAGAACCTGCATTGCTACTGAATTTTTCAAAAAAACAAATTTAATTAAAAGAAAGTGTTGACATTCTCAAATAATATGGCATAATTATAAATGTACACGCTTTAAGTGTATATAAAACACTAAATAATAAAAAACGCAATTGTTTTGAACTCCTAAAAAATAAAATATAATAAACACTAAAAGACCATTAGGATGCAGAAAGCAATCCACTCAATCAAAAGAGTGGTTTTTTTTTTGCGATTTTTAATAATTTTATTTTAATTTATAATGCATAATGCGTTATATCTACACAGGGATTCCAAAACAAGTTCGGAATGACTACTATTATTTAGTTCTAGTCACCCTGAACTCGTTTCAGGGTCTCCTTAACTTTTTGCAGAGATTCCACGCTTTCGATACAGAATATTTACAGCACGCTCTGAATGACGCACCCAGACTGTCATTCAGAGGGAGTGTAACGACCGAAGAATCCCCCTGAGCATGCAGAACTGTTGGTTTATGGATTGCCGCACTTACTACTTTGCAAACTGTTCAATCGTTCGCAATGACGAATAAAAATTATCATGGACAGTAGTGGAATTTATTTCAGGATCCCCCAGTACATATTATTGTTGGGGTAGAAACCCCAACCTACAATTCTACAAACCGTTCAATCGTTCACAATGACGATTAGTCTTAACAGAAATTTATCCCTTCACTACAATATTGTCTTATGAACAACAGGAGCAATCTGTTTTAAATCTTCGTACAATTCGTGGTACTCATCAGGATATAATGATTGAGCACCGTCACACATAGCGTTATCAGCATCATAGTGAACCTCAATCAACAAGCCATCACAACCAGCTGCAACACTTGCTCTAGACATAGGAGCAACCTTATCTCTCAAACCAGTACCGTGGCTTGGGTCTGTTATAATCGGTAAATGACTAAGTTTTTTTATAACAGGAATTGCAGATAAATCAAGTGTGTTTCTTGTGTATTTTTCAAAGGTTCTTATCCCTCTTTCACATAAAATTACATTAGGGTTACCACTTGATACAATATATTCAGCAGACAAAAGCCATTCTTCAAATGTTGCTGACAAACCACGTTTCAAGATAATCGGCTTATCAACTTTTCCCATATCTTTTAACAAATTATAGTTTTGCATGTTTCTCGCACCAATCTGCAAAATATCAACATACTTTTCAAACATATCAATCTGCGAATTCTCCATGATTTCAGAAGTTACAGCCATGCCATGATTGTCAGCAACACTTCTCATCATCTTCAAACCCTCTTCACCTAAACCTTGAAAAGCATAAGGCGAAGTTCTTGGTTTAAATGCACCGCCACGCAAAATTTTTACATTTGACTTCATCAACTCATCAGCAGTCTTATCCATTTGCTCATAACTTTCAACAGTACAAGGACCAGCTATCAAACCAACATTACCACCACCAAATTTAACACCATTTACTTCAATAACAGTGTCTTCCGGTTTAAAAATTCGACTAGTCAACTTGTATCCAGAAGAAATTTTAACTACTTCTTGTACACCCTCTAGGAGTTCTATATTACGTGGGTCAATGCTTGTTGAACCGATTGCACCAATAATAGTTTGTACTTCACCAACAGATATATGTGCTTTAAAACCTTTTGATTCAATAAAACTTACAACTTTATCAATACATTCTTGGCTTACGTGCTCACGCATGATTATTAACATAACAAAAACTCCGTTCTTTCTTTAATAAATGGATAATTTATAAATCAGCTCATGCCTGATTTGTTTTCTTATTTTTATCCAAACTATTCGTATTTCTTAAGAAAGTGTAACTTAAATATAAACATTTTACAAATATTCACTAATATTGTATAATTCATTTGTGGTCGAAAACATTATAGGAGAATTAGTATGAAAGAAGAATTTACAACAAGCACAAGACGTTGGTATGACCAAGATCCTGTATTGTCTTCTGCTATGAAAACATTAGAAGAATCTAATGACGATACTCAAATCAAGATTGCATTGAACTTGATTAAGATTATTACTGAACACAATATTGCAGATTCAGAATATGAAGAAGTAACTGACATCATAAACGCTACAGAAGTTGACTTGGCAACCCAAAAACGTAACCGTTGGTATGATATCGACGAAACCCTAAGAACCGCAATAAGCATGCTTCAAAACTGCCCAGAAGAAACAAGAAAAGTTATCGCAGTTGAAATGGCAAAAATGGTTGTCGAAGAAATCAAAAAAGAAGAAGAAGATGACGACGACGACGATTTTGAAAAAAGATTAGATGCTGAATAAAACTTAAAGCTGAAATTTAAAATTTTTATACAAGTAATGCCCGAGCGAAGCTCGGGCATTACTCTTTTTTATTCGTCATTGCGAGGCTCAAACGTAGTGAGAGCCGTGATAATCCAGAAGTACGGTTCTATTAACACAAAATATCATTCATACCGTCTGAACAACAATTCCATGAAAAATGTTAGACATACTTGACATTTAATTTTGTTCTTGGTACTTATAATGTTAGAAAAGGCTAACAAATGTGCAAGATGGGGATTTTATGGTTGAAAACCGATTAAGCTCAGGATTAGAAGATTATCTTGAATGTATTTACAACAATATACAAAATAAAGGTTCTGTAAAAGCAATTGATATATCTAGAGAATTGAATGTTTCAAGAGCTTCTGTAACAGATGCACTTAAAAGACTTGCAAGCAAAGGTTATATCAGTTATGAACGCTATGGCAAAATAAATCTTTTAGATACCGGCATTGAAAAATCTCAAACCGTTATCGAAAAACATCAAATCCTAACAACGTTTTTTGAAAAAATCTTGAAACTATCAAAAAAAGAAGCAACAGAAAACGCTTGTAGAATTGAACACGTTATTACAGAAAACGCATTCACACAATTAAAGAGGTTTTTAAATGATTAGTGGAATTAAAACTTTAGGGAAATATCTTGACCAACCATTATTGGTAGAAAACTACAAAAAAGCAGTAGCACCAATCTTTATAAGCGGTGCAACAGTTTATGGAGCAAACGAAATTAGAAAAGCACCTCAAGAAAAGAAAAAAGAAACAGCAATAAGAACAGCATCAGTTCTAACAGCAACAACCGTTTCATCACTTTATGCACCAAAACTTTCAGCCAAAATTCTTAGGCTCCCTTATCAAAAATATCGCACAGCTGAAATAATTAAAAACAATACTCAAGCTGTTGATTCATTTGTCAAATCAGCTACAGAAGAAGGACACAACCTATCAAACGAAGGACTTAACTTATTAGAAAAGGCAAAATCAAAAGTTTTAAAATTTAAAGAAGTAAAAACTCTGAATAACGAATTATCTCAAACTCCAAAAGGTAAAAAATTATTCAACAAACTTATCCCAGAGCCTGATAACATCACAGCAAAAGATATTAAAAACGAAATCGGAAGACTATCACTATACGGATTCATTCCAATCGTTGGTGGAACAGCAGGTGGGATAACAGGCGATGTCTTAACAGAGAAAAAAGTAGACAAAAACAAAATGGCAGATAGAGTAAAAGAGGGTTCTTATCAATATCTAGCAAACATCTTCTTATGCAACGTTGGAGCCGGTCTTGCACTTGCAGGATTAGAAAAGATGAATATCAAATCAAAAGCAGCACGTGTAGTCGGTATGGTTACAGGTATTGTAGCAACAGGAATTGTTGGCGGTAGCAAAATCGCTAACTTTATCGGAAGAAATTTCATAAACCCTATCTTTGATAAAGGTCAAAAATCTAAACAAGACGAACGCAAACCAGAAGCACTTGATATCTGTTTACACTCAGACGACATTGCAACAATTGCAGTTATGTCTGGTCTAAAATGGATAGAACCTGCCCTACCTATTCTTTACGGCATTTCTGGTTACAGAACAGGTATAGGTTACAGAAACGACAAAAAGAACAATGCTAATACTGAAAATAATGCAAATTCCAAAACAAATAGCAATACAACCGTGAAAAATGAGAAAAACTAGTTTTTATGCTAAAATGCTTTTATGAAAAAGGGATTATTGACATTATTAGTACTAATTTCGCTAACTTCTATGGCTTATGCAGATAGCGTAAGACCAGAAGTATACTGCTATAAGAAAAATTTCGGATTAAAACTTGAAAATACTGAAATCACAAAGCCTGAATATTCAAAAATAATCAAATTAGGCGAAAATGCGTGGATTGTTCAATATAAACACAAATATGGAATAATGAACCACAAAGGTGAATACATTATCAAACCGAAATATCGTTGGGCAGATAGAGTTGCACAAAATCTCGTTAAACTTGGGAATGACAATGATTATGGCGTATATGATGATAATGGAAAGATAATTATCCCACCTGAATATTCATTAATTGAACGTATCTCAAAAGATTTTTTTATCACTTGTAAAAATTATAAATATGGTTTGATAGATTTATCTGGCAATATTGTACTGCGCAACGATTTCGATACAATATTTATTCCTAAAGAAGGGACACTTGTTTTGCAATATCAAGGCGAATGGTACAAATTAGCGATTGCAAAAGAAGATGGTATTAATTTTGAGGTTAAGCCATCAGAAGAAGAAGACGGAAATTCACTAGGTGAAATAATGGTGAAAACGAGTGCTGCATCTGGCTATACAGTTTTAACCTTTACAGACTATGTACTTAAACTGTTCTCATCATTATCACCAGCTTATGAAGCAACAATTGATGAACTAATGTTTGCAAAAGGTGGAGATGCAGTTTCTGTCATAATGAACTTTACATGGTTGCCTAAATTACCATTCACATATCTAAAAAACTACTACAAAAGTATCCGTCGTCAAGACAGCGACGTTTTATCTCAACCTAGAAATTATCTAAGAAAAAAATTATAACTTTAAAATTATAAATACAAAAGGGCGGTGCGTTTTCAACGCACCGCCCTTTTGTCTAAAATCCTTGTATTTATTCTTCTGATGTTACATTCAAGTTATGTCCTGTTTCTCCTTCATCTACAGAACTTTGATAACCGCCGTTTGGCATAATATTATGTTGTTTATTATAATATTCACGTTTCTTTGTTTCTGCCATTTCACTACGTTCGTTTGCGATATCCTCAGGTACGTGGTACAACATCAATACCCCATCAGGAGCTGTCTTTTCATTCAACTCAATACCTGATTCCTTACCATTTGAATCAATCTGTTTTATGCAATAATTACCGTCATGTTCAAATACTCGATAATTATAGTCAGGATTATTCGCATTCTTAAACTCAGTTCCAGGTGTCAAGCTAATCTTTTCACGTCTACCTTTAACATCTTGTTCCAAGTTGATACCGCCCTCTAGTGTAAATTGATTTGGGTGTAAATCATCTGGGCTTACATTTTGAGCAGTTGTAATACCGTTTGGATTAAATAAAGACACACTCATTGCCCCATTACCTGCTTGATAAATAACCGCAGGACATTGCTTGTTATCATTATGTTTATCGGCAAAAATGTATCTATTTTGAGTAACAAGTTTTGTCATTGTACCATTGTTCAATGCTTCCATCTTATTACCGTTATCGTCCATTCTTACCCTTGTGATTCCAAACATATCGTTCATAAAGTTTTGAACGTCTTTATTAGCATTTGGGCTATCTTTATCAACCAACGACCAATCTAATGCATTACGGTTTTGTAAGAATGTGTTTTGACACTTATCCTCAGCCCCTGTCATAGCCAAGCCTTCATCACCTGCATAAATTGTAGGGTTACCTGACAATGCACTTAAATATCTTGTGATAATTCTTGTCTTTGCTCGACCAACCTCAGTTGCTTTCATATAAACAGCATCTTTATATGCTTCTTTTTCATCACCTGATAACAATTCATCAAGTTTTTTAGAATGTACAGCCTGATCATACACAATATCAAACGCTGTAGGAATAGGTTTTGAACCAAAACCGTCTTTTTCATTGATTTTCTTGATTGAATCAGGTGTCTTATTAGTCTTTGATTCATCTTCGTTCTTATAATATTTGCCATTTACTACGTCTGCAACAGCTCCAGACAACGCTGAATAAATCGCATCGTATTTCTTATGAGTATTTTCTCGTTCTACATTCTTTTCATGTTCTGATTTATCAGATTTATCTATCTTTCTAAGTTCTTGTTGCTTCATTTGTTCATTGATAGCACCAATACTGTTTCTCAACAAAGCACCATTTGCAACAGCCTTTGCACTCACATTGTTGAACATATCAGGATCATGAAGTATTTTATCCTCTTCATTTTTAGGAATATCCATCTTATCATGAGTAATCATATATGCGATTTTTCTATCATTATCTTTACCAACTTTTAAATCAGAATGATACAACCCCATATCCATTGACATAAAGTGTATCATACGTGGCTTATCGTGATTGCTTGCGAACACATAAGAGTTTCTTTGGTAATCCAATGGCATTTTAACAAATCTAGAGATAGAATCTTCCAACTTGCCAACTCTTGCGTTATCGTTATTACCAACATTATCATTACCGTTAGTAAAATCTTTTGCAAACATACTTGTAATTCCGTCAAAGAAATATGAATAGTTTGCCTCAGATGTAATACCTGCAACATTAAATAATGAGTTCATTGATTTTTCTTCTGAATTATATTTCAAATCAGATTTATCATCAGGTTGGCTCTTAATCAAATCGCCAACGTCAGTAATTTCTGCAACAAGATAAGAATTAGGGTTTTCTTCCTTAACTGTATCAACAAAGTTACCCCAGAATTTAACCACATTATCCCAAGCCTTGTCAAAAGTTTGATCCATATTTCTAACTGAATCCATATCTGCAACGTCTTTTGCCGCATCTAATCTCCAGTCCAAACCTAAACCTGAACGGTCTACCATAACCTCTGCCAACTTAAAACTGTTAGCATTAGTATTTTGGATACGTTTATTAATTGATTTTGATACAAAATCAACATCGCTTGATTTCAAAAGGTTTACACCCTTGCTAATCTTATTAACAACCTGATTAGCTTCGTCCTCTTGAGAATCGCCGTTGATACCAAGATTTCTAAGTGTTCCTTCTTCTCGCATTGTGTCATAATCATAAGCGATTTCGCCACCTTCGATTTGTTTAGCCTTAACTGATGGCATCAATGATTTTACCAACGCATATTTTGCAATATCGCCAGCAACTAGAGGAATTACATATTGTCCGTATTCAGTAACTTCACCCTCTTCATCAAATAATTTTTCTTTTGAGTTTTCATTAACTTGGTTCAAAACTTTGTCTGCAAAACCCTTGATGTCTTTTGTGTAAACATCGTTCATCTTATTAAAAGTTTTTGCATATTTTTTATCAACCTTGAAACTTGGGTCATTAATAGACTCAAATCTTGTTTGACCAAGATGTTCTTCATCTGTAGAACGCTTTGAAATATAAGGTGATGACAACGCACCTGCTGTATCATTAGCAAATTCTAATGAATCAAGTGGCAAGTCCATAATTGCAGAATTAACCAAATCATCATAATTATCTGATTTTTCACGCATTATATAATCACCATTAAGAACATTTTCTACAACAGCTTTTGAAACTCTTACGTCTTCTGGAAGAACTGGTTTATCAGGGTTTTGTGAATTCAAAATAGAATCAATTCTGTTAAATGCTTTTGTTGGGTTAGATGAAATTTCACCGATAGTTTTAGCAACATATTCGTTGTGTGTGTTTCTAACTTCTTTTGTCCAATAACGACCTGCAGCAAGTGTCATATCTTGAACCTGATAATTTGCACGTCTATATTTATCCATTTCAATAGCACGTTTAGCAGGGTCTTTTTCTGATGCCAATAACTCATCATCATAGTTTGACGTGAAGTAGTTCATCTTAACCATATCTGTGTTAGCGTCCCAACAAACAAATCCGCCCTCTTCTTTAGGTGCAATCTTAATGTTTGATAATGAACCTAAGAACATAGCTCCAGCAGGTGAATCTTTGTCAATTCTTTCAGATGAACCTCTCATTTTATTCACTTCATTAAGACTCTTGATATTCTTATCCAATTCATAAGGATTTGTTGCTTCAAATGTGTATGGTACAGGCGTATCATCGTGAGTATTAGCACTCAAACTACTGTCTGAATTAACTTTGTCATACTGTGTGATAACGTGAGTTTTATCAGCTCTTTGTTCGTCTGAAACCATGGTATCATCATATAATTGAATATATGTAGGTTGTTTTGGGTTGTAATCTTTATTTTTTACAATTTTATATTGACCATCTGATTGTTTTTCATAATCAGAAACACCATTTACAACCTTTAATCTCATATTCTCATAGTTTTCAGGAACAACACCTAAACCAAGACTATCATCTTGTAGCCCTGACATTCTGAACATATAGTATTCATCAGGTTTGTTATCTGGATCCATCCATTTGATTGCACGTTGGAAGTGTACCCCTTGCAAACCCTCAGATGTAAACGTACCATCATCAACAAGGTTCATACCGTGTTTAAACGCTGTACGTTGCAATGAGTTATAGTTATTTATGTTACCAATTCCACCTGCCATTAAGAAGTTGTTTTCGTTCCAATATTTGTGAGATGATGCGTTGTCACCACCCTTTAATGGACAAGTGATAATTCTTTTGAAACCAGCTTTTCTAAGTTCAGGAACTTTAACTTCAATACCTGCCATAGTACCACCGATAGTGTTTGAGAAAGTACGGTTTGAATTACGTACTTTATCAGCGACTACTTTTCGTTTGTCCGCTGTTTCCATACCTTTAATTTTACCTGTATCAGCATCATTGAACCCAGCGTAAACATACCCTGGGTTAAAGGTATCAGCGATAGTCAAATACATAGGACCTTGCTTAGTAACAGAGGTTCCACGACGTGTGATAACTGAACAACCGTCAATTGTGAACCCGTTTGATTGTGGATACTCGGTTTTGCTACCGTCTTTTGATTTCAACTTAAATCTATATGCAAATGGTTCGTTCTTTTGTAAGTCTAGGTCATAATCTGCATCAACTTGAACCCCATGATCGCCAACTTCTGCGCTATAAAATGGCTCCATAGTACCATTACAACCTTTTTCTATGAAGAAATTGTTCTTTTTATCTTGTCCAACCTTGAAAAACTGGACTTCACAATCATATTTGTTCTTGTCATAAAGGCAGTTAAATCTGTAAGCCTCTTCCCCTGACTCGGTTTTCTCGTGTTGATGTCCTTGAAAAGAAACTTTTTTAATTGAATTAGACTCATTAATTTTCATACAGAACGCCCCTTATATTTATATTATTTCTTATTAATAAGAAAAATAATAATAGAATTTTTTGCCATCATGCTACTACTATATTAATAAAAATTTACAAATAAATCAACGTTAGTTACAATTTTCTATAAACTAATTAAAGATATTAAGAGATTAGACAAAAAACAGGAAATATATTAAAATAATTATGCAGGGTAAAGCGGATTTTGCGTAGAGTGAGCGAAGCGAAACTCGAAGTATCACGGAGCAAAGCGAACACAAATTTGCGATAGCAAATGCAGTGAGCGACTGCATAGTGTGAAGCAATAATCCAAGATAAAGTACTCTTTTCGAAACGGAACAACCACATCAATATTTAAACCTCAGGTTGGTTCCTGACTAGAAAGGAGACATTATGGAAAACTTAAATTTAACTCTAATAATGTTATTTTTAATTTTATACATAATAAAAAACGGCTCTTACCCCAAAAGATAAGAACCATTTAAACCTCTTACAGAGTACTTGACACTTTTGGCGAAGTGCCACCCTGCTATTTTTATTATTTACTATATTCCCAAATTTGTCAAGTCTATAACAACTGCAAACCACCAAGCGTATGTCAGTTTGAGCAAGGTTCATTTGGCTAACAAAAAGTTCTTACAGGATTGGTTGCTTAGAACAAATCCTGAGTTGGAAAAAGACGATTCATTTATGGATTTTATTAAGATGAGGAATAGATAATTAAAAACTTTAATATTTTATGCGTGATGGTATAAGGTATTTTATTCTTTTATTAAAAGAATTGTTCATTTTTAATATATATATTTACAAAGGGTAATAAAGTTTTTGTTTGCAGGGATTCCGAAACAAGTTCGGAATGACATATTATATTTGATTTTGATGTCATCCTGAATTCATTTCAGGATCTCCCTAAACATGCATAACAGTTGGTTTATGGATTGCCACATCGTTTCACTCCTCGCAATTATACATGTCAAGTAAATTGTTTTGCATTGAATTGCTATACTTACTGACAATTTCACAAAAAAGGACAGAGAACCAAATTGGTTCTCTGTCCTCAGAAGTTATATTCAAAATCCTAACTACTTAATGTTTGAATAAGTCCAAGCATCACAAGCTGGGATTTCTGTGAAATTTAATTCTTTCTTTTCTTCTGAACATACATCATCGTGAGCGATTGGTTTGTACAATCTGTTATAGTATTCTACAACCATTCTGTCAGAGTTGAAGTATGCATTAGCTGTTCTGATTGCTTGACGCATCATTCTAGCCCATTCTTCTTTGTTGTTGTAGTATGTAGGGATAATTCTGTTTTCGATAATATCCATAATACATTCGTGGTCTTTCCAATGTCTTTCTTCCCATGGCATTTCATCGTCAAGTCCTTCGTATTCAACAGTGTAACCGTTGATACCATCGAATGTACCTTCTACTGTCCAACCGTCAAAAATAGACAAGTGCAAAGCACCGTTAGCGTTAGCTGACATACCTGATGTACCTGATGCTTCGAATGGTCTTAGAGGTGTGTTCAACCAAATATCTGTACCTCTCTTTAACATGCCTGACAACTGAAGTTCATAACCAGGAAGAACTACAACATTCTTCAATGTATGTGAACGATTCAACAACTTGTTGAACATTTCTTTACCCATAACATCATCTGGGTGGAATTTACCAGCAAAGATAATTTGGATTTTGTTTTCGTCTAACAACTTGTTGATTCTATCTTTATCCATTAAGATTAACCAAGCACGTTTGTAGTCAGCAAATCTTCTTGCCCAAGTAATAGTCAATACATCTGGGTCAAATCTCTTACCAGCTACGTTAGCAATATACTTGAATAATTCTTTTTTCATTTCACGTTTTGTAGCAAGAAGTTTTTCTGATGAATCATCACCTGAAATTCTCTTATCTTGCCAATAATGTAGGTTAACAGCGTTGGTGATAGCTCTGATAGGACATCTTCCATCAACCCATTCCCACATCTTGTTAGCTACTAAGCCGTGTAATTGTGATACAGCGTTAGCAATTCTTGACATTCTCAAAGCTGCAACTGTCAATGAGAAGTTTTCACCACCTAATTCAACAGCTCTTTCTCTTGATGCACCAGCAAAGAAACCACCTTGTAATAAAGTGTCTACCCAGTGAACTTCGTTACCAGCAGCAACTGGTGTGTGAGTTGTGAATACAGTTTTTCTTTTAACTTTTTCTAAGTCACCGTCATATTGTCTTAACATTTCAAATGCTGCAGGAAGTGCGTGACCTTCGTTCATGTGAACAACATCAAAATCATATCCTACTGCTTGAAGAACTCTGATACCAGCTACACCAAGAACTGTTTCTTGTGCGATTCTGATTCTTTCATCTCCATCATACAATCTGTGAGAAATTCTTCTAGCCCATTCGCTGTTGCCTTCGATATCTGTAGTCAACAAGTATACAGGACAAGCACCGAACAAGTCAGCTTCTACTTTGTATGCTTTAACTTTTACTTTTTCGCCGAATGTTTCAACTTCAACGGTTACGTCTAAATCTGTTAAGAAATCGTAGTACTTTCTGATATAAGCAACTTCTACGTTTCCTGAATGATCAATTCTTTGGTCGTAATAACCATAAGACCACAACATTGTTACCCCAACCATAGGCATTTGCAAATAGCCTGCTGATAACATGTGTGAACCTGCTAAAAATCCTAAACCACCTGAATATGTGTTTAGTGATTGGTCAAGTGCAATCTCCATTGAGAAGTATGCTACATTTGGTAATGACATAATTAAATCCTTTACTTTTTTCTTATAATACTTTAGAACTATATAAAAATATATAGAACTTTCTCATTTATACCAACAACATAGCATAATTTCAATATTTTTCTATAAAGTTTTTACCATAAGTTATAAAAAACCCTGTTAAACTGGTACTTTTCAGAGCTTAAAAATGTAACGTTCTGTTACATAGATAATTCTTTATAACTAATTCTTTGTAATTATATCCATGTTGTTTAAGGTTTGTTGCTGTATTGATTGATTATAGTTCAAGAGAATAATTTCAAATTTTTTGTGCTTGCAGGGATTCCACGCTTGCGTTACAAAAATAATTACAGCACGCTCTGAATGACGCACCCAGACTGTCATTCAGAGGGAGTGCAACGACCGAAGAATCCCCCTGAACATGTGAATATTTTGTTGGGGTGGAAACCCCAACCTACAATTTGCAAAACCGTTGAATTATGGATTGCCACACTTAATACATTACATACCATTCAATCGTTCGCAATGACGGTTACTGTTTACAGAGATTCCACGCTTGCGACACAGAATATTTACAGCACGCTCTGAATGACGCACCCAGACTGTCATTCAGAGGGAGTGCAACGACCGAAGAATCCCCCTGAACATGTGAATATTTTTGTTGGGGTGGAAACCCCAACCTACAATTTGCAGAACCGTTTGTTTATGGATTGCCACAGCTCAAACTATGTTTGAGCTTCACAATGACAATTTCTTTAATATTCCAAACCCAAATCTTTTAACAATTTTTCATTATTTGATAGTTCTGATAAAATTTCTGATTCAAATTCTGAGCCACAAAAATCGTTTTTATAAATCTCCATGACTAAATCATTATGAGAAAGGTTCTCAACATCACTTATTGCAAGCTCAGTAAACTTTTTAATATCATTTTTACGGTCTTCTAACTGTTTTTCATAACTCAAAATCTCAGGTATATCAATATGAAAATTGTTTTGTATACCTGAATAAGAGATTGTTTTTGCAAACAAATCATCAGATACTGTATCTTGCAATATCTTATTATTAGTTTGTGTTTTAGATATTATTTCGTAATCCAAATTATCAAACATCTATTTACAATCCCCCTCTACCGTATTATCTTGCACTATTTTATAAAAAACATCAACTAAATGAAGTATTTTTTACATAAATTCATGAAAAATAAGATTGTAAGGATGACGTATAAAATATCATCAAAATCTACTTACAACGGCATTCTTCTTTCAAAAACGTTACCAACCTCTTTGTTTTTTGTTTAAACAAAGTAGAAATCTTTGTAGCCACAAAGCACCCAACACAACTCGTAGTCAGAATATCAGCTCCGACATCTAAAATATTTTGCCCTTTTTTCTTTATTATTCTAGAAACAGTTTTAATTGTTGATAAATGTTCTAACCCTGCAAGACCACAACAACTATCATAATCGTTCATCTCTTTATATTCTACGTTCTTGCATTTTTCAATAACTTTTTTAATCTCATCAGAATGTTTTTCATGGCAAGGTTTATGATAAGTAATAGCCACCGGCTTCTTAGCGACAAACTCTAAATCGCTTTCAGCGATAAGCTCATAAATGCTCTTTAACTTTCCATTTTTTTTCAAATCACCATTTGTATAAAGTTCATCTAAAACGTATTCACAACTTGCACAATCAGTCACAATAAAATCATACTCAAGCTCTTCAAGTTTCTTAAGATTTTCTTGTTTTTGTTCTTCAAACCTATCAAGATTTCCTGTTGATAAAAATGGCATGCCACAACAACCTAAATCAACATCAATCACTTCAATATTCATCTTGTTCAATAATTCAATCACATAATCTCTGACATCAGGTCTAAATTTTTCGACACAACCGCCCCAATAAACAGCTTTTGCACGAGAACACTCCAATTTTTTTTGATTTTTCTTTGGTCTAAACAATCGTGAAATCATGCCTGCAAAATTCAAAAAATTATCAAAAACAAACTTTGATTCCAAAAACGAATACATAGCATTTTCTAAATTTCCCCAAAAAGTATTTTTCAAATATTCATATTTTGCACTCAAAATAATCTGAACAACATCTATTCCAGTAGGACATGCAGACTTACATTTATTACATTTCAGGCATAAATCCAGATACTTATTAATATTCTTATTAAGTTTCAAGTCACCTTTTATCACGCCATCAAGCATAATAAACTGACCTCTAGACACAGCACAATCATTGCCCAATTCTTGATAAACAGGACATGCATGCTGACAAATTCCACATTTTGAACAGCGATGTATCTCTTCTTTGAAGTCCTCAAGTTTTTTCATATTATTTGCCAAGTTTACTTTTAACCCAATCCTTAAACACTTTCATTGGAGCTCTTGTAATAGCCAAAGACCATTCTGGAACATCTTTAGTAATAATACTCAACGCACCAACATTTGCACCTTCTTCAACCTCTACAGGTGCTACAAGAACAGAGTTTGAGCCAATTTTTACATTATCCTTGATAACCGTCTTACTCTTAACCTTGTTCAATGGGTTATAATTTGCAGTAATCGTACCAGCACCAATATTTACATTAGAGCCGATTTCACTATCTCCAATATATGTCAAATGACAAGCATTAGTATGAGATTTGATAGTTGCCTTTTTAACCTCTACGAAGTTTCCTACTTTTACATAATCTTCAAGAACAACGTCCCCTCTTAAATGTGCAAAAGGTCCTATTTTACAATGTGAACCAATCTTATTTTTACCCTCAATATAAGTAGATGGATAAATAATAGTATCTTTTCCAATTTCTGTTTCTTCATCAATCCAAGTTGATGATGGGTCAACAATAGTAACACCTTCTGACATCAAGCGATTTAGTGTTCTATTATTCATAATCTTTGTTGCTTCTGCAAGATTTATTTTAGAATTTATACCATATATTTCTTCATTACGTTCAAGAATATGAGCATTTACACTAAGTCCGTTTTCATTACCCCATTTAATAATATCTGTTAAATAATACTCACCTTGAGCATTATTAGTTTTCAATTGAGAGAATGAGTTTTTAACCTTTGCCCAGTTCAAACAATATATACCTGCATTTATTTCTTTGATAGCCTTTTGTTCAACTGTTGCATCTTTTTCTTCCACAATTGAATTTAGTGAACCATCAGCATTTCTAACAATTCTTCCATAATTTGTAGGGTTATCAAAAACAGCACTCATTACTGTTATATCAGAATTTAATTCTCTATGACCTGCAATAAATGTTTTTAGAGTATCTGAAGTAATCAAAGGTGTGTCACCACATAAAATAATAACTTCACCTTCAAAATCTTCTAAATATGGACAAACCATACTAACAGCGTGACCTGTACCAAGTTGTGGTGATTGAAGAACAGTTTTTGCATTATCATAATGTTCATTTACATATTCTTCAACTTTTTCTGCCTGATGACCAACAATAACGTAATTTTCATCAGCCAATTTAGTATTATTAACAGCATCAATTACATAACCTAAAAGTGTTTTATTAAAAATTTGATGTAACACTTTTGGAGTGTCTGACTTCATTCTTGTACCTTTACCTGCTGCTAATATTATTGATTTAACCATATTTTTACTCCTTATTATATAATTCTATTTTATCACCAAATATTACAAATGTAACAAATCATGAAAACCATGAAATTCAGTGCATTTTAAACACTTTTTATACATGTACTAGAAGAAAAAAAGAGCTTTATTATGATTTCAGAAATGAATACAAATCCTGAAATACTACAAAAGACCGACAAACAAACAACTTCAGGTAATACACAAAACATACAACCCAAAGAACAAGAGTCAGCAGGCATTTTTCGTGTTGGTTTAACCAAAACAGAAGCCTCAGCTAACACTTCTTTAAGCAGCTTATTTACAAAATATAATACTGATGGCGATGAGGTTATATCACAAAACGAATATGATGTATATTCAGAAAAAGAACTAGGTATTAAACCTAAATCAGAAAAAACAAAAACCCAAGAAAAAGAAGCTGTATCTCAAAATACCACTAAAGATACTAAAAAGGCTGTTACTGCTCAAAAAGTTTCAAAAAATGTGCAAACAGACGCTGTGGCTAAAAACACTCAAACAAAACAATCTAAACAAGTTACAACAGCAACAAATTCTTTAAAAACCAACGAAGATAATTTAGGTATAAGTGAGAAAAAATTTGAATACTTAATAAACAAAAGTGGAATCAATGCAGATTCAACTGATGTACAGATTCTGTATGACAAATATAATTCAATGACACACGAACAACGTCACGAAATGCTTAATGAATTAATCAAACAACGTGTTGATTTTAGCAAAGCAGATATGCATTATAGTGAAATGTCTTTGAATGATGTCGCACAAGATATTGGCGTTTCGGAAAAAGAATGGAATAATGCTAACTGGAAGCAAAAAGGTACTTTGCTTGCCAAATCAATGGATAAAAAGTACACTGCGGACATGGACGAGTCTAATGAAAATAGTAAGTATAATTTAGAACTCGAACGTTTAAAAACCGAAGGAGTAACTGATAAAGAACGTGAAATGTACGCTGGTAAATTTGACTTTGACAATTTGTCAGAAGATGATTACCAACTATTAGCGAAATATTCTGTAACACAGTCATATATGGCAACTGTGTTGACAATAGCACACAAAAACATTGAAGATGGAAATGAAGAAAACTTCGCAATTGTTGCTAAATCATATATGGAAACATTGTTTAAAGATAACGATTCTTTAAACTACATTATGTCAATAGGTCAAGACATGTCACCAGAATATTTAATGGAATTAGCCAACAAATATTCTGAAACTTACCAGTCTAATGAAGAAAGTGACTCAACACTTGAAGCATTAGCAATGCAAACAGTTATGCAAAATGCTGATGCAGAACATTTAACAATACTTTATCAAAATAACGCTGATTATGTTGATAGATTAAATAATATAGCAAAATACGTTTCTGAAAACACAAATGATGAAACAAGAAAAGCTATGTTAAATAATATTGTAGAAAATTCAGCAGAAATTATAAAAGGAGGAAATTCAACAACTGCTGATAAACCATCAAAAGAAACTTCTGGAACTAACCCAAATGCAGAAGTTTTGATGACAAACCCAATCCAACAAAATGCTATTCAAATAAGCTATGTCAATGAATTGCGTGAGGCTTCTCAACAATATCAAGAACAACAATCAGTCAATAAGATTGAAATTCCAGAACAATACAAAGAATCATTCAGCAATGTTCAAGAATATCTTGATTTCAAAGGTACTGGAATGACCATGGGCGAATATCAACGTACAAAATCAGCGTTCAAGAATAACTTCACCTCTTCAATGAACAAACTTATTGAAAACTACACTAATATTCCAGACAAGTTTAAGCCGAAAATTTTGGCATTCTTTGATTCAATGGATAATAATACGTCAGGCGAATTGTACTTAAATGCAAACGAAAAAGTTCGTTCGTTCATGAATAAATACAACTACATGAACGACCAAAAATTATTGACTTATGTAGAACTTCACCCAGCTTACATAAATAACGCACCACAAATTGTTCAAATGCATATCAAAGAATTGCAAGAAGAAGAAAGTGCGTAGCCACTCACGGTATGCAATATATTAAGTGCAGTAATCCATAAATCAACAATTCTGTATGTTCAGGGGGATCCTTCGGTCGTTTCACTCCCTCTGGATGACACTAGGTATGTCATTCAGAGCGTGCAACAAATATCTTTTAAAGAAAGCGTGGAATCCCTGTGAACATCTGAACATATTTTGTTGGGGTGGAAACCCCAACCTACAATTCTTGATATGTTTATTATAACGCCTGTTTAATAGCCTCAATCATTGATTGTGGGTTTGCAACATTCTTACCTGCAATATCAAAAGCTGTGCCATGACAAGGTGACGTCCTTATTATATCCAATCCAATTGTCATATTAACTGTTTTTTCACTCGCAACAGTCTTAATCGGAATTAATCCTTGATCGTGATACATCGCAATATAACAATCATACGGAGCCTTTTTACCCTTAATATAATTTTGCCCTGCTTCAATAAACAATGTATCTGCCGGTAATGGATTGGTTATATCAATCCCATTTGCTCTCAATTTGTTTATAGCAGGAATAATAATTTTTTCTTCCTCATCACCCAATATACCGCCCTCTCCAGCATGTGGGTTCAATGAACACAAAGCAAATTTTGGAATAGAATTTTTATAATGTTTTTTCCAAAAAGTTTGTAAACGCTCGACTTTTTCAATTATCATTTCTTCTGATATCTTTATATCTTTTAATGCACAATGTCTTGTTAACAACAATACATTAAACCCATTTGATACAAACAACATTTCAGCTTTTTGTCCGCCTTTTGCCAAGTAATGTTCAAGCACCTCTGTTTGACCATTAAACTTGTGTCCTGCAAGATAAAACGCTTCTTTGGAAATAGGTGCTGTCACAATAAACTTAGGTCTAATCTCACACGCTTTTTTCAAAGCCTGAAAAGAAAACTCTCCTGACGCTTTTGTAAGTTTTCCAAACTCAACCTCACCCTCAAAAGGTATATCTATAATTTCATAATCCTTATTCAATTTTGGATACAATTCTAATGATTTTTTATTAGTAATAAGCACAATCTTTTCAGGGTCAATATCAAGACTATTAAGTGCCTTAATCGTAACCTCTGTACCTATACCGTTTATATCACCTGTTGTTATTGCTATTTTATTACTATACTTCATGTTTTTCTATATAATGTAAAATATCTATTAATGTTTTTGGAGTACCTAAATTCCCAGACTTTGTAATAATCAACTGATTATGTTCATCATGACAAAGTGCAATCGCAGGAGCAACTTCATCTAACATAGTTAACTCAGTTGCAGAAATTGCATTACAACACTTAAACGAGGTTTCACCACCCAATAATATCAAAATTATGTTTATCTTTTCTTGAACACGTTTTGTAAGTTCTGCAAGATAATCAGTAATCTTGATTGCAAACTTCGGTCTTGTCAATTCTTCTTTTAACGAATCATCAGAGAACCCGTCAAAATTTTCCAAGAGTTTTGAAGAATGAACAATTACAGTATTTTCTCTCATCAAATTATCAACAATATGGTTAATAACGTCATCTGTCACACCATCAATAATATTTTTAGGAGTTAATGATAAAAATACTAAGTTGTCATAATCATAACTTTGTTCAAGATGTTCAATCTGAGTAGAATTTATATGCGTTGCACTTCCTGAAACAATCAATTTAGGAAGTTTAGGTACAGTAATTTTTTCACATTCTACTGAGGCATCTTGTTCTTCAAGCCACTGCTTTGCAAGAGCTCGACCTGTTGAAGCAGTTCCCGCAGGCAAAATTTTATAACTTGATTTATTGATAGCAAGAGCTATTTGTTCAATATCTACAAGGCTCACAGCATCTGCAACAATAAGTTTTTTACCTTGTTTTACTAGCTCATTTATTTTAACAAGAATAGGACCTGCACCATTCATAATTGTTTTTAAATCAAGAGTTGCAACCAAATCCGCCTTATCTGGACCAAGCTGAGTTTTAAACAATGTTGGAACGTGTGACTCCGTGATTGGTGAATGCGGGTCACGTGCCATTTCAGTTCTACCAATAGGAACACATTTTGATAAATGATAACCGCCAACAGTTATTCTACCCTCAGTTGGGAAAGCTGGAATAATTATTGCAACATCATAATCAAGTTCTTCTAACATAGTAAGAGTTTCAACTGCGATATTTCCTCTTATCGTAGAGTCTATTTTTTTATAAAAATGTTCAAGATTAAGATTAGTATTAAGTGTTTTCAAAGCAGACTTAATCTTTTGTTGGGCGATTTCGGGAGCGACATTTCTAGATTCAGTCGAAATCGCCCATACTTCTGTATTATAATCATTTACTGGCGGAACAGTTGGATTTAACAAAATTTTTGTTTCCGCAACACATTTTTTAAATTGAAGTGCTGTATCATTAGCACCAGTCAAATCATCGGCTATAATTCCCACAATATTAGATAATTTCATCTTATGACTCTTTCTTTGAACCTAATAATCTATAATCTGAAACTGTAATAATATATGACAATCTATTTTCACCTGATTGGTCTTGCCAAGAATTAGCTCTAATACGACCATCTACAGCAACAAGACGTCCTTTTTTGATATATTCATACGCTAATCTAGCACGAGATTTTTTGCCTGATGAACTCAAATCATTGGTTATATCCCAAACTTCACAGTTAAACCAATCAGTAACTTCTGATGCTGTTTTGCTATCCCAGCGATTGACTGCTAAAGAAAACGTTGTACGTGATCTTCCTGATTCGTAGTCTTTAATTTCTGCATCTTTGCCAACTCTACCAACAATTATTACAGTATTCATCTTTTCTCCTAAAATTTTCTTATAATATATTGTAACATATAAGAAAATTTTGCTTCATTTATTGTAAAATTTTGTTAAAAACTAGCAAATAATTGTAGTTTCATGTTTTTAAGTAAGTGTGTAGTGAAATAGGTGATGTATATGGCAGTAACATTAAATACCCAAAACAACGTTTTTGACACAATGCGTAGTAACGCATCAAGAGTTACTCAAGCTCCGACATTTACAGGAAATGTTCAACCAGAAACAAAAACAGAGCCTGCAAGCGATGAAGTCGTAGTGCAAAACAAAACAACAGAAGAACCACAAAAGAAAAAATCTTTATGGCAAAGATTTAAAAACGGGTATACAAACTTTAAAAAAGCAATAGTTACCACTGGAGAGTACATCAAAGGCACATTTAAGGGCTTAGCTTATGGCGGAATTGGAGCTGTAGGCGTAATTGGTGTTGATGCAATAAGAAATGTCGTTAAAAAAGCACCAAAAGCTATTTCAACAAAGGGTAAAGTTATTGCAGGTGCCGTTGGTTTAACAGTTATGGCATATCATTTATTCATAGCAAACTTGAATGCAAACGCTAAAAAAGCTGATATCGACCACCGTTGGCAAACAGGTCATAACGAATAAAAATTATGCGTATATCAGGCGACAACCAATCTTTTAATAGCTCGTATAAAATGTATTTTTATACGAATGATGGCAGACGTATTGTTTCTGACGAAAACATGAAAAAATGTCTTCACTATGTTGAAGCACATTTGAACAACTCTAAACGTGTAAAAAAACGCAATATGGACTTGGTTGACACATTCAAATATGGTCAAATTGACGCTACTGGAAAAAGAGTTGGCGGAGATGTTGACTATTTTAATATTCCTAAAATAAGAGCTGTTTATAAAAAGGCAAAAAATAGCTGTGAGGGATTTATCCGTGTGATTACAGGTAAGGACGCAAAGTTTATTGACGAAAACTATGGTAAGGCAATCGGAAAAGCAAAGCGTGAAAGCATTGAAAGAACAGGATACCCAAACTCTTTTGAAACAATTAATGCTGTGAACAGATATTATGACAAATCTGTTGAGTTGGCAGACAAAAAATGCAGTGATAGAGTATTCAAAGTTGCATTTACACCTGTTTACAAAAAATCTGGTGAGCTCAAAGGTTTTGATTATTACACATCAGGATTTTACAAAAACTAATTTGTAAGTAATAATAAAAATTTGATAGAAAATACCAACTTTATTTCAAAGTTTTTAAATATTCAATAATAACTTTAGACTCATACATTTCTATTCCGTGTTCTTTATCTACAATAAAAGGTACTTGACGTTTGCCACCAATTCTTATTAGAGCTTCTTCGTTTGCTTTATCAGATATGTCAATCTTTTTGTAGGGTATTTTGTGAATATTCAAGTATTCCATAACCTTTTGACAATATCCGCAATAATCCAACATAAATAGTTCTATCATATTTTCTCCTTTTTTATTTTTATTATTAGTTTTTAAGGTTAAATTTCTTCCCCTAATTGTCTATAAATTAAGGCTTTATTTTTCTTATTAATTGTGTAATACTTGTAGCAATTAAATTTATAAAAAGAAAAGAGGCTATTATGATAAAAGTTGCAGTATGTGGTGCAAACGGGAAAATGGGTAAAGAAGTTGTTAATGCAGTAAACAATGCAGAAGATATGGAACTTGTTGCCAAGATTGATATTTTTGAGGGTGAATTCACAACAATCGAAGAAGCTCATAACTCAAAAAAAATCGACGTTTTAATTGACTTTACTCAACCAAACTCAATATATAATAATGCAAAATACTGTTTGTCTAACAAAATAAATATTGTAATCGGCACAACTGGTTTAAAAGACGAACAAATAGAAGAACTTAAACAAATGTCAGAAGCTAATAAAACAGCTTGTTTTATTGCACCTAATTTTTCAACAGGTGCTGTTTTGATGATGATGTTTTCAAAGATGGCGGCAAAATATTTTGATAATGCAGAAATCATTGAACTTCACCATAACCAAAAGAAAGACGCTCCATCAGGTACAGCTGTAAAAACAGCTGCAATGATGGCTGAAAACAATAATGATTTCACAAAAGGCAACTGCCCTGAAACAGAAACAATAAAAGGTGCTAGAGGTGCAAATTCATATAACAATATTCATATTCATTCAGTTAGAATGCCTGGATATATTGCATCACAAGAGGTTATACTAGGTGCATCTGGACAAATTTTGACAATAAGACACGACTCTATGAACCGTGAATGCTATATGGCAGGTGTTCTTCTTGCAACTAGATACGCAGTTGAGAACAAAAACTTTGTGTATGGCTTAGATAATATAATGTAATATAAAATAATTAGAATGTAGGACAAGGAAAGGTAAAAAGATGAGAAAACCAAATCTTGCAATTTTAGGTGCAACAGGTGTTGTAGGTAGAAAAATTTCAGAAATCATTACTGAATTGAACGTAGAATTTGAAACAATTAAATTTTTATCAAGTGCAAAAAGTGCAGGTACAGAACTTGAGTTTCAAGGTAAAAAATATACAGTTGAAGAAGCAACCCCTGATTCATTTGATGGTGTAGATATTGTTCTTGCATCTGCTGGTGGCGGAACAAGTAAAAAATTTGCTCCTGAAATTGTAAAACGTGGCGGAGTTATTATTGATAACTCTAGTGCCTTTAGAATGGAAAAAGACGTACCGTTAGTTATTGCATCTGTTAATGACGAGGACTTAAAGAACCATAAAGGTATTGTTGCTAATCCAAACTGTTCTACATCACAATTGATGTTGGTTTTGAAACCGCTAAATGAACGAGCAAAAATTAAACGCTTGATTGTTTCTACATACCAAGCTGTTAGCGGTGCTGGCAAAAATGGTATTGATGAATTAAAACAAGATGTTGACGCTTATTTGAATGGCAAAGAATTTAAGAACGAAGTATTTAAAAAACCTATTTCTTTCAACGTTATTCCTCAGATTGACGTGTTTGATGAAAACGGTTATACAAAAGAAGAATTAAAAGTTGTTAATGAAACAAAGAAAATTCTTCACTTAGCAGAAGAAACGCCAATTTCTTGTACAGCAGTTAGAGTTCCTGTATTTACTGGTCACTCAGAAGCTGTTGATATCGAGTTTGAAGAAGAAATTACTCCTGATGAAGTGAGAGAAATTTTATCAAATACTTTTGGGGTAGAGGTTATGGACGACCCTGAAAATTATGTATATCCAACTACAAGAGATGCTGAAAACGTTGACCCTGTATTTGTTGGTAGGGTAAGAAAAAACCTTGCATTCAAAAACGGTATCTCTTTATGGTGCGTGGCTGATAACTTAAGAATTGGTGCAGCTTTAAACACCGTAAGACTTTGTAAAAAAGTTATTGAAATGGGATTATTTGGAAAATAATAATAATTTTATCGGGGTTCAATAAAATTATTGAACCCTGATAATAATCTTATCATACAAAAAATTTACTCAACTTCTCTTAGGATAACAAGTACCTCTTGAAGTTCATCAAGCAGGTAGTGAAGCTCTTTGTTTACATTGTCCGGTGCAAAAACAGAGCCTGCTGCTTGATATGCAAGATATTTATTGTACTCTGCACCCTCTCTTCTTAGTTCTGCCATAGCTTTTACATGCATACAAAGTGACATCAATTTTACATAAGAAGTATAATAACTTTCCGGTTTACCCTCAAAACTATCACGTAGTCCACCAATTGCAAATTCTAAATTTGTAGCTTTTGCAACGAACAGCTGTACGTTTTCTTCGTTTTCAATACAATCGATTAGAGCTTCAACAAGTAAGATAATTTTATTTATATCATATATGTATGTTGAGGTTTTGTCTTTTTTAAGGATTATGTTTACAAATGCTGGGTTGTCACGAGGAGTTGGCTTAAGTTTGTCAGGGTCATCAAAACCCTCTTCTGCTTCAAATACTGGTGTTGCACTTGCAGGCTTTGATGGCTGAAATTTATCAATAATATCAGGCAAAGAACCCTCATAACCTTTTTGGTTCATAAAAGTTTGTGATGGAATGTTTGGTTGTGCCTCTTTTTTACTTGCAAAAACAGGTAATGCCAACATTGTTATTAATAATATCACCCAAAACTTCTTCATACTATAATTATACTGAAATTTTTTCAGATTTCATTAAATTAACAAACTTAACATTTTTTGAAAAGTAAATATTTTTATATATAATTAAGAAAAATAGGAGAATTGTATGTTGCCATTAATTACAGAAGAACAATCATCATTAGTATTTGCAGAGGCATTTCAAGATGTTCACCAATGGCGTAAAAATATGATTCATTATATTAAAGAAGAAAACCCAGAGGTTAATACTTCTATTTTAGAGGCAGCTAAAAATACTGATTTAGACCCCAAAGCTGTAGCACTAGGTGCTTATATGGTTTATAGAATGCTTGAACTAGCAAGTGACGAAAACGACGCTAATAATGACGAAGAATAGGAATAGTGACGTTATTCCGAACTTACTATACTGCATACCTCAATCGTCATTCAGAGCGAAGCGAAGAATCCCTGCGAATACATAATGGCGCATTACGTACTACAAATTAAATATATTATTTCTGCGTACATATAAACTTTTTTCATTTATAATTAATAATATATAGACACAATGAAAAGAGAAAATTATGGAAAAGATAGAAAGTTTTAAAATTAACCACGATACTTTACAAAAAGGTATGTATATTTCAAGAATAGATGGCGATATTGTAACTTATGATATCAGAATGAAACGTCCTAATATGAACGATTTTTTGTCAAACGGTGCAATGCACACATTTGAACACTTGTTCGCAACGTATGCAAGGAACACAGAATTTCAGGACAAGATTGTTTATATTGGTCCAATGGGCTGCCGTACAGGGTTCTATTTCTTGGTTAGAGATTCAATTACTCATACTCAGGCACTTAATATATTAAAAGAGTCTTTGGCATTTATAAAAGATTTTGAGGGTAAAATTCCTGGAACAAACAAAGAAGAATGCGGGAACTATCTTGAACACGACCTTGATGGTGCTAAGGCTATAGCAGTTGATATGCTTGAAGTTTTGAAAGATTGGAACGAGGATAAGATGTATTATGCCGAATAGAATTAAACGATACGCAATCATTGGTGCTATGGACTGTGAGGTTGAAAAACTTCAAGCGATTATGCAGGACTTAAAAAAAGACGATTATCATGACTTAACTATTTATACAGGCAAGATAAACAACCACGAAGTTATCCTTGCAAAAAGCGGAGTTGGCAAGGTCAACGCAGCTTTGAATACTCAGTATATTATAGATAAGTTTGAACCTGATTGTATTATTAATACAGGTGTTGCAGGTGGAATAGATGCTAACTTAAGGGTTGGCGACATCGTTATTGGCGAGACCTTAGTTCAACATGATTTTGATGCTACGGCACTCGGATATGCAAAAGGATATATGTGTACAGGGATTGAACCTAATAAACCAACATTATTTTATTCTGATAAGAATTTGATTAATGATTTTGAAATAACTATGAAAACTTTAAACTCAACAGATATAACTGTACATAAGGGAGTTATTGCAACAGGTGACACTTTTGTATCATCATCTGAAAAAAAACGTGAACTCTTAGAATTATTCAATGCGACTGCTGTTGAAATGGAGGGTGGAGCAATTGCCCAAACCGCAAACAAAAATGGGGTACCTTGTATGATAATAAGAGCAATTTCAGACTTGGCAGATGGCTCTGCCCCTATGTCTTTGGCTCAGGTTGAAACAAAGATGGCTGTGTTTGCTGCATCTACTATTGAAATGCTTTTGAGATAGCGTATTTAATGCGTACACGACAAAATCACCAAAAATCATCAACAACCCCTAATCTCTCATACTTTAGTATGAAATCCTTTATACATTTGTATAGAATACAAATCTATAACCGTTGAAAAGAAATGTTAAGAAATGTAACATAATAGTAGTGCTATGTAATAAAAAATTGAAAAATAAAAAAGTAGCATTAAAAGAAACCATGAAAAAACATATTTAACACATATTAACAACGAAAGGAGAAGCCTATGGGTATGGCAGCTACGCAGGCTCGATATTTGGCTTTGTCTGCCAGAAAGACAAATACCGAATATGAAGGCCAACAGTTAAACCAACAAAGGTTAAACTTGTCAAACCAATCAGCTGATTTATTTAATCAGATGTTGACGATGTCTGTACCAACTTGTCCTGACAGCACAGATTACACCACTCTTCAATATTCTTGGAGTGATGGCATCAATAATTCTGTAGTTTCAGATTTTTACAGGCTAGGTACACCACAAGAAGATTACAACTATGTTGTAACAAGTTATCACTATGAGGACGTATACACAGGTTCTGCGAAAAAACTTAACGATCCTCAAGTTCAAGCACTTAAGACAAACCACTTTACGAACAAACCTGATACAGAGTATCAAATTCTTAATGTGGACTACAAGCAAGAGTCTAAGACTGGTGCTGGTGATGACACTTACACATTTACAATGTTGAGAAACGGTGTTGAATCAACTAAGACATTCCGAAGAGTTGATGCAACATCTGATCCAGATCAAGTAGATGCACTAGATGCAATCTATTCAAGAACAACACAAACAGCAAGTGGAGCACGTGCAAACTTCACAAAAGCTGGTGCCATACCAAAAACTTGGGACGGTGGTACAAGTTCTTGGGTTGATAATGCTGGTGGTGCAGCTGCTACAACAAATCAATGGGCATTTGCTCAAGATGTAAAAGTTAAAGTTCCAAACCCTGATTTTGACGATACAAAAGCAGAAGATGCAGCAGATAACCCACGTTTTATTGAAAAAACTGTTGCAGCTGGAACAGCATTCTCAGAAGTTGATTTAGACAACAACCCAGCACTTAAGAACCTTATTACACAAAGTTATGGTGCAAATTTTGATATCAATGATACATATTATGCAACAAAACTTGATGACGGTAATTATGTATTCATAAGCGGAAATGAAATGGATAAGACAGCAAACGCTCAAGGCGATGTTGCTACAGCAACCGTAAGAAGTGGTGATACAAATGTATACTATACAGATGGCACAAGCTACTTATCTGCTAAAGAAATTTCTAATTTAGTATTAAACCCAGATAATCCAGCTGACGTTAAGGATAAATTGTTCTTACATTCAGCAGAAAACAACCCTACATATTCAAACTACACATCAGTTGGTAACTGCAATTTGACAGAAATCTTGCCAGATGACTGGACAGATGCTGATCAAAAGAACATGAAAACAGAGCTTGAACAAGTACTTAAGGATATGAAAGCTAATGATCCACAGGCTTATGCAAACTTGTCTAAGTGTTTTGACCCTGATACTGGCGAATATTTAGGTGGGATTTATAAATTCCAAATGAATGGCACAACATACTACACAACTACCGATGATTTATCAAAGGCTTGTGAAGGTGCTGACAAAAACAATATCGCAGAAAACGGTATTGATGGACAATTCAAACTTAAATACTATAACGCTTCATACATCAAAACAAAAGTTGAAGAGGTTAAGAACGCATTATGTGAAACAGATGGCACAGGTCGTTTCAAATCAATCAAATTTGAAGATGATAGCGTAGTATATACATTGAACTGTGAAGCTATTACTGATGAAGATGCGTATAACAATGCAATGAACCAATATCGTTACAAACAAGAACAGTACGATAACGAAGTTGCAAGAATTAACGCAAAAACTGAAATTATTCAGGCAGAAGATAGACAGCTTCAATTAAGACTTGAACAATTAAATACTGAACAATCTGCACTTCAAACAGAAATGGAAGCTTGTCAGAAAGTTGTTAGTAAAAACGTTGAATCAAGTTTCAAAACGTTCGGTGGCTAGTAAATATAAAAATTTCTTTTTCGTTGTTAAATATGGTAAGAGGGGCTCACGTCGAGATGATGTGGCCTTTCTTCGTTTTTGTGGGTGAGTTTAATACATCATTACAAGCAATTTAACGGTATGCAATGTATTAAGTGTGGCAATCTATAAACCAATAGTTCTGCGTACATAAAAAAACTTTTTCTGGATTACCACGTCACTCCGTTCCTCGTAATGACGTGCTATACATGTTCAAGGGGATTCTTCGGTCGTTGCACTCCCTATGAATGACATTATACAAACAAAAATGGTGCCGCAACTCGGAATTGAACCAAGGACACAGGGATTTTCAGTCCCTTGCTCTACCAACTGAGCTATTGCGGCACACATTATTTGTTTATATTTAATTGTCATTTTGGAAACGTTGGTAGAGCCTTGCTCTACTATTTTTCCTTTTCGTTCCGCTTCGCTTCACTGGGGAGCTATTGCGGCACACATTATTTATTCTATATTTAATTGTCATTTTCAGACACGGCCGAAAAACTTCTTTCTCAACCCTGTATGTCTATTCTACCGTATAAAGATTTTTAGTCAATAACTTTTTTATTTTTATACTGGAGCTAAGAACAATGTTACGTTTCTGCCTTCTAATTGTGGTTTCTTTTCAACAGCAATCGTATCACCCACCAAGTCTTCCATAAACTTGTTAGCCAAATCAAATGCTAAGTTTGAATGTTGCATTTCTCTACCACGTAACATTACAACAATCTTTACCTTATTGCCTTGTGCAATAAATTTATTGATATTCTTAATTCTAACTTGATAATCGTGAGTATCAATCTTATATCTTACTTTTACTTCTTTTACATCTACGGTATGTTGTTTTTTCTTAGCTTCTTTTGCTTTCTTTTCCAACTCGTATTTATATTTACCGTAGTTCAATATTTTTGCTACAGGAGGTTCTTGGTTAGGGCTTATTAAAACCAAGTCCATATCTGCGTCTTCTGCCATCGCTAACGCTTTTGAAGTCGCAACCACACCGTGATTATCTCCGTTTTGGTCAATTAGTCTTACTTCTGCTGAACGAATTCTTTCATTCATTATTGCTTTATCTTTATTATCTCGTCTGTTTCCAAACCTTCTATCTTCCGGTGCTATGGCTTTTCTCCTTATATTATCTACTCTAACGTACTTATATTAACATATCATTATTATTTTTCAAACATATTTGTGATTTTACCCTCAATATTTCAACTATTTAGAGGATATTTTCCTAACAATTCGTCAAAAATTATGCTCGGCACAACCGTTTGCATACGCCCAAAATGTTTATCTTTCTTTGCCACTGATATATACAAACGTCTTTTTGCTCGAGTAATTGCAACATACAACAATCTAAAATCTTCAGCAATAATATCTTGCTTTTGCTCATATTCACTCTTTTTCTTATACCCAGCTTTCAAACCTCTTACATTCTCCATAAACCCTGATGATTTCTTCAATGACAATTCATCAATATCGAGTGTAAGATTCTTTTCGCTCATCTCTGGCAAGAACACATAGTCAAACTCATCACCCTTAGACTTATGCAAGGTCATAATTTGAACTTTTCCATAACTTTCTTGGTTCTCATCTTCTGGAGTAAAGAATTTAAACCCACTCAAATTAGGTTTTGAGGATAAATCATTGAGCCTATCAAGCGTTTGTTTAAAATTCCCATTATTAATCTTTGCAATCAAAGTTGAAATCAAGAATATATTAGACTTTTCAATATTTCCTGAAAAATAATTCAAGCCAATTTTCAAAGCCAACTCATCAATTGTCAACTCTGTAAATGACAACCAATAGTTCATATCCCAATGAAATTTACTCAACTCTTTATCTTCAATAATATCGTTATTTTGAGCTAAAAAACTACCCATAAAAGCTGTAATATATTCTTTCTTGCCAAACTTCAAAATCCCAGCCTCTGCCATATTCTCATACGCATTCGCCACAATCTCGTTATCAAAAGGATTTGCAACAAGTTTCAAAATAGAATAAATCACTTTAAAAATATTTTTTTGAGCCAAACACTCATTTCTTGTAATCGCATTCAAACCAGAATCATTAATATACTTTGCCCACGCATTAACCTGATAATTATTTCTCAACAAAACCCCAACAGTACTTTTAGGATTTTGTCTAAACAACGTCTTAATCGTATTAACGACCTTAATTTTTTCATCAATACCATTATTATAAAACTCTGATACAATAGGCTTTTTCTCTTCCGGATTTCTACCCTCAACAGGATTCATATATATTTTATAAAATGCATTTGGAAGCAGTCTTTCCCCTACATCAACAAGCGAATTTGCAAGTTTCCAAACACCCTCACTACAACGTTGAGAGCAATTCATACTAACCTTTTGTGACTCATCAATAAACTGTTTAAATCCAGATATATCTGCATTGGTAAAAGTCGTTGTAATCGCTTGATTGATATCCCCGCATCTTATTAAATTGTTATGTTTTGCACAAAGCATATTTATCAACTTTTGTTGAATAAACGAAGAATCTTGAGCCTCATCTTCAATCATGTATTCACAGATATTCTGATAATATTCAAGTACATCAGGATTTTGTTCGAGCAACCTAACCGCAGAAATCAAAATATCATCATAATCAATCAACCCTTGAGAAATCAGTGTTCTTTGGTAAGCATAGAAAAACTTCAAAAATCTAGCCATTTTAGCTTCTTCAACCGTGCCACGCTTTAATCCCATAATACGTGCCATCTCCGGATTTTGTTTATAGTTCAAATTAGCACCACATAGTTTTAGCACAGACACTGCTCTATCAAAGTCGTCCACATCTTCTTTTTTAAGGTTTTTGGATAAAAATTTTATTATTCTCCCTCGCTGGATATCGTCACAAATCTCAAAATCAGGGTTTAATCCAATACGTTCATAATTCGAATTTTCTTTAATAATCCTCAACGCAAGTCCATGAATAGTACTAATATTGGGCAACTTAGAAGAAGACGGATAAAGTGCTTTGATACGTTCTTTAAAATTTCTGGCAGCAGATTCCATATAAGTCATTACATAAATATTCTCTGGTTTTATACCACGCTTCAAAAGTTTCACAATCAACGCTAACAAAATAGTAGTTTTTCCCGCCCCAGGAACTGCTGAAATCGCCATTTTGCCTGATTTATACTCAAGTACTGGTTTTTGGTCGTCACGTGGTATAATTTTAAATTGTTTAGGCTTTTCTTTTGGAACTTCTGTTTCCACAACAACAAATTTTTCAATTCCACCAAGGTTTTCAACTCCTTGTGTATCAAACAAACTTGAACAAACAACAATTTTTTTAGCGTTATGATAAAGTTTCCACAAAAACCTTGCAGTTTTTTCGTTAGTGAACTTAATATTATCCTCAACCGTATACTCATCTTTTGTCCAATTCTTTTGGAACACCCACGAATTATATAATGGACCAATATCCATTTTTTGCCACTCACCAGAAGATATATCTAGCCAAAACTGATATTTAGTTGTAATTTTATTATCAATAATTTTTTGTGGAGTAGAAACTATTATTTCACTATCTTTGATTTCTAATACAGAATAAGGATTTTCTGCAATAACAGTATTTTCTAATTGTACAATAATTTCATCTTCAACTTTTTCATCATAATTATTTGCAAAAGTTTTTTCAAAATCCTGCAATTCTTTTACAAAAAACGAAAACTTTTTCAATTCTTGTTCATCAACTGATTCAATCAAATTTTCATAAATATAGCTTGCTTTTTTAGATAGTTTATATTTTGAACCACGTAAGAATTCAACAACTTTACAGAGCTGTTCATATTTTTCAGTATAACTTCCTATCTCATATTCCCTAAGTTCGCCTGTTTTTCCAAATGTTTTCAAAATATTTTCACAATATCTTATTGGAATTTTTAAAGAATTTGAAAGTACAAGTCTTAATTCATATTCGTCAACAGGTTTACCTTGAACAAGTTTAAGCATAACCAAAATCGATTTAACCAAAGGGTTCTGAACGAGTTTTTCATTACCCGATAAAAATTTTAAATCATAATTATTCAATCCCTCTTGCAAAAGACACTTTAGCATACTATCTTGAATAGGTGTAATAATTGCAATGTCAGACGGTTTTACATTTTTATTCAACAATTTAATAATTTTCTGGATAACTTCATCAATCATATCTAGACGTTTTGAAGCAGAAAAATTCTTAATATTTTTTATCGGAGTTTTTGTTTCAGAAAAAACATTTTCCCAAATAGTTTTATCAACAAATTTATCATCATAATTTTGAATTTTTTCTTTAAAAATTTTCTCAAACTTTTGTGGTGCCTCAAGGTCTGCACACAAATATCCACAACGACTTCCGCCATTTACATCTAACAAAATTAAGCTATCTTTCAATTGCTTAGCAATCAATTTTACAAAATCTATTAACAATGGCGTCACTTCATCGCCATCTTCAATTATTAAATATTTAATATTTTTAAAATACTCAGTATTTTTATAAATATATCCAAAAATTTGAGCCTGTCTAATATAATCAAAACTTCTCAAATCAATAGTTTTCGACTTATAAAGATTGATAATATTATTTGCATCTTCTCCAAATGCTTCGTGCAAAATTTCTGATTTATGTTTAATTTCTGTTGGGGAAAGGTGATTATTTACAATTAAAGAATAACGTCTAAAAATCTGTTGCAACAAGGATTTTTTAGAATTATAACCCTTAACCACTTGTTCCTGAATAATCTGCTTAAACAGAAGCTGTGAAACTTCAAGTCCTACAAGATTAGGTGAAATTATACAATCTTCTTTATCTAGCAAATCTTCTAACTTGCTCCAATTATCCAAAATTGTGTTATAAATTAAACCGTTAAAAGTATGAATTTTAAATTCTGATAATAGATTTTTTTTTGTTAATTTTAGTATATTTTTTTCAATATTTTTTTTAGAATTTGAATTAAAACTTAACACTAATATCTCAGACGAAATAGCACCCATATCAAGCCATTCCAGATATTGCTTTGTTATAATTTTTACGTTATTTTTATCAGAAATTTTATTTATTATCATATTAATTAATATTATATTGCATAAATTAAATTTTTAAAATAATATATATATGTAATCAAGAAAAGGAGTTAGTTAATATGGCACTATTAAAGAAAAAAGCAACATTAGCAGCTGATGCTAACATTCAACAAGAAATCATTAACGCAGCAGGTATGATTTACAACTATTTGTCAGACAAAGGTGAAGTATCTATCTCTAAGCTAAAAAAAGATTTGAACTTATATGAAAACTTTGCTGAAATGGGTCTTGGTTGGTTGTCAAGAGAAGACAAAATTGAATATACTAAGAAAATTCGTTCAGTAACAGTAAAATTAAAATAACAAATTTTATTTAAGATTTGTTTATAAACATTAAAAAAATGTCCTATATAAATAGGGCATTTTGTTTTTAAACCATAAATATTTGTAAAAATTACAAAATACTTGCTAAAATCTTATCAGACTTAAATTTCTTTGATGAATGTTTTGTCAAATAATCCTTCAATAAATTAAAACACACTAAACAAACCTTTTCAGTAGCTTTCTTTTCATACTCACTTTCATCTTCAAAATTCGTATTAAGTAAAGTATACAAAAAATCTCTCACTTTATAAGGAATTTCAACAGAATGGTTAGAAACCGTATTACAACAAGAACAAAATACTCCACCCTTTTCTACAGAAAAATACATATCCTGTGTAGTTAATTCTTTTCTACACCCGACACAATAATTCAATTCAGGCATAACCCCAGTCAGATACATCATCTTTAATTGAAACTTTAAAGCACCCAATAATATTTGAACTTTAGTTTCTGCCCTAGAAATGTTTTCGATAGCTCTGTACAAAAGTTCATAAACCTCATTAGAACTTGGGTCATTTTCCATTCCATAATTCGCCACAATCTCAGATATATAAGAAGAAATCATAAGTTTAGAAATATCCTCTCTTATATCCTTAAAGTTATTGATAGTCTGTGCCTGACAAATAGTGTCCATATTCCTACCACGACTAAGTTGTAAGTTATTAGCCATCAACAAATCAAGCCTTGAACCCAGCTTACTTTTAGGTCGTTTAATCCCTTTTGCAACACTACGCATAAGACCTTTTTCTTTTGAATACATGACTAAAATTTTATCTGCATCGTTCAAGTCATACGACTTGAGCGTTATCACGTCAGTTGTATAATGTTTATCCAACATATCCCTCCACAATTATTCTATAACAGAGTGTCTACTTATGTCAAAAATCTATTTTTCACTAAAAATAATCCAAATGAATGGTTGAAATCTTTTAAAAAATCATTAGAATAATAATGTATAACAACTAGAGAGAATTTATAGGAGATTACCCCAAATGTCAAAACTTAGTGGCTCATCACTATTTACAGGCGTTAACGCTGGTGTTGCAAATTCATACGCTATACTTTCAAATTTGTACTCAGACGGCTTAACACAAAAAAATCTAACAAAAGCATTGTCAAACAATTCTGTATTAACGAGCCAATACGGAACGACTTTCGCTTCATACTTAAGTCAAAACTTTAGTTCACTTGATAAAAACAAAAACGGCACACTATCTGCTGACGAGGTTCAAACACTTATGAACCAACTTTCTACACAAGGCATGACAAGAGCTCAAATCCAATCACTTGGTAGCATGAGTGGAATTTCAGCAGAAACTCAAGCAACTATCCTTGACCACTTCAACGATATCGACACAAACCACGATGGTTACGTAAGTAACGCAGAAGTTCAAGGCTATACACTTCAATCAAAACTAGAAAACCAAAAAACAAAAGACCAAAATAGAATGATTAATCATACATCATTATTCTATGGTGATGAAAATGCAAACAACAGTTCATCATCAAGTCTTTTATCTTATAAATGGTTGCAAGATGATGATGATAGTAACTCATAATTAAAACACTGAAAAGGGGCGGAGCCAGAGGCTCCGCCCCTTTTCTATTTGTCTAAAATTTTACCCAATAAACTCATCTAAATTGTTTATTGACAAACCTTTTTATGTGCAATAAATTATAGATGTTATGTTTAGAAGAAAGAAAAAAATAGAAGAAGAAATAGCACAAATATTATTCGATAATTCGCTAGTAATTTCCACTGCGGAATCTTGCACAGGCGGACTTTTAAGCTCTCGTCTTACAGATGTTTCTGGCAGTTCAAGATATACAAAATTGAACTTTGTGACATATTCAAACGAAGTTAAGCACGCACTATTAGGTGTTACAACCCAAACACTTGAAAACTGCGGAGCTGTTAGCCGTGAATGTGCCGCAGAAATGGCATTGGGATTACACGCAAAAACACATGCTGATATAGTGGTTTGCACAACAGGAATTGCAGGCCCAACTGGTGGTACACCAACCAAACCAGTAGGTCTTATGTATGTTGCCATAAAATCAAACTACAAAGCAGTTGTTCAAGAATTCAGACTGAATCCAAAGCTAAAACGTGAAAAGATGAAATATCAATTCACACAATGTGCTTTAGAGATGTTAAAAGAATTTTTAACAACGCCTAATGAATAGAACCAGCGTTACCCATCGAAACAAACTGTTCTAACACTTGCGGACACTTATTGATAAGGAATTGAGCAAGCTGTTTAGTGTCAATTTGTGATGCAACAATTGAGAATAAATCATCTGGTAGTTCACGTGTCATTATTTGCAATGACTCAGGGTTTAGAGCGACCATTGATTTAACCATGTCTGGTTTTTGTTGTTGGCTAACCATATCAATATATGCACCCGTTGAAAAGTTCGACATTACACTCATATCTTCATTTGCCATCTGTAAGATTATTGCTTGTTGAACCTCTGGGTCAAGTGTTGCCATTGTTTCCTTGAACTGTTTATCAGGCAATGAAGTTAGTTGGTTGAGTACTTTGGAGATGTCGTTTGTGTCAACTGATTGCCCTGTAATTCCCTCTGTCATTTGGATTAATGACTCAGGATCAAGGTTTCTCAATTGAGCTGTTATTACTTCTTTTTTTAAATCATCACTCATGAAAAATCCTTCAAGTTCATCTTCAGGCATCATTTGTATGATTTTTTGCAATGGGAACGCTTCCAATGCAACGTTAATATTTTCAGCAGGTGATGCGTATTGAAGCATTTCTTGTAGTTTATCTTGAGTAAAGAAATTCAATCCTACTACCATATCATCAGTATCAAGCATTTGAAGAACTTTTTCTCTTTGCTCTGCTGACAATTTGTTAATAATATTGTACTTATTGCTTGGGTCATTTAATTGGAAAGTATTGATAAGTTCATCAGCACTTCCAAATAATTTTCTTCCATAATCTTTTGCAAGCGTATTGCCGCTTTCTGCTTCCGCTTCAATAACTTCATCAATAGATTTGTCAGCATAGCCTTGCCACCTAGATGTCGACAAATTCAACTGTGTCTTTAAATGATAATCATCTGTATTAAGCGTTATCGCCATAGCAATCTCCTAGTTATTTTATATATTATATATATACTAAGTCGATATACGCAAGAAAATTGCCATGTTTGTGACATTTTGTAAAGAAGTTTTTATAAAATTTGTGGAATTAATACAGATAAAGTTTCAGCAATTTTTCTATGGGCCTCTGGCTTAAAATGAATACTATCTTCTGAACAAGTTTTAATTATTCTGTTTATATTAAAATATTCACAGTGTTCTGAGTGAGCAAGGTCTTTTAATTTTTGAGTAAATTCAATAGTTTTCTTGATTGAGTATTTGTTAAACATACAACCGAAGTTACTTTGTTGAATATTTTTACCAATAATTGCAGGAGGAAGAAGTAAAATTTCAGTTTTAAAATTCACATCAGAATTTCTAATAATATTAACCAAAGTTTTTATCCCCGTCAAAACAGCATCAACAGAGGCATGAAAAATCGTTTGAAAATCGTTCAGACCGAGCATAAATATTACTAAATCTGTATTTTTATATTTTTTCAAACAGTCTGGCAAATAATCAATACTACAGGTTTTGTAATCTCCAAAGTCTTTAAATATAACGGTTCTTGCGTTACAACCTTCTTCTATAATATTGTATTCATCTTTAAGCAAGTGTTGTAACACCCCTGTCCAGCGAATGTTATCATCATATCTACCACCGTTTTCAGGATTAAAACCGTAAGTATTACTGTCACCAAAACATAAAACATTCTTCATATTTTCAGAATAGATAAGTCCAATTATTTGAACTATTACCTAATTAGCTAGTTATTTATAAGATAAGTTATTAGGCAAAGACTTTAGAGGGATACTGAATCTGTCTTCATTACTGTCCATGATAATTTTAATCAGTCATTGCGAAAATTTGCAACGCAAATTTGTGGCAATCCATAAACCAACCGTTCTGTAACCACCCGAACGTCGTCCTGAACTTGATTCAGGACCCCTGCAAACACAAACCGTCATTGTGCATTGTGCATTACGCATTACAAATTAAAAGACTCCCCACATACATACAAAATCCTACTCTGGACGCATGAAGAAACTAGCTATATCACTATGTTTCAAAAGTTTTGCAATAGGTCTACCGTGTGGACATGTATAAGGCAATTTACAACCTCTCCAATTTTTTATTATTTCTTCCATTTGGAACATATTCAACGGTGTATTTGCCTTAACTGCAGCTTTACACGATGTCGTTATCAAAATCTTTTCTTCTAAATTATTAATATCACCCTCTATATTTTCTAAAATATCTGCCAAAATATCTTTGGGACTATACTTTGACAATAATTGAGGTATCTTTCTAAAAATAAGCTCTTTTTCACTCAAAAATTCTATTCCATATCCGAACTTTTCAAATTTTTCGATATTATTTTTTATTATCTCAACTTCTTCTGGTGTAACCTCTAAAACATCAGATATAAACAACATCTGCGACATAGGTTCATGTTGTGCCTGCAAAGTTTCATAAATATATCTCTCATCTGCAATATGCTGGTCAACTATCTCTAACCCGTCTTCTTTTTCAATCAAGATATACGTGTTTTTATACTGACCGATAATATTATCACGCTCTGCAACCTCTTTTTTAATAAATTGACCTTGCTCAAAATCCAAAGAATTATTCATCTGTTTTTGTGCAAAATAAAACTGGTTTTGTTTAAGAGCATGCTCTTGAACTTGCGGTTCTGATTGTGAAAATTCTCCATCCTGTGTCGTATTTTCAGCTCCATCATCACCTGAATTCATATTATTTATATAATCAAACGCATTATTTATTTTATTAAAATTAATAGAAGTTTCATCAATTGAGTCCATTTCAGGAGCCTTTGGCTCTGTTGGTCGAAAAACATTTTGGCTCACATTATAAACATTTTCTGCTTTTACAATGCGTTGAGAATTTATCAACCCAGCCTCGACAGAGGTTCTTATAAAATTAAAAATTTGGTTAGGGTTTTTATACTTAACTTCTTTTTTTGTTGGGTGAACATTTATATCAATATCCTCAGGTGGCATAGTTAAATTCAAAACAACAAAAGGATATTTTCCATTAGGCAAAGAGTTTCGGTATGCCATATCAATAGCTTTTATAAAAACAGGACATTTAACTGTTCTATTATTCACAAAAATATGATAATCTTTTTTGCTTGTTCTTGTAAAATCTGGAGTACTTACATAACCTGAAATATTAATTTTAGATATCACGTCATCGTTTTCTACAGGTCTAAGGTTTGAAAAAATAGTCTTAGAAAACAAGGTTTTTATAACGCCCTCTAATCCTGCTACACCGTCAGTTTTAAGCGTTGTTTTACCGTTATTCTTAAGCTCAATTGCAACACTTGGGTTTGAGATTGCAATAGCTGTAACAAGTTCTGAAATATAAGAAAACTCTGTTTTTTCACTTTTTAAAAACTTCAACCTAACAGGAATATTATAAAAAAGGTCTTTGATTTCCATAATCGTACCGACAGCACAACCTGTTTGAGTATGTTCTATTTCAGAGTTTTCACACACAACCTTTGTACCATAATCATAATCTTTTGTACGAGTAGTACAAGTAACTTTTGAGATAGAAATAATGCTTGCAAGTGCTTCACCTCTAAACCCTAGAGTATGAATATTATACAAATCTTCACCTGTCGAAATTTTACTAGTTGCATGCTTTGAAAATGCAAGCACGATATCGTCTGGATGAATACCAGAACCGTTATCAGCAACACGAATATTTCTGCATTCGTTTGAAATTTCGATACTTACACGTGTTGCACCTGCATCAATTGAGTTTTCAACAAGCTCTTTCACAACAGATGACGGACGTTCAATAACTTCTCCTGCCGCAATTTGATTTATTGTATGTTGACTTAATTGTTTAATCCTACCCATACCATAATTTTATGTAAATTAGATAGTGTTTGCAAGGTTTTATTGCGGTTTTGTAAAGTACTTACTATACTGTGGATATTTTTCCTTTAATCTATTTGGAAAAGTTCTAAATGCTTTTTGTGGCGACATTCTATAAGATTTTATCGCAACATTAACCCCAACCTCAGATTTTATAATATCTCTAATCACAAAAGGATACCATTCATAACCACGCATTCTACCGTCTTCACAGTTTTTGATAACATCATCAAGATACTGCTGGCAATTTTTAGGAATATCTGGGTGCATCTTTTTAAACTTGTTTAAAGACTTATTACCACGTTCTTCATTACGTGCTTTAGTAACAAACATAAAGTTGTCAGCCTCATTTTCTCCACCTTTTGACTCAGGAACAACGTGCTCAATTGTACCAATCGATTCACTTATCAATCTCTTAGCAATTACACTATCATCTTTATCCGACATTTCAACTATAAACGCATTTACATCAGTTTTTGTTGTTGGCAAATCTTGAGCTAGGTCTAGAATTGGCTGCATTTCATTTTCTTCTTTTAATGACTCTGGAAGATATTCTGCTTGAAGTTCGTGAACCATTTTTAACGGTGTTTTACCTTTTATATTTGTATAATATGGAGTAGTTTCAAAAATTCGTTCAACATTATATAGCTTTTCAAGTGCTACATCTTTTTCTTCTTCTGGAAGCTCATTCATTTTATTTTCAAGCCTTGCGAAAACATCACTTTGAGCTATTCTCATCAAATCATTTTCAAACTTACCTTTTCTAAAATGATTCTTATCTTTATGTGAAATCAAAATTTGCTCTCTTGCTTTGTCCAAAGCATGTTCAACTTTCAACTTGTTGTTTTCAGACAAATTCTGTGCAGCGTCATCAATATTATTAAAAACTTGTTGTTGTGTTTTAATCAAATTTTTCAAAGCTCTTGGTTGTTTAGCTTGCAACACGTCTTGCATAGAACGCCTATTATCTAAAAGTATATCACCGAACATCAGATAATATACACTCTTTTCAACAGGAAACATACTTTCTGTATAGTTCTCTAAAAGATTTATCTTTTTAACTCCTGTATCCTTTTTAGCAAGATCTTGATAGAACTGATTTAATTCTTTGTTATTAAGAATAACAACTCCACTATATGGGTCATGTACACCTGAAAGATTTCTTAAAAATGCACCATTTGATACACTTGAACCAAAACGAACTGCACCAATCGGATATGATTGCTGTGCGTAAGTTATCGGATTTGTATGTTCAAATTTATCACAGCTCAAAGTATTGTTATATCTAACTTGAGAACTACTCATAGTTTGATTATTTACTGGATAAGCATTATGTGGAGAATTTATATTATTAAATATGCGCATTATGTTGTATTAAAAACCAACAGAAAAAAATTTTTGACAGTTTGTAACAAAATTTTTCAAAAACTTATTATTATATTTTGAGAAAATTTTTGGACTTCAATATCCTTAAGGAATTAAATACGGCAAGAATTGTTACACCAACATCTGCAAAAACAGCTCCCCACATAGTCATATGACCGAATGCACCAAGGGTTAAGAACAATATTTTTATTGCAAGTATAAAACAAATATTCTGTTTGATTATTTTAAGCGTTCTTTGAGAAATTCTTATAGCTTGAGGAATTTTCAATAAATCATCGTCCATAATCACAACATCTGCTGAATTTATGGCACTATCAGAACCAAGACCACCCATAGCAATTCCAACATCTGCAAGTTTTAATGCAGGTGCATCGTTTATTCCATCACCTACGAACAATGTGGTTTTATTTGTTGGAGTTGAGTTAATTATTTCTTCTAGTTTTTCAACTTTGTTTTGTGGCAAAAGCTCTGAATATGCTTTTGTAATTTTTAAGGTTTTAGCGATATTTTGTACAACCTGAGTTGTATCACCCGAAAGTATAAAAAGTGTCTTCTTCATCTTTTGAAGAAGTGTAACAGCTTTCTTTGTATTTGGTTTCAACTCATCAGTCAAAACCGCATAACCAATAGGATTTGAGTTTTTATTTATATAAATAATGTTTCCTGATTGAGTGGCAATCTGTTTTTGATTTATTGAAATATTTTCAAGATTTTTTTTCGGTTGACTTCCAACAAAAAACTTGTCACCATTAAATTCAACTTCTATCCCACGTCCCATTATTTCTGAGATGTTTGAAAAGTCACTATAAATTTCACCTTTATATGCATCTTGAATAGATTTTGCTATCGGGTGATTTGAAAACTGTTCTATACTTGCCATCAGCTTTAAAATCTCTGTTTCAGAATAGATACTCAAAGAAACAACTTTTCCTACAACAAAATTCCCTTTTGTAAGAGTTCCAGTTTTATCAAAGACTATATTTTTTGATTTTGCAAGGATTTCAAGGTATTTACTACCTTTTATAAGCACACCATTTTTACTAGACGCACCAAGACCTGCAAAGAACCCTAAAGGAAGTGAAATTACTAATGCACACGGACAAGAAATAACCAAGAATGTTAAGGCTCTATTTATCCAAGTTAGAAAAGGTGCGTGCAAAATTAGTGGTGGAATTATTGCAAGAAATATTGCTAAAAACACAACTATTGGTGTGTAGATTTTCGCAAATTTAGTTATAAAGTTTTCTGTTTTAGATTTTTTATTTTCAGCAGAAGAAATTAGTTTTAAGATTTGAGAAACAGTTGATTCACTATAAGTTTTTGTGACTTTATATTCTATATAACCATTTAAAAGAATACAACCACTAAGTATTTCATCGTTGACATTCACTTGACGAGGAATACTTTCACCTGTTAGAGCAGAGGTGTCAACTATGGCATGACCTGATTGAATTATGCCATCAACGGCTATTTTTTCACCAGTTTTAACTAATATTATGTCGTTTAGTTTAAGTTCTTGGGACGGGGTATTGATTATTTTATCGTTTTTTAGGACATTTGCAGTATCTGGTCTTAAATCTATAATTTCAGTGATTGATTTTTTAGAATTTTCAACAGCTTTATCTTGTAAAAATTCACCTATGCTATAAAGTAACATAACCATAATGGCTTCTGGATAGTCTTTTAAACATAATGCACCAATAGTTGCAACTGACATAAGAAAATTTTCATCAAAAATTTCACCTTTAAATATGTTAAGAACAGCATTTACAAGAATTTCATAACTTATAATTAGATACGCTAATAAAAACAATAGCAACTTGATAGGGGAGTATGACGGTAGAAAGAGTGCAAAGATTAAGAATACTGTTGTAAAAACTATTTTAGAAAACAGGTTCAAATTAAATGATAGTATATTAAATTTTTTGCACATAACTTTGAACATAACAAATGCCTTAAATACTGTGCGAAATATGATTATATTTCAAGTTTGTTATACAACAAATCAATTTTCTTAGCAATAGGGGAAATGTGAGAAAATATATAATTTCTTTAAAAATAAATCTTTAAAATTAAAAAGGACCAGATAAAATCTGATCCTTTTTAATTAGCGGGAGACGAGGCTCGAACTCGCGACATCCTCCTTGGCAAGGAGGCATTCTACCACTGAATTACCCCCGCAATTCGTATTATTATAATACTAAATAAATTTTTTATGTCAAGCATATTTTTTTAATTAGTGTTATAATTATGTAAAACTTTTATTTTCCTGCCGATGTGGCACAGTTGGTAGCGCAACTGATTCGTAATCAGTAGGTCGGGAGTTCGATCCTCCCCATCGGCATATTCTTCACAAAACTATCAATACCAATCTAAGAGGTACGATTATGGCAGATAAAATTATAATTTTTTCAGGCAAACAATACTCAGGCAAAGACACAGCAGGCAAAATCCTATTAGAAACCCTGCCTGACTACAAGCGTTGTGCTATGGGTGACATTATAAAATACGAATATGGCAAACGCCACAACTTAACCTATGAAGAAATTGAAGCCAACAAATCAAAATACCGTGCAGGTTTAATCGAACTAGGAAACTGGGGTAGAAGTCAATCTCCAGACTATTGGCTAGATAAAATAATAAACACAGATGGTAACATAATCGTAACCGATGTCCGTGTCCCTCACGAATACGAAAAATTCAAATCTGCAGGAGCTATCTCAATAAGAATTGAAGCCTCAAGAGAAGTTCGTGCCCAACGTGGCGAACTCATTGGAGAAAACGACATTACAGAAGTCGGACTAGATAATGTAACTGACTGGGATTATGTAATCACAAACAACTCCGATTACAACTCTTTCAAAAACTCCGTGTTGCAAGTAATCAAAAATTTGATATAATTCACCACTTGAAAAAGTGTACAATTTTTGGTACAATAATATTGTATAGAATTTTTCAAACTTATGGACGCAATTATGAATAAAAAATGTATTGGCTCAAATTTTGACAGTTTTCTTGAAGAAGAAGGTTTACTTCAAGAAGCAGATACAATCGCAATAAAAAGAATTATTGCTTATGAACTTGAGAAAAAAATGGCATCTGAAAATATAACCATCAGTAGTCTTGCAAAAGAACTTAAAACATCAAGAAGTGCAATATCTCGTATTTTAGACCCTGAAAATACTGCAATCACTCTTAATACCATTGAAAAAATCGCAAAATTTTTAGGAAAAAGAATTGTTTTCTCTTTTGCCTAAAGTATTATTAAGCTATTTTTTACAAACACAATCTTTATAACGTTTAATTGCAATATCCAATTCTTTTTTAGGTGTTTCTTGTGTTTTTTTAATAAATCCATGTAATAAAACCATTTTATTATCTTTAACATAAAAAATCACTCTAGCTATACCATTTGAGATATTACAACGAACTTCTTCTAATCCACCTGTATTATGCAAAACACGTGTCAATGGCATACCAATAGGATAACCATATTGCACTGTTTTTATATCAAACCCAATTATTCTCATATCTTCTCTTGGCAAAGACTTTAACCATTCTCTAACTGGCTCATTACCAGAACTAGTAGAATAAAAATATACTTCTAATGCAGTACTTCTTTTTAACATAAAAAAATTATATCAGATTGTTTGTATTCATGTAAAGCAAAAAATTCAATTAAAACTCCGTGTTGCAAGTAATCAAAAATTTGATATAATAGAGCTATGAACAACATAGCGAAGAAGTTATCCGTTGCAATCTATTGGCACATGCATCAACCTGTTTACGAGCTTGATGGCGTTTTTTATATGCCTTGGGCAAGGTTACACGCTGTTAAAGATTATCTTGATATGGTTACAATCCTTGAAAAATTCCCAAAGCTAAAACTAAATTTTGATGTTGTTCCTGCTCTTGTAGATGATATCATTCAATACACAGAACTTGGTTATAATGATATCCATTCAACAATCAGCGTTGCACCAATCTCTGAACTTGATGACAGCGAAAAAGAATATATCTTAAACAACTTCTTCAACTCAAAATATGAAACAATGGTACGCAACTACCCACGATACAAAGACCTTTCATATAGAAGATATTTCGAAGAAAAAACAAAGCCAAATGATTACACAGAACAAGAATATTCTGACATAATAGCTTTATTCAACCTTTCTTGGATAGACCCATCTCACCGTGACAGATATGAGGGTTTACGTGAACTAATCGACAAAACAGAAAACTATACCCTAGAAGACAGACAAAAAATAATAGATATCCATCGACAAATAATGAGAGATATCATTCCAACCTACAAAAAATATATCAATGAGGGCAGAATTGAATTAACAACAAGCCCATACTATCACCCAATTATGCCAATATTGTGCGATTACGCTACAACAACCAAAAATCTACCAGACACTGAAAACCTACCTGTTGAAATGAATCTTACAGAAGATGCTCACCAACAAGTTCGTCTTGCAATGGATAGATTAGAAGAGATTTTTGGCAAAAGACCGAAAGGCTTCTGGGCATCAGAATATTGTCTAACCGATGGGGTACTAAAATTACTTGCAGAAGAAGGCGTGAACTGGACAATTTCTGATGAAACAATCCTTTCTAAAAGTATAGGCTTTGAATTTGTGCGTGATTTTAAAGGCAACCTAGAAGACCCTTATTATCTATTAAAAACTTATAACTACGCACAAGATAATTCTGATATCAACATAATTTTCAGAGATTCTCATCTTCCAAACCTTATCAATTTTGAATACTGCAACATTGATTCAAAAATAGCTTCAAACGATTTATATAACAAAATAAAATCTGTACAAAACAAACTTCTAGTTTCACCTGACGAAAACCACATGCTAACAATTGCACTTGATGGTGAAAACTGTTGGGAAAACTACGAAAATGACGGTAACGATTTCTTAGAAAGCATTTATTCAAAAATATGTTCAGATGATTCTCTTGAAACAGTCTTAATAAGCGATTACATCTCCGCAGATAGAAACCCTAAAATACTAACAAAAATTCACCCAGGGTCATGGATAAACAAAAACTTCAATTTCTGGATAGGTGAACCTGTTAAGAACCTTGCTTGGCAATACTTAAATAATGTTCGCAACGATATTATAAATATCCTCAATTCAAACCCCAAAAAGAAAAATGCAGTTATGAAAGAAATCTATATGGCTGAGGGTAGTGACTGGTTCTGGTGGTACGGCGAACCTAACAACTCTGGTCAAGACAATATCTTTGATTTCTTATTTAGAGAACATCTTAAAAATGCGTATAAAATTCTAGGAGTTAATCCACCAAAATACCTTAACGCATCAGTAATAGAGTCTGCTACTAAACAGTCAACTCCAGAGATTTATACTCAAAATACAAAAAACATGCTTTATACAAAAAGTATCAATTTAATTGATGGCCCAGTTTTTCATGAAAGCAAATTATTTGACAATGTAAGTTATGGAATTGATAGTAAATACATCTATTTTGAACTAAAAATGAATTCAAGCCTAAAAGAATTAGAAACAAAAAATTCAAGACTTTATCAATTCTGTATATATATGAAAAACGCTGACAAAGAACATTGCGGTTCAACTGTAAGACTTTCAAATAAAACAGAAGTTGTGTTCCCAATTCTAAGAGAAAAATATCACAACGAGTTATCAATAACTCTAACCAATGATAAATTGTATCCGTCATACTTATCAGAAAGCATGCCTGACAACTTGTGGAAAGTGGTTGATTCAAATGATTTAGATATAATTTACAAAGACAAACTAACTGTAAGAATTCCATTTGACGACATCGGAATTAAAACAGGAGAAAGATTAGAATTTTTCTTTGTAATAGCTGATGCAGGATTGAGAAGTGCATTCATGCCAAAAGACGTTTTAATATCAATAAAACGTCCGTAATGTATTGTGTTCGCAGGGATTTCTATAAACATTTATTTACAACAAACAAGGCGAATTGGTTTCACCAATTCGCCTTGTTAAATCATTAAAAAACTTATTAGCTCTTATTTTGCCGTAGCAATAATTTGAACTTTTGTTTGCATCATTTCTTCTGTTATCAACCATTTTCCACTAGGTTGTTTTTTTACAACCATATAAGCTTTTAATTTATAACTTTCGCCAGATGGTTGTCTAAGTGAAGAAACCTTATATGTATCATGACCCATTGAAGTAACAGACACATTTGAATAATAATTTTTATATCTTCTTACCTTAGCAATCGCTTGGCTTTTTCTCATTTCGCTAATATATCTTTGAGTATTTGTCACTCTTGTAACAGTTGTGCCGTCTTTCTTAAGTACAACACGGATAATTTTAGCGTTTGGAGCATACATAGTTGTCAAAGTAGGTTTATAACTGTTTGCAGCTGCAACATAACTATGAAAAAAGTTTAACGCTTCAGCTGATGAACTTGCTGCATTTGCAACTAAAGTAAGTCCACCAACTATTGCTAATAATACTACTGAAAAAATTGTTCTTTTTATATTTTTAAACATCTGGTAATGTCCCCCTTACATCGGCTACTTCATCACATTCTAGATTGAATGCTTTATGTAAAGCTATAATAGCTTTGTTTGCGTCAAGTTCATCAACAAGACAGCTAATTTTAATTTCACTTGTTGAAATCATTTTTATATTAATATCATTTGCAGCAAGAGTGTTAAACATCATAGCGGCTATACCTGGGCGGTCAATCATGCCTGCCCCAACAATTGAAACCTTTGCGATGTTTTCATCAACTTGAAATCTGCTAGCACCGATATCTTCTTTCATCTCATCAAGAGTTTTTAGAGTTTTATCTAAATCAGTTTTATCGATTGTGAAAGCGATATCGTTAGTATTTTCGATTTTTCTAGCGTATGATTGGATAATCATATCAACAGATATATTAGCTTCTGAAAGTTTGTTAAAAATTTGAGCAGCACGTCCAGGTACATCAGGTACATCACAAACGACTATTCTTAACTGAGTTAAATCAGCAGCCACCCCTGTAACAGGTCTTTGAAGTTCCATATCTTCCACTCCTACAATTAATGTTCCTAAATTTTCTATTTTAAAACTACTACGCACTCTAAGTGGTACGTTAAAAGTTTTGGCAGTTTCAACAGCACGTGGGTGAAGTACATTAGCCCCAACTCTAGCAAGCTCAAGCATTTCTTCATAAGAAATAGTTTGAAGTCTTGAAGCGGTCGGTACAATACGTGGATCAGTTGTATAAACACCCTCAACATCTGTATATATATCACATCTAGCAGCACCTAGAGCAGCTGCAAGAGCAACAGCAGAAGTATCTGAACCACCCCTACCAAGCGTTGTCACTTCTCCATCTGGTGTCACACCTTGAAAACCAGCAATTACAACCACTTTACCTTGATTTAAATGGTTTTTAATTCTATCTGTTTTGATATCTACAATTCTTGCTTTTGAATGTACGTTTTCAGTAATAATACCTACTTGCATAGCGTTCATACTGATTGCATCTCCACCAGCTGATTGGATAGCCATTGCCAATAAGGCAATTGAAATGCCCTCACCGGTTGATAACAACATGTCCATTTCACGGCCAGATGGGTTTGGTGAAATTTCTTTTGCCATTTTAACAAGATGGTCAGTAGTATGCCCCATAGCTGAAACAACTACTACAACATCATTTCCTAGATTTTTTTCTCGTAAAATAGTATTTGCAACGTTCTTTATTTTTGATGTATCAGCAACAGATGTGCCACCAAATTTTTGAACAATTATCTTTCTACTCATAATCCCGTAAAAGTCCTTCCAGTTCAGATTTTTCATCACTATAAAGGTGTTTGTACCCTAGGTCTTCTATCTTTTTTATGACCTCAAGTGCTTTTTCTACATTATACTTATAACTATTTTGTTTTGCAAGATTATAAGTAATAATAAAATAATTATTTAATAAATCTTTGTTCTTTGTTGTTTTCATCAACTGTTTAAACTTTGTATTTGCAAGTTCGTAACTTTCTTTTTTAATCAAAAACTTCATGTATTCTAGAGCGATATCTTCTGAATCATTTGAATACTCAAGAGCTTTTTCAAAAGATTTTGCTGATTTTTCCACGTTCCCAAGTTCAAGATAACAAATAGCTTGAAACATAAAGTTTTTACCTTTTGTTTCATAATCCTTTTCACATCTTATCAATAGCTCCATTGCATGCTCATAATTGCGGTTATCCATCTCAAGTTTTGCCCACAAGAAATTAGCTAAATGGTTATTAGGATTAAATTCTAAGGATTTCATAATGTTTTCAAGCGATTTCTCACTGTCACCTATTTTATATAGAGAGAATGCAAGGCGAGCATATATTTCGTCACTATCTTTACCATGCAAAAGTTCATTCGCTTTTTCAAGTTTTTCAATTGCTTCATTATGATGATTAAATTTTTGCAATGACGTTGCCCATGATAGATATAAATAAAAAGTCTTAAGTCCGTTCATTTCTGCCATTTTATAAAACGATAACGATTCTTTTTCTTTATTTTTCATTGCATAAATATCGCCTAACAAAAGGTAGGTTTCTATTTTATATTGGAATATTGTAAGCGATTTCTTTGCATAAGATATAGCTTCATCATATTTTTCAGTTTTAAAATATATATATGCAATATTATGTAAGGCTTCGTGGTTATTTTCCGTACAACTTATAACATACTTTAAGCATGCCAAAGCTGATACATAATCTCCAAGTTCAATATCAACAATGCCTATCATGTACATAGGACGTAAATCTTTCTTATTGTATTTCATAGATTCTTGAAGTTTCTCTTTAGCATTGCGATATTGTTTTTGTTTAATCAATAAAGCACCCCAAGAAAGATATGCTTCAGCGTCTTCGGGATTAATATCTAGTGCTTTTTCATATTTTTTAGCAGCACCCTCTAAATTACCCATGATTGCAAGGCAATTTCCCCATAATACAAAAGATTTTGAATTATTTTTATCTTTTTTATAAGCAGCAAGATAGTATTTAATAGCTTGACTATAATCACCTGTTGACTGTTTTATAATACCTAAGTTCAACAAAGCGTTTGAGGATTTAGACGGAAAGCAAACAGCACTTCTTAACAAATCTTCTGCTTCTTGGAGCCTGCCCATAGAATACATTGAAGACGCCATATTTATGAATGCATTTGTTGGCATTGATGGGATTTTACCGACTTTTTTATAATTATCGACAAAAGAATTTGCACGTCTTACTTTATCAATTATCTTATTTATCAAATCTTTTGATTTTACAAAATACTTATTAGCCATTAATCACCTTAATCATACCTATAAGTCGTTTTGATTATAACACACTTTTGCTTAAAAGTGAAGAAACAAAAGGGTAAGAGGTATATTAAAAATATTTGTAACAGTTTCGCAACATACTAACAAAAAATATTTTTATCTGATTTAATATGATTGTAACTTGAATATCAATTTAGATTGGAAACTATGAAAAATAAAAACCATACAACGAAAAATCTAATAACAATCACAACTAATGAAGTGTTTATTATAAGTGTAATACAACTAAATCAACAATATAGAAGGAACGTGTAATGATTAATAGGGTAACAGGTGCAATCCCCAAAGCAACAACATTACTTGCAAACAATGCAGGTAAAAAGGGTGACCGCCTAAAAAGTTTTATGAGAAACCCTGTCTTGGGCAAGGTTTTAGATGCAGCTGGTGAAAACCCAGTAATTTGTCAGTCAGCATTTTCACTAGCATTATGCTGTGGCTTTAGACCAGTAACAAACTATGTAGTTACAAAGGACAAACAAGATGCAGCTTATGCATCATCACACTCAATCGCATCAGGCGTTATGGGGTTTGTATGGCCATTGATTTTTGCAACACCATTAGCATCAGGCATCAAAGCAGTGTCTAAGAACCCTCAAAAATGGTTAAAACCATCTAGAATCAAACAGTTCTATCCAAATGTAAAAGTCATTGATAAACTAGATGAAGCAGGCAAAAAGATTGGCGAAAAAATTGCAACAAACGCAAAAGGCGAAATGTTAAGAAAAGATGGAAAAGTATTAGGTCAATCACTAGAGCCAAAAATGATTTATAACGAAGCAGAGAGAGCCGCATTTGAAGCACAAAATGCAGGCTTTTACGTTGATAAAGGCGGTGTTGTCCGTTCTAAGACCGTATTTAAAACAGAAAACGGCAAATTCAAACTTGATAAAGATGGCAACAAAATCGGTTGTGCTGTACAATCAGATTTGAACCCAATCACAGAAGAAATGGAAATCGGTGTTAAGAAAGAAGAAAACATGAAGAATTTCATGAACATGATTCCAGATATCTTATTAGCTCCACCAAGAGCATTCTTAACAATCAAACTTATTCCACCAATCCTATCAGCATTAGGCATTTCAAAGAAACCTAAAGCAGATGTAAATCAAGATGGTGCAAACCAAGGACCTGTAACATTAGCAATGAGAAGTGCAGAAATAAAAAGTCCGTTCTCTTCATTCAAAAAAGGAGGTGTGTAATGGCTATATCTTCAATCAATTCTAGTATGTCATATACATCACCAAACTTCAAAGGTGCTAAACTAAACGCTTCTACAATGACAAAAGCAGCATCAACAGTTGCAGAAACAGTTGGAGCAGGCAAAGGTTTAAAAGCAAAGATGAACGCAGCTTATGATAAAGCAATTGAAAAAGTTTTAATCAAACCTATAATTGCTCCAATCATGAACTCAGACGGATTTGGAAAACTTGCTGAAAAAACTGTTAATATCGACAATATGGCAGCACACATGTCAACAGCTGGTTCAATTGTTACTACATCAACTTATGCTTATACATCTTTAAAGACTTTAAAAAAAGATGAAGAACAAAAGAAACGTGCAAAAACTCTTGCATTGAACCAAGTAATGGTTACTGGTTTATCAACATTGGGTGCGTACACAATCAACGATAAATTAGGCAAATTTAGTAAAAACTTAGGTTACAAATTCAGAGAAGCGAACCAAGGTAGTGAAAAACTTGCAACACGTATGAAAGGTTTCAACACTGCTAAATCATTATTAATCTTCTCTGTAATGTACAGATATGTTGCTCCAGTACTTGTAACTCCATTAGCAAGTAAGATTGGTAACTTGATAAATGGTAAAGATGACAAGTCTAAAAAAGCAGCACAAAAACCTGCAACAGTTGTTCCAATGGAAGCAGCTAAAGAAATCACAGCAGCAAAAGTTGAAACAAAATAAGGTTTAAAAATTTTATATAAATAAGGGCGAAGCCAACGGCTTCGCCTTTCTTTTTTGTTGGGTTAGAAACCCCAACCTACAATTCTTTTGTTTTTTTAAATAGCAGTTACAATCTACTTATCAAACATCTGTTTAATACCATCAACAGAACTCAAAATTCCTGTTGCTTCATAAGGCATATAAACAACTTTGTTATCTTTACCCTCTGTCATAGTTTTCAATGTTTCTAAATATTTCATAGCAATCAAATATTTATCAGGTTGTCCTTTATCATTTAATGCTTCAATAATCTTTGCAATTGCTTGTTGTTCACCGTCTGCTTCAACTATTCTTGCTTGAGCAATACCCTCAGCCTTTAATATAGCTGATTGTTTTTCACCCTCTGCAATATTGATTGCTGATTCTTTTTCACCCTCTGCTTTTAGAATTGCAGATTTTTTCAAACCCTCTGCTTCAAGGATTGCAGCACGTCTATCACGTTCTGCTTTCATTTGTTTTTCCATAGCAGTTTGAATTTCAACAGGTGGAATAATATCTTGAAGTTCAACTCTTGTTACTTTTACACCCCATTTGTCAGTCGCATCGTCAAGGATTGTTCTTAATTCTTGATTGATTTTATCTCTTGAAACAAGTGTTTCATCTAAATCGATTTGACCAACTAAGTTTCTCAAAGTTGTTTGAGTCAATTTTTCTATCGCTTCTGGAAGATTTTGGATTTCATATACTGCTGATTTTGGATCAACAATTTGGAAATACAATAGCGCATTAATACTAATTGTTACATTGTCTTTTGTAATTACATTTTGTCTTGGAAAATCATAAACTTTTTCTCTCAAATCAATTCTTGAGATATCTTTTGCAACATAATATGTTTTTCCGTCCATACCTTGCTGAGTAGTTTTCCAAGTAATATTTCTTGGATTATCAAGAAACGGGATTATAATATTAAACCCTGATTCAAGAACTTTGTGGAATTTACCAAGTCTTTCGATAATAATAACTTCTGCTTGTTTAACAATAACAATCCCTTTTACTAAGAATAAGATTGCAATAACTAATAAAAACGTAACTGTAGACATATATTCCCCCTTCTTTTTTACACACAATTATTATATCTTAACGAATTGAAAAACACTAGCAAAAAAACATTTTTTAATGTTTTATATAAACATCACAAATAATTATATCAGGAGATAATATGTTATCAATAACCAACGCAACCAACAATTCGGTTAATTTTGGCGCAAAAAAGCCAGTATCGAACCCCGAACCACAAGAAACCAGAACTTCAAATAATAATAGACTTCCAAACAAAGCTATTTTATCAACTATGGCAATGCTTATGTACTTGAATGCAGCACAGGCAGAAACTCCGCAGAAGAAAGCAATATTTGTACCAGAAGTTAATATAGAAACTGTAGAAGACATTTCTAATGATGATTTTGAGCAAGAGATAAATCCAACACAATTACTATTTGACGAACTTGCAAAAGCGCCTGACCCAACGATTAAAGTTGCTGGTAAAAATGTTAAAGCGGGTATTGTTGTCGATTTATCAGAAAACAAATTATATAGATACAATTCTGACGGGGTCGTACAAGATGGCTATCACGTAGCGTCAGGTATTCTCGGTAAAAATGGCAAAAGTATCACACATACAGGTATCAGAAAAGTTGACCATATAGAAACATATCCATATTCGTCAGCTAAAGGTTCAAAACGTGCAAGAAGCCCAAAAGCATTTGGACCAAAGATTTTGTATTTAACAATTGTTGACCCACAAACAGGTGCAAACAGAGGTTCAAACGGTGAGTTTATCCACGGTAATAATGATGCATCTAGTATAGGAACATACGCATCACACGGTTGTATAAGAATGGACAACGAAGTTATCAAGAAACTTGCTGCTGAAACAAAAACCGGCACCTATGTTTTGATTAAGTAATGATTTCACAAAAACTTGTTGTGTTTACAGGGATTCCACGCTTTTGATACAGAATATTTACAGCACGCTCTGAATGACATACCCCAACAGTCATTCAGAGGAAGTGAAACGACCGAAGAATCTCCCCTGAACATCTGAATATACTTTTGTTTTTAAGCAAACCCCAACAACAACTACTTATTCACTTTTTCAAAAATATGTCTAAGCACAATCTTAACGTGTGAATAATTCAATCCGCCTTGCATATAAACTGCATAAGGTGGTCGCATTGGTCCGTCCGCTGAAAGTTCAATCGTTGAACCTTCAATAAAAGTTCCACCTGCCATAATAAGTTTATCTTCATACCCAGGAACCTCATCAGGCACTGGAGTAACATAAGAGTTTATTGGAGATAATGCTTGAATAGTTCTACAAAATTCTTCTAATGGTTCAGGTTTATTAAACGCAATAGTCTGAATCAAATCTGTCCTTTTTTCATTATATTTTGGGGTTGAAATATATCCTATATCTTCAAATATCTTAGCAGCCAAAACAGCACCCTTAACTGCATCACAAACAACTGATGGTGCCATAAACAAACCTTGAAAAATCAATCGCAATTGATTAAGCATAGCACCACCCTCACGACCAATCCCTGGGGCAGTCAAAGCCATTGCAGCTTGCTCTACATATTCTTCCTTACCTGCAATATATCCTCCAGTTTCAACAATTCCACCACCTGCGTTTTTAATCAATGAGCCTGCAATCAAGTCTGCTCCAACCTCTAACGGTTCTTGCTTTTCTACGAATTCACCGTAACAATTGTCTACAAAACAAATACAGTCAGGGTTTTTTGATTTTACAATCTTACAAATTTTACCAATTGTTTCTATATCAACAGATGGTCTTAGAGAATATCCTCTTGAACGTTGGATTTCAACCATTTTAACATTTTTATCAATAGCTTTTTCAATAGCTTCAAAATCAACAGTTCCATCTGCTTTTAAAGCCACTTCATCATACAAAACACCGTGACCAATTAAAGATTCACGTTTACCACCACCAACAGTTCCAATAACTTCTTGCATTGTATCATACGGTGTACCCGTCACAGATACAAGTTTTTCCCCATATCTTAAATTGCCAAACAACGCACAAGATAATGTATGAGTACCTGATACAAAATGATTTCTTGCTAATGCTGCTTCTGCTTTAAAAACTTGTGCAAAAACATTATCCAAAACTTCTTTACCCAAATCATCATGACCATATCCTGAAACAGTGTAAAAATGCTCAGGCGCAACCTTGTTATCAATAAATGCTTGCAATACTTTTTCTTGATTATAGTCACGAATTTCTTCTAATTCTTCAAACTGTGGTTGCAAAATCTTCTCAGCTTGTTTTATATGTTCTATAGTTTTTTCACTTATCATACTTCACCTACATTAATTTTATATATAATTTTAAAGGCTTAACCTTGCTCATTTGTCTTATATCCAAACGGTTTTGACATGCCGGAGTGAATGTAATAACATTCAATTCGCCCTCTCTTATATACTTACTTATATCAATTTCACATCTTTGTTTTTTACTTGCGTTCCCAAGGTTAAGGTTAACAATATGATTATTTATATTTAACTGCAAAACCTCAGTATCATTTTTATTTGGAATTACAAGAATAGCGTGTTTCTTAGGTGCATAGAAAGATTGAGAGATATACTTATCTTTTAACTCAACAGGATTTGTGCCTAAACAAATTCCTTGATAATAATGTTTCAAGATAGTTTCAAAACTCATGTGACATCTTTGTGCCATATACATAGCACCAAACTGGCTCATTCCACAACCGTGACCAAATCCGCCACCATAAGCAACTATATCAGACCAATTTCCCTTATCGTCAACATCATACTTAAAGACAACATTTGCACTTGGCAAAGCCTTGCCATCTTTTGTAAACGCACGTCTTATTATAAGCTCTTTTTCGATTGTGAATGTATTTTTATCTGTCACAATCTCCATAGAAATTATTTTGCCTGATTCACCACGTTTTGTAACCTTTATTTCTTTAAGTTCTCCAAAATCATTAGAATTTGTCAAAGCAGGTTGAACAAACCCTGTCTTTGATTGAACAATAAGTGTTGATTTAAGTACCTTTTCAAGTTCTTCTTTGTTCCAAGTTCTTGTCCAACGATATAACGGAGAAAACATATCATAAGAAATCGGTCTTGTAGAATAAAACTCATACGCAGCATCTTCTGTATTCAATGGTTTAAACTTCATTAAATCAGGTTTTGGCACAAGATAAGCCTTTGGTGGTGCTGGGAACTGTTTTGTAATTGGATCAGAAAACGTGTTTGAATAACATTCTGTATACCCACCTGCCGTAGAACTAAATACTGCAATAATCATATCATCATTATACAAAGCCACAATTCCGTGAGTCTGCTCAATCGCTTTATTCGCAATTGAAGACTCTCTATTGTAACCGTGATAAACCTGACTTGCAACACTATCTACAACATCATAATATCTAGACATCTTCGTTCTTGATGACAAAGAATAATTCCTTGCCGCAACAGATTGAGCCTTCAATGCCTCTAATCCGAACGCAACCGGCATTTCAGATGGAACAACACCTTTTAAATAATATTCAACATCTAAACGGTTGATTAATAAAAACTTATCAGGTTTATTTGAAAGTCCTACAATTTTAAATTCACCTCGGTATAGTGCGGGTTTTCCACCTCTTACAAGGTCTTTTATGCCAAGCACCCCACTCCTACAAATGAATGAAAAATCATCACTTATTAGGTAGGACTCTACCTTTTTATCATCGTCATCAAAAACGGTTATTGTATAACCATTAATACCTCTCGTTACTTGAGCATAATTTCCAACAAGAAGCTCTTTTTCACTGTCTTTTGTCTTTATTGTGACATCATCAGTACCGTAAATTGTGACCGATGTCTTTTCAACAGTTGTATATTTACTATCCATAATTCCAACACTTACCATCGCATTAGATGGATAAGCAAATGTTGGCAGGCTAAAATTCATTATCGCAGTTAAGAATAATGCGAAAATTAATGTTATTATTTTGTTTCCCAAACCGTACCTTCTTTTGAGTCTTTTAAAACAATTCCAACTTCATCTAGGACAACTCTTATTTTATCTGCCAAATCCCAGTTCTTTTCAGCACGAGCTTGCTTTCTATCCTCAATAAGCTCGTCCATTGAAGAATAAGATTTACCTAATTTTTCGTTTACTTTTGATAAAATATTTGCAATTTCTTCATCTGAAAGTTTTGCTTTCTCAAAAGTAAAACCTAGTGTTGTAGCTAATTTATACAGAACCGTAAATGCTCCTTCAACGTCTTTATTTGCTTTATTTGTAAGGTCAAATAAGACAGCAAGCGCTTTAGATGTATTCAAATCATCATCCATAGCTTCTGTGAATTGTTTATATTCTTCTGTTTTAGTTATATCAAGGTTTTCATCAATCTTTGTTTGCTTAGCATTAAGCATACGTTTAACACCTGCAGATGCTGATTGAAGCGATTCATCAGAAAATTCAACAGGCATTCTATAATGATTAGTAAGAATGAAAAACCTTATTGTGTTTGCATCATAAACTTTTAATAAATCGTCTATTGTTAAAAAATTACCCAAAGATTTTGACATTTTTTCTTTGTTAATAGTTACAAAACCGTTATGTAGCCAGTAATTTACAAACTTACAACCATTTGCACATTCTGATTGAGCAATTTCGTTTTCGTGGTGAGGGAAGATTAAATCAGCACCACCTGCGTGGATATCAATAGTTTTACCTAAATATTTCTTGCTCATTGCAGAACATTCAATGTGCCACCCTGGGCGACCTACTCCCCAAGGTGATTTGTAACCAAACTTCTCATCTTTTTTCCATAATGCAAAATCAAGAGGGTTTTCTTTTTGAACCCCAACCTCAATTCTTGCACCACTCATAAGCGAATCAATAGGTTGTTTTGACAATTTTCCATAATCTGCAAATTTTGAAACTCTGAAATATACATCACCATTTGTTTCATAAGCATAACCTTTATTGATAAGCTCCTTAACCATTCCAATCATCTCACCAAGCGTTTTTGTCGCAAATGGCTCTTTGTCTGGCTTAAGATTGTTCAAGGCATTCATACTTTCTGTAAACTTGTTATACCAGTATGTTGAAACTTCTTCTGGAGTCTTATGTTCAGCTTCTGATTTTTTAAGAATTTTATCATCAACATCAGTAACGTTACGACAATATGTAACATCATAACCTTTAAATTTTAAATATCTATATAAAACGTCCCAAGTTATGTAACATCTAGCGTGTCCCAAATGTGCATTGTCATACACTGTAGGTCCGCATACATACATTTTTACCTTATTTTCTTCTATTGGCTTAAATTCTTCCAATTTGTTTGAATATGAATTGAATAATTTCATTAAAAAACCTCATAACAATAAATTTATACTTATTATAACCATTTTACATCAAAAAAGAATTGTTACAATGTAGTAACATGTTAGCAAAAAACAGTTTTTAAAAACCTAATAAATTTATTAAATTTTCTTGTTATTGCGTTATTTCCATGATATGATATATCCTTTTATCATATATATTAGCCCAAACCTCAAACAAAAAAGGGGTGGACATTCTGTCCACCCCTTTAAAATCTATCCGAGTTCTTACTTAGAAATTCTACCAGGAACAACAACACCACCTTTAAGGTTCTTTTTATAGTATTCAACGTGTGGTTGAAGAACACTAGCAAGAACTTCAGGTAATTCTGAGTTTGTCATAACTGCTTGAACGATTTCTTGATAAACTGTTGCATAAGCTCTTAATTGAGTCATAGCACCAGCAGCTGCAGGTGTAAGACCTAGTTTTGAAGTTTCAACTTCTTCTACAAACAACGCACCAGTTGATTCGTATGATTTTGTCAAAGCACCGATATATGCTTTTGCGTTTTCTGAACATACACCGTTATCAGAAGGAACAGTAAGAGCAAACGCAAATTTGTTTGCTGGATTAAAGTGTGCTTCTGCACTGTGGTGCATAGCATCAGGAACTTTTGCAACTTGTTTCAATGTATCTTTTACAGATTCATTTTGCATTTGAGCATGCCAGTAAACTGTGTTTTCAAAGATTGAACTCATATATTGATGAACTGATGGTTCAATACCGTTTAATCTAGCATCTGCCCAGAAGATAGCTTGTTTTAGAGCATCATTTTCTTCTAGGTCTGTTGATAATGCTAATGAAGAAACTTCTTGAGCTGCGTTTAGTAAAGCAACCATATCTTCTTTCTTCATGCCTGCATAAATCAATGTGAACAATGCGTGATCGTCAAATGCAGAGAATCTTCCACCAACATCATCGTGAATGAATAAGTCGCCAATCCAATTTTGTTCGATTGAAGTACGTCTTAGTTCGCTCTTTTCACTATTTTTGTCAGTTACAGCGATAAAGTGTTTTGCAGCTGATTTTTTAGCTTCTTCTTCTGATTGACCTTTTGAGATATAAGCATCAATTAACATTTGTTGAACTCTCAAGAAACCATCTTTTGTTTCAAAAGTAGAACCTGATTTTGACGCAATCATAAAGTTTGATGTAGTAACATCGTGGTTTAATCTTGTCAAAAATCTTTCTAAACTGATTGAATCAACATCTGAATAGAATTCAACTTTATCGTGATTAATATTTAGACCGTTGATAGATAACATGTGTTCAACAGTGTGTTTTGAACCACCGATACCCATTACGCTAAGTTTAGTAGCGTTAGTTTGTTTTTTGAAGTTTTCAGCCATCAAATAAAGGTCATCTAATCTTTTTAATTGTTCTTGAGGAAGATTAACCCAATTCAAGAAATGACCTTGCTTATTAGCTCTTGAGCTTAATTCTTTAACGAATTCAGAAACTTTTGATGAATATTTACCAAAATCGATTCCGTAAAAATTTGTTTTTACAACTGACATTTTTGTAACCATAATACCCTCTTTTTATTTTCTAGTAACAACTATATTTTAATATAAAAATACTTAAACATCAGAACAAATTTTAAATTAATATAATTTTTTGTGATTATGTTATAAAGTTATACAGTGGTTAAATCTTTTTATATATATTTCCCACATACTAATAATACAAAGTCTAAAAGTATAAAAACCAATAAACTAGCAATTTTATTTTTTACAGACGTATATAAAAATATGAATATTCAACCACAAGCCAACAGACCCAATTTTCAAGCAAATATAAAATTTGTGAACTCAAAAGAGTTTGAAAAACACGCTTTTCATTCATATTTTTATTGTGGAAAACCTAAAGAACCTATCACTGACTCATTTGTAAAAGGTGATGATATTTGGACTCCATATATAAGAACATGCTCTGCTGGTGGTGTTGTAGATAATGAAGGTGCAGTTGGGTTTCATATTTTTGATGCTGAGGAAAATATTAAAGCAGTTAAAGATAAATTTGCTGACACCATAAAAAACTTGGTACAAAATCCCAAATCTGCCTTGCTGATTGGTTCAAAACGACTTGATTTTAGACCTGATTCTATCCCTCTTTTTGAAACGATTACTGATAAAATTAAAAAATTCGTCACCCCATCAACTTTCAAAACTCATAAACATAAGTTCGGAGAATCTGATATCGGTTATGAAAAAGCAACTGATACTTGGTTTATAGTGACTTCTAAGCAAGAACATCCAATGTTATTAAACTCTTTAAAAGAAATTACTACACCAGAAGAATTAAAAGAATCTTTTGAACAAATCAAAATCGCTCCACAAGATAGATTGTTTGTTATGGATAAAGAAATAACAAAATCAGACTATCCTGAAATGTTTCTTCAAGATTAGTTTTCAAAACATTTGGTTTTAGTTATTATAAAATCAGAGATAATATTAAGATAAGGGGAAACACATGCCAGTTCAAAGAGTAAGCTATTCAGTATATGTAAACAGTCCAAAAGCAGATGGACAAAAACCTAACACTCAGGATTTAGTAAACGTAGGCTATATGGCAGGTAGATACGGAATAAATCTAGACGGCAACCCAAACGAAAACAACCAACCCAAATTCACAGATAAAGGAGTTTTGATAAACGTCAATTCTTGTACAACCGATGCCTTAGAAACCAATCTTAAACAATCAGGCATTAAATTCGATAGAATGGCATAATTTTCAGTATAAATTATCGCTTGAAAATTTTACATAATATTAATCTCTTACAAAATTTAAAGTTCTATAATTAAATTAAGAAAAGGAGATTTATTATGAGCGTATTTGAAGCTGGAATGATGGTTTGCTTTGGGATAAGTTGGCCTATAGCGGCATACAAAACATACAGAGCAAAATGTGTACACGGCAAGAGTTTTTCATTCTCTTGTTTGATTATGCTAGGATATGTTTTTGGAATAATCCACAAACTATTTTTCTATTCAGACTGGGTAATATGGTTATACTTATTGAACATGTTCTTTTTAGGTGTGGACATGTGCCTATATTGGCGATACAAACTTCACCCACAAATACCTGTACAGAAATAATCTAATTTAAAGAGCCATATCAACCAAGTTAAAAGTGGCTCTTTTTTCATATAAATATTACACATCAATAATATCTAACAAAGCACTCTCTGATTTCATCTTTGATTTATTTAATTTTGTAGGTTTGTTTTTCTTATCATAGAACGCCTCTCCACGAATCTGTTTAATAGATGAAGTGTCTTTAATTTTTGAATTTATGAATATAGCATCACCACCAATATATTCAAGTTCACCCAAATCAGTCACATTACTATTCATAAATGATGCTTTATACCCAATTCGTTTAAGATGTTTTAGTGAAGTTACTTTTGAATTATTAAAAAACGCTGACCAGCCAATTGTTTCTAATTCACCTAAATCTTTTACTTCAGAATCTTGTAAATCCAACACTCCACCAATATGTTTCAAGTTGCCTAAAGAGTCTATTTTAGAATATTTAAATATAGCATTCCCCTGTATTTTTTTTAAATCATTTAGTGAAGTAATCTGTGAATCAGAAAAATTTGCTAATCCTCCAATACGTTTTAGTTTTCCAATATCTTTTACTCTAGACTCCCTAAAAATTGCATCTCCTCCAATAACTTCGACGTTACCCAAAGATGTTGCACTACTATCAGAAAAGTTCGCATTGCCTTTTATATATTTAACATTTTTCAACAACATATCTTCATCTATACCCAAATCCTTAAAAGATATAGCTCCGTCTAAAGAATTACCTGCATATTTTCTAAACACCCCTGGCTGATGATATGCTTCAATCTTCAACTCTTTTTGTTCTATTGGTGTTTTAACCTTTGATTTTTGCGAATTTGCACCAAAGAAATTAGCTATACGAGAAAAAATATTATTAGATTCCTTTTTAACCTTTTTGCCATCGTTTATATAACCTAAGTATCTAAAAATTTCTTCTGCATCATTATTTTTAATCGCATCTTTTAAGTCATTTTTGATAGTTTTTATATTTGCATTTCTTATTTTCAAGTCGTTTAATTCTGTTTTAGCTTGCCAAGAACATTTTTTATTACCAACACGCTCTAAAACTATATCAGAATAAACATACGGTATTTTTCCATCATTTTTTTCGCCTTGAATTTCTTGTATTTCATCTCCTTTAAATCTTATCCCAATTTTTGGTTGACCATTTTCAAGATAAACGTGAAAATCACCTTGTTCCAAATATGGTTTAGCCTTATCATTGTGTGTACACCACGTGTAATTCGAAAATACCCTTAATGCTTCTACATTTTTTTTAAAATTCTCAGGATCATTTTTATATGATGGTATAACAACCCATTCGCCTTTTTTCTCGCTAAATTTATTTTTCAAATAAGACTCTCTAAGCTCTTTTTTATATGTTTTTAAAATATTTATATTTTCGCCATTCTTAACTTTATCCATTACAGTTGATAAAACAGATTTATTCAAAATTGGTGGTAAAGTTTCATTATATTTTTCGAGGTTTTGTGTAATTGCAGACATTATGAGCAATTTTTCTGTATTTTTATAATCATTTTTAGGATTTTTTAAGTGTCCTTTCCAATCATCTAATATTAAATGCCTTTCATAAGCAACAGAAGGAAATCTACCCTCATAAACATTAGTCATAATAGGTTCAAGCTGTTTTTTTGCCCATTTTTGCAAATCTTCATTTTCTTTAAATTTTTCTATAGGAGCTTTAAACCTATCTATACAAACTCTATCTATCCCAGTGAACTCGCTTTTCTTCATTGCACCAAACGACACTGTATCACAATTTAACAGACCAAATTGATAATTTATTGTGGTCAAATTTCTATTGTTTTGTCGTTGGTTTAATACAGGTTGATAAACCTGTATTTGCGAAAATATTTTCATACTTTTTAGAAAACACATAAAAATATTTTTTGCTAAATTCTACCAAAATTAGAGTTATAATAATTTGTATGGAATTCAATTATGCTCGTGAGGCTCTTAAATTTTTAATAAAGGAATATGAAATACAAGAAATTTATATTCCATATTATTTGTGTGATGTTATAAGGCACGCTGTCGTTGAAGTTGGTGCAAAACCTATTTTTTATCATGTTGATGATAACTTCATGCCTGTAATTAAGTTTCCTAAAAATGCTTATATTTTGTACCCAAATTACTTTGGGATATGTGAGAAAAACGTCAAAAAATTAACGCAAATTTATTCTAAATTGATTGTTGATAATGCACACGCATATTATGCTGAACCAATGGGATTTGCTAGTTTTAATTCTAAACGAAAATTTTTGCCTGTAGAAAAAGGAGCAACACTTTGGATAGGCAAAGGTCAAAATCGTGTAAAAAAAGATTATAAAAGACGTGAAAAATTTTTTGATTATCATAAAAAACTAATTGATAATTTATTAAAGATAGAACTTGAAGAAGCTGAGATACCTTTTTGTTATCCATATCTTGCAAAAACCGAAGAATTAGCAGACAAACTTGTTGAAAAATTAACCGAACAAGGACTTACTATATATAGATATTGGAATAGACTGCCAAAAACATATAACGAATACAAGTTTTTTAGCCGACTTGTTCCTATACCGCTTAGATGAATATAATACAAAACATAATAATTCAAAAATCTATTTATTCAATGATTGAGCGTGTTTAAGTCGTTCTGCTTGCAATTCGCTTGCTAATCTCTTATTCAAAACTTCTAATTTTTCATCAAAACTATAAGCACTTAAATCATAATTTTTTTGAATTCTAAGGTTGTTTCTTTTAGCTATTTGTCTATCAATTTCAGGTTCGGCTTTTTTTAATTCTTTTTCTGAAATAGTTGAATATCTAAGCATTTGAAGAATATTTATTCTTTCATCAGCAGACTTTTTTCCTAAAAATTTGTCTAAATTTTCAGGGTTTAAGGTTGTTTTTCCAGACAAATTCCCATCGAAAAATTCCTTTGTGCCTGCAAAATCTTGTTTTTTATTAAACATGTTTGCTTGTCGTTGTATAAATTTTGGATTGTATGCATCAATAAAAAGTTTTTGTGCTTGTTTTGCAATGAGTGGTGTTTTTTCTTGATTAATAGTGTTTTTGGAAAGTTGCAGAGGTAACCCCATTATATATCCTCTATTTGTTCCATTTGCAGTATGAGAATGTCCTAAAAATGCTTCAGAATCTCTTTCAACTGGCACAACTTTTGTTACAATATTTTTCATTTCTTTACTGCTTTTTAAGGTTCTTTTAATTGTTCCTAAAGTTATTTTTCCACCTTCGTATTCAAAATCGTAACCTAATTTCTTTATAAAATTAATATTTGAATTAGTTGCCTTTTCAAATCTTTCTGCCATTGTACCTTTTGCTAATGCTAACGGTATATTTGTTGCTTTTCTGTCAATTCTCATCATCTTTTTAAATCCCCTTTTAGTTAATTTAAAACTCATAAAAATATTTTTTGCTAATTATTAAATTTAAGATTTTTTACAATAACGTAACAATATTTTATTTAACCAGCAAATTTATTTTTTAGCGGTCTTATATACATGACGACGACTAAAATTAGAAAGGTATCAAATGAATATTACAACCAACAATTATAACAATATTAACAGCTTTACATCTCATCATAGAGGAGATAGTTTTAGAGAAAAAGAATTATACAACGACTCAAATGATAGAATTGCAAAAGGTTATTCAACCTATGATGGTTACGACTCAACAAATTCTGATTTTTTAAATGAAGAATTGGACACAGGAAATAAAACAACAGAAGAAAGATTGTTAAACGATTACTTCAATGATTATAATATTCATGTTCAATATAAACCAACTATCTCATTGGTTTCAACAATGGTTAAAGAAAACCAAGATGCAGTTGATTTAGCTATGATTAAGACGAAATCAGGCGACAAATTCTCTGGCAATTTATATAATCATGTAAGAGAAAAATTGGAAGAATACCCTCTTGAAGATGTAACAAAATTTACTAATCTTGCTAAATTAAAAAGGAATGATGATTCAGAATATGTAGATTATAATTTGTTTGAAGCTGGTTTTAAAATGAAAAATAATGATAGAAAACCTGACACAGATAAAATTTGCGATATATTAGACCATACAATTGAACAAGATGATGAGGGTAATGAAGTTTGTAACTTAAGCAAACTTGAATACTATAAGTCAGCTAAAAAAATGTTTTAACCTGTTTGATTTTAAAAACAAGTTGAATATTATCTAATATTTACGTTTAACACTTAATTGTTTAATAAAATATAACACATTAAGATGATTTTCATGAAAAAAACTAAAAAAAATACTGGAATTTTTTTCATGTCTTATGTATTATATTATTCATATATTCATGAACTGGAACAATAATGAAACAAGATAACAACAACGACGGGATTTCCCGTTTAATATCTAAAGAAGTAAACTCTACTGATAAAATATTCAAACCTGATTTTTCACAAAAGACAGGAAGAGAGCTTCTCGCATTTTATTTACAGACAAAGTTCAAGCAGATATTAGCGTTTGACAAAAAAGCTGAAGTGCCTGTATTTATTGATTTAAAAAGTGATTTTATATCACGATTTACCAGACGCTTGATTAACAACCCGTCAAAACGTATTTTAATAGGTATCACGGGAGAGTCTGCCTCAGGAAAATCAACTATGTGTAGAGAAATCGCAAGTATTATCAGCAACCTTTCACTTCCAGTATCAATTGTAACAACCGACAGCTATTTTAAAGATATATCCGACTTAATCAAGAAATATGGAACATTTGACGCATTGAGAGATAACGGCTATGATATCGACTCTCCTACAAGTTTTCAGTTAGATGTTTTAAGAGCAGATTTAGAAGCCCTTTCAAGAGGTGAGGACGTTAAGATTCCTGAGTATTTACCAAACGGGACAGGTATTTCTATCCCACATTCAAAAGAAATTATTGCTAACAAGATTATTGTTGTAGAGGGTATGGCAACAATGTACGAGGGCATTAGAGATATATTTGATGTGAAAATTTATATTGAAGCTGATAATGATATCAGAAAAGAGCGTTTTATGAAACGTGCATGCCAAGAAAGAAACCAAGATTATGAAAATGCACTAAAACACTGGGATTATATTTTAGATGCAGGAAGAAAATATGTTATGCCTGCTCGCTCAATTGTTGATATGGTGCTTGATGGAAATTGTAAACTTCCATATTTTTCGCATATTCTTGAGTATATTCATACGATTACAAATAACTTTGAAGTTGAGTAGATATTATCGTCATTGCGAAAATTTGCAACGCAAATTTGTGGCAATCCATAAATCAACAGTTCTGCATGTTCAGGTGGATCCTGAAATGAATTCAAGACCGTTTTGGAATCCCTGCATACAATAATTTGCTACACTGGTATCAGAAACGCTATTGCAAACAGAATTGTAAAAGCGATTGTTCCGATTATGCTAAAAACAGTAAAAGTCGTATGTAATATAGATTTTTCATAATGTCTTATTGAATAATAAATCAAATATATATATGAAAGATAAGTCATTATCCCAAGAAATACCATCATATTTATCAAATAAATTAGTTTTATATACACAAAAATTTCCTCAATTCTAAATACAAAATAAAATCATTAGAAAATTTTGAAAATTGGACAATTGGGGGAAATAAATACTTGATACTTTTACTAATTTTATGTATTATACAAGTATGCGCATATAATAAGGAGAGACTCATGTTCGAACGTTTTACAGAAAAGGCGATAAAAGTCATCATGCTAGCTCAAGAAGAAGCAAGACGACTTGGTCATAATTTCGTCGGCACAGAGCAAGTTCTTTTAGGTTTGATAGGCGAAGGCACAGGTGTTGCAGCCAAAACACTTAAATCAATGGGTGTAAATCTTAAAGATGCTCGTGTTGAAGTTGAAAAAATCATCGGCAGAGGTTCAGGCTTTGTTGCTGTTGAAATCCCATTTACTCCTAGAGCAAAAAGAGTATTAGAATTATCTTGGGACGAAGCAAGACAGCTAGGACACAACTACATTGGTACAGAACACTTGTTACTAGGTTTAATCCGTGAAGGTGAAGGTGTTGCTGCTCGTGTATTAGAAAACCTTGGTGTTGATTTAAACAAGATTAGAACTAACGTTGTTAAAATGCTTGGAGAATCAAAATCACAAGCAGTTACATCAGGCGGCGGAAGTTCATCATCAAGTACAAACAAGGTTAAGACACCTAGTCTTGATGAGTATGGTACAGATTTGACAATGGCAGCATCTGAAATGAGGTTGGATCCAGTAGTAGGTCGTGAAAAAGAGATTGAAAGAGTTATCCAAATCCTTGCAAGAAGAACCAAAAACAACCCTGTTCTACTTGGTGAACCAGGGGTTGGTAAAACTGCTGTTGCAGAGGGCTTAGCTACAAGAATTGTTAATGGTGAAGTTCCTGATATTCTTGATGGCAAAAAAGTTATCCAGCTTGATATGGGACTTTTGATTGCAGGCACAAAATACCGTGGTGAATTTGAAGAACGTCTTAAAAAGATTATGGACGAAATCAGACAATCAGGTAACGTTATCCTTGTAATCGATGAAATGCACACACTTATTGGTGCAGGTGCAGCAGAAGGTGCTATTGACGCTGCTAACATTCTTAAGCCAGCACTTTCAAGAGGTGAAATCCAAGTTATTGGTGCTACGACTCTTGATGAATACAGAAAATACATCGAAAAGGATTCTGCTTTAGAAAGACGTTTTCAACCAGTTATTATTGATGAACCATCAATTGATGAAACAATTGAAATTATCAGAGGCTTGAAGTTCAAATATGAAGAACACCACGAGCTTGTTATCTCTGATGAAGCAGTTGTTGCTGCTACAAAACTTTCATCAAAATACATAACTGACAGATTCTTGCCAGATAAAGCAATCGACGTAATTGATGAAGCTAGTTCAAAAGTTAGATTAAAAGTAAGTTCATTATGTCCAGAAGGCAGAGAGCTTGATAAACAACTTAGAGAAATCGTAAAAGAAAAAGAAGATGCAATTAGAAACCAAGATTTTGAAAAAGCATCATCACTTCGTGACGATGAAGCTAACATGAAAGATAAAATTAGAGAAGTAACTGAACAGTGGAAGAAAGATAACGAAGCAAACAGACCTGTTGTAACAGAAGAAGATGTTGCAGAAGTTATCGCAACAATGACTGGTGTTCCTGTTACTAAGCTAACAGAGGGCGAAAGTGAAAGATTGTTGAAACTTGAAGATACGCTTCACGCTCGTGTAATTGGTCAATCTGATGCTGTAACAGCTATCTCTAAAGCAATCAGACGTGCAAGAGTAGGTTTAAAAGCTCCAAATAGACCAATAGGTAGCTTTATCTTCTCTGGTCCTACTGGGGTTGGTAAAACTGAGCTTGCAAAAGCACTTGCAGAAGCTATGTTTGGTTCAGAAGACAACATGGTTCGTGTCGACATGTCAGAATTTATGGAAAAACACTCAACTGCTAAGTTGATTGGTTCACCTCCAGGATATGTTGGATATGATGACGGTGGTCACTTGTCAGAAATCATCAGAAAGAAACCTTATTCAGTAATTCTATTTGATGAAATCGAAAAAGCTCACCCTGATATCTTCAATATCATGTTGCAAATACTCGATGACGGTAGATTAACAGATGCTAAGGGTCGTCTAGTAAACTTCAAGAACACTGTAATCATTATGACATCAAACGTTGGTGCTAGTATGATTACAACTCAAGGCAAACTTGGATTCTCAACATCAGAAGATGTACACAAGGATAAATACGAAAAACTTAAAGAAACGGTTAACGAGGAACTTAAGAAAGCATTCCGTCCTGAGTTCTTGAACCGTATTGATGATATTATCGTATTCAATCACTTGCAAAAAGAAGAAATCAGACAAATCGTTGATTTGATGATGAAAGATTTGTTCAAGAGATTATCTGAAAGAGATTTGTCTATCGAAGTTACTGATGAAGTAAAAGACTTCTTGGCAAAAGACGGATATTCAGAAGCGTATGGTGCAAGACCATTAAGAAGATTGATTCAACGCAAGATTGAAGACCAACTTGCAGAAGAAATCTTGACAAACGCTTATGAACCAGGAGACGTTATTGTTTTGAAACTTGAAAATGATAAAATTGTTTTCGAAAAAAAATCAAAAGCAAACGAACAACCTGTTGTTGCTGAATAGAAAAATATAAAAAAGGGCGGGGTTGCATAGCAACCCCGCCCTTTTTATTGAAAACGATTAACTTTAATTGATAACATTAGTTCTCATACGCATATTATCCTTAACATTTGCTTAAAGTCTATGCATTTTCCCTCTTGTTTATTGTAAGATATAATATGTATGTAAGCGAAATGGAGTAGAAGATTGGAAATACAAGATAGTTTAAGTGAAACTTATTTGGGCAGACATGTTTTAGCAGAATTTTTCGAATGTGACCCAAACATTTTAAATAACAGAGATAGAATTGAAAATTTAATGGTTGATGCCGCAATTGAATGTGGTGCAACGATTGTACAAAAATGTTTTCATATGTTTTCACCGTACGGAGTTAGCGGTGTTGTAATCATTTCTGAAAGTCACTTAGCTATTCACACTTGGCCAGAGCTTGGCTATGCAGCAGTGGATTTATTCACTTGTGGACCAAAATGCGACCCTAAGATTGCTTATGAATTTTTGAAGAAGAAATTCGATTCTAGAAAGGCTTCATTCACACAACTTAAACGTGGTATTCTTGATGAAAAAACAAAACAAGTTGAAGAAAAAGCGTTTGAATTAACTGAACAATATGAAAGCTAATTAGATAAAAGATTTTTGTGAAACAAGGCGATTTTGCATACGCAAAATCGCCTTGTTTGTTATTATAAACTTATTTACAAACACCATAAAGAATGTTTAAATATTAAATACTTACAGGAATTTTTTATGCTTCATATCTTTCAAGTTTCTTAGGCAAGTTCAATCTTGAGAAATCTGCATTTCTATACATATTTCCGTCTTTATCAAAGAAACTTGGGTTAGCATCAGCCAAAGCAGCTGCTAATTTCTTAGTATCATAATTTTTAGCATCTAGACCTTTTGCTTTTAAGAATCTTATTGCAAATTCTTCTGACGTTTTCAAGTTTCTTACAGATTTTTCATTGCCTTTTACGTCAGCAGAGTCCATTTTCGCCAAGATTTCATTTTCAGCGGTTCTGCCAGCACTAGCTTTCCAGCCTTCTTGAGCGAATTGTGCTCTTGAAATATTGCTACCATATCGGACAGAATTTACTTTGCCTTTACCACCGGCTGATGGAGTATGATTTTGTGGTGAATTTACACCGACATCTTTTACATTTCCAGAGCTATTTGACCATTTTTCAAAAATATGATTTTCTCTTAAGTTTGTATCTGCTCTGCCGTCTTCAACAATTTTTGAGGTATCAGCAGTCACTGTATTTTCGTTAGTTTTTACGTTGAGTTGTTGAGTTCTGCCGATTTCTGCTTGAACCAAACGCATTGTCTTATTAGCACTTACGTTATCAGATTTATCAATAGTGTATGTGCGACCGTTAGGGAATTTTATTTCAGTAATATCACCTTGTTGAGTAGCTTTTGCACCTGATTTAACTGCACTTGTCACAATATTATCAACCGCACTTCCGGTATTAGCTTTATCAAGTTTCATACGACCGTGTTGAGTTGTAACGTTATCTGCATGAGTTTCGCCAGTTTCATCTGTCCAAGTTCCATTTTGGAATCTGTGCGGACTATCATTGAATTTGACATCATCATTTGTATCTTTATTAGCCAATGCTCCTAGACCTGAAACATCACTAGCATATTTTGCACGTCCGCCTGCATTAACCTGATGAACCTCCATAGATGATGATAGACCTGATTGATTGTCGTGGTCAATTACTCGTGAGTGTTTTTGTCCGTTTTCATCTTTCCATGTCAATACAGATTGTTTTTGTCCATCAACATTACGAACCTTGACTTTTGCATTTGCAAGACCGTTACCATTCTCATCATGGGCTATAGCTCCATTGATTGCGGCGTCTTCTTTTGCAACTTGAATAGAGTCAGTTGTTGTGAACTTGCTTGAACGCAAGAAGCCTTTATTTTTATCTAAGTCGTGAACCTGACCTGCATCATCAACAGTTACATATCTTGTACCTTGATCATCTTTAATTTTATAAACAGTTTGTTCTTGACCGTTTACCAATTTCGTTTTGGCTTTAGCTCCATTTGCTTCCAAGTAAGCTACTGTGCTTTGATATCCTTTAGACTGATTTTCGGCACCTTTTGCACTACTATTAAAGGTTGAAACATCAGTATGTTCTTTTTTAGTTGCTTCTTCTGTTGATCGATGGTAAGAAATATTTTCCAAATTTTTATAATTATCATCTTTTACAGTATTTGAACCGTCTTTGTTTTCTAAATCTTTATCGCCAACAAGTTCGTTTTCAGCTTGTTTTAACGCAGTTTCTAATGCTCTTGTGTATGCACTTGTTACTTCAGTATTGACTTTTGCAACTTGGCCATTGATTTGCTTATCAATTAAATTATCAATTTGAGCTTGTACATCTGCTTTATTTTCTGAATCATTGATTTCTACAGCTTTGTATGTTATATCAGAAAAACTTGAAAATTTATTCATCAATGTAGAAAAAGAAGTGTTTCCAAGATATTTTTGAACAATTGATTTTGTATTTGCATTATTTTTTAAATCATGAGAAAGACGTGTAGAATCATTAACAGCTTTATCTAACGCAGCATTCATATTAGTTTCAGTTTGGCTAAAAATAGAATTTCCACCAGATTCTTGAAATGAAACTTTTGCATCACTATTACCATCTTTTGAAGCATGCACCGTTGCTTTTTGAATATTACTGTAAGCGGTATCATTGATGTTGTTGTTAACTGGACTAGACATGATAAATGCTCCTGTATTTATACCCAAACTTAACTTAGGTAATCTTACTTATTAGATTGCTATTTGCTCTCTTACTTCTATAAAGTTTTGTCTGAAACCCAGATTTCATCATGGTTTACATGTTTTACATTTCGTTACAATTAAGTTTCTACCTCTACACAATCAGTATTTTATTTTTTTCATCTGTTGACTTTAATTTCAGTTGTACGATTTTTTCGCACAACTGACTAAATCCCTCATTATCAGCAAGTTTTGTCTTTAAATCGCTCCAATATCTTCTTGGTTTTTTACTTTCTGTAAGAATACTAACTATATCTATTATTGAAAAATACCAATGTTCAGAATTTTCATCATAATAAGACCTAACTTTATTTTCTTCAAAAATTTTTAAATCTTCACTCATCAACAATTCTCATATTAGTTTGTCCTATTAAATTGAGGTGGATATATCAATATGCAAATGAGAGCGGATTTATCAAAAATAATCTTAAGAATTTCAAAACAATAAAAAACTTCTGAGTACTCAGAAGTTAATAATCCAACTTATCTGTTTTTATAAGAATCTTACATATCAACAAAATTGTTTGAATCAGCATTTGTACGTTGACGTTCTAATTGAACTTGTCCACTTTTAACAATTTGTTGTAATTGGTTTAAATTTTGTTCTAAGTTAGCCAACACATTTTCAGCGTAAACGCTTGCACCCTCTTTTGTGCGGTTAACTTCTTCTCTTGCTTGCATACGGATAGCATCAGCTTCTTCCATAGCTTTTCTTTTAATTTCTTCACATTCAGCGATAACTTGTTCTTGGAATTCTTTTGCTTTTCTTTGAACTTCTTGTAAAAGAACAGACTCGCTAAGCAACTTTGATGCTTCTGTTTGTGCATCAGAAATCATTTTTTGAGCACGTTGTTGAGCCTCCATTTGCATTTCATCACAATGTTTAAGTAATGATTTTGCATTTTGAACTTCTGTTGGCAAAGATGCATAAATACTATCTACCAATGATTCAACAGCGTCACGTTTAACAACAACAAGGTAGTTTGACAATAGAGGGAAACCTCTATCTAGCACTGCTTCAAGTTCTGATAATAAATTATAGATATTACTTTGTTGTGAAGCCATAAAAATTACTCCTAATTGTCCTCTACAAACTATATTACGACAAAAACAATCGTAAAGTCAAATATTAAAAATATTTATATATTTTCGTTACAAAAGAGTGTATAATAATATCAAAGGTGAGTTATGAAAAAGTTTTTATCAATATTAATAATGGTTCTATTTTTGTTCAACAACCTAGAATGCTACGCAGATATTTTACGTGGTAGCGTTATGGAAACAGTTGAACAACCACTTCCTACTCAAACATTCACAGGCGAATATAAAAAAATTGATGAAAAACAAGTGATTGAACTTACTGTAGATAAAGTAATTGACACAAATTTCTCAATTGAGGGTGATGAATTTTTTGCGAAAGTCACAAATGACGTAGGTAAAAATGGGGTTGTTTTGCCCAAAGGAACAGTTGCACACGGTGTAATTTATCAGACAAAAGAAGCAAAACGATTAGGAAGAAACGGTTCTATTTCATTGAATTTTGATTATTTAATCACACCAGACGGAAGAAAAATTCCTATTGAGGGCGGAATGAGTACAAAACTAAACCCTGTAAAAGAGTTTGGGAAAATCGTTGCAACAGATGTTGGGTATACGACAGTCGGCGGATTAGTTGGCGGTTGGTATGCTTTGAACCTCTTTGGACTTGAGGCAGCTATTGCGTCACAAGGATATACTGTTGCTGGTGGTGCTGCAATTGGTGGCACAGTAGGACTTGCAATGTCTTTATGGAGAAAAGGTAAAAATGCATTAATTACCCCAGGGGATCAGATTAAGATTAAACTTAAAACAGCGGTAACTTTACCTGTTTATAAAGATGAGGCTCTTCTACAAGAAGAGATGAAATATGATGGGTTTAATGTAGAAATTACTAATGTTCAGTATGAGAAAGACCCTTTTGGTGAACCAAATACTATTACTTTGACACTTAAAATAGAAAATTTGTCTGATAAAACTTTTTCTGGTATGGATATAACGCTTAGTAATGAATTTAACCAAGTTTTTTACCCATCTGTATTTGGAAACACCAATTTGATGTTCGAACAAATTAAGGTGGGTGATAGATTGATTGGTAAGATATCGTTTTCTGTACATGATGTTAAAGGCACATATTGGCTAACATTTAAGGATAGATTGACAAAAAAGGAACTTGTAAAGGTTTCTATTGATAACGCTTATAAAGGAGTTTCAAATAGAACCAAGCGAAAAAATGAACGTGTAAGCAAGAAAAAAGCTAACTTATACAGAACAAGAGATTACGAAGACTATACTGAATAATATACAATTGCTTTAAATCGATTATATTCAAAAACTACATCATAGGTGGTTTGTTTGCCATGTTATTGAAATTACTGCTGTTTTTTCTTTGTTTATTCAACTTCTGTTTATCAATAGAGCTAATCGTATCAAAAAATGTTGGTGTACCCACTGTCTTTGATATCTGAAAATGTATAACATTTGCTGTATTCAAATAGTCAGACAACTTGTCATACCACTCATCTGCCTCACCATAAGGAGTTTGCATAGTTATTAATTCATCAACATTCTTATTCAATGTCTTCAACTTTGAAAGTGCTGACTTAACGTCTTGATTATTATTAAAGCTCTTTGATATCTTAGAAAGTATCTTTGACCCAATAAACCCTTTTATCTTTGATACAACATTAGTCAATCCTTTAGGTTTTTGGTTAAGTATATTAGTAATGTCACCAGAGAGCCTTGTTGTTATATCAGAGCTTTCGTAGTCAGAATTGAGTTTTCTCAACTCGTTTTGAAGCGAATGTTTACGCATAGTCAAGACATCAACCTTTTGTAAATCATTGATACTTTTGGCGTTTTGAATATCGTTATCCAATGTTCTAATCTTTTGTTCAAGCACATTAATCCGATACTCAGTCTTAAAGTTATCATCGTCAATATCTTGATATGCTTCGTTTTCAAGCAAAGTTGAATCCAATGCATTCAAGCGTGTTTGACTTGGAATACTAACACCCTTTTCTTTTGGCTCCGGCTTATTCTCTTGCGGTTGATTGATATTTGGTTGTTGATTAACATTATTTTGAACAGCAGAATTTGGCTGAGTATTGATATACCCAGAACCTAAATTACCTATTCTGTTTTGATAATTATCTGCCATAAGTCATAAATATAGTACTATACACTACATGTATAACACATTTCACAACTTATATGTTCAATTATTTGTATGAGATTTATATATACACACAGGGATTCTTCGCTTACTATAAATAAATACTTATAAACCGCTCTGAATGACAGTTTAAAATAGTTTAAATCATCATGGACAGTAGTGGGAACACAATACGGTTCTTACTTTCACCTTATTGCTGTGTACCTAATTTTGCACTTGGTTGTTTCAAAATAATATTAACTTTTCTGTTTTCATTATGATTAAAAATAGGCACATTGTCATAATGATTAACTTGCTCTTTAATCTCCAATTTTTCTTGTTTTTCACAAGAATTCATCGGTGGAGGAGTGATTTCTGGTAAAATACTTTCTCTTTGTTCAACTCCAAAACTCACTGCACCAATAGAACTAATGTTCGTTACGCCTAACACAAAACAAATCAATAAAAATTTTTTCATACATTCTCCAATATTTTATAATTATTATAAATCTTTATGGTGAAAAGTTCTAGTGCCATCAACATATTCTGCAACAATATGACCGTCACCAACAAGTTTGTATTTATAAATAACAAGTCCATCAATTCCTACAGGACCTCTAGCATGAGTTTTGTTTGTAGAAATACCAACTTCTGCACCAAATCCATATCTAAACCCATCAGCAAACCTAGTTGATACATTGTGATAAACCCCAGCTGAATCAACCAAATTCATAAATAATTTAGCATTTTTTTCGTTTTCTGTAATTATTGATTCTGTATGACCTGAACCATATTCGTTTATATGTTCAATAGCCTCATCAACGCTATCAACGTATTTATAAGCCAATTTTAAATCAGAATATTCCTTGTGCCAGCTTTCTGGGTTATGAATAAGTTCTACACCAGCTGATTTTATTGCATCTAACAACTCAATTGCATACTTAAAACCTTTATTAATTAGCAAAGTTTCAACAGTATTACAAGCACTTGGATATTGTGTTTTTGCATCGATAACAATACGTTTTGCTTTTTCTAAATCAGCACTTTCATCTACATAAATATGACAAATCCCGTCAGCATGACCCAATACAGGAATTTTTGTATTTGATTTGATGAACTTAACAAGTCTGTTTCCACCTCGTGGAATAATTAAATCAATATATTTATCAGCCTCAAGCATTTTGGCTACATCTTCTCTTGTATAAACTTGGTTCAAGAAGTTTTCAGGAAATTCTTTAATCTTATTCAAAGCAGAATTAATAACCTCTAATATAACAGTGTTAGTATTCTTTGATTCCTTACCACCCTTTAAAATAACAGCATTTGAAGATTTTATTGCTAATGCTGAAATCTGAGAAATTACATCAGGTCTAGCCTCAAAGATTATCCCCAAAACCCCGATAGGACAAGAAACTTTGTACAAAGTTAAGCCTTTATCAAGCTCTCTTACAAAAAGATTTTTGTTTACAGGATCTTCAAGTTTTGAGATATCTTTAATCCCCTGTATCATATCCCTCATCTTGTTTTCATCAAGTTTAAGTCTGTTAAAAGTCGCTTGAGTTAGTTCCTCTTTTTCTACAAGTTCTTTTGCGAACTCTAAATCTTTTTTATTCGCTTCAAATATTTTTTTTCTGTTTTCAGCATCATCAAGAGCGTTTGCAACTTCTAGCAATGCCTTATTTTTGATTTCTGATGACAAATTTTGTGCTTTTACAGATGCTTTTTTTGCATTCTGTGCTAACTTTATAAAATCTTTATCCATAAAACATTCCCTTTTATATTTTTATAAAATAGTTATATAATCTCTTGTGATAAGAGCATCATAGTTTTTAAACCCTAATAATTTCAAAATTTCTTTTGAATGGTTGCCAATAATACGTTTACAGTCATCAGAGTTATAATTTGCAATACCACGAGCAAATTCTACATCATTCTCATCTCTAATAGAAACGACTTCACCACGTTTAAAGTCATTGATAACACTGATTACACCAATCGGTAACAAACTTGATTCTTTGGTTAAAATAGCGTTTTTAGCTCCATTATTTACAATCAATTTCCCAACAATATTTGTTGCGTAACCAATCCAACGTTTCTTTTCTGACAAATATTCATCATCAGGTATAAACGCAGTTCCATATTCTTTGTAATCAAATATCTCATCAATCACATAAGGAATTTTGCCGTTTGCAATAAGCACCTTACCACCAAACCTTGTAACAAGCCTTGCGGCTTCAAGTTTAGTTTTCATTCCGCCACGTCCACCCTCAGAAGCGTCTGTTCCAAGTGCTCGTATTTCCTTTGTTACACCTTTAACCTCTTTTAAAAGTTTTGCATTTGGATTTGTTTTTGGATTGGAATCATATAATCCGTCAACATCAGATAAAATTAACAACAAATCTGCATCAAGTTCACTTGCAATAAGTGCAGACAATTTATCGTTATCAGTGAAACACATCTGAACAGGTTCTAAAGTTTCATCAAGCTCAATCACTGTAACTGTGTCGTTTTGGTTAACAATTGGCACAGCGTGCATTTCCAACAATCTATTAAGAGTTGTTCTAAGACTCAAATATTTTTTACGTTGTGAAAAATCATCTTCTGTTAAAAGGATTTGACCTGCAATAATTCCGTAAGAATCAAACCCATCTTCATATAAAGACATCAATTTTCCTTGTCCAATAGATGCACAGGCTTGTTTTAGTGCAATTCCGTCTGTGTTTGTAAGCCCTAATTTCTTCTTACCTAAACCAACAGCACCAGAAGTTACAAGAACAACTTCTTTACCTGATTTAACAAGTTTTGCAATACTTTCTATGTAAGAATAAATTCTAGATAATGCAACGTCACCATTTTCATTTCTTAAAACATTTGTACCTAATTTTATTACTATACGTTGAACATTTAAAAATTCTTTTCTATCCATAATTTTATCCTACTATAAACTTTATAATTATAAAACTATTATATACCAACACTCAATCCTGCACAAAGATTGATTGATTGACCTGTAATTCCTTTTGCCTCTTTAGATACAAGATACTTAACAAGGTTTGCTACTTCTATCGGTTCAACAAAACGTCTTTGCGGAATTGTATCAAGGATTTCTTCTTTTGAGAACTCACTATCTTCAATTGATGCGTTACCCAACTCCGTATCGACCCAACCTGGATTAATTGTATTAACTGTTATATTGTATTCTGCAAGTTCAAGTGCCAAAGCCTTGGTTAAACCTATTAAACCTGATTTTGTTGAGGAATAAAGACTTGCGTAGGCTTCACCCATAACACCAGAAATAGAACCTATGTTTACTATTCTACCGAACTTTTTTGTTTTCATATACGAAACACTCGCTGATATAAGTTTCATTGGTGCAATAAGATTTGTTGAACAAATATTTTCTATTTGCTCAGAAGTCATTGTTTCTATGCCACCATAAATATATTCACCTGCGTTATTTATTAATATATCAATTTCGTTTTTTTTAATAAATTCTACAAGTTCTTCAACATTATTTGACAAATCACAAACACAATAGCCAGAACATTTAGAGGACTTAAGAAGCTCTTCATTTCTACCTGTTCTGTAAACATTACCAATATTACAGAGTTCATCAGCAATAACCTTGCCAATTCCTCTAGTTGAACCTGTTACAAGTATATTCATATTTATTTAACGATACCAAATCCTAATAAGAATACGCAAACTACAAACACAATAGCAACAATTGTTGTCAATTTGTTCAAATTCTTTTCAGCACCTTTTTGAGATGAGAACATTTGAGCAGAACCACCAATACCAGCAAGTCCATCGCCTTTAGGTGAGTGGATTAAAATTAAACCAATTAGTAATACCGCAGAAATAACTTGGATAGCCCATATAAAACTTAACATTATTTACTTTTCTCCTTTTTAATAAAGTGAGCTCTTTTTGAATCAAGACTAATATGTTCAAAAGTGTAAAGCCTTGCAGGACGCTTAGAGGTAGATTTAGAAAATTCGCCCAATTCAATAAGCCCCTCTGTTTGAATAACTTTTTTTCTAAAGTTTCTCTTATCAAGAGTTTTACCCATAATTAGTTCATAAGCTCTTTGCATTTCAGTAAGAGTAAACTTTTCATTTAATAATTGATATGCTACAGGACAAAGTTCAAGACGTTCTCTTGTACGCTTCAAAGAATATTGAATAATCTCTTTGTGGTCGAATGCAAGAGGTGGTAAGTCATCAACTCTGTGCCAAGCAACGTTTTCATCAGCAATTACATCAACATCTTCTGCACGAATAAGTGCAAAATATGCACATGTAATTACACGAGAAACAGGGTGACGAAGAGGGTCACCGAAGGTATATAGTTGTTCTAGATAAATGTTATCAACATTGGTTTTTTCTTTAAGAATACGCATAGCGGCTTGGTCAAGAGTTTCAGACATCTTGACATAACCCCCAGGGATTGCCCATTTATCTTTAAATGGTTCATTTTCTCTCTTAATCAATAAAACTTTAAGAGAATTGTCTTTTAACGTTAAGATAACCGTATCGACAGTTATTTCATGTGTTTTTGTAACATTGAACATAATATACCTCTATATATAACATTATAGTATAAAACCGTAGAAATTGTAAATACATCTTAAGAATTATACTCAAATTTGTATAAAAATATTAAATTAACAATGTAGGCAGTTGCGAAAAAACAAAAGTTGTGATAGAATAAGCATGCGTAGAGATTTATTAGTGTATAAAGGGAACAGATGTTAGTTTCAGCAATTGCAAATTTTCAAGCTATAAGTGCACAACATAGAGCAGGTTATGCAATGATGCAAGCAAATGAATCAATGTTGGGTGGAATTAGACAAGCTGGCTTGGGAGCAAATAATAGAACAAATTTCAATGCTTTACATCAACAAGATGTTAAAAATGAAACTCAAGCTGCAAAAGCTCAATTTATGTATCAAGTTGCATCTGCTTGGAAAAAACATACTGAAGCACAACTTAAGAAGGAAGCTAAATTAGATTATATGGCTTAAGTTTCAACCAAATTTGTGGATTATCTATGTTTATTTAGATTAGAGAGCTTTTACTTTTAGGATTTTATTTTTTCTGTAAGGAATTGGTTTGCAATATTTTGTAATATAAAAGATTTATTTTATTATGTTGATTAGCAAAAATATTTTTTAGACGTGTTCTTATGAATATGAAGATAATTAATAACGTTAATATCACTAATCAATATAGCAATTTTTATAATAAAACTCCGAGGTTAGCAAATAATAATGAAGCAATTAATTTTGGTGCAAAACCTAAACCATATAATGTGTTTAATCCTTGTGCACATTATTTGATGGATTATATGAATGTATCAGCGAAAAATTCTCAGGTGAAATTTGACCCAATTATTCCAGAACTAGAGGGAAAAATTAAAACAGTCAAGTTAAAAAGTAGTGGTGGCAAAGAGATTTCTGGCTGGGACATAAACCCTAATAATTCTGATAAATATGTGTTGTTTTTACATGGAATGGCACAGAATGTGACCAATTATCAGCCTATGTATAAAAGTATTACTGACAAGGGTGTTGGAGTATTTGCACTAGAGTATAGGGGGTACGGTGCAAATAAGAGTGCTAAGTGTTCTGAGTATAAATTAAGCAAAGATGTCGAAAAAGCGTATGAATATATAACAAAAGAAAAGGGAATTTCACCAAAGAATGTAACAGTTTTAGGACACAGTATGGGTGGAGCATTGACAGTAGACTTTGCTAAAACACATAGAGATATTAAGTCTGTTGTGTTGGTTGCACCAATAACGCATACTGATAAACTCACAGAAAAGTTCATAGAACATGCAAGGTTAGGCTTGGGCATGCCCAAGAAATTGTATGAGTTAAGCCAGACATTTAAACCATTAAAATGGCTTACAGGGAAGAATTATAATTCTTTAGAGAATATAAAAGGAGTAGAAACACCGGTGCATCTAATTCAGTCTTTGAATGATTCTGTAACATCAGCCGAGGGAGCGAAGGTGTTAGAACAAATTGCGGATAAAAAGGGAATATTGGCAAGCAGTAATTATGTTAATGGAGGAGGACATAAGGTAGATAGCCAAAAGGTGGATATTATTGGTAATATAATTGAGAATATATATACGAAATAAAATAATAAAAAAAGTGTTGCAATTTTTTTTGGGTTGGGTTAGAATATGTATAAGCGAATGGGAGCGTAGCTCAGTTTGGTTAGAGCGCATGCCTGTCACGCATGAGGTCGCGAGTTCGAGCCTCGTCGTTCCCGCCATTTAAAAGACTTACGAAAGTAAGTCTTTTTTATTTTGTTTCTCCTCGGCTCTTCTCGCCTGTCTTGGATTTACTCCACGCTCTCAGAGTTTCGCATTTGTGGCGTTGCCACAGTATGCTCAATCTGTTCGCTATCCGGACTAACTTCGTGTCGTCCGTACGTAAATCCGCTCGTCGTTCCCGCCATTTAATAAAAATAAGTCCATTATTGGACTTATTTTTTTGTTTAATTTTTCGGGTAATTATTTAATTTCAAAAAACTTTTCCGCTGCTGAATAATCCAAATTCCTGATATAATCTGCTGAAACAGGTTTTTGATATTTGACATTATAGTATTTAAACTTGTATTTTAAAAACGCTTCAACTGCAATATCTTTTTCACTCATTTCTGGGTGTTCTTTTTTCATAGTATCAATAAAATTCATGTAATCCTTATCGATAACTATTGTCTTTATACCAGTGCTCGAAAGGGCATCAACTTGTTTAGAATAGTTAGGGTCATTCTTTTTAGCTTCTGAATACAATTTATATTCCATAAAAAACGTCACTACTTCTTGTTGAAGTGCCGGCATTTTATTATCTAAAAGAGCGTGTGTTAATTCATGAGTCATAACAGATGCAATCTCTGGCTTTGAAATTGATTCAGTATCAAGTGCTATCATATTATCAATATGTCTTCCAACAGTATTTTTTCTATTGTTATTATATAAACATTGCTCTTTTAATTCATCTGCATATTCTTGTTGTAATTCTGGCGGAAAATTCTTAATATTTTCCAGCATATAAACACCACTCTCAAGTATTTTATATATTGATTTTTTATCTTGAGTTGTAATTGTTTTATTTTCAGTATTATTACCGGTACTTTCTACATAGCCAACCTTATCAAGCTCAGTCAGTGCATTTAAAAATTCTGATATATCAATATTTTCTTTAGGTTTATACGTAAAATGCCCCGCAGCTGAAAAATAGCCTTTTTCCTTGTTATCGATTTTACCATCACCATTTAAGTCAAAAATCTCAAACCCTTTTTTAATATTACCATCATTGTCTACGATATCTTTAAACGCAATTTTATCGTTGGTATTAAATTGAGTTTTAATCTCTTTGGTAACAATATTATTACCATTTTCATCTTTTAGACTAGAGTTTTCCAATTTTTCTTGATTAGCTACATCTAATTCGTTTTTTGCTTTATCATACGCTTTTTGTTTATCTTCTTTTGTGATAATACTGTCAACTTCTATAGAAGAACTTGAATTTTTATCTAATTGTTCTAAATAGTTATAAAAATTAGTAATTTTAGAATAATTACCAATTCCATTTTTAGTTTGATAATCTTTTTCTACATAATCAATCTTGCCATCATCATTCAAGTCAAAAATTTCCATACCATTTTGAACATTCCCGTTTTTGTCAGCAATTTTTTGGGAAATATCACTATATTCAAATCCAAAGATTTCTTTTAATTCAGGTGTCATTATCGGTTTTCCTGTTTCATCTTTGTATTGTAATACTTGGTCTAAAATTTTTTCATCAGCAGTCGGATTGAGTTTATACATTTTGTTAATGAAATTTAGCAAATCTTGTTGTGTGATATCTTTTTTCTTAACTTTTTCATCTTCTAAAAAAATATTAATGTCTTGTTGTGTGATAGTGCCTTTTGTGCCTTCTTCTTTATCAAGCATATTTATTGCAACATATTTTGAATCAGATTTACTCAATTTGTTATAACTATTATTTGTTAAATAATCAAACAAAAATTGTTCTTTTTTATTTTCTTTGAAATCAGATTTTTTCAGAGAAAAATTTCTATTTTTTATATCAAAATTGATTTCTTCTTTGTTCACTTCAGACATAAATGCTCTACCTTGACTATATAAAAACGCATGAAATTAAGCAATTTCATAAATACAAAAAATTTTAATAGATTTTAACATTTCAGCAAAGTGAAGGAATAAAAAGATTGTATTTACATAAATGAAAACCCAAAAGTGCACATGCTTTCACATGTACACTTACTTGCTTTTGTACCAAGGGGACTTCTCTGGTAAGCCTATGCCCTTTCAAATTTGACAAGAGTCACTACTATAATATATGCCCTGACACAATTCAATAATAAATCATGATTCCATGAGGAATTATAAATACGGTATTTTTATATAAGGTATAAAGGATACTAATATGATTTATAATGATAAAAAGTTTATAGGTAGCATTCTAAGACAGGCGAGAATAAAAGCACAATTATCACAATGTCAGCTTGCAGAGAAGATTGGACTTCGTGAAAAACATATTAGTAATATTGAACGAGGGCTTAACTTTCCGGCTCTTGATACATTTTTCAAACTTTGTGAAGTTTTAAACCTATCATTAGATGATTTTGGGTTACAAATAGAATCAAAAAATAATGAAGAAAAAGAAAAAATTTTAAACAAAATCTATACTGCATCAAATAAAGATTTAGTTACATATAATACTTTAATTTCTACATTTGATAGTATAATTGCATCATATAAAAACTAAAAATTATGTTATTATAATTTTTAAAAATGATTTTTGATGTATTAGGGAATGTTTTTCTAAGCATTAAACAAATCTATTAAATGTAAAACGAATTTTATTTAAGATGGTCAGAGAGTGATCTAGATACAAAACAACGTTTACAACAATTAGTATTACCTAAAGGATAAGTATATGAAAATGGTAGTTTTCGAAATGCCTCAAATAGTTGGTTTTTCACTAAAAAAGGAGGCTTATTGCCTCCTAATTTTAAATGGTACCCCCAAGCGAATTCGAATCGCTGTCTACACCGTGAAAGGGTGTTGTCCTAGGCCTCTAGACGATGGGGGCTTACCGACATGTTCTATTGTACTAAAACAAGATTGTAAGTCAAGTATTTTTTTTAAAATTACTCTATTATAATATTTTTTGCAACTTCAATGGCTCTATCTGACAAGATTTTATTCTTTTCTTTCTTATTCTTTCTTATCTTTTTAGGTATTTCCATCTCTTTTACAATCGCCCAATTTGAATTTATTGGTTGAAAATGTTTTTGTACAGGTGATGTTATATAATGTGTCAAAGCTCCTAGCATCATCTCTGTTGGTAATTCTAATAATTCCTTACCTTCTACTAATCTTGCCATATTTATACCAGCAAGCATGCCTGTCGCAATAGATTCTGTGTACCCTTCTGTTCCTGTAATTTGTCCTGCAAAAAACAAATCATTTCGTTTTTTTGTTTGCAAGGTTGGTAGCAATATTTCTGGACTATTTACAAAGGTATTTCTGTGCATTACTCCATATCGCATAATATTTGCGTTCTCAAGTCCTGGTATTAAAGAAATTAATTCTTTTTGTGCACCCCATTTCAAATTGGTCTGAAACCCAACAATATTATACAAAGTTTTTGCACTATTATCTTGTCTAAGTTGTACAACTGCATAATTTTCGTCACCTGTTCTTTTGTCAACCAATCCAACAGGTTTCATTGGACCAAATCTTAAAGTATCAACACCTCTTGATGCTAATACCTCAACAGGTAAACAAGATTCAAAAAACTTTGCCTTTTTCTCAAATTCTTTTAATTCAATTTTGGGTGCATTTATTAAAAATTCGTAGAATTTTTCGTATTGTTCTTTGTTCATTGGACAATTAATATAAGAAGCTTCACCCTTATCATATCTACTTGCATAAAACGCTATATCAAAATTTATACTGTCTTTTTCTATAATTGGTGCAATCGCATCAAAGAAATGCAAGTGTTCTTCTTCAGTAAATTGTTGAATATCTTTTGATAAAATATCGCTTGTCAAAGGACCTGATGCCATAATCGTATAACCTTCAGGTATCTTTTCAACTTCGCCCTCAATAACAGTAATATTCTCATTAGAACGAATTTTTTCAGTTACAGTCCTAGAAAACAATGTTCTATCAATAGCAAGTGCGTTTCCAGCTGGTACAGAGCAATCGTAAGCGATTTTTATTAGTTCACCACCTAATAATTCCATTTCTTTTTTTAAAAGTCCACTTGCATTTGTTACATCAAAAGAACCTAAGCTGTTTGAACATACAAATTCTGCAAAGTCTCCACTAACGTGTGCTCCTGTTGACTTTTTAGGTCGCATTTCATAAAGATTAACTTTTATTCCACGTTTCGCAAGTTGTAAAGCTGCTTCAGAACCAGCAAGTCCTCCACCTACTATATTTACTCTATTTGTCATCGCTTCCTTTTCCTACTTGATTTCTTCCGTTTTCTTTTGCGTTATATAAGGCTTGGTCAGCATATTCTATCAATTTTTGAGGACTTTCGCCATTCTCTGGGAATGTCGATACACCCAAGCTGATAGTTATATTTACTTCCTTATTGTTTGAAATTTTTAATGGTGTGTTTGCAACAGCATCGCAAATTCTTTGTGCATTAATTAAAGCCTCTGTTTTTGATGTTTGTGGCAAAATTATACTCATTTCTTCCCCACCGTATCTGCAAACGTAGTCTGTGGTACGTGTGTTTTTCTTCAAAATATTAGATACAGTTCTCAAAACTTCATCTCCAATCTGGTGTCCATATTGGTCGTTGAACTTTTTGAAGAAATCGATATCCAAAATGATTAACGAGAATTTTTGTTCGTAACGCTTTGACGAATCAATCTGTTTTCTTAATGTATCTTGAAAATATCTGTGGTTGTATAGTTCTGTTAAACCATCTGTTGTAGCTAATTTATATTGATGTTCAAAATCCTTTGATTTAATTAAATATTTTGTTAAGTATGAAATCGCAAAAGTTATTAATATTACAAACAATGGCACAACCACTGGTATCCATAAATTAAAAAATTTTAGAATATAATATGATGCTAAATAATAAGCACTCGCTAATAACACAGTTGAAGTTGTTGCAAAGATTGCAGAGGTTGATTTGAACACAATAAAACTAACTACTAATGCTAATAGTACTATAATTATTGCATTCACAAATGGAGTTGTTTGTTTTACAAAACTGTTATCAAGTAGATTGTTCATATAAGTAGCATGGATTTCTACTCCTGGATAAATTTTATCGATAGGTACGCTTTTTGTATCAAATAGACTTGATGCAGTTGTTCCGATGAAAACTATCTTGTCCTTAAAATCAAAGCCATCGTTCATAGTTCCATTTTCGATTGATTTAATCAATTTATGGAATGGAATATTTTTATAGGTTTCTAAAGATGGTCCATACCAGTTTAAAACGGCTTCTCCGGTTGATGTTAAAGGTATTTTTTTATCACCTAGCAACAAATTAGCACCACTATCAATTACAAAATCTGTTTTTGAATTATTAATCAAATCGTTTCCAACACTTAGAGTCAAATGTGGATAATAATGGTTGTTATAATATGCAAAAACAGGCACTTTTCTAATGATGCCGTCTTCTGAACGGTTAATATTTATCATACCTACTTTTGTTTTAGTTTCTAATATTTTGGAGATAATGCTACGACAATTTGTGAAGCCAAGGTTTCTTCTAAAATCAACATTTGACTGGTTATCTACATTCACTGCTAATCGTTCAGGTAGCTCAATAGGAGTTCTCACCTCATAAGATTGGTTGTCAAAATTTATAGCTGTATAAATATTATTATATTTTGCCATTGTGTTAGCTAAAATGGTGTCAGCTGTTGGATTTGTTTTAAATGATTTGATAAACATTAAATCAAAAACGATTGCTTTAGGGTTATTTTTTTCAATTCTATCAATAATCTTTGCATAAATATCTCTTGAGATAGGCCATTCGCCATACTTATCTAAAATATATTCATAACTACCGTCATCTATAGCAACAATTACAATATCCTTGCTTGGTTTTAAATGTCTATGTTTAACCAACAACGATTGACGATAATCAAATGATTTGTTTTCAGAGTCATTAAAGAAATTTACTATCATCTTGTTGTTAGCTAACATAAAAACTATAAATAATATTGATGCTATTATCAAAAAATATGCAAGATAATCAAGTAGCTTTTGTTTTGAAAAATGTTTATTCAAAATTACACCTCATTATTTTTTAAAATTTTGCTCGACATAGTATTTATTTTAGTAGAAAAATTATTAATAATAAAATTCCTTTCAAATTCTTTGTTACCTGTTTTCAGGATTTCTGTAGTAATCGCAAGTTCATCAGGGTTCAATAAAAATCTAAGTAAGCAATCTTCGTTTAAACTCATAAAAATTATCCTATAATTCTAGTGATTTCACAGTTTTATAGAAAACGGAAGAAAAATTCTAAACATTAATCAAATCTGAAAAAATAGTATAATTATACTAGAGAAAACAATTATATACTTGTCATAATAAAATAATAATTGTTATATCATCATTAACTTTTCTTTGGATAGATTTTCTTAAATCACCATTAAGTTGTAAAATTTGACCACCTATTTTTTTACGAATTTTGTCATAATAATTTTGTGACCAATCTTGCCATTTTTCACCTTGTATATTTTTGCCCTCTGATTCAAATGCATCATCAATATAATCAAGAATAGATTGGCTTAATTCACGTAAAATTTGTTTTTTGTTTTTTGCGTTATTAACGAGTTCTTGAAACCCTTTGTCTATTAATGATTTGTTTGAATATAGTTCAATTTTTATTGTTGGCTCTGACATTTTGTATTAACCTTTCTTGTTCGACAATATAACATTTTGTAACTTTTTTAAAAGTTTAACACTTGAAATTTTGAAAACATAGATTATAATGTTGGTAGAGTAACTGAGATACCCATGTAACTACGTAATGGGGGCGTGTATATTTATTCTAAATATAATCGCTGTATAGTAAGGTCGTTCTTGCCCAGTTACTCTATTTTTATGAATTGTTTACCCATAAATGTATATTTATATTTTATTCTTCCTGTAGTACCAATATAATTTACAGGTCTTTTAGGATTCGTTGAATTAATATTTACAGGTATTTTTATACAATCTCTGCCATCAACAATTTCATCTTTTGGAAGAAAGTTATAATTCCAATTTGGATATAAATTGTTTAACAATAGATAAAATAAATATATATTTTAGAGTTGAACTAAATAATAAATTAAAAGAAATGAAAATTTTTTGGTAGTATTATTTGAAAAATTAAATGATTTGTTATTAAATTTTTGCAAAAATAAAAAATAAGTATATAATATATAGGACGAGTCGGCGTGGCACTCTGCCGCAGAAAAATGATTAAGTATCATTTTTCGAGAGGGTTACCCTTGAGGTAACTTCCGTCACAAAGACCAAACAATGAAAATTAAATAAAAAACGAAGAAAGTATGTCGGCGTGGCACTCTGCCGCAAGAAAACAGTTAAGTACTGTTTTCTGAGAGGGTTACCCTTGAGGTAACTTCCGTCACAAAGACCAAACAATGAAAATTAAATAAAAAACGAAGAAAGTAAGTCGGCGTGGCGGAATGGTAGACGTGCACGTTTGAGGGGCGTGTGGAGAAATCCGTGGGGGTTCAAGTCCCCCCGTCGACATTATTAAGAACAGGACGCAGAACCCCACCAAATGAAATTTGGTCCAAGGGTTCAAGCGAGAGGGAGCAGAGGGTGGAGGATTTTTGCGAAAGAAAGAATATCTTGAAGCAAAAACCGAAGACCCGTTTAATGCGACCGAGCAAGAGAGTCCCCCCGTCGACATTATTAAGAAGAGGACGCAGAACCCCCACCAAATGAAATTTGGTCAAAGGGTTCAAGCGAGAGGGAGCAGAGGGTGAAGGATTTTTGCGAAAGAAAGAAGATCTTGAAGCAAAAACCGAATACCCGTTTAATGCGACCGAGCAAGAGAGTCCCCCCGTCGACAATTTTATGAACAGGACGCAGAACCCCACCAAATGAAATTTAATATACACCTATCTCATTAGTTTGTATTATTATTTAAATTTTAAATATAAACTTGTTTAATTGGCAGATATCTACTTTTATTGATTACAACTTTTTACTGTGTTACAATTCTTTTAATAATATATAATGAGGATTGAATATGTCAGTAAAAACCATTCTACCATACGGTACACCGTCACTTAGAGAAAAATCAAAAGAAGTTCATAAGGTTTCTAGCAAAATTAAAACCCTTATCCAAGATATGTTCGATACAATGTATCAAAATAACGGTGTTGGTCTTGCGGCACCTCAAATTGGTGTTAACCTTCGTCTTTTTGTCATAGATTGTTCTACAGGTGACGAACCTCTTAAACCTATGGTTTTTATCAATCCTAAAATAATCAAAAAATCAGGTGCTGTAATATCTCAAGAAGGTTGTTTAAGTTTTCCTGAAGCCTACACAGGTGTTAAGCGTTATGAAAATGTTATGGTTAAAGCAACTGATCGTAACGGCAAGCCTTTCGTAATGGAAGCTAAAGGTGGTACTCTCCTAGCTCGTTGTATCCAACACGAAAACGATCACCTAGACGGTATCCTTTTTATAGACCACTCAATAAACCGTTTTGAAACAGATGAAGTTCTAAAAAAACACAATCTTCCACCTGTAGAAGTAGAAAAATTGTTAGATGAGCCTGAACTCGATAAGGAGCTTGCTAATGCAAAAAAAGATTAAAGTGGTTTACTTCGCAACTCCTGACATCGCACTAAAATCGCTTGAGTACCTGTTTAATTCTGACTCAATCGAAATCTGTGCAGTAGTAACACAACCCGATAAACCTGCTGGTCGTGGTAAAAAACTAAAAATGTCGCCCATAAAAGAGTTTGCTCTAAGTCATAATCTATCCGTATTTCAGCCTAAATCTATTCGTAAAGAATTTGATATCCAAGACTCGTTGAAAAAATTTGAACCTGATTTCTTCGTAACTTTTGCCTTCGGTCAAATCTTATCGCAAGATGTCCTAGATATACCTAAATTTGAAACAATAAATCTTCACGCATCATTATTGCCTAAATATAGAGGTGCAAACCCAATCCAACGTGTAATCATAAATGGCGAAAAAGAAACAGGTATTTGCACCATGATTACTGAATTAGGGCTTGATTGTGGGGATGTTTGTATGAAACAAAAAATTGCAATCCCTAACGATATGACCTGTGTTGATTTATGGGAAAAAATAGCAGAAGATTCTCCAAAATTATTAGAAGAAACTCTAATAGGAATCTACGAAAACAAACTTAAGCCAACTCCTCAATGTGAAGACGGGGTTTGTATGGCAAACAAATTGACAAAAGAAGAATGTTTGATTGATTGGAACAATACTTCAGAAGATATTCACAACCTTGTGCGTGGGGTTTACAAATCACCAAGTGCCTATTTTATGCACAATGATAAAATAATAAAAGTGTTAAAAACAGAAATTATAACCAATCCTGAAACTAAAGGTGATTGTGGCAAAATAGTTAAAGCCGATAAAACAGGAGTTTACATAGCGACAAAAAACGGTGCATTAAAGCTAATTACTGTAAAACCAGAGGGCAAAGGCGAAATGCTGGCAAGAGATTGGTACAACGGAGTGAAAAATGCAAAATAAAATAACAAAGGGTATCAGAGGGGCAATTACTGTTGAAGAAAATACAGTAGACTCAATAAAATCAGCGACATTAGAACTTTTAAATGCGATGATTGAGCAAAACAAAGTTGAACCAGAAAAGATATCTCACGTTATTTTTACTTTGACAAATGATTTGAATATGGCATTCCCAGCAAAGTTTGCAAGGGAAGATTTGAATTGGAAAACTGTTGCGATGATGTGTTTCCATGAACTCGATGTGCCTAATTCGTTAAAAATGTGCCTAAGAGTACTTATTGTGTTGAATTGTGAAGAAGATTTTACACCAAAATTCGTATATCTTAAAGGTGCAAAAACGCTAAGAAAATAAACTTATTAATTTCATATTAATTCGTTGAAAAAAGTGTTTGAAAATTATTTTTAGAGTATAATATTTTGTAATAAGTATGAAACTATGACAGACCGAAAAGGAGACATAAAATGGAAAGTACTTTAGAAAAAACTTATGCCACTACCGAATTCGTAGGTGGAAAATGGCAATCTGAAATCAACGTACGTGATTTCATCCAAAAAAACTATACATTGTATGAAGGTGATTCTTCATTCTTAGCAGACGCAACACCTGCTACAACTAAATTGTGGGAAGAATGTTGTGATTTGTTTAAAAAAGAAAGAGAAAACGGTGGTGTTGTTGATATGGATACAAAAATCGTTTCAACAATCACTTCACACGGTGCAGGATACATCGATAAAGACCTAGAAACAATCGTTGGTCTTCAAACAGATAAACCTCTAAAACGTTCTTTACAACCATTTGGTGGTATTAGAATGGCTGAAACAGCTTGCAAATCTTATGGTTATGAAGTTGATCCTGAAATCACTGAAATCTTTACAAAATACAGAAAAACTCACAACCAAGGTGTTTTCGATTGTTATACACCTGAAATGAGAAAAGCTCGTCACGCAGCTATCTTGACTGGTCTTCCAGATGCTTATGGTCGTGGCCGTATCATAGGTGACTACAGAAGAATTGCTCTTTATGGTATTGATAGACTTATCGAAGACAAAAAAGAACAACACGCTTCACTTGATGGCGAAATGACAGCTGAAAAAATTCAATTAAAAGAAGAAATCGCTGAACAAATCAAAGCACTTCAAGAAATGGCTCAATTAGGTGATACTTACGGTTTTGATATTAGAAAACCTGCTAGAAACGCTAAAGAAGCTATCCAATGGTTATACTTTGGTTACTTGTCAGCTGTAAAAGAACAAAACGGTGCTGCAATGTCAATTGGTAGAACATCTACTTTCTTAGACATTTTCATCGAAAGAGATTTAAAAGAAGGTATTATCACAGAAGCTCAAGCTCAAGAAATGATTGACCACTTCATCATGAAGTTAAGATTAGTTAAATTCGCTAGAACTCCTGAATACAATTCATTGTTCTCAGGCGACCCTACTTGGGTAACTGAATCAATCGGTGGTGTTGGTATTGATGGTCGTCCATTGGTTACTAAAAACTCATTCAGATACCTTCACACTCTTGAAAACTTAGGTACTGCTCCAGAACCAAACATGACAGTACTTTGGTCTACAAGATTACCACACAACTTCAAACAATATGCAGCAAAAATCTCAATCACAACTTCATCTATTCAATATGAAAACGATGATTTGATGAGAGTTACTCACGGTGATGATTATGCAATCGCTTGTTGTGTATCATCAATGGTTGTTGGTAAAGAAATGCAATTCTTCGGTGCACGTGCTAACTTAGCAAAATGTTTATTGTATGCAATAAACGGTGGTGTTGATGAAAGAATTAAAGAACAAGTTGGTCCTAAATACAGACCTATCACTTCTGAATACCTAGACTTTGATGAAGTAATGGATAAATATGAAGATATGATGGAATGGTTAGCTGGCTTGTATGTAAATACATTGAACGTAATTCACTATATGCACGACAAATATTGTTATGAACGTTCACAAATGGCTTTACACGATAGAGATGTTAAGAGATACTTCGCAACAGGTATCGCTGGATTGTCTGTTGTTGCTGACTCTTTATCAGCTATCAAATATGCTAAAGTTAAAACTATTAGAGATGAAAACGGCTTAGTAGTTGACTATGAAGTTGAAGGCGATTATCCAAAATATGGTAACGACGATAACAGAGTTGACCAATTTGCAGTTATGATTGTTAGAAAATTCATGAACATGATTAGAAAACACTATACATATAGAAATTCTATTCCTACAATGTCAATTTTAACAATTACATCAAACGTAGTTTACGGTAAGAAAACTGGTAACACACCAGACGGAAGAAAAGCTGGTATCCCATTGGCTCCAGGTGCTAACCCAATGCACGGCCGTGACAAAAACGGTGCTGTAGCTTCATTGGCATCAGTTGCTAAACTTCCATTTGATGATGCTCAAGACGGTATCTCAAATACATTCTCAATCATTCCTAACGCATTAGGTAAAGATGAAGTATTCATGGGCGACTTAGCAATCAATCTTGATTGTGGTTGCAGTGAAGGTAACTGTCAATAATTAGATAATAAAGTTGTAGGTGCTATAATTTAGCACCTACGACCTAATATATATGATGAAAGGATATATATCATGGAAACAACACAACAACAAGAAAATTTAATAAATCTATTAGACGGATATGTACAAAAAGGTGGACACCATTTGAACGTTAACGTTTTCACAAGAGAAACATTATTAGACGCTCAAGCTCACCCAGAAAAATATCCTCAATTAACAATCAGAGTTTCAGGTTATGCTGTAAACTTCATTAAATTGACAAAAGAACAACAAGACGATGTAATCTCAAGAACATTCCACGATCACATCGGCGCTGGTTGTGGTTGCTAATTGATTTAGAAGATAATTTTAGAAAAGGGCGGGTCGATTTCATCGACCCGCCCTTTCTTTCCCCTATTCATCTCCACTTTTCTCTGCTATTTATGTTCCAATTATTTCAGGCCAATTTTTTCAAAAAACATTTAAAATTCTTCAGAAATTCGTTGTTACAATACTTTATAAACTAACAAATTTTATTTTCTTATACGTTCAAACTAATATAAGAATTTTTATGGAGTAATTATGCAGTCAATAACATTCAATCCAGTTACGATAAGCAGATTAAACTATAACGAAACAAACACGACGAAAGAAGAAGCAAATCCGGTTGAACAAAGAGATTACCAAATGACTGGTGCAGATATTTTAGCAAGTCAAAATTCATTAATGTTGAATAAAACAGAAGACACTATTTTAAACGACTCAATACCAGAATACAACAAAGATATTGTGGCAGATGAAGCAGACGGTCATTTCTCATACTCATTAAGAAACAATCCTGAGGGTTTTTATTTAAAAAATGGTGCAAAGATAAATAACTTTTTAAGAAAAGGTGAATTAGAGTCAATTCCGGAACAAGAAGAAGACGTTCCAGATATGTTTAAGGAGCTTGTTGAAGAAGATATCAATGAGAAAAAAGACTTTAACCGTGCAATTGTTGATAGTGTAGAAATCTTAGATTCAATGATGGAGTCAAAGACTACAGAACCTATGATTGTATATAGGTATGCACCTACAAAATGGCTTGATACTGCAATTGATGAAAAAGTCAAAGATGCAGGATTTTTCTCTACAGTAAACGACAAAGATAGTATTCCTAGAGAATATAACGATTCAGAAGATAAAACTTGTTTTGAAGTTTGGATACCAGAGGGGACACCTTACCTCGATTTGACGGATAAAGGTGACCACGAAATGCTTTTTCCAAGAGGTAAAGAATTTAAAATCCTTGACGATAAAAGTTTAGAGATGGTGGAAGAGTAAATTGTTTGTGGACGATAGTACTTTTCTATGTGTCGTCCTGAACTTGCGGATTTTGCACTCTGCCGAACAAAACAATTAAGTATTGTTTTGTGAGAGGGTGTGAGGACGCAGTCCGAAACTCGAAGTAGCACGGAGCATAGCGAATACTATTTGCAGAGCAAATAAAATGAGCGACTGCACTCTGCCGAATAAAACAATTAAGTATTGTTTTATGAGAGGTAAGTGAAACAATAATCCAAGACAGCGATAGCGAAGCAATCCATAAACCAACCGTTCTGCAAACAAAAACTTTATTACCCTTTGTAAATATATTTTTTATAAATGAACAATTCATATAATAAATTCGTTATAATGTTGGGTAACAATAACGAAAGGATTACTAATGAAAAAATGGTTATTATTTATATTATGTTTAGTTTGTATAACTTCTAATTGTTCTTATGCATCAACTCAACAAGAATTATTAAAAAATAAACAAATTATCCTTAACAATTTTGTGAAAGATAATAAACCTTTAACATATACTGAGTTAAAAAATGCATTAAAGAACACTGAAAATGAACTATATAGTATTCATAGAATGAAAAATGCAGATCATAGTTGTTATCCTAATGGTGTAATCAAACAAACTAAAATAATAGAATCTGACGGTCGCATTACATACGAATATTTTAATATTTATGGGATTAGTGTAGGTACATTGACATATAAAAATAATAAATTAATAAGCACATCAAGACCTGAACCTATTGAAAAACCTAATATTGTCTCAACGAATAACGGAAGTTCTAATAAAGATTTAAATAATTTAGAAAATAATAAATTACGTTCAATAGGTGGTTTGCCTGCTTATTATACTGGGGACAAAATAACTTGTATAGGTAAYATGCCTGTTTATTATACTGGGRAYAAAATAACTTGTATAGGTAAYATGCCTGTTTATTATACTGGGGAYAAAATAACTTGTATAGGTAACATGCCTGTTTATTATACTGGGGACAAAATAACTTGTATAGGTAACATGCCTGTTTATTATACTGGGGAATAATCATCATATAGAACTAATAATTCATTTATAAATTTCTAACTGCTAATCCTAATCGTTCTAGTAAATCTGCTCTGCTTTGTTCATTAGATAAGGTATCTGCAATTTCAGTATATCTTCTTACTGTATCTCTAATTCTTTCAGGAGCTTCTCCTAATTCAATTGAATAATTTATATTATCTTGTCTATCTAACCCCCAACTAAATTCTTCAACACATGCTAAAAAATTAAAAATAGGTATCCCTTGATTACTTAAACCAATTACTCTTATTGGCATTTCTAATCTTCTCATAGTTTCTAAATATTTGTAAATTTTACTCCTTATGTTTGAACCTTTTACATAAAATATTCGTTACAATGATGTAAGATAATTAAAAGGAGTTTAATATGAAAAAAATACTTGTATTATTAATCTTGCTATCAATATCACTTCCAGTATTTGCATACGATCCTAATTCACCAAATCTTATTTGGGATGCAAAAGCTCAAAAATATAAATTTAATTATAATGAAATTGAATTTAAATATGATAATGGGAAATTAGTAAAAATCGGTGATAACATTGTTAAATATAATTCTGTTGGCAGAATAGAAACTATTGGTGATATGCCAGTAAAATATGATTCAAAAGATAGAATAATACAAGTTGGTGATAAGAAAATACATTATAAGTATGGTAAAACTATAAGTTCAATCACTAGTAAAAATTGGTTATATATGCGTGCACATTATAGCTATAATCCAAGAGGTGATGAATTATATCGAATAGGGGATTATTATATTCAATACGATGATGTTGGCAGAATAAAATATCTAATTAAATTTTAATTATCGATTTCTCATCTTAATAAAATCCATAAATGAATCGTCTTTTTCCAACTCAGGATTTGTTCTAAGCAACCAATCCTGCAAGAACTTTTTGTTTGCCAAATGTACCTTGCTTAAGTTGACATACGCTTGGTGGCTTGCACTAACCTTGTATCCATACTGGCAAGCCCCATTTTTGTATCGCTCAATCTGTCCATTTTTACAACTAAGTTCTTGTAGCTCTTTTAACTCTACAGTATCAACCGCAACTGCATAAATTCTATCAGCTAACAAATCTTTTTCTCTATCAGACAAATGCTCAAACCACTTATTTATCTTTTCTAATTCTTGTTCTCGCATTGCCATTTTTTCTTCTGTGTAAAAGCTGATTTTAATTGTAAACTATGATAATAGTTATTAAAATTTTAGTTGTTATAGACTTGACAGAAATGGGAATATAGTAAATAATATAAATAGCAGGGTGACACTTTTGGCGAAGTGTCGAGTACTCTGTAGAGTTCTAACGGTTCTTATCTTTTGGGTAAGAGCCGTTTTTTATTATGTACAAAATTAAAAATATCATTATTAATGTTAAATTTAAGTTTTCCATAATGACCTCTTTCTAGTCGGGAAACCAACCCGAGTTCTAAATAATACGTGAGGATGTTCCTTTTAGAAAGAGTACTCTTTTACCCTGCAAGAACTATTTTAATAGAATAAATTAATTCATGCAATAAAAAAAGAGGTCTTAATGACCTCTTTTTGATTATTTAGCTTTCAGTCTTTGAAAAAAGTCGGCACATTGTCGGCAACTTTTCGGTTTCAAATGGCTGAAATTATGGTGGGCGTTAATTATTTTTTAAGCTAAGCATAGCTTGGTAAGTTCTCGTCTTCAAAATCCTACAAAAAATAAAAAGCAGAACAACAAATGCCATTCTGCTTTTTATGGTGGGCGTTAGAAGACTCGAACTTCTGACCCTCTCCTTGTAAGGGAGACGCTCTACCAACTGAGCTAAACGCCCGAACAAATATATAATATGATAAACAAATTTTTTTGTCAATCACTTTTTTATTATCTATCTTAAACAAGTTTATTTTATCTAACAACTTCTTTCTAAATTGTCATACCACCTGTTCTAAAAGCATTAAATCCTTGCAATCTTGCACCAGAAATATTATTATTCAAAGGACTCATCTGATTTTGTGTTTTTACATCACCCTGTGCAATCTTTGCAAAATCATCAAAACTATGACGTTGTGTACTAATTGTTCCGCTACCCACCGGATTGCTTTGGTTTTGTTCAACAGTTTGTGCCGGTTGTACCGAATTTCCCTGTTTATCTCTTGATAATGATTTCAACACCTTATCTTTTCTCATAGAAGCTATCTTGTTTCTCAATATAGGCGTAATTATATTACTTGATAATATTCCACCACCAATAGCCGCAGTTGATTCAACCATAGTCTTGAAATTATTATAAGTTTGTCTATGTTTATGAAATCCCTCAACCTCAGTTACATTAAAATCAAACTTTCCTCTTTCAGAAAGCAACCCCTTTTCACCTAAAAATGTATGAATACTCTTAGGTATAATTTTCCCTGTTTCAACCATCTTTGATGATAAAGACTTAAAAGATTTTGTTACCAACAAAAACGAACCAATATTAACTATAGCATCAGCAAATTCTTGCGGTATCATAAAACTCTTCTGTTCTTTTGTATAATTCTTATTGAAATATATCCCAATAATCTGTGCAACAGAAGACGCCAACCAACCAGCACTTGATAGCATAATAAGTACATTTGCTACGTTAAATGTACTTTGGTCAGCAATAAAATCTAAAACTTTTTGGAAAGCAGATGATTTAGACATTATGTCACCTTCTTCCCGTCTTCTTGATGTCTGGTTTTATTCCAGTTTATCAATTTTTTCGATATAAATGACGTCAATGGCACGTCACAAGCAACATTCGTTACCAACATCGCTGCCAATCCCAACGATGTTGAAAGCACATTCTTATAACTCTTGAACCAGTCCATATTGTGTGCCGACAACAATCTTTGCATTCTCTCTGTTGGCATTAACCATTTCTTCCACTTTGGTGCATTCGGTTGCTGACTCGTACACGCATTAATTAAATAATAAATGCTTGAACGCACAATACAACCAACAGTCGTACCCGCAATAATTTTACCAATCGTTCTAAACATGGAAGTTTCAGCTGTCTCTTTATCTACGTTAGGGTTATGTTTATCTATATATGGTTGGGTTACAATAGCTGTAGCACCCATTATAGCTCTGTTTACATCGGGTCTATTAATGAAGTTTCCTAAATTATTCAAGAATGGTCTATCTTTTACCGTCATATTTGGAAGCATATCAAATATACGGCGTTTTATTCCAACACCTTGATACATTGGTCTGATACTTTTTGCTATACCATTCACGTTCATTTTCTAACCCTATTTATATAAAGTCTTATCTAAAGAATATTTGCTAATTTATTACAAAATATTACAATTTTTCTTTTCCCCTTTTCATGCACAGTGACTGATTGTTAGCATGTTTTTATATGTTAGAATTTTTATGCTAAAATACTTTCAAAAGGAGTTAACTTATGAAATTTCAAGAAATTAAAAATAATATATTTTATTGTGGACTAAACGATGCAGACAGAGTTTTCTTTGACGAACTTATTCCTCTAGACCACGGTACAAGCTACAATTCATACCTTATTATAGGTTCAGAAAAAACAGCCATAATAGATACAATGTATCCACCAAAAACAGAAGAATATATTAAAAATCTTGAAAAAAATAACGTAACAAAAATAGATTACATAATTGCTAACCACGGCGAACAAGACCACTCTGGCTCAATTCCAGCACTTCTTGAAAAATACCCAAACGCAATTGTAATAACAAATCCAACCTGCAAGAAAAACTTAATCTCAATGCTAAATGTTCCAGAAGAAAAAATTCAAACAATAGCAACCAATGAAGAACTATCTCTAGGTGACAAAACTCTTCGTTTTATCTTCGCACCAAATGTTCATTGGCCTGATACAATGTTCACTTACGTAGTTGAAGATAATATCCTTTTTACTTGCGATTTCTTAGGTTCTCACTACACATTTGACGATGTTTTTGCAGTTCCATCTGATGAACTTGTAAAAAGTGCTAAAAAATATTATGCAGAAATTATGATGCCATTCAGAGTTATGTGTAAAAAATATACTCAAATGATTAAAGATATGAATGTAGATATGATTTTACCAAGCCACGGTCCTGTATACAAAGATCCTAACTACATTCTAGATTTATATACAGATTGGTCATCAGATTTAGGTAAAAACCTTGTATTGTTACCTTACGTATCAATGTATGGTGCAACAGAAGAAATGATTGACTATCTATCAAAAGAATTGAACAAACATGGTATTGAAACCCTAAAACACGATATGGTAAACGACAATCTTGGAAATCTAGCAATGGCACTCGTTGACGGTACAACAATAGTTATGGGTACCTCAATGGTTGTTGCAGGTCCACATCCAGCATCAGTGAATGTTGCATATATTGCAAGCATTCTTAAGCCAAAAGCAAAATTTGCGTCTTTCGTTGGTTCTTACGGCTGGGGTGGCAAATTGTTTGATATCCTTGGTGAAGTCTTAGGCAAACTAAGACTTGAAATCATAGAGCCTGTTCAAATTGTTGGTAGACTAAAACAAGATGATTATACTAAACTAGACAATATGATTAAAGCAATTGTTGAAAAACATAAATCATTAGGGTTGTTATAATACAAAGGATAAAAAATATGAGAATAAACAATGTACCAAGCGTATCTTACAAAGCAAATTCGCCAATCAGTGAGGGTAGAAAACAATTCAACCAATTGTCTGAAACTCAAAAAGCAGGTTTAGTAAGTGTTGAAAGATTTAGACAAAAATTCAATAGTCAATCAGAAGTACCTGTTATGGCAAAAAATACACCGCTTGCACAATATGTAAAATACAAAGTTTGCATAGAAAAAGCTATGAAAAAGACACTTGAAAATTTCAAATGGCCTAAATAGTTTTATTAAATAAATTTTTAACTTCAGGCGGCGACTTTGAAAAATTCAAAGTCGCCGCCTCATATTTTTCTTAATTTCTCTAGATACTACATATCCATCATAAAGCTAGGTGCTTCTGACATTACAACATCATCTGCATCTTGCAATAATTCTACTGTTATTTTTTGTTGTTTTTGTATACTTGCTATCTCCTTTGCTACGTTACCATTAAAAATATTTTCGTTTGTTTTAAAATAATCGATGACTGGTGTAATCGGTGCCATTGCCATTTCTTTTATTATTTCTGCAACAAGTTTCTGAGAACGTGTTCCAACAGGTGCTTGAGGCACTCTTACATTCAAGCCAAACGGTCTTGGTGCTCGCTTCCAATCGTGTGAATATCCGCCGTCCTTTCCACCGGCATTAACTTTTGCACCCTGTACGCCGTTGTTATTATAATTATTATATTGAGCAGATGAATCACCACTCAAATTGTTAAACATTTCTGCCATAAATTTTAATCCCTAATTACATTTATACCTACGGCATCTCCTCAGTATTTCTTTAATAATTTTCTCAAATTTTTCTAATTTTGTTACATAAGTTAATATTCCCATTTTATTTGTGATAAAATTATAGATAAGAAATAGAAAATATAAGGACTTAACTAATATGAAAATGTCAAAACTTTTTGTTCAAACACTTAGAGAATTTCCGTCAGATGCAGAAGTTATTTCTCATAAACTTCTTGTAAAGGCCGGATATATAAGAAAACTAACTAGTGGAGTTTATAATTACTTACCTCTTATGTGGAGAGTTTTGAAAAAAGTTGAAGATATAACTAGAGAAGAATTAAATAAGGCTGGTGCACAAGAACTTCTTATGCCATTTGTTCAACCAAAAGAATTGTGGATTGAATCAGGACGTTGGGAAGTGTATGGACGTGAACTAATGAGAATGCGTGACAGACACGACAGAGAAATGTGTCTTGGACCAACGCACGAAGAAATAATTACAAGTATTGCTCGTGACGGTTTGAAATCATATAAACAACTTCCTGTAAACCTTTATCAAATCCAATTAAAATTCAGAGATGAAGTTAGACCTAGATTTGGACTTCTTAGAGGTCGTGAATTTATTATGAAAGATGGTTATAGTTTCGCTACTTGTCAAGAAGAACTTGATGCAGAATATGAAAATATGGCAAATGCTTACACAAAAATTTTCAATCGTTGTGGACTTGAAACAAAAATGGTTCAATCAGATAGTGGTGCTATTGGTGGAAATGTTAGTCACGAATTTATGGTAATAACAGACACAGATGCTGGCGAAAATGATGTATTCTATTGCGATGATTATTCTGCAAACTCAAACCACGCAATTTCTAAACTTCCTAATGCAGTAGTTGATGGTAGTGAATGTGGTTTGACAGAAAAGAAAGTAATCGATACACCTGATACAAAAACTATTGAAGAACTTTCTGAATTCTTAAATGTTCCTCAAAGTATTATTTGTAAATGTCTTGTTTATATTGCTGATAAAAAACCTGTATTAGCATATATCAGAGGCGACAAGCAAATTGAAGAAACAAAACTTATGAATGCTGTTGGAGCAATCGACATTAGAATTGCAACTTCAGAAGAAATTGAAGAACTTATGAATAAAAACGGGTTCAATGCAAAAGCAGGATTTATCAGTGCAATTGGTATGAAAGATATAACACTAATCGCTGATGAAACAGTAAAATCAATGAAAAATTTTGTTGTTGGTGTAAACGAAAACGATAAACACATGGTTGGAGCTAATCTTGACGATATTCAAATAAAAGAATTTGCAGATATTAGATTAGTAGAAGCAGGTGAACTTTGTCCAGTATGTGGCAAACCACTAAAAGTAACTCGTGGTATTGAGGTTGGTAATATCTTCCAACTTGGCACAAAATATTCTGAACCTATGAATGCTGTATATCTAGATAAAGACGGTAAAGCAAAACCATATATTATGGGTTGTTATGGTATCGGAATTACAAGAACAGCTGCGGCTGCTGTCGAAGCTAACCACGATGAACACGGTATCAAATGGCCTGTTGCAATCGCACCTTATCACGTTATTGTAGTTCCTGTAAACGCAAAAGACGAAACTCAAGTAAAGGTTGCAGAAGAAATCTACAACAAACTTCTTGCTCAAGGAATTGAAGTTGTTCTTGACGATAGAAATGAACGTGCAGGAGTTAAGTTTAAAGATGCTGAACTTATTGGCTTCCCATTTAGAATTACTGTTGGTAAGACAATCGAAAATGGTAATGTTGAACTTGTAACTAGAGAAACTCTTGAAAAAGAAGAAATGACACCTGATAATGCTGTCGTTCAAGTTATTGAACGTATCAAAAACGCTCTTAAATAGTTAAGAAAAAATAAACTTTTCAAAACTATACAATTTGATACGATATAATTAAAAGTGTAAAATAAAAGTAATAACAAGGTTGAAAGCTAAAAATTGAAAATAAAAACTTGTGTAGATGCAATACAAAATGCATTATAAATATTCTGTAGAACAAACAGAAAATATTTATCAAGATAATTAATTTCAATTATCGCTTTCCACTAACAATATTGAGGGGAGAAAAAATGTCTAATCCTTTTAAAAAAGATGATGAAAACTTAGAAAAAAACACCGAAGCAACTGAAACAGAAGAAGTTGCAGAGGAAGTTGCAGAAAAAGAACAAGAAGAAGTTAAATCAGGAGATGATGAACTTCAAAAAAAATATGATGAACTAAACAGTCAATATATCAGATTGGCTGCTGATTTTGATAACTACAGAAAACGTCAAGCACAAGAACGTGAAAGTTTGTTGAAATATGGTGCAGAAAACACATTGAAAAAAATAATAGAAGTACTAGACAACTTTGAACGTGGTGCAAAAGCTAACGAAACAGTTGAAGATTGCGAAAAAGTAAAGGAAAGTTTTAACCTTGTACACAAACAATTATTAGAAGTATTATCAAAAGCAGGGTTAGAAATCATTGAGGCAGAAGGTAAAGAGTTTGACCCTAACTTCCACGAGGCAGTTATGCAAACTCCTACAAGTGAATATCCTGAACACACAATTATTAACGAATTGCAAAAAGGATATAAACTTGAAGACAGAGTGCTTAGACCAAGTTTAGTAAACGTGGCTACAGCAGAATAATAAGTGATTAGGGAATGCTCATCGACATTATCAAATAACGTGATAGAGCAATCCAAACAATACAGACGTCATGCTGAATTCATTTCAGCATATCTATAAATAGATTCTGAAACAAGTTCAGAATGACAAGAGGGTATCATTTTAAATAAAATTAAGAATGACAAAAAAACTCTCACTAAAAACAGAAACTAGAAAGTTATAAAATGAGCGATTATTATGAAATATTAGGTGTCAGAAAAGATGCCACAAAAGATGAAATAAAAAGTGCGTTTAGAAAAATGGCACGCAAACTTCACCCTGACGTAAATAAAGCACCTGATGCTGAAGTAAAGTTTAAGGAATTGGGTAAAGCTTATGAAACATTGATGGACGACAATAAACGTGCAACCTACGATAGATATGGTGAAGAGGGACTTAACAACGCAGGGTTTGATTCACAAGGACCATTTGCAAATGGATTTGGTGATCTTAATGATATATTTGAATCATTCTTTGGTGGTTTTGGGTTTGGAGGTTCAAGACGTGTTGACCCTAATGCACCACAAAGAGGTGAAAACCTTAGACTTGATATAGAATTATCGTTTGAAGAAGCTGTTTTTGGTGTAGAAAAAGAGGTTAAAATTGACCACTTGGAAACCTGTCCAACTTGTCACGGTACAGGTGCAAAAGAAGGTTGTGAACCAACAATATGTCCAACTTGTGGAGGTCGTGGTCAAGTTCAACAATCGACAAGAACAGTACTAGGAAATATCTCTCAAATAGTCACTTGTCCAACTTGTCACGGCAAAGGTAAGATAATCTCTCAACCTTGTCCTGATTGTCACGGTGAAGGTAGAAAAAATGTAGAAAAAAAATTAAATATTAAAATACCTCAAGGTGTTGACAACGGTTCAAAAATGAGATTGTCAGGTGAAGGTGATATCGGTATAAACGGTGGACCAGCAGGTGATTTATATGTTGTACTTCACGTTAAACCATCTGATTATTTTATGAGAAAAGAAATGGACGTTTATACACATTGTACAATTTCTCCTGCTCAAGCAGCGTTAGGTGATAGTGTTACAATAAAAACTCTTGATGGAGAAAAAGAAATTTCTATCCCCGCAGGTATTCAAAGTGGCGATAAAATTACAATAAAAGGTGCTGGAGTACCAAGTATAACAAGTGCTTCTGTAAGAGGTAATCAAATTGTTATAATAACTATCTTAACTCCAACTCATTTGTCTAATGAAGAAAAAATGGTTTATGAAAAACTATATGAAATTCAAATGGGTAGACAAAAAGTTAAAAAATCTGTTAAAGAAAAATTAAAGGGAGCTTTTAGATAATGATGAAAAAGTTTTTAGGGATTGTGTTAGGTCTTTGTTTAACATTTACGACAGCTCTTGCGGCAAACTTCCCACAAGATTTTCAAAACTATTTAAAAAAGAATATATCAAACATTGATATTAGGTTTGATGGTATGATAATTTGTCCAGATGGTGCAATATATCTCCCTCTATATCCTGCCTCAATGAAAAAACCTGAAAAAATAGAAGTTGCAGAAACTTATCCTAAAAACACACCATTGAATAAAAGACCCGATGTCATAGTATTCAACAACGACTACGTACTTATGAAACTTATCCCAACAAATGATGGCAAAAAAACTGTTATGAAGTTTGATAAACCACCTATTGTTGTAAAAACAGGGTTGTTACCACAAGATATGCTTGTTCCAAAAGGTTTAATTATTCCTGAAAACATCAAAGGAATTGTTGGGAACTTAAATATTGAACTTTCACCAGAAGTAGATATCAAAGTTAAACCTAACTCATTGTTATCAGCAAGAACAAGTGATAGCAACAGAAACTATAAGAAACTTTCTAACACAGCAACCGTTGGACAGTTGAAAGATAAATCATTGTATATGGTTTCTGCTTACACAAAAAATATTTCTGTAATAAACGGTGAACAATTAAGAGCAGAATATGCTTTGGCACAAAGCTCAACACCGATTGATGCAAAGATTACTAAAGATAACAAGTTTTTGCTTGTAACGTCTTATGACAGCACACTTGTTAATGTAATTTCACTTGCAGATGATAGAATTATTAAACAACTTGATTTGACATATCAAGGTGGTGAAATTTTAATGGATTACAATAATAACAAGGCTTATATAACTTGTCCATCTGCATCAGTTATCTATATTTTAGATATCAATAAAATGGCTTTAACTAAAAGAATTAAGGTAAACGGAATGTGTGAAAAACCTGTTATTTATAATAATACTCTTGTTTACTTAGACAAATTGTCTGACACTATTTGGTCAGTTGAACTTGACGGAAACTACCAACTTAAGAATTTTGGCAAATTTCCTAATATATCAAAGATTTTATATGAAAACAATGCGATTTTCTTAAGTAGTAGAACAAAAAATAGAGTTGCCGTTTTAAATTATAAGACAAAACAACTTATGACTGAGTTTGATGTTGTAGAAAAACCTGTTGATATGATTTTAAGAAACGGACTTTTATATGTTTTGGGTGCAGGAAAAAATGAAATTCAGATATTTGATACAAAAGAATTTGAACCTTTAGGAACTATAAAAATATCTAATGACGGATTTTCAACAAAATTCTGTCCTGTACCTGATAGTAGCCTTGTTTTAGTAAGTGATACAAAAATTAGTCGTTACACTGTTTTTGACACAGATAAAAACAGAATTATCAAGATGAATTCAACAGAATTACCTATAAATGATATCGTTGTGGGTAAGAAGATTAAAAAATTAAACTAATAAAATAAAAGAAGATAGAATAATGAATACAAAGACATTTAACGAACGATTAGCAGAATTAGAAAAGACACAAAAAGATTTTTGGAACGTATCAAGAGCTACAGGGAACTTTTTGAATATGTTAGTTAAAATGACAAATTCAAAACGAGTGCTTGAGATTGGTACTTCAAATGGTTATTCTGGATTATGGTTTTTGAGTGCGTTAGAACAAACTGACGGACATTTGACTACAATTGAGTTTTACGACAAACGTCAAAGTATCGCTCGCAAAAATTACGATGAATGTGGTTTTAAGGGCAGATATACAGCACTTTTGGGTTCTGCAAGCGAGATATTGAAGAATTTTGAAGATGATGAAAAATTTGATTTCGTGTTTATTGATGCTTGTAAGAAAGAATATGTTGACTATTTCAATATTATCAAACCACATTTAACAAAGAATGCTATTATTACTGCAGATAATATCACATCACACCGTGAAAAAGTTCAAACATTCCTTGATGCAGTTTATGGTGATGAAGATTTTCAAACAGAAATTTTGGACTTGCCAGCTGGGTTGTCTGTGTCTTATAAGTTGAAGTAGGGTAGAGTTTTAATTAAAAGTTACTAGGTGACTACTAAACCGTTGATTTATGGATTATCGCACTTATTACATTGCAAACCGTTTAATCGCTCGCAATGACGTACAGTTTTTTGTCGTGTTCAACTATTTCATTGAACACGACAAAACTTTTATACAAAATATCCTATAGCTTCTTCCAATTCATCCGCAGGTATATCCTGAAATCTTTTTCCTTTGTATTTTGCTTGACCTTTTGCGCGCTCTTCCATACTCATTTTGTTATGCTTCCCACAGGTTCTTACATATTCTTTTACTTTAGTGCCATTACTTCTAGTATAACCATTAACCGTGTATGAACCCGTACATTCATTATTAAAACTTAAATTGTCAAATTTTTTATTTAAAAATTTATTAATTATTTTTTTAAATTTATTTTTAAACATTTTAATATTTAAAAATTCATTTATATTATTTATAAAATTTCCATTCTTATCAACATTCATTTCTATATTCAAATCATACTTTAAATTGTTTTCTGGAAAAGTTTATAATGCATACAGTTTTAATTTATCAACTCTGTTATTCCACCCCTGTAAGAACCTTCCCTGAGAAGCATCAAAATTAACATATTTTTGATATTTTTCTCTTCTTAATTTTTCATATTCATTTATATCGCCATTTGATTCTTGTAATAATTTTTTTGCAACAGAAACCCCCATATTTACAGCTGTATCAAAAACATAAAGTGCTAATTTAGGGTCATCTATATTATTTGCTCCGGAAGCTATATAATAATTATTATAATATATTTCTTGTATTTCACTATTATCAATATTTTTTACACTCTTTAATGGTAAATTTTTACTTTTTCTGTAATTATCATAAGTGATTTTTGTTATTCCTTTATTTGTTTCACCACCTTTATCAAATGAATTATTTACATATCCACCTTCCATATTTAAAATAAAATTCAACATTTTAATATAATCATTATAATTTGCCAAAATGGACCTCCCAACATAAAATATTTATATATTAATTTTTCAAACTATGATACAAATGTCTAAGTTCTAATGCTCTAGTTTTAACTAATTCACATTCAAAATTTATAGCCAGACTTTGAAACATTGTACCTTGTTTTTTTTGAATTAAATTATATACAATGAATTCATTATTTTTATATATTTCCCATTGCTTTTGGGATTCCATTATTTTGTCATAATCTTCTTTTGAGGTAATGTTTTTTAATAATAATAAATTCTTTTTAATTTCTTTGTCCCAAAAATTAATGGATTGTATTACATCATTATTCATTGATTGATTAGAAAAATTTTTAGATTGGATATTAAAATTTGATTCTCGTGAAAAATTAAATGTACAACCACTTATAAATATTGAAATCAAAAGAATTAAGTATATAAATTTATTCATAAAATAATTATATAAAATTTTTATTTATATACAAAATAATTAATGAATTTTTAATATTATATATTTATATTGTCAAAGGTATCCAAAATTGGTATACTAAGCCTATGAATTTAAAACTATATTGGAACAAATTTATTATTCTATTAAATAAGAATAAAATTTTATATCTTAAAGTATTTTTATTATCTATTTTTTACTGTTCTTATATTATGACAATTTCAAAGTTTTTTACAGAATATAATTTCTTTTCAGAAGGCTTATCTCCTGATAAAAAAGCTATCCCTTTTTACATATTATTTAATTTTCCAATGTTTATATTTTATTTAATAACATCTTTTAAATTAACAAAAAAAGTTACAATTTTAAATTTTATAATATATCCTTTTGTATTTTGTTGTAATTTACTTGGTTTAATGTTTTGTACTTTTGTTTTGGGTGGAAGTTATATTTGGCTATATATTATTGTTTTTCCTATACTTTTCACTATTTTCTGTTTGCTAATAATTATAGGATTAATTAAAGATATTTTAACTATAAAAAGACTTGAGTTGAATTCTTAATTTTAAATTTATAATTCTTTGCATGGGTTCTGAATTGTCACACTTAATACATTGCAAACAGTTGAATCATTCGGACGGATTATATTGTTTTGACGTCATCCAGAGCCAAGGGAGCAGAGGCACGAGCAAAGCGAGAGTGAAACGTGCGTCAGGCAAAATCACACTTTTGCCTGCAAACGTGAACGTTGCCGTTTAACGCGACCGCAGAGTGCAACGACCGAAGGATCCTCCCTAAACATTTTTTGTTGGGGTGGAAACCCCAACCTACAATTTACTAAACCGTTGATTTATGGATTGCAGTAAATCTCTTACAACTTTGTATCAATATACTCTTTAACCTGATTAGCTATAGTTTCAATCGTTTGTGTGGCATCAAGCACCTTCACACGTTCAGGTTCAGATTTTGCAATCTCCAAATATCCTTGTCTTACTCGTTTGAAGAACTCAATCCCTGCTGATTCCATTCTATCTTTTGTTTTTCCAACACGTTTTTGTGCTGTTTCAATATCTATATCAAAAACAAATGTCATATCAGGTTTAACCCCATTTGTCGCTATATCATTAAGCATTTTAATTTGGTTCAAGTCCAAACCTCTACCATAACCCTGATATGCAACCGTAGAATCAGTATGTCTATCACAAAGCACTACTTCACCACGTTCAATCGCAGGCTTAATCAACATATCAATATGTTGCGCTCTATCAGCTAAAAACAAAAAAGATTCACAATTTGAAGATACATCACCATCATAATTGAGCAATATCTCACGAAGTTTTTCACCCAAACCCTTAGCTCCAGGTTCACGTGTTAAAACTACCTTATATCCTTTTTCTTCAAGATATCTTTTTAAAAGCTCAATCTGAGTTGTCTTTCCACAACCATCTGTACCCTCAAATGTTATAAACAAACCTTTTTTCATTAATTATTTCCTATTATTATTTTCCTAGTGCATGCGCTTTTTCAGCAGTTTTTTCTATCAAATTATAGAACATATCAGCTGTGTCAACTTCTTCCATATAATCAACACCAACTCTTGTACAACCACCCTTTGTAGCAACGCTTGCAATCAAATCTTCTGCTGATTTATCGCTTGATAAAAGCATCTTAGCTGAACCGATAGCAGTCTGAATACTCAAAGTCAAAGCCTTTTCATAATCCATGCCCATTTTTTCACCAGCTCTTGCAATATCATTTATAACCTTATAATAAAAAGCTGGTCCAGAACCAGATATAGCTGTAACAATATCAAGTTGTTCCTCTGTAACTTCTATCGCTTTACCAATATTAGAAAGAAGTTCAACAACAGCTTGGACATCTTCTTCTGTTGCTATTGTTCCACCTGCAACGCCACTCATACCTTCTAAAACCAAAGCTGGAGTATTAGGCATTACTCTTACAACTCTTTTATCACTACCTAAAATACTTTCTATAAATCTTGTCGTAACACCTGCTGCGATTGATACAACCAATTTATCTTTTGTCACAGATGATTTAATACCATTTAAAACACCTTCCACAAAATTTGGAGTAGTTGCAACAAAAACTACATCAACAGAATTAACTAATTCGTTATTATCTGTAATAACCTTTATACCAAGCTCTTTTGATTTTTCAGAAGCTTTTTCTTCACTAATCTCAGCAGCCATAATATTTTCTTTTGGCAAATAATTTGATGCGATTACACCACCGATAATTGCACTTGCCATCTTTCCACAACCAATAAATCCAATTTTTTTGTTCATATTATTTAACCTTCATGTTGACTATTAAACTTGTTTTATATAACATATACAAGTATAATACTAAAAATACAAAAAAGGAAATAAAAAAATGAGACGTACACTAGAAGGAACAAAAGTAAAAAGACAAAGAGTTAGTGGTTTCAGAGCAAGAATGGCTACTCCAGGTGGACAAGAAGTTATCAACAGACGTCGTGCTAAAGGTAGACATAAATTAGCTATTGAAGCAAAAAATAGAGCTTAATTTTTTGTCATAAAAATTTTTATACATAGAGAGATACAGCCTTGTATCTCTTTTTGGTCTGTTTATTTTAGTAACATAAATTTACAATACACTATATATATTATTCACAGATTTTTTGTTAATGATATTATAAAAATATAATCAACAAATAAATAGAATATAAGTATTGGAGAGATTTATGGAAAAATTCGATGTATTTTCGATATTCACCCTATGTGGAGGACTAGCATTCTTCCTATATGGGATATTAGTAATGTCGTCAGGACTAGAAAAAATTGCAGGAGGTAAACTTGAGAAATTGCTGAAGGTTATGACCTCAAACCCCTTAAAAGGTTTAGTTCTAGGTGCAGGTATAACCGCTCTTATTCAAAGTTCATCTGCTGTTACAGTTATGTTAGTTGGTCTGGTTAATTCAGGAATTATGAAGTTAACTCAGGCCATTGGTGTTATTATGGGGTCTAATATTGGTACTACAATAACAGCATGGATTTTGAGTTTAGCTGGTATCCAGTCAGATAACTTCTGGGTTAGAATATTCAAACCTGAATCATTCTGTCCACTTCTTGCATTATTCGGTATAATAATGATTATTGGCTCAAAAAAAATGCGTAGACAAGATATCGGTCGAGTTATGGTTGGATTTGCCGTATTAATGTATGGTATGCAACTTATGGCAGGTTCAATGACACCTTTAGCAAACGACCCTAATTTCCAACAATATATGTTGGCTTTCAAAAACCCAATTTTAGGACTTGCTGTTGGTACGGTTATAACTGCAGTTATCCAAAGTTCTGCAGCATCTGTTGGTATCCTTCAAGCATTATCTATGACTGGTAATGTTACTTATGGCATGGCTTTACCAATCATTATGGGTCAAAACATAGGTACTTGTATAACAGCTTTCATCTCTAGTATTGGTGTAAATGCTAACGCTAGAAAAGTTGCTGTTGTTCACGTTTCATTCAACATAATAGGTACAATAGTTTTCTTAGCTTTCTATCTAGGATTTAATGCTATTTTCCATCTTAAATTTGTTAACGAAAGCATTAACCCAGCTATGATTGCTGTTGTTCACTCTGTATTCAACATAACAACAACAATTATGTTGTTCCCATTTATTAAACAACTTGAAAAAATTGCAAACTTTGTTATCAAATCTAAAGGTAAAGAAGATAGAGAACGTGTTATCCTTGATGAAAGATTATTGCTTTCACCTGATTTCGCTATCTCAGAATGTTTCAACCAAACAGTTAAAATGTCTTCTGTTGTTGAAAGAAATGTTATTTATGCAACAAAACTTTTGAAGCGTTTTGAAACAAGAAAAGCAGAAGTTGTTACACAAAACGAAAAAAGAATTGATATGTATGAAGATAAATTGGAAACATTCTTAATAAAAGCATCAAATAAAGATATGTCAGAAGAAGCAAGTACTTCTATTGGTAGATTATTATTAAACATAGGTGATTTTGAAAGAATTGGTGACCACGCAGCAAGTATTTTGGCTCTAGCTCAAAGAATGAACGAAAAGAAACTACAGTTCTCTGAACCTGCTGTTCAAGATATAAAAGTTATTGTATACGCTGTTCTTGATGTTCTTAAACTTGCTATTACAGCATACAAAAATTCAGATGAAGTTCTTGCATTAGATGTTGAACCACTTGAACAAGTTGTTGATAGACTAATCAGAAAATCTAAAAAACGTCACATTAAACGTCTACAAAACGGTGTTTGTACTATTGAATTAGATTTAATGGTTTCTGATTTATTCAACGATTTAGAACGTATTTCTGATCACTGTTCAAACATCGCAACATCTGTTCTTCAAATTAAAGAAGGTGCATTAGAAAAACACGAACTTATAAACAGAATGCGTTCAATGGAGAATGTTGAATTCAGCAGAAAATATGATGAATTCAAAGCTAAATATCCACTTGTTGACCAAAAATAGTTTATAATAAAAATATCAAAAATTTTAATAACCCTGAATATAATTCAGGGTTATGTTATATTAATACTATGAAGAAAGAACTTGAAAATATATCAAATAATTCAACACAAGTAAAACCACATAAAAAATACGTACTAAAAAAACGTACAACAACTGAAACACAATACAAAATAGATTATGAAAAAGAGCTTAATCCAGAACAATTATCAGCTGTAAAAATAAAAGATGGTGCAGTACTTGTAATTGCAGGTGCAGGTTCTGGTAAAACAAAAACACTTACATACCGTGTTGCAAGATTGATTGAAGACGGAGTTAAACCAGAAAACATACTTCTTTTAACCTTCACAAAAAAAGCGTCAGCTGAGATGCTTAACCGTGCAACAGCTGTTCTCGATGATAGATGTGAAAACGTTGCAGGCGGAACTTTTCACTCGTTCGCTAACATGATTTTAAGAAAATATTCAAAAATTTTAGGACTTAAAAATAATTTTACCATTATGGATAGTGCTGACGCTGAAGACGTTATTAATCATATAACTTCTAAACTTTATCCTAAAAAAGATAAAAGATTTCCTAAAAAAGGTACTATATTAGAAATTTATTCAAAGAGCGTAAATAAGGAAATTCCAACAAAAAAAATTATTCTTGATGAATTCTCACATTTTGCTCACTGTGAAACTCAAATAATTGAAATACACAAAGCATACGTAAACTATAAACGTGAAAATTCCCTTATGGATTATGACGATTTATTATTATATCTAAAATTCTTACTAGAAGACCACGAAAATATCCAAAAAAAATTGTCTAACCAATATAAATACATAATGGTTGATGAATACCAAGATACAAACACTCTACAAGCAGATATAATAAAACTTTTAGCCAAAGAACACAACAATGTTATGGCTGTTGGTGATGATGCTCAAAGTATATATTCTTTTAGAGGAGCAAATTATAGAAATATAATGGATTTTCCTAAACTTTTTGAAAACACTAAAATAATAAAGCTTGAACAAAACTACAGAAGTACTCAAAATATTCTTGAACTGACAAATACAATAATATCAAGAGCTAAAGAAAAATATGCTAAAACATTATTTTCTGATATAAAATCAGACACTAAACCTGCTTTAATCTGTGCAAAAGACAGTCAAATGGAAGCAGATTTTATTTGTCAAAGAGTGCTTGAGTTATTAGATGAAGATGTTGAACTAAACGATATTTGCGTACTTACAAGAAATGCTAGAATGTCATTTAACTTAGAAATAGAGCTTTCTAAAAGAGCTATTCCATTTCAAAAATTTGGTGGTCCAAAGTTTATGGAAACAGCTCACATAAAAGATATAATTGCTCATTTAAGAGTATTACTTAATCCTGATGATGAAGTAAGTATGAGTCGTATTCTTTTGTTATTAAAAGGAGTCGGAACTCAAACAGTGAACAATGTTTTACCAAGTCTAAAAAACAATACTGAATTTGATGTAAAACTTTTGCCTATAAAAAAGACAACATCAATAGAGCCGTTGTTTAAAATATTGAAAAAACTACAAAGCTCAAACAAAAAATTGACTGATTTAGTAAGAGAAATTATCGAATACTATCGTCCTATATTAAAAGACAAATACGATGACTATCAAAAACGTGAAAAAGACCTTGAACATTTTGAATACTTATCAACGCAATATTCAAAACTAGAAAATTTTTTAAGCGATTTAGCACTTGAGCCACCTGATAAAAGTGTTGAAGGAATGTATAAAAACAATATTAAAGACGAATGTTTAACAATATCTACAATTCATTCTGCTAAAGGCTTAGAATGGGATAGCGTTTTTATAATTGGTGCAGTTGATGGAAGATTTCCTTCTGCTTATTCTTTTAATTCACCAGAAGAACTTGATGAAGAACTTAGACTAATGTATGTTGCTACCACTCGTGCGAAAAATAATCTCTATATAACTTATCCTGTCAATATGTACGATTATTCAACAAATATGGTACTTACAAAACCATCAAGATTTTTAGATAACATAGATACTGATATTTTAGAAATATGGGATATATGCGAAAGTTAGTTAATTTAAAATATATTCCTTATTTATAGTGTGATTATTTTATATAAATTTTTATTAGTAAATAACAAATGTTTACAGGGATTCCGAAACGGTCTTGAATTATTGTTTCACACTACGCAGTCGCTCATTTTATTTGCTTTGCAAATTCTATTCGCTATGCTCCGTGCCACTTCGAGTTTCGGACTGCGTCCTCACTCTACACAAAATTCGCAATTCGGAATGACTGTTATTATTTAGTTTTAGTCACCCTGAACTCGTTTCAGGGTCTCAAAAAAAATATTTTTACACGTCATTACGAGGAACAAAGCGACGTGGTAATCCAGAAAAAGTTTTTTATGTATGCAGAACCGTTAGTTTATGGATTGCCACACTTAACACTTCCAAAACCGTTCAATCGTTCGCAATGACTGTTATTATTTAGTTTTAATCACCATTAACTTATTTCAGGATACCCTTAACACGCAAAACTATCTAATCTGAACAGGCATTACAAGATAAATAAAATCTTCTTCATTATCAGGCTTTATAACAGTTGCTGATAAACTTGTATTCATACAAATTATAAAATCCTCTGAATCAATATTCTTAAAGCATTCAAGTAAGTATTTATAATTGAACGCAATAACCATATCTTCACCGTTATAAGTGATTTCAATTTCGTCTTGAGAATTACCAGTTTCTGGTGTATCTGCTTTTAAATTTAACAAACCTTGAGTAAACTCAAATTTAACAATACTTGTTTTTTCATTTACCATTGTTGAAACTCTTTCTAAAGCAGAAATCATTTTTTGAACATTTATTTTTGCTTCTTTTGGGAAAGATTGAGGAATTAATTGATTGTATTGAGGATATTGACCGTTCATAACATTAGATACAATCGTAATATTATTAGATTTAATCATTATCTTGTTATTTACAGGATACAATTTAATAGTATCTTCATCTATAAAGAAACTTAGTTTCAAAAATTCATGTAAAACCTTTGCAGGAACGATAATTTTTTCGTTACTATCATTTTTATTATCAATAATCTTTCTTGCACGTGCAAGTCTATTACCATCTGTTGATGCAATTTCTAAAACATTCTTAGAAATATCACAAACAACACCAGCTAAAAGATTATTATTTGATTCATAAGATGCTGCTGCAAAACCAGCCTCTTTAATAGCTATTACAAATGGTTTTAGGTCGATTTCAATTTCTTTTTCATCTTCTGGTAAATATTCAATTTTTGGAAACTCGTTTGCAGAAATACCAATAACATCAAATTTTGATTTATTATTAGTAATAGTCATTGTCGTACCATTTAATTCAAAATTGATAATACCGTTATTTAATCTTGCAATGATATCAATAATTTTCTTTGCAGGTAATGTAAAAGCACCCTCTTTTTCAACTTGTGCTTCAATTGTTGTTGTTATTGATATATCAAAATCTGTTGCTGATAATTTTAAAGTATTTTTGTCTATTGATTCAAACAAAACATTTGCAAGAACTGGTTGCAAACCCTTTTGAGCAGTAGCTCTTTCAACTATCTTAAGACCATTATATAAAACTTCTTTTTCAATTTGAAATGATAAATTTGCTTGTGTTAAAGTATCCATAATCCTACTTTCTCCCTAATTCCAATTACATTGTATACTAAAATACTTAGAATTACAAAATAAAAGTTTTCTATATATTATTAATTATATATATAAATTAATAAATTAATTAATCATCTTCATCATAAGGTATAAATATTTGTAGAAAATTATTTGAAACTTAATAATAATAAGATTGTTTTATGTAGATAATTTTGTAAAAAATTATAAAAAATTATGTAGAAAATATTTTTAAATTGTAGAAAACTAAAATATTAAAAATAATTGTAGTTAAACATGTATAAAACTAAAAAATATTCTACAAGTTTTCTACACGTTTTCTACAATAACGTTTGTAACAAATAAGGCATGGGAAAATAATTACGCATTTAAAGGTCTAATGCTTCTATATTTCGCAGCTTTGGCGTTTACTGCATAACATGCAATGGCTAGTCTTTGTGAAAGTTTAAAATAATTAATAGCATTGTTTGATGCGTAACTCATTACTTCATACACTTGTTCAGGTGGTATTTTTGATTCTCCAATATCAGCATTATCTACTTTTTCTTTTGCATATTTTTCAACTAATAATTTATCTATAAAATCTTTTGCACCAACTGCCATGTATTAAATACCCTATTCCTGTGTCCGTCCTAATTCAAGGCATATTACAGTGGTACTAACTTAGTTAGTAATTTTACTATCTACTCGACATAATGTAATTTTATTTTACAATCTCTGCCTTGTCTATTTATTAAGTTATACCCTGTAATAATTATCCTTGTATATATAAAGTATATATTTAATAAATAATTGATTAATTTCTTCTTTTTGTTAACGATTATTAAGAAATTAATTTAAAATTGTAATTTCTTTTTTTAAATCGTTTAAAAATTCATCTCTATATATAAACCCTAAATGTGCACCATTACTATAATAAACACTTTTTGTACCTGTATATAATTTAAGTTGTTTAAGTTGTTTTTTATTCGTTAAATAATCGTCTACTGAGTGATAAATTTTATAATTGTTGGCATTTATTAAATATGTTGATAATTTATTCAAATTGGAATTTTTACCTAAATCCTCAATAGTTTTACACTCATTAGTTATAAGTTTATCTTCAGCATAATTTCTATAATTAGTTTGATTAATTATCTTATACAAATCAGTATTATTTAAAGATTTATTGTTTTTTGTATAAATTAAATCAGACAGTTTTTGATGAAGTATAAATCCAGTTATTAGCATAGCTTCATTTTCTGAAAATGGTAGTTTATTAATATTCATTTTTTTTAATTCATCAAGGTTTGATATTTCAATTATTTTTTCAGCAGTCATTGCAATATCATCTTTAATTGTATCTGGATTATTCTTCCAGTTTTCAGATATTTTATCAACCTGTGTCATCGCATAAACAAGTTCAACAGGTGGACAAATTGCAATATATTTATTTTCATTATTTATTGTTTGAGAATTTTCTTTTTCTGCAAGATACATAGTCATCAATGCTCCAAATGATGTTCCCATAACAGTCTTAGAGCTGAATTTTATATTATTTTTTTCTTCTAAATTACTGATAATTTTATCAGTTGTAGTTTTTACATACTCAACATCAACGCTTGGATTCCCTGGGTAATATTCCTTGGGCATACTTTTTGCAAACTCCCAATTGAAATGACTACTTAATATAACAACAGAATACCCTTTTTCATAAAATATCTTAGCAAACTTTGCTGCGTGAGTAGACATAATTCCATCTCCAATTGATGGAAAAATTACGGCAACTGGTGAATTTTTCTTTTGTAACAAGTATCTATATTTATATTTTGGACAATCTGGATAAACGCTTATAGAAGCAGTTTTTAATCTTTTATAAAAAGCTCTGTTCCAAACAGAAAAGTCAGCCCAGATAGATTTATAATTATCGTTAACTTCAAATAAAGCTGTTCGCATAGAGTCAATAACAGGAGTTTGCGGATTGTAATCTGCTAAAATAACATCAGGTTTTAATTCTATTCCGTCATCTTCACCTTTTCTATCTTTTAAAATTATATCTGTTTCTGTAGCGTTACCTTTTAAAATATTTGCTTCATTTATATTTTCAGTTTCAATTTTTTTAAATTTTTTATTGTTTTTATTACTTACGTTTGTCAAATTACTTGGGTCAAAGTTTTTAACTAATTTGTTTTTATTATTTTTGCAATCTTCACACCATTTTTTTACAAGGTGAAGTCTATCAATGTTAGAGCATTTGATATAATTTTCAAGTCCATAAAGTTTTTTTGTTATATCGTAGCAGTCTGCAAAATTTGATTCAATCATTTTAACAAGAGGTTGCATATAATATGTTTTATTTACAAAAATAATAGCTTTTATTGCTGCTATAAGTGGTGTTCCGACATAAGATGATGGATTAAAAATAGAATCGAGTAATTTTCCACACATATTTCTAGGTGTGGTTGATGCCATAACAGGAATAACCATATAAAGACCTTGTTTTACTTTACATTTCGCTAGGGCTTGTTCCATGTTTTCATCAACTGCTGATATTTTAAAAAGTTTTTCAGCAGGGTTGAACATACCACCAAGTCCAATAGTTGAGTTTGTTAAAAACCTTACAGTTTCTGTGCCTGCTGATTTAAAATCACGTTGAATTAGTGTAGATACAAGTCTTATTGGATATTCTATATTTTTTGTTATCCCATAAATTCTATCCATACCGTATTGTGGCATAATTGATGCCCACAAAATATGAATAGGACGAATTATTATATTATTTAATCTTGTGTTAAAGCTAAAAACTTTTCTATTGAATTTTTCTAACCTATCTTTTCCAAGGTAAAGTTCTGAATAATCTGGGTATTGAATATTTTCTATATTATCTATTTCAACGGCAAATGATATGTTTGAAAAAAGTGTAATAAATATTAAAAACAGCATGAAAAACTTTTTAAGTTTCATAATAATCTCCTCAAAATCGCATATTTTATTATTTTTTAAGAGAAAAATATTTTTTATTACACAGTTAGATATAATTTCTTGTCAGAGTTGATTTAATTTGTTATTATAAATATGAATGTGGTTAAAATTTAGGAGGTTATTATGAAGAAAAATATTTTAACTGTGTTATCATTGGTCTCAGTATTATCATTAGGTTTGTCAGCAAATGCTAACATTGATATGAAATCAGCTTTAAAAACAGGAGCAAATGCAAGTTTAAACTCAATTAAGGCTCAATCAGGAGTAACAACTACAACAACAAATGTTAACACTCAATTAGTTAATTCATATAGAAAACAAATAAATGCTGTTGTTACAAAATCAAATAATATGTCAAAAAGTTTTAATAATTCTGTAAATGGTATCTCATCATTATTATTAAGTAGTAATGAAATTGCAAAAGTTAGAGGTAATGTACCTGCAAACTCAACAGAAGCAGCTGACAGATTGGCATTATATTTGATGTCTGATAGACAATCAAAAACTGTATCAAACAGAATTAATTCATTATCAGCAAATAAGAAATCACAATTAAATTCTTATGTAAAAACAATGAAAAATTCAACTGTTGGTTACACAAGTTTAGCAAAAGAAGCAACAACATTATCAGCAAAAATTGCTAAAACTCCATCAGTTGCAGTTGCTTTAAGTCCAGAATTAAAGAGCTTGAAACAAGTAAGTACAAATGCAACAAAACAAGCAAGAACAGCAACAAACTTGTCAAGAGCAATTATTGTAAAATAATTTTAACATATTGTTAGAAATTTTTTTCAAAATGGAATATAATATATATTGGCACAGACTTTATTTTTATAATAGAGTTTAGAACCACTTTCATAAAATTATTGCTAAAAGCAATTTAGCAAAAGCCCTTTTATAAAGGGCTTTTTTATTTTATTATTATTTTTTTAATTATGGTTCTATTACATATCTACAATTTGTTTCACTCGGAATTTTTTTACAACCAAGTGATTCATAAAAACCTTTAGCTTCTTCAAGTGAAAAAAGGTCTGTAAGTTTTTCTTTAGCAAAAGTTCGTTTGATAAAATCATGACACGCTTTTCCAACAGCTGAAAGTCTGTTAGGGTTCGCTTTCAAAGCGTTTGTGCTGTGTTGATGTTGAGGGTCAACTTCTAAATATTGAAGTGTATATTTTGATTTTAAATCGTCCACTTCAAAAAGTGCATGAATTTTTTTATCATCAAGATGTTGGTAATCGCCACGTTGGCTAGAAAGTGCATAGAGCTTTTTATAGTTAGGCACATCTTTATAATACAAGTTATTAACTATTTTATCACTAATGTCTGTATCCCATCTATCAACAACTTTTGCAAGACTTTTTAAATCGCTTTTATCGACTTTTATAATAGCTGCTTTTACTGGTTCGCCTTTTTTATAAATAGTAGCTGGAGAAACGTATGTACCTGTAAAACTTACATTATTCATACTTATATAAATATTATAAAAATAAAAATTGCGTTTTTGTTGTAGAATATTTACAGAAGTAAATATTTAAAATTGGGGGCAAAAAATGGCTGAAATATTAGGAAATATCCATTCATTAGAAAGTTGTGGAACGGTTGATGGACCTGGGATTAGGTTTGTTGTATTTGTTCAAGGTTGTCCTATGAGATGTCAATATTGCCATAATCCTGATACTTGGACTACTGAAGAAAATCATAAATTGACTGTAGATTATATTCTAAAGAGATTTGATAGTGTAAAAGAGTTTTTGCAAAAAGGTGGTTTAACTGTTACAGGCGGTGAACCAATGATGCAAATGGAGTTTGTGACAGAGTTATTTAAGGCTGCACAAGCAAAAGGTATCCACACTGCTCTAGATACATCTGGTGTTTTGTTTAACAGAAATAATACAGAAAAAGTTGATGAACTTTTAAAATATACAAATCTTGTGTTGTTAGATATTAAACACATCAATGACGAAGAACATAAGAAATTGACAGGACATTCTAATAAAAATATATTAGATTTTGCAAAATATTTGTCAGAAAAAAATGTTCCTATGTGGGTTAGACACGTTGTAATCCCTACTATTACATATAATGAAAAATATTTAGCTGAATTAGGAAAATTCTTGCACGGACTGAAAAACATTAAAGCATTAGACGTTTTACCATATCATAATATGGCTATACCAAAATATGAAAACTTAGGTATAGATTATCCTTTGAAAGATATTGAACCTTTGACAAAAGAAGAAGCCTTGAAAGCAAGAGATATAATTTTTGCCAATATGAAATAATATTTTAATACTTTCTAAATTATCTAAGTATGAGCATTTTATTAAATGTTTATACAAGACAAGGTTTTTTGTGGGTTTCAAGAGCTTTTTTTAAATATTGACCGGTATATGAATTAGGATTTTGCATTATTTCTTGTGGTGTACCTTGTGCAACAATTGTACCGCCGTTTTCTCCGCCGTCTGGACCTAAATCAATAATATTATCAGCAATTTTGATAAAATCCATATTGTGTTCAATTACTAAAATTGTGTTTCCAGTATCAGCTAATCTCTGAAGTATATTGATTAATTTATCCAAATCTGCCCAATGCAAGCCAACAGATGGTTCATCAAGTAAATACAAGGTTTTACCCGTAGCTCGTTTGTTTAATTCTGATGCTAACTTAATCCTTTGAGCTTCTCCACCAGATAATGTTGTTGCACTTTGACCTAGTTTTATATAATCAAGTCCAACATCATTTAAGGTTTGTAACTTGTTCTTTATCTGTGGCACACTATCAAAAAATTCTAGTGCTTCTTTTACGCTCATTTCTAAAACGTCATAAATAGTTTTACCTTTATATTTAACTTCTAATGTTTCGTTATTATAACGCTTTCCACCACAAACATCACATTTTACATAAACATCAGACAAAAAGTTCATCTCTATTTTTAATAGTCCGTCACCCTTACAAGCCTCACAACGACCGCCTTTTACGTTAAAACTAAATCTCCCAGGTTTATATCCACGCATTTTTGCTTCATTTGTTTTTGCAAAAAGTTCACGAATAGCTGTAAATACATCAGTATACGTTGCAGGGTTAGAACGTGGTGTTCTTCCTATAGGTGATTGGTCTATATCAATAACTTTGTCGATATGTTCAAACCCTGTTATCTCATCAACACCTTTTGGCTTAGGTTTGTTACCTCTAAGTTTATGAATAGCATATTGATAAATTATTTCATTCATCAATGTAGATTTACCAGAGCCTGAAACACCAGTTAAAACATTAATTTTTCCTAATGGAATGTCAACATCTATATTTTTAAGATTGTTTAATTTAGCTCCACGAACTCTTAAAAACTCGCCATTTCCGTTTCTTAGAGTTTCAGGAATTTTTATTTCTTTTTTTCCTGAAAGATATTGACCCGTCAAAGATTTTTCTTCGTTCATAATATCTTCAAGTGTACCTTGAGCGACAATTTCGCCACCATTTATACCTGCGTTCACCCCGATATCTACAATATAATCAGCATTACGCATTGTATCTTCATCGTGTTCAACAACAATCAATGTGTTTCCAAGATTTCTCAATCTCAAAAGTGTTTTGATTAATCTATCATTATCTTTTTGGTGCAAGCCAATAGACGGCTCATCAAGAACATACAAAACTCCTGAAAGACCGCTACCTATTTGTGTTGCAAGTCTAATTCTTTGAGCTTCACCACCTGATAGTGACCCTGCCATTCGTGCAAGGTTAAGGTAGCTTAGACCAACATCTAGTAAAAATTTTAGTCTAGCTCTAATTTCTTCAAGAACTTGTTTTGCAACCTTTAGTTGAAAATCTGTTAGTTCAAGATAAAGCTCAGATATGAATTCATAAGCCTTGTCTATTGGCATTAAGCAGAATTCGTGGATATTTATTCCGTTTATACGTACGGCAAGTGAAAATGGTTTTAATCTTCCTCCACCACACGCTTCACAAGGGGTGGTAATCATATACTTTTCAATTTCTGCTTTCCAATATTCGCTATCCACATTATAATGTTTCATCAAAAATGGAATAACACCTTCAAATTTCTTCTCTCTTGTGCGATAACGTGTACTTCCGAATTCTCTTATTCGCATAGGAATTTTTTCTTTTGTACCGTATAAGATTATTTCTTGTTCTTCTGTTGTTAAATCTTTAAATGGTATATCAAGGTTTATCTTACAAGCAAGACTTACTGCTTTCAGTACGTCTTCATAATATCCAGTTGAAGATTTGCTCCAAGGATAGATTGCACCTTCATTAATACTCTTTGTTTTATCAGGAACGACTAAATCTGGGTCTATTTTGAAATCTACACCTAACCCAGAACATTTTTCACAAGCACCATAAGGACTGTTGAAACTAAAAATTCTTGGTGCAAGTTCATCAAAGCTTAAACCACAATGTTCACAAGCGAGTTTTTCACTAAACATAATTTCTTCAGCACCAATGACATCAATCGTTGTCACTCCATTTGCTTTTTCTAATGCTGTTTGAACGCTGTCTGTTATACGTGATTTTGCACTTTCTTTTACTACAACTCTGTCTACAACAACGCTTATATTGTGTTTCTTTGTCTTAGCAAGTTTTATTTCATCTTCATCAAGGCTATAAATTTCTCCGTCAATTTTAACTCTTATAAAACCTTCTTGTTGAAGTTCTTTGAAGATTGATTGGAATTCGCCTTTTTTACCTCTTATGATTGGTGCTAAGATTTGGATTTTTGTACCCTCGCCAAGTTTCATAATATTAGCAACGATTTCATCAATGGTTTGAGGTTTAATTTCAGCACCACATTTTGGACAGTATGGAGTTCCTACTCTTGCGTATAAAAGTCTTAAGTAGTCGTATATTTCAGTAACTGTACCGACAGTTGAACGTGGGTTATTGTTTGTTGATTTTTGGTCGATAGAAATTGCTGGGGTAAGTCCTTCTATTGAATCAACGTCAGGCTTATCCATTTGACCTAAAAATTGTCTTGCGTATGTTGAAAGGCTTTCTACATAACGTCTTTGACCTTCTGCAAAGATTGTATCAAAGGCTAATGAGCTTTTTCCAGAACCTGAAACTCCTGTGAAAACTATCAATTCGTTTCTTGGGAGTTCTAGTGAAATATTTTTTAGATTATGTTGTCTTGCTTTTTTTATTACTATTTTGTCGTTCATATCTCCAATATTTTACATCAATATAAAATTGATATCAAATGTTGGTGATAGATTGTGTTTGAATGGATTTTAAAATAATAATTATCTGTCATTCAGAGTGGTTTGCAAATATTTTGTGTCGCAAGCGAAGAATCCCTGCGAACATATAAAGTTTGTAGGTCGTGTTCAACAGCTTGATTGAACACGACAAATGTTCAAATAACTCAGCTGTCGAGTCACTTCCTATACATCTCTCTAATATTATGATATAATCAAGTTATGAACATCAAAACACGTATTACTAAAATTCATTATGATAAAAACGCAAAAGGTGTTTTTGTTGATATGTTAGAGTTTTTTTCCGTATTTTACGGACTTGTATCAAGACTTAGAAACACTCTTTATGATAAAGGTATTTTGAAAACAGTAAAAGTTGATGCAAAAGTTATATCAGTTGGTAATGTTACTACTGGTGGGGTGGGCAAAACTCCTGTTGTATCAAAATTAGCACAATATTTTTCTGATAAAGATGAAAAAGTTGCTATAATTTCTCGTGGATATGGTGGTAAGCTTTCAAACAAAAAAGTAAATCTTATCTCTGATGGAGTAAATGTTTATTATAACGCAAAAGAAGCTGGGGACGAGGCTTATTGGCACGCAGTGAATACTCCAATGTGTTCAATTTTGACTTGTAAAGATAGAGTAAAGGCAGCAAAATATGCTGTAGAAAAAATTGGCTGTACTGTTATAATCCTTGATGACGGATTTCAATATCGCCATTTGTATAGAGATTTGAATTTGTTATTGATTGATTCTGAAAAAGGGTTTGGAAATGAAAAACTTTTACCTGCCGGTCCACTTCGTGAGGGTAAAGAAGCTTTTGATAGAGTTGATAAAATAGTTGTTGTAAATAAAGGTAATGATAAAAAACGTGCAGAGCGTTACTCTAAAATTATAGAAAAGAAATTAGGTCATAAATCGTTTGTTTGTCAAACTGAACCTGATTATATCTATAATATCGTTTCAGAAGAAAAATTGGCATCAGGTGAACCTATTAACGCTGTTTGTGCAATCGGACAACCAGAGTCTTTCTTTAAATTTTTAGAGCCTAATTTTGAGATTATGAGTAAGGTTGTTTTTGATGATCATCATATTTATAAAAATGACGAAATTGAAAAGATAAAAGGTATTATTGTAACTACTGAAAAAGATGCTGTGAAAATGTCTGATATTAAACGTAAAGACATTTATGCTATGAAACTTAAAGTTGATTTGAATATTGAAGAATTACTAGCAGATTAGATATGAAATATATTGATAGGATTGTTGAAACTTTAAACGAAGCTGATATGGTAAGAAGTGATTTTGTTCAGCTTATGGAAGACTTTAAAGACCCGTATCTTGTATTGATTGCGTGTATTTTAAGTCTTAGAACGAATGACAAAACAACTTATCCTGCGACCTTGAGAATGTTAGCGTTAGCTAAAACCCCTGAGGAAATGGCTAAAATTGACGAGGAAGAATTAGCAAAAGCTATTTATCCTGTTGGGTTTTATACAAACAAAGCGAAACAGATTATTGAGTTATCTAAGATAATTGTTAATGATTTAGATGGCAAAGTGCCTGACACTATTGAAGATTTGATAAAATTTAATGGAGTGGGTAGAAAGACTGCTAATCTTGTATTGGCAAAAGGGTTTGGGATACCTGCTATTTGTGTTGATGTTCACGTTCATAGGATTTTTAATAGATTAGGTCTTATTAAGACTAAGAATCCAGAAGAAACAGAGTTTGCGTTGAGAGAAAAGTTGCCTGTGAAATACTGGTTGGATATAAACACTTTGTTAGTAACATTTGGACAGAATTGCTGTAAACCTGTTAAACCAAAGTGTGAAGTGTGTCCGATTGCTCAGTATTGTAAAGGAAGTAATTAGGGTACAATGTAACTGTTATTCAGGCGAAGCGAAGAATCCCTATAAAGATGTTTCAGCAAATTGTAGGTTGGGGTTTCTACCCCAACAAAATGTGTTCAGAGGGATGCTGAAACAAGTTCCATTACTGTCCATGATAATTTTAAATATGTCATTGCGAACGATTGAACGGTTTGTAATGTATTAAGTGTGGCAATCCATAAGTCAACAGTTCTGCGTATATAAAAGGCTTTTTTTGGATTACCACGTCGCTCACGTTGTTTGCTGTCTTGGATTATTCGGGCGTGCTAAACACTATATTCACTTTTAAATTCTAACGAATTTAGTCGTTCATTCCGTGTTTTACGCTCTTACGGGTTGGGTCACTTCGTGACACGGCACCTCCTCTCACAAAACAATACTTAATTGTTTTGTTCGGCAGAGTCGAAAATCCGCTCCTCGTAATGACGTATAAAGACTTTATACCAAAGTTGTAGGTATATTATATTTTAGTCTAGTTAAAAAGTTTAATGTAATATATTAAAATAAATATGTAATGGAAATTATAAATATCGACATCACAAATATTGATAAATTAGCAGTGAAAAAAATATATGATATGGTATCAGCTTACAATTCTTCTGTTGCTATAGATTTGAAGTGTGTAAAAACTTGTGTTGCTGAATTTTTTATGATGTTGAGTTCATTGAAAAACAAAGTGTCACTTGTAAATGTAGATAGTACAATTTTAGCAACATTATATATGACAGGTTATGACAAATATGTTCGAGTATTTGAGGATAATTTGTCGCTTTCAATGGATAGATACGAGATTATCAAAAGAAGGTTTGTATTACTCTAGCATCATTAAGGTTGGCCAAATAAATATAATACCTGACATAACACCAATAATTGTCATGTGCCAATCACCGTATTTGTGTGAAAGTGGGAGCAAGGTATCAAATGAGATATAAACCATAATCCCTGCAACCATCGCAAACAAGATACCAATAAACATTTGAGGTAAGAATAGTTGGAGCATAAACAAACCAATGATTGCACCTACAGGTTCAGAGATACCTGAAAGAAAAGCATACCAAATGGCTGTGTGTTTTTTACGTGTAACATAATAAATAGGTAACGCTACAGCAATACCTTCTGGGATATTGTGTAAACCGATTGCGATTGCAACGGGGATACCAAGTGTAAGGTTTTGTGTTGATACAAAGAATGTTGCCATACCTTCTGGGAAATTGTGTATAGCAAGTGCGATTGCTGTAATTAGACCTGCACGCTTAATACCGTGATGTTTTTTTATACTTTCTTCAACGTGTTCGTCTGCAAAATCACTGTCTTCTATGTGGTCAGGAATAAAATAGTCAATACAGAAAGCAATCAATACACCTAAAATAAATCCTAAAAATGTATACCACATAAAGTGGTTAGGAAAATATTTTGTAAGTAGTTCTTCTGCACAGCTTTTTATTTCTGTTAATGATAAAAATATCATAACACCTGCTGAAAATCCAAGTCCTAGTGATAACATTTTGATATTATCTTTTTTTACAATAAATGTAATAAAACCACCAATAACTGTTGCTAAACCTGCTAGGAAGGATAGTAAAACAGGTACAAAATATATGTGTAATTGATTGTATACTGTATTTAAGTATTCTGACATTATTAAACCTCTTTCTTACATTTTTTATATTACAACATGAAAAAATGTTGGCAAGTTTTAATTATTACTTGATTTACGAATATGTTTGTTTTATTATCGTTGAGTAATAAATGCAATAAAGGTGGTGAAAAACGAATGCCAGAAGTTAAAGTTGGTGAAAACGAAAGTATAGAAGTAGCTTTAAGACGTTTCAAGAAAAAAGTACAAAAAGCTGGTACTTTATCTGAAGTAAAAAAACGTGAAAGATATGAAAAGCCAAGCGTTAAAAGAAAACGTAAATCTGAAGCTGCTCGTAAGAGAAAATCATAATTAGATTTATTTTATACAAAAAAGAAGGTGCTATTTATCTAGCACCTTTTTTGTTATCCTATATTTTCCTAATTTTTTCTAATCTATCCTTGCGCCTATTTTGTAGTTTTATGCAACCAGTTGTTGCAAAAACTTTTGAGAGTCTTTTATGGTTTCTCTCACAAACCCTTTAAACAGTTCTTTTAATGGTCTTTTTTCGATAGTTGAAAAGACATAATAGATAGGGTCTTTCGCATTACAGAATCTCATCTGTCTATCTTTTCTGTTCAAATATATTTTTTGAAAATCATCAGGAATATCTAATGTTCCGATAGGTTTTTTATTACGTTCAATAGCTGAATATTGCATTATAATCTCGCTTTCTCTCTCTTAAATAGCTCTTATGTATATATAAAGTATATGGTTTATAAAAAATTGATTTTTTTGAAGAATATTGTTAAGAAATGTTTACAAAAGGAAGGAGTACGGTAATTTATAAAGCAACGGTTCAGTGAATTGTAGAATTGTAGGTTGGGGTTTCTACCCCAACAAAAATATGTTCAGATGTTCAGGGGGATTCTTCGCTTACATACTCCTGCGGTCGCGTTAAACGGCAACGTTCACGTTTGCAGGCAAAAATGTTATTTTGCCTGACGCACGTTTCACTCTCGCTTTGCTCGTGCCTCTGCTCCCTTGGCTCTGAATGACATTACAAATTTAAAATATGCTACAATAGTTATATGTTCAAGTTTTTAAAATCATTAAAAAAGTTTTATCTTACACGCATATTACATAGAAAATACCAACGTGTCGGTCATTGTAACGGTTGTGGAAGATGTTGTCAACAAATATACGTAAAACACGCAAAAGGTGTTATACAAGATGAAAAAGATTTTGAAAACCTAAAGCATCAACATAGGTTTTATACTTATTTAAAAGTAACAGGAAAAGATGAAATTGGTTTGATATTTGAATGTCAGAACCTTGATAAAGAAACTCATAAATGTAAAATACATAAAACTCGTCCTGGGATATGTAGGCGTTACCCTCAAGAAGAAATCTTTGCCATGGGTGGTGGTTTGGCTGAAAACTGCGGTTATAAACTTGTACCAATAGAAAGTTTTGAAGAAGTATTCTCTAGGGTTAAGAAGAAGAAAGAACATAATTAAATTAGTCAAAATTTTATTCTTTGTAGGGATTTTTCGCTTGGCTTTGAATGACCAGCCCAAGACTGTCATCCAGAGGCAAGTAAACTGTTTTGTGTAGAATTGCCGAAGGATCCCCCTGAACATCTCTTGTTGGGGTGGAAACCCCAACCTACTTAATCATTCACAATATAACTCTTGAAAATAGCTTCATAAAACCTTGGTCTGAACAAAAATAGTGGTCTATATATTACATAATTTATCAATGACATTACTTGATTTAAGTAATACCAATAGAATTTTTCTTTAAACCCGTTTAATTTCCATGGTGTCATCTGTAAATATTTAAAATATAACTGTCTATGTACACTAAATGAGCCAAAATGCCAAGGTTTTCTTTTTGCAACGTAATGTATAATATAAGGGTGTTTTGTATAACTTGAACGATTTGTAAAATTGCTTGATTGTACGTTCCATTCGTCCTCAACAATCTTAATTCTACCCTTTAAAACCTCATTTATAATGGTTTGATCACCCATTTTAATTGTTTCAAAATTTTCATTGGTATAATCATAGAATTTTTGTTCAATGTTTTCTTCACGTATTTTGTTTAGGTCAAACAAAACCATTCCTGCGTTGATATAGCTTGGGTTTTGTTGTAACATACGTTTATTTATATCACGAACTCCTGCGATAACGTTTTCACCAAGTTCTACATTGAATAAATTATTTAAGCTAGAATTAACAACCATATCGCAATCAAAATAAATAATTCTTTCAACTTCAGGTAATAAAGTTGCAAGTCTTAGTCTATAATAAGTTGCAATCGAGATATACTTGTGTGTAGCAACTTTTTTGTAATCTTCAAACATTGATTCTTCGATTTGAACAAATTCAATCTTGCAATCTTTTATAGATTTGAGTGATAATATTTCAGTTTTTTTATTTTCAGAAATACCGCCATCAAGAATATAAAATCTTAAATCCTCGTCGTCTTTTGAGTTAGCCAAAACAGACGCTACAACAACACCTGCATATTTTGCATAGTTGTTATCACAAGCCAAGCATACATTTATAGGTGTCATTATTTGTTACGCTCCCAATAGTTATCTAACCATTTTGTAGGTTTAACGTATCTCAATCCACCCTTACCGCAAAATCCATTATATGCTTGTTCTGGGTTTGGACGTCCGTGAAATACAATAATCTTGCTATCTACAGGGTCGATAGGAGCTTTGAAAAAATTCATTGGGAATTTTCTCAAACAGTTTCTCTTAAAACTTACGCACCATTTTTTATCCCAGTATGACAAAATACCTTTGTTATGCATTTGATAAGATAAAAACGCTTGTTCATTTTTGTAACGTTTTCTAATATCTTTACCCTCTTTGTAGAAGTTTTCAATAACTTCTGGGTGCTGATTAACTTCAAATCTAAATACAGAAGAATTTCCGATAATATCTTTTTCAAAATCCCAATCTTTGATAATAACAAATTTACCATCAACTTTGAAGAAGTCGTCAATATTATCTCTGATAACGATATCTAAGTCTAAGAACAAAGCTCTGCCTTGCAAATCAGCTAAAGGTGATGTGAACAAGCCAAGTTTCTTCCAAGCCTTTTCAGGAAGACCTTCATCGTGTAGTTCAGGAAGTGGTCTTATTTCTACGTTCGGGTTTATACCTTCAGCGTTGTCTGTAAAACAAACAAATCTATGTGGAATGGTTAAGTTTTTTTCAACCATATTGTATAAACTATTAACATATTCAGGTCCAAATTTTGTTCCCCATTTTACGCAAATTACGTTATTTTCCATATTCCACTCCTAAATTATTCTACAACAGCTTCATAACAATCTGAACAAATTGTTTCGTAACCTTGATGTTCACCAAGTTTACGATATTTCCAACAGCGTTCACATTTTTCGCCTTCTGCTTTTGTAACCCAAACAGTGTAACCTTCTTCTGTGTACTCATTAAGTACATTTTCAGGTTTTTCATCTGTTAAATATGCTTGAGATACGATAAAAATATCACTTAAATCCTTAGAGTTCTTTTCTAAGACATCTTTATCTTCAGCTTTAACATAAACTGCAACCTCAAGAGAGCTACCAACTTTCTTTTCACTTCTCAATGGTTCAATAGCTTTTGTTACAACCTCTCTTGTTTGAAGTATTTTAGTAAAGTCTTTTTCTAAACTTTCATTTGTCCAAACAGCTTGAACAGATGGCCAATTTGTTAACAATACGCTCTTAACACCGTTTTTGTGGTATTCAGGCATATTTTGCCAAATATCTTCTGCTTGGTGAGGCATTACAGGTGCTAAAATTCTAACCAATGTTTGTAATGTTTCATACAATACTGTTTGACAAGCACGTCTTGAAAGTGATTTTTTGCCTGCTGTATATAATCTATCTTTAACAATATCAAGATAGAAAGAACTTAAGTCAACAGCTGCGAAGTTTTGCAAGCATTGGAAGTACTTGTAGAACTCGTAGTTTTCAAACGATTCTGTAACTTCTTCAATAACTTTATTCAATTTATGCAAAGCAAACTTGTCGATAGGTTTTAAATCAGCATATCCAACGTAATCTTCTGCTGGGTTAAAGTCGTGAATATTACCCATTAAAAATCTTGCAGTGTTTCTTGTTTTCTTAAATATTTCTGTTAGTTGACCAACGATGTTGTTACCAATTTTGATATCGTTTCTATAATCAACTGATGCAGCCCACAATCTAAGGATATCTGCACCATAGTTTTTAATAATATCATCTGGTCTAATGTAGTTGCCTAGTGACTTAGACATTTTTCTACCGTCTTCACCAAATACAAATCCGTGAGTTAGAACTTCTTTGTATGGAGCTTTGCCTTGTGTAGCTATAGAAGTCAATAATGAAGATTGGAACCAACCTCTGTGTTGGTCAGAACCTTCAAGGTACAAATCAACAGGAGTATGTCCAAGTTCTTCTGAGCGTTTTTCTACAACTGCTCTCCAAGACACACCACTATCAAACCAAACGTCCATAATGTCACGTTCTTTTCTAAAATGTGTTTTACCACATTTTGGACACTTAAATCCTTGTGGCAATAATTCTTCTGCAGAGTATTTAACCCAAGCATCAGAACTTTCTTTATCGAATATTTTTGCAACATTTTCTATTGTTTCATCTGTACAGATAACTTCACCACAATCTTCACAATAGAAGATAGGAATAGGAACACCCCAAGCACGTTGTCTTGAGATACACCAATCTGTACGTGTTGCAACCATGTTACCGATACGGTTTTCACCACTTGCTGGTATCCATTTTACGTTTTTGATTGAGTCTAATGTTTCATCTCTAAATTTATCAACTTTTACGAACCATTGTGGAGTTGCTCTATATATAACTGGTTTTTTACATCTCCAACAATGTGGATAACTGTGTTGGATATCTTGTTGTTTTAACAAAGCACCTTTGTTTTCAAGCATTTCAATAACCATTGAGTTTCCTTTATAATAAGGAACACCAACTAATTCATCAATGCCAACAATATCAGTCCAAACACCTGCACCATCTAATGGTGAGAATACTTCAATATTATATTTACAACCAACTTCATAGTCTTCTAGACCGTGTCCAGGAGCAGTGTGTACAGAACCTGTACCTGCTTCTAGGGTTACGTGTTCACCTAAGATGATTGGTGATTTTCTGTTTACTAATGGGTGGTCGGTTGTTAATAGTTCTAAATCTTGACCTTTAACAGAACCTAGAACCTTGATGTCAGCTTCTTCCCATTCTACATCTTTTAAGAATGAACCTAAAAGTTCTTGAGCAACAACATATACATCTTTGTTGTATTCAAAGAAAGTGTATTCATATCTTGGGTGCATAGAAATTGCCATGTTTGATGGAATTGTCCAAGGTGTTGTTGTCCAGATGATTGCATAAACATTTTTGTTTGGTAATTCAACCAAGTTAGAAATTTTTTCTGTGCTTTCTTCATCAAACTTAAATCTTACATAGATAGATGTAGATGTATGATCAGCATATTCAACTTCTGCTTCAGCTAATGCTGTTTCACAAGATGCACACCAATACACAGGTTTTAGACCTTTTTCAATATAACCTTTTTTATACATTTCACCGAATACTCTAACTTGTTCAGCTTCATATTCAGGGTTGATTGTTAGATAAGGTTTTTCCCAATTACCTAAAACACCTAGTCTTTTGAATTCGCTTTCTTGACCTTTAAGGTTCTTGTGAGCAAACTCTCTACATCTAGCTCTCAATTCAGTTTCAGTGATTGAGTGACGACCGCCTTTGATTTTTTTCACAACTGCATTTTCAATCGGTAAACCGTGTCCATCATATCCTGGAACATAAGGTGCATAATAACCTCTTTGTGATTTATATTTGATTAAAATATCTTTTAAAATCTTGTTTAATGCTGTACCAACGTGAATTTTTTCAGAACTCAAATATGGTGGTCCATCGTGTAAAATAAATGAATTTTTTTTGTCACGTTGACCAATGATTTCTTTATAAATATTATTTTCTTCCCAAAACTTTTGAATTTCTAATTCTCTAACAGTTGCGTTAGCACGCATTGCAAGAGTAGTTTTAGGTAAGTTTAAAGTTTGTTTATACTCAACTTTTTCTGTTTGATTAGTCATAAAATTAGCTCCTACTTTTCACGATAATTCCCTGAATAATCATTCAGGGATAAATTTTTAAATATTAACTTTCTTGATATTGTTTACATTCTAACTTTTCAGCAGATGACTCTATATATTCGTTCATTTTGTTGTAGTCAAATTCGTTTTCCCAACGAGCTATAACGACAGTTGCTACACAATTTCCGATTAGATTAACAGTTGTTCTACCCATATCAAGTAATTGGTCTATACCTAATAAGACTGCAATTCCGACTATCGGTATATGGAAACTTGTTAATGTTCCAGCAAGTACAATTAGTGCAACTCGAGGAACACCTGCTATGCCTTTGCTTGTAACCATTAATGCAAACATTACTATTAATTGTTGTTCAATGCACATATTAACACCTGCAATTTGTGAACAGAATATTACTGCAATAGCAAGGTAAAGTGTGCTACCATCAAGATTGAATGTATAACCTGTTGGCATTACAAATCCAACGATTGATTTAGGTACACCAAATTTTTCCATTATTTCCATAGCTTTTGGTAATGCTGCCTCTGAACTTGCTGTTGAAAAAGCAAGTAATGCAGGTTCTTCTATCGCTCTAAGTAAGGCTCTTAACGAGATACCAACAATTTTACATGCGATGAATAAAACTAAAACTACAAATATAAATAATGCAAAATATAATGAACCTATTATTTTTGCATAGTTTTTAAGTACAACTAAACCGTTCGAACCAATTGTGTATGAAATTGCACCAAAAATACCAACTGGAGCAAATAACATAACAAATTCTGTAAATTTAAACATAATTTGGCAAACAGAGTTTAACAAATCCATAACAGGTTTTGCTTTTTGTCCGATTGTACAAATAGCAAGTGCAAAAAAGATAGAAAAAACTACAATTTGTAATAAATTGCCATCAGCCATAGATTGAATAATGCTTGTTGGGAACATGCTTGTAAAAAACGCACTAAATGAGTGTTGATGAACCATTGATGACATTTGAGTAATTTCATCTATATTAGGAATACTTATAGGCTTAAAACTTCCTAATCCAGGATTAGTAAAGTTTGCTACACCTAATCCGATAAAAAGTGCTATAGTTGTAACTATTTCAAAATAAAGAATAGTTTTTAACCCAACTCTGCCGACTTTTTTAACATCACCGTGACCAGCAATCCCAACAACTAGGGTTGCGAACAATAAAGGTGCAATAATCATCTTAACCATTCTCAAGAAGATTGTTGCTAAAGGGTGCATTTTAACTGCGAAACCTGGCGCTACAGCACCTACAACAATACCTGCTACAAGTGCTATTAATATCCAAATAGACAATGCGTGATTTTTCAATAGTTAACCCTCTTTTTCATTATTAAAACAATTATACTTGAAAAAGATAAAAAATAAAGTGCAAAACTATGTGGCTTATGGAAATTCCTTTCAAAGAAGGAATTAAGTTAATTATGTTATTAAGAATTTTCTAACCGTTATTGCTACATTACGTATTACAATCACTATTGTTCCCAGCGTTTTACATCAAAAACAATATCTTGAAGGTTTATTCTTAAAGATTTGACATAAGGCGCTAGTTTTTTAATGATTTGTCGTTTTCTAAGCATAAGTTCTTGGACGACAACAGCGCTTTCACAGGCGACAACCATAGTTGTTGCACCTATCATACCGTGTGGCTTAGATTTTGTATCAAAAGGCTTTCCCACAACTTTTGACCAAAATTTATAAAGATTTGAACGCTTCATCGCTTTTTGAAGTTGGTTGTTCTCAGACAACATCTTTGACAACAAATCGTCTAATCCTTCAAAATCGGTATATAAAATTTCTTTCATTTTGCCACCATAAAAGTTTTGTGCTATCATAATTATACAATGAATTATGAGAAGATTAAAGAGGCAATACAAAGTGCGAAGAAGATTCTAATCATCTCACACGTAAACCCTGATGGCGATGCTCTAGGTTCAACCTGTGGATTGTATTCTGCTATTTATCATAACTTGAAAAAGCGATGTGATATTTGCACTTTGACCTATGTTTCGCCTATATATAACTTTTTACCAAATATGGAAAATGCTAAACATACCTTTGATACTTCAATCGTGTATGATTTAGTTATTACTGTTGATGTTGCATCTATTGATAGAATTTCTGATATGAAACCTCTTTTTGATAGAGCAAAAATGACAGTTAATATTGACCATCACAAAACAAATAATAATTTTGGTGATTTAAACTATGTATTACCTGAAGCAAGTTCTGCAGGTGAAGTTCTGTTTAAATTATTTAAACTATGGGATTGGAAGATTGATTTAGATACTGCTGAATGTATCTATACTGCAATCCTTACAGATACTGGTGGATTTAGGTTCGATAACACATCTTCTGATGTGTTTATGATTGCAAGTGAACTCGTAAAAATTGGAGTTAATCCTAACAAAGTTTATACATATTGTTATGAACTAAAATCTAAAAATTATATAATGTTCCAAAACTATTGTGTTCAAAAAGCAGTGTTCAGTGAAGATAACAAAATTGTATACACAACTGTATATAAAAAAGATTTAGAAAAATTCCACGCAAAAGATGACTATACAGAAGGACTTGCAGAAAGTCTTAGGGCTATTGATACAACTGATATTGCGTTTATAGTAAAAGAGGTTGAGCCAAATAAAATTTCTAAAATATCAATGAGAAGTAAGCTCTATGATGTCGCTAAAATATGTTCTAATTTTGGTGGTGGTGGTCACTCAAGAGCGGCTGGTTGTACTATAAAATCAGGTGTTGAGTCTGCTGTTAAAAAAGTATTAGGTGAGATTAAAAAGGTCGGTTATGAAAAATAAGACGTTTAATTTCTTAAAAAAAACGATTATTTCTATAATTGAGAATGACTTTTCTGGTATGGCTGCTGAGATGAGTTATATGCTTGTAATCGGCATATTCCCTTTTATGTTATTTTTAATGTCACTTTTTAACCTTATTGGTAAAAACTATTATATGAATCCATTGTTTTTATTCTTAGCGAAATTTATGCCAGAAGATTCTTTAAGGTTAATCCATATGGTATTAAATCAGGTGCTTGAATTTACAAGTGGTCGTTCTGTTGCAACATTTGCACTTTTAGTAACATTATTTATGTCAATGAATGCTTTATCTGTTGTTATTAAGGGACTTAATAGGGCGTATAAAGTTGAAGAAACAAGAGCCTTTGTTTATACAAGGTTGCTTTCTTTGGTTATGGTAATTGTTAATACTTTGGTTTTATTCTTGAGTATAAATACAATTATCTTTGGTAAATTAATTATAAGGTTTTTGATTGCATATACAGCTATTACTCCTGATGTTGGGGATATGCTTTTAACAATAAGATGGCCAATAGCATTTCTTGCGTTATTTATAATGGCATTCTTGCACTATTATATTTTCCCAGATGTTTCTTGGTCAGAGGAATTAAAACGTAAAAGTGCACTTCCTGGGACGATATTTTTCTGTACAATATGGTTGATAGCATCAGGCGGGTTCTCAATTTATGTAAACACTTTGCATACATATAACTTTATTTATGGTTCTATAGCTGCGTTTGCTATGTTAATGATTTGGTTTTATTTTACCTCAATGCTTATGCTTATTGGGGGTGAAATAAATTCTCAAATCCACGATAAACTTGAACAAGATAAAATTCTTGCTATTTTAGAGGCTCAAAAACAGAAAGAAAAAGAGCTTGAGGAAGCGGCAGCACAAGGAATTGATATTGAAGAGATTGATATAGAGATTATTGAAAAACATAATCAAGAAAGAGAAGATTTGTAATATATACCTAAAATATTAGGATAAGGAGAGAATTATGGCGATAAATGATTACATAGAGCATACTCTATTGAAACAAGACGCAAAATCAGAAGATTTTGAAAAGTTGTATCAAGAAGCTATTGATAATAAGTTTTTTGGAGTTTGTGTTAATCCTGCTTATGTGAAATCAGCAAAAGAATTTTTAAAAGGTAGTAATGTAAAAGTTGTTACGGTAATTGGTTTCCCATTAGGTGCGACAACAAGTGAAACAAAAGTTTTTGAAACAAAAAATGCTATTGAAAACGGTGCAGATGAAATTGATATGGTTATAAATGTTTCAAAATTAAAAGATAAAGACTATGATTACGTAAAAAACGATATTTCATCTGTGAAAAGAGCCTGCGGAGAACATAATTTAAAAGTTATTTTAGAAACAGATTTGTTGACTTCGGAAGAAATTAAAAAGGCTTGTGAATTATGTATAGAAGCAGGGGCAGATTTGGTTAAGACATCAACAGGGTTTGTGAAAAATGGTGTTGGTGCAAAAGTCGAAGATGTAAAATTAATGAGTGAAACAGTAAAGCCTCATGGATTAAAAGTGAAAGCATCAGGTGGAATAAGAGATTATGAAAAAGCGATGGCGATGATTGAAGCAGGTGCTGATAGATTAGGTACAAGTTCAGGTATTGCGATTGTTAATCACGGATAGATATAAATCGTCATTGCGAGGCTCAAATGTATTTTGAGTCGTGGCAATCTAGAGGAACAATTTTGTATGTTCAGGGGGGTTTTTAGGTCGTTGCACTCTCTGGACGACATTCTTAACTGTCATTCAGAGCGAAGCGAAGAATCCCTGCGAAGACTTTTGAAAGACCCTGAAACAAGTTCAGGGTGACATTAATATTGTAGGTTGGGGTTTCCACCCCAACAAGAACAAGTCCAACAGTATAAAGAATACAGAAAGGAATTATGTCAAATTTTAGTTTTTTAGAAAAAATAGATTCAGATTTATATAAAATAATATCAGATGCTGAAAATCTATACAGAGATGAATATTTTGAACAAAGTATTATACAAATTCGTAGGTTTGCAGAAAATGTATGTAAAAATTTGCTTGCAGATAGATATATTCCTGACAGCACTTTTGACGAATGTCTTTCAACTTTGCAAGATTTATATACAAAAAATATTAGACAACGTGAGTTGATAAATGATTTGTATTTTTTAAAATCGCAAGGAAATGCTTATGCTCACGGTTCAAAGGTTAAACAAGATGGTAATATTGCACTTGATTGTATAAAAAGAGCATTTGAAGTTGCTATAAATTATGCTGTTATGAATGGTGGAAATAAAAAAATAGAAAAACTTGAGTTTTCTGAAGAAACACTTGTTATGGGTGATAAAAAAACAAAGGGAAAACTGAAAGAAAAATATTTAGAAAAGAAAAAAACAGCAAGAAAAAATACGCAATTATATAAAAAGAAAAAAGCACAAGCAAATGCATACGTTTATCCAAGCAGGTTTGAAAATCCAAAATCAGAAAACAAGTTTAATTTTATTGGCGGAACAATTCTTGTTTTGACAGTGGTTTTGTATATTTATATAACTTTCTTTAAATAAACTATTTTAGATGTATTAAATAAAGAGTTGCTAAGGTAAAATAAATAAATAATCCAATAACATCAATAGTTGTAGCGATTACAGGTCCTGATGCTATAGCAGGGTCAATCTTAATCTTTTTAAGTATGAATGGTGTACAAGTACCGATAAGGGTTGCACACATCATATTTATCGTCATAGAAAGCCCAACAACAACACCTAATCCGATAGAATGTTGCCAACCACAAGTAACTAGAGCAACAAGCATTCCGAATAATATACCAATAAGAAGTCCTATACCTGTTTCTCTAAAAATATGGTGAACACCTTTTTTCAAAGAAATTTGACCTGTTGAAAGACCACGTACAATAAGTGTAATACTTTGAGTACCGATATTACCACCTAATCCTGCTAAAAGTGGCATAAATATAGCAACAATAGGGAACACTTTTAGTGTATGGTCAAAATGGTTTGCAACATTAACTGCTATAAATTCACCGATAAGTGTGATGAATAACCAAGGTGTACGTGCTTTTACAGCATTAAAAATGTTACCTGTAAGGATATCGTCTTCATCTTCTACAAGTTCTGTTGCGATACCAGAAGATGTGTAGATTTCTTCTGTGGTTTCTTCTTCAACGATATCTTGAACGTCGTCCCAAGTAACGATTCCTTTTAGTCTGTTATACAAATCAACAACTGGAAGTGCATTAAATTGGTATTTCATAAAATCTTCTGCGATGTGGTCTTGCCTATCATCAACGTGAAGTTTTACGATATCTTTAATCATTATTTCTGTAATTTTTTGCTTTATTGGTGCTGTCAAAAGTTTTCTAAGTGAAACAACCCCTAATAAGTGTTTTTGGTTGTCTACTACATAAACGTAGTACAATTCCATATTATCTTCTTCTGCTTTAAACCTGATTGTATCAAGAACGTCTTTAACGTTGGATTCAGAGTTAACTGTCAAAACGATAGGGTTCATGATACCACCTGCTGACTCTTCGTTGTAGGTCATCAACTCTCTAAGTTCAGAAGATAGCTTTAGTGGTAATTTATCAAGATATGATTGACTTTCGTCATCTTCCATATCGCCTAAAATGTCGGCAACTTCATCGTGAGGCATTTTTGCAATAATTCTTGAGGCTAGTTCTTCATCAATTTCGCTCAAGAGTTCTACTTGAAGTTGTGGTGGTAAATATTCTAGTGTGTCTGCAGCAAGTTCTTCATCTATTTGTTTAAAACAAGCAAGACGTTCTTTAGGAGAAAGCTCCTGAAAGATATCAACTAAATCGGCAGCGTGAAATTCGGCGAGAGTTTCTTTTAACTGTTTGTAATTCTCGTCATCAATTATTTCACGTATTCTATCTACAACACTTTCAATATTCATAGTTTGATTATACAACAAATATTAAAAACAATTTTATAATTTCAGAAGTTTTTTATAAAGAATTTGATAAAATTTCAAAATAATTATATTCAAGGTATAATAGGGATAAATTGATTTAAACAAGAATAAAACAAAGGAGAATATAGATGTTAAGAGCTGGTATAGTTGGATTACCAAACGTAGGAAAATCAACATTGTTTAATGCATTGACTTCATCAATGAACGCACAGAGTGCTAATTACCCATTTTGTACTATTGAGCCAAATGTAGGTGTTGTTACTGTTCCTGATGAAAGATTAGAAGTGTTAGCAAAGTTATGTAATACAAAAGAGATAATCCCAACAGCTATTGAATTTGTAGATATTGCAGGTCTTGTAAAAGGTGCAAGTAAAGGTGAGGGTTTAGGTAACCAGTTCTTGCATAATATTAGAGAGGTTGACGCTATTATTCAGGTTGTTAGATGTTTTGATGATGAAAACACTATTCACGTATCTGGCAAGGTTGACCCGATTGATGATATCGAGATTATTAATACTGAACTTGTACTTGCAGATTTAGCATCTATAGAAAAAAGAGAGGCAAGAATTCTTAAACAAGTAAAAGCAGGTGATAAACAAGCAGTTTTAGAGGACAAAGTTTTGAAAAAATTGTCTGACTTGTTGTCAGCAGGTTCATTTATTAACCCAGAAGATTATTTTGACGAAGAAGAGCAAGACATTATAAAGATGATGAATTTGATGTCAGTAAAACCAGTTATTTATTGTGCTAACGTGTCAGAAGATGATTTGAAATCAGGAAATAAATATACTGAATTGGTTGACGAATATGCAAAAAGTCATAACGCACAAATGGTAATTATTTCAGCAAAGATAGAGGAAGAACTTGTTGCACTGGGTAAAGATGAAGCAAAAGAGTATTTGGCAGATTTGGGTGTAGAAACAAGTGGTATTGATAAGATGATTAAATCAGTATATAGCTTGTTGAAACTTTTGACATTCATTACTGCTGGTGAAAAAGAAGTTCACGCTTGGACAATAAAAGAGGGTACAAAAGCACCTCAAGCAGCAGGTGTTATTCATACTGATTTTGAAAGAGGATTTATTAGAGCAGAAATCACACCTTATAAGGATTTTGCAGAACTTGGTTCTTACGTGGCTTGTAAGGAAAAAGGTGTAACCAGATTAGAGGGTAAAGAATATGTAGTTCAAGACGGCGACTTGGTTCACTTTAGATTTGCTACATAGGGAATGTTATCGTGAATGATTGTATAATTAGTGAAATACTGGACATGTTCAATATAATCAGATAAATAAGACATGCTTAAAAGAAAGGACGTAGTTATGCTTATACTTATACTTTTAATTATTATTGTAGGTTGTATTTTTGCCGTAACAATACAGCAAAAACAAATAAAAGAAACAAAAAAACAAGCAGAAAAAATTTTTGAAAACATTATTGCAGAGAACAATTTCAATATAAGTAAATCTATAGATATTCATACTTATTCAAATTCTGTTGAAGTTAATACCAATCAATTAACTCGATTCTTGGTGGATGATAACAATAAACAATTCGCAATTATATCTTATAATACAACTCTTAAGAAAAGTGAATTCAAGAAAATAAAATATTCAGATTTAATAAATTTCAATCTTTTTGAAGATGGTGAACAACAAATACAAGGAAAAGGAATGATGGCTGCAGGGGGTGCTTTGTTATTTGGTCTTGCAGGTGCTGTCATTGGTTCTGTTGCAGGTGGAAGTAAAATCAAAAATAAATGTTCTGAACTTTCAATAAGGCTTCAAATAAATGATTTACAAAACCCGCTAATTTCGTTAGTCATGCTTTCAAATACAAATAAAAACAGTATTTTTTATAAATTATCTAAACAAACAGCTGATGAAATTATAGCAACACTTACTTATATAGAAAATAACAAATAATGAAAATTAGTATTTGAGAAGTGATGATTATTTTTCAATATATAAGTATTAAGGAAAAAGTTAAGACATTTAATTTGATTTTATTGAACAGTTTAATTGTTGTTGAAAACAACATAGTAGATACGAAAACATAAACGAAACCCAGATAGCGAATTTGTTTGAGAAATTCGATAACTAAAATAAAATTACGAATTTCGAGTTATGAGCTCCAACGGTTGAGTGCTAATATTTTCGTGTCTACTCAGCGTGCCGTTTCTTTCTTTTTCTACTGTTTTCTTTCTTTTGGCTTCGCAACTCTGAAAAGAAAGAAAATAGTTAACTAAAAAATACTTTATATGTTCGCAGGGATTCTTCGCTTGCCTCAAAAGATATTAATTGCACGCTCTGAATGACGGTTTTTGTTTGCAGGGGTCTTGAATCAAGTTCAGGACGACACTTGAGGTGATTTCAAAACCGTTGAATTCTGGATTGCCACAAATTTGCGGTGCAAATTTTCGCAATGACGGATTAAAATTATCATGGATAGTAGTAAAATTTTATTCAGTATTCCTGTAACCATTTTACTTAATAAAAATATCTTATTTATAATTTTACAAACAGTAAGTTGAAGTTTCTAGCTCAATAAAAACAAGAATAAATAACAAATAATATAGACAGACTATTTTCATTATTCCCTAATCTATGGTACAATTGATTTATATACATTTGGAGTACTTAATTTATGTTACAAGAAGCGACGAGAGCGATTAATTCAGCATTCAATAATAGTTTTGTTAAAAAATTATCATTATATCTTCACGATTGTGTGCGTGAAGAAGTTAAAAGTTCAACATTCAGAAACCTAAAATCTGATAAAGATAACAAATGGATATTCTTAAAAGATGATGATAAACTTTTTACATCTGATATTGAATACTTAAAACTAGATGGTAGTGATAGCAAAATTACTGAACTTATGATTCAAAGCGAACTTAACCAAAAAGAAAAATATTTAATCTATGGTTATATGTTCCTCGTTGGTGGTAATCCAAAAAGTAGAAAAAAATCAGAATTTTTGACCCCATTATTATATATGCCTTGTCGTTTAGAACGTAATGGTGTAAATATCAACTGTATGCTTACAGACGAGTTTTTGTCATTAAACACAGGTGCTTTAGCGTCACTTATCAAAAAAACAGGTGACGAAGAAGAAACTGAGTCTTTCTTAGAGGGGTTATTAGACGTTGTTCCAACTCTTCCAATTACAGAAGAAAAAATGGAAATCTTTTTAACAACTTTAAAATCAGTAATCCCTGATATAAATATAGTTTTAGACCACTCTGATGATATTGATGAAGATAATATTTCAAAAGAAACAAGTTCAAAGTCAGATGACAATTCAGATAATGATGATGAGTCAGATGAATATACAGCGGTTAAACATACAAAAGTTGAAAGAGTTACTCTAACCAATCAATGTGCGATAATCCTTACAAAGCGTCCATCTGTGACAGCAGGGGTTCTTCACGAGCTTACTCAAATCGCTGAAAAACCTAGTGGAGTGTACAGAGAAACTGTTTTGAATGTGATAAATGAAGAGTATATTCAATCAAAATCTGTTCAAATCCCACAAAAAACGAATGAACATTTCAATCCGATAACACCTTTAGCTTTGAGTGATTCTCAAGCAAGTGTTATTGAAAACATTGAAACAAGTAAACTTGTATCAGTATATGGTCCTCCAGGGACTGGTAAATCCCAAACAATCGTTAACCTTGTTGCTCACTTGATTGCAAATGGTAAAACGGTGCTTGTTGCTTCAAGAATGGACAAAGCTGTTGACGTTGTTGCTGATAGGCTTAATGAACTTGGTGCGCCTTACTTAGCTTTGAGAGCTGGTAGGTTGAATTACCAAAAACAGCTTAGTTATCAGCTTCAAGACTTGTTATCAAATAAAGTTGACCTTGATGAAGATGTTGAGAGCAATGTTTTAGTTGATGTTTCCGACATGGACGATTTATTGGATTCTATCAGAGATTTAGAGAATAAAGCAGAAAAAATAATTAAACTTGAAAAAGAATGGACTGAGGTAAAACAAGAAGCAGCCGAAAAGAAAAAAATGTCTGGTGCATCAGAGTTTATTAGGTCAAAACTTTCAAGAGAAACAATAGAATCAGTAAAAGCTATCTCAGAAGATATGGAAAAGAACCTGAAAAAATCAGGATTTTTTGCTTCTGTTAATAATTACACTTCTGTAAACAAGTTGAAAAAACTTCTTGGACTTGGTGATTTTACACCAACTCAAGCGAATATTTTAAAACTTAATGATGAACTTGAATTGGCAGATATTATTTGTAAAGCAAAAGATATCGAAGCAGAAATTCAAGACCTTGGTAATGTTCACGTTATCACTGAAAAAATAAGAACATTAAAGAAAAAACAAAACAAACTTGTTAAAAATATACTTATCAATAAACGTAGAAACGCATTAAAAGGACTTATGCGTGACCAAACCAAACGTCAAAGATTGTATGTTCATTCAAAGTCTTTGGTTGAACGTAAGAAAAGTCTTCAAAATAGATTGCTAGAAGCAGAAGATTTTAAACCGTTGTTGGAAGCGTTCCCTTGTTGGTGTGTTACAACTTATGCTGTTTCAGGTTCTTTGCCTATGAAACCAGGGTTGTTTGATGTGGCTATCATTGATGAGGCTTCTCAATGTGATATTGCTAGTTGTTTTCCTATTCTTTATCGTGCAAAGAAAGCGGTAATTGTAGGTGACGACAAACAACTTCCACACCTTTCATTCTTGGAATCAGCAAAAGAACAATCTTTTATGAGCAAATATGAGGTTGCAGACAGATATCAACTTATGTGGAGATTTAGAACAAACTCTATGTTTGATATTGCAAATTATTACTCTATGAAGCCTGTTCTTCTTGATGAACATTTTAGAAGTTTGCCACCAATTATTAATTTCTCAAACAAAGAATTTTACGGCAATAGAATTAGAGTAATGAAAAAAGATGACCCTAATGAGAAAGTACTAGAGATAGTAGAAGTTCCAGATGGCAAGGTTGATGCAGATGCAACTAGAAACTTGCCTGAGATTGAAGCGTTAGTTAAACGTTTGCACGAAATTATCGTGGATAATGAACGTGAAAACCCAGATAATCCTGTATCTATTGGTATTATTTCACCGTTTAGAGCTCAGGTTGAACAGTTAAAAATTTCAGTTAGCAAAGTTATTTCTGACTATATGATGGAGAAACACCAAATTGAGATTGGTACAGCTCATACATTCCAAGGTGATGAAAGGGATATAATCCTTATTTCTTGGGCGTTTGCAAATAACAGTTTTCCTCAAAGTATAACTTTCTTGCAAAAACCTAATTTGTTTAATGTTGCGATTACAAGGGCTAAAAAACAAATGATAAACTTTGTTTCAAGAGATTGTTCAGAGTTGCCTGAAGGTCTATTCAGAAGCTACGTTTCATATATCAAGGAATACGAAGAAAAACACGAAAAGATTGTTAATCACGAGCTTGATGAAAACACATATAAAAACTCATTTGAAAGAGAAGTTGCAGAAACCTTGAGAACATTAGGTTATGAGGTTAGAGCAGGGGTTGACCTTGGTGGCGTAAGTGCAGATTTGGTTGTGAATAACAAGTTTGTAATCGAATGTGACGGTGTTGCAGACAATACTAAAACCTCTATGAAGAATATGAAAAAACAAGCTATCATTGAACGTTGCGGATTCAAAGTTTGTAGATTTTCTTATAGAGAGTGGTTAGTATCTTCTGAGGCTTGTGTAAATAGGATAACAAATTACTTATAATGATAACAGACGAAAAAGAATTATTTAAACAAGCATTTGAACTTCACAAGCAAGGAAAACTTGATGAAGCAGAAACTATGTATACTCAGATAGTTGAACAAAACCCTGAGCATGCTGAAGTTTTAAACTTTTTGGGGATTATAAATCTTCAAAAGTTTAGACTTAGTCGAGCAGAAGAATTTATAAAACGAGCACTTGCAATTACTCCTGAACCTTATTTTTATGAGAATTTGGCAAAAGTTTATCTTGAGATGGAAGACGCACCGAGAGCGATTTTGATATATAAAGAGTTGTTAAAATATATGCCTGAAAGTTTTAATTATACTTTCAATATGGCAGCTGCATATAAGCATGCAGGAGATTTTGATAACTCAATAAAAATGTATGAAAAAGCGATTGAACTTGTTCCGTCTAACCCTGATTCCTATTTTAATTTGGGTTTGATTTATAACAATCTTTCAGAACCTGAAAAAGCAATTAAGTATTATAAAAAAGCGGTTGAACTTTGTCCAAATGATATGGAAACAAGATATTTTACTGGAATAACTTATTTTAGAAACCGTGATTATAAACACGGATTAGAATATTTTGAAAGTAGGTTATGTCGTCAAAGTGCGATTATGACGCAACAAACGACTTATCCAAATTTGATAAAGAACGCACCAATCTGGGACGGTAAAACAGATATTTCTGATAAAACCGTTTATACATATTATGAAGCAGGGTTTGGTGATGTCTTGATGTTTGCAAGATATTTGCCATTACTTAAAAAGAAATGTAAAAAACTTATTTTCAAACCACAGGTTCCATTAGTTGAACTTTTTCAAGAGAATTATCCGGATATCTATGTTATGAGATTATTTGACCACGAATCAGTAATGCATTTTGATTACCATATCCCTATTTTGAGTTTGCCTTATGTTTTGGGGCTTGATGAAACAAACATGTTTATCGGTCGTGAGGGGTATTTAAAGGCTTTGCCTGAAAAAATTGAGAGATACAAAACTACATATTTTGATAATGACAAGTTCAAGATTGGCATAAAATGGCGTGGAAATACGCACTATGAAATGGACAGAGTTATTGAGATAACTTCGTTTTTAAAACTTTTTGGAATAAAGAATACTAAGTTTTATTCGTTCCAAACTTTTGAGGGTGCAGAGGACTTAGACAAAATCATAAACGATTATGATATTGTAGATATTGGAAAAACAGTTAAGAATTTTTCTGATACGGCAGGTGCTTTGCAAAATTTAGACTTGGTTATCTGTAACGATACTTCGCTTGCACATTTAGCAGGTGCTATGAATATTCCTTGTTGGATACTGTTACCTTATAACTATAATTGGAGATGGCATTTAGATTTAACTAAATGTGATTGGTATGAGAGTGTAAAATTGTATCGTCAAAAAGAAGTCGGCAACTGGGACGAAATTTTTGATAGAATGTATGATGATTTAATTAAGTTAAATCCATAGTTTTGAGGTTTTAGGTTATAAAGTTATTATGGTTAAATTGCGTTTAGCCAAAAATTTTTGTGCAGTTCAAACACCTATAAAATATAAGGTAGAATTCTACCAAATAAATAAAAAATAACATCATACAAAAGTATGAGATTTTCCATGCTGGCATGGGTTTGAGCGATTGTTCAAAAAGTATTTTTTATGGTTTTTTAAAATAGATATTTTAGTAACATAATATCTAATAAATTACTTGATGTAGTATAAAAATTTGTTAATCTACTCTTCCGGTTCTTTTAGAACATTGTTCCAATGAGCCAATCTTGATTGTAAATCTTGAACTTTCGCCATTTTGTCATCATCAATTTCTTTTTTCGCAATAGATATACCAACCTTTGAATTTACAGCCAATCCCAAGATTTCAGGCATGTTCATAGCAGGTTCTTTTTCTGTTTCGACAGATTTATAATAAGTATCTTGATAATCAGGGTTCAAACGTAGTTTCCAATTGTCTTTCACATCATCACGACCGGCATGGTTGTACACCTTATCAATTCCGAAGAAATCGGCAAAAGATACTTGTACGTTTTCTGTTCCTCTAAATAATTCAGCATATTTTGCTTTCAACAATGCTTTAGGGTCATTATCTATCTTTTTACAAAATTCTGAAGAAATTTTTGCTTGCTTATTATCAATAGGTGGAATTAAGAACCCAGCTAAATACATAGGGTTCCAACCTTCATTATGATATATCCAATTTTGTTTAAGTAGTCTTGCAGATGGTTCATTATCGTGTGTTGAAAGAAAACTATATCTTGCTTTTTTGTCAGCACCTTCCATTCGGACGCCGATACTGTACATAATTCCTTTCATTTTTTCGTCTTCGTAAACCTTACCGTCTACTTTTCCATCATAAAAAACATCTCTAAAGGTTTGGCTTTGTGCACCTAAATCCTCCCATACAGCATCTTTTGGGTTAATATTGTGTTCTTTTAATGATGGTAATAATATATTATGTAAAATCTTTGTATAGTTGTGTTCAGGGTCAACTTCGTTTATGTGTGACATATAACCTGCATTACATCTATCAATTGTGCCGTCAGATTTCACAGCAGAAGATTTATAGATATACGGGTCAACAAGCCCCATAGCGTTATCTATTCTGATGTTTTCAACACCGTCTAACACGCTATCAATCTTATCCTTAACCAATTGACCTGCAACACCCAATGAGCCATCTTCATTGAAAAGTTTTTTAGGGTTTAAAACAGGTATTCCCCACAATTGAGGTCCATCATTTTTACCACCGTATTCTGCACCAACTTTCCAGTCTTTCATAAACGCATCAGGGTTTGACCACTCATCAGAGTTTGAATATCCTACCAACAAATCACCAATAAATTTTATATTTTCTTTTTCACGTAATTCTTTGTCGCCTTTTTCTTGTTTGTGTACAAGGAATTGTGAAAACTCATACTCATCAATTTCTGATTTATATTTAGGGTTTGTAGTTAATTGTTTGTATCTGAAATTAGCAACTTCATCGCCACTTTCTTTTCTAGAGATAAGTTCTTTATCTACATCATTATCCCATTTTGCGAAATCGTCTGTTCCATGAATCTTAGTTAAAATATGGAATACACTATTTTTTTCAAGCCAATTGTTGTTTGAAACCTTGTATTCTTCAAACTCGTTGTTTAATTTTAACGCTTTTGGGTCGTTATCTTCGCATTTTGTTTTAAAGTTTTTGTACGCTTTATTTAATATGATTTCAGAAACTTCTTTGGCTCCGTCAAAATCAGTCATATCATAGTTGCTGTCTTGTTTTTTAACAATACATTCAACATCTTTGGTATCTTTATCTGACAAAATATTTGCGTATTCATCTGTTTTTAATTTGCCATAATCAATAAATAATTCGTTTTTAGCAAAGATTGATGATTTATATGGAGAATTATTCAATTGGTTAAGTTTGCCGTTTGGACCAAGTTGAATTGCGTTAAATCCGTTCATTTTGGCAAATTCTAAAAATTCTTGATTGTAATAAGGTGAGCCAATATATGGGTTTTTGTTCTTAATATCACTTATTTTGTATTCGTTATTCAAATTTTGTGTTGATTTTACTTCGTCTGGAAAAGACGAACCGTGAATAATTAACGCACGTGTATCAACGCCCAAATAATCAAACGCTTCGTTCATTGTTTTTGAGAATTGTGGTTTTTCGTCTTCTCTAAGTTTTCTTTTAAATGTTGGTCTTGTTTTAATAAAAGAATTACTGATTTGCATACTATTTTAATGCTTAAACATGAATTTTTTTGTTAGTGCATTGTAAAATATGCTAGAAATATTAAGAATTTTTAATATTTTTTAAATCTTCAAGCATTAACCATCTCGGTTTACCTTCTTCAAGTGAGTGGTTTCTCAAAAGATATGATGGGTGGAATATCGCCATAGCTTTGTATTTTTTGCCTTTAACCTCAATTTTCAGCCATTCTCCACGAATTTTTGATATAGGAGTTTTGGTAGGATAAAAAGATTTTAATGCAGTTGCACCACAAAGAATGATGACTTTAGGGTCAATTATAGAAATTTGTGTTTCTATATAATCTCTACAAGCTGATTTTTCAAAATCGGTTGGAACTCTATTTTTTGGTGGACGACATTTTACTGTATTTATTATATATAAATCGTTTTCTCTTGAAATACCAACTTGAGCCAAAAACTCGTTTAGTAATTTTCCTGCTCTACCCACAAATGGAGTACCTGTTAAATCTTCGTTTTCTCCAGGAGCTTCACCAATAAGAACATATTTTGCATTATCAGGGTTGCCGTCAGAAAACACTACATTTGTACGGGTTTCAGCCAATGCACAGTTCTGACAATTCTCACACTTCGTTTTTAATTCATCTAATATTTGTTTTTTATTCATAGCTTTCTTTTTTGTTTTATATAGAGTCTAACCGAATTAATATAATTACGGGTGCAAAATTGCAATAACGCTGTTTTCATTAAAATATTTGTTTGCACATTCCATAATTTGTTCTGATGTTACGGCTTTGATTTTTTTAGCCATTGTATCAAAATAATTGAATGGTAAACCGTTTATTCCATAGTATGCCATAGATGTAGACTGTTGGAAATTAGTTTCACTAATGAATTGATGCTTGCCAAATATATTGTTTTTAGCGTTTTTTAATTCTTCTTCACCAACAAGAATAGTTTTTATTTTTTCGATTTCTTCTTTAAATCCTTGTAATGAGATTTCAATATTAGATGGTTCTGTTGCAATATAAATATTGAACAAACCTGCAAGTTCTTTAGCTTCGCAAGAGGTTCTAACAGTGTATGCTAAGCCTTTTTTCTCACGAAGTTCACGGAATAATCTTGAAGACAATCCACTTGAACCTAAGATGGTGTTTATAACCATCATTACTGGATAATCAGCTTCACTGTATACTGGTGCAAACCAACCTTGATAAATTTGTGCTTGTTGAGCGTCTTTTTTAACCACTTCAACTTTTTTAGGTTTATCTAAGACAGGCTTTACAAAGGATTTTTTTGCGTTGTTGTTGTTTGGTAAATCCTCAAACGCAGATGTAACAAGAGAAATTACTTCGTTATCTTCAACACTTCCAACTACAGTAATAACTTTTTTGCTTGTGTTCATAATGTTTTTGTACGCTGATAAAACATTTTCTTTTGTAATTTTATCAATATCTTTTAGAACATTTGTAAAAGTATGACCATAATAATGGTTTTCATAAGCTGTCTTTACAAAAGCATCAGAAATTTGTAATCTGGCTGAATCAAGCTCTGCCATCAACTCGCCTTGCATTTTTTCTTTTTCTTTGTTGAACTCAACAAAGGTTGAGTTTTTAACAAGGTCTTCTAATAATTCTATTGCTTTGGGAAAATCTTCGTTTAGACAAAGAACTCTGAAACGCAAGTAGTCTTGTTTCATATCGGTTATTATTTGAATACCGTTTTCATCTAACAAGGTTGCGATTTGTTCGTTGTCGTATTTTTTTGTACCCTGCATTAACAATCTAGACATCAAAGAATATGTGCCTGCCAATTTTTCTTCATCGTTTATAGATAGATTAAGTGTCAATGCAATTCTAGGTGTTTCAGGGTTTTGTTTGTAAACTGATTTTATACCGTTTTTTAATTCAAATTCTCTCATAATACCCTATATTTAACCACAAAATTGCAGGTTTTTCAATTGCGAATATTTTATAATTCGCTCTATAAGACTTTATTGTTGTTTATTCAGCTTTGGATTGGTGTGATTATAATAAGTTTTGTAAAAATATTAGTGAAAAAAGCAAGTTTTTATTTTAGTATATTTATATAAAGTGTGTAATAAAAGGTCTAAATTTAATGAATAATATCACTGAAAACGAAAATTTTCTGCCTCCAGCTTTTATGGCTACGACAAGACAAAAGATTTTATTGAAATCTCATCAATCGCAAGTTCAAGAATATGCTATGGATTATCCACAATCACCGATTGTGAATGCGTTTTTGACAATTGGGAATGCAGCCGTTAACATGTTCTCATCATTGAATAAATAATAGACAAGTAACTGAAGTTTGCTAAAGAATTGAAAATTTTTTTGTTGATTATTCGACAGGAAAACTTCCGTGTGCTTGCATATACAATAATATTGCAAGAGTAATAATAGCTGCTATAAATAAGAACCACATCAAATTCAAAAAGGTTTCCCATAAAAATGAGAAGCAACCTTGTGGTGGTTCTTGAGGAGTTCTGTACGCAGGGTCAACCCATTCGCCACAGTTTTTACATTTTTTAGCGTCATCTGGTATTTCACTTTTACAAAATGGACAGAGCATACTTCCTCCTTTTTTATATATATAGATTAGCATATACTTTATCTTTTTGCAAAATATATATATAATAATATGTAACATAGTTTTGAAAACAAATTTAGACAACACAGAATGATAATAAGGAAGAGAGATATGAAAATAGTATTAGGAACTGGAAACCCATCAAAAGTATTCGAGATAAACAAGATTACAAACGACCCCAATATTGAGTTTGTGTCGCCAGAGGGTGAATTTAATCCAGAAGAAACTGGTTCAACTTTTGAAGAAAACTCTTATATCAAGGCAAAAGCGGCTTATGATTTAAACCATAGAATGAGTCTTGCTGATGATTCAGGGTTATGCATAGAAGCCTTGAACGGTGCCCCAGGGTTGTATTCTGCAAGATATGCAGGAACTCAAAAAGCTAAGATTGAACGTGTTTTAAAAGAGCTTGAGGGTAAGGAAAATAGAAAAGCAAAATTTGTTTGTTGTATGACTTTGCTTGATGAAAACGGTGAAGTTATTCACGTGTCAAAGGGCGAGTGCCATGGAAAAATAATGACAAAACCTAGTGGTAGTAATGGGTTTGGATATGACCCGATTTTTAGACCAGACGGTTATGATGTGACAATTGCACAGATGAGTGAAGATGAAAAGAACGCTATTTCACACCGTGGAAACGCTATGCGTGATATGATTAAGTTTTTGAGAAGTCTGTAAAAGTATTTGTTTTGTCAGATTTAACTAAGTCGTTGAACCCGACTTAGAATTACAATTAAAAAGTGGCACATACCCTAAAAGGTAAGTACCACTCAAAACTCTAAAGGTTACGACACTTTCTCAAGGTGCCGCTCTTTAATATTAAAATTTATTCTGCATTTGCAGGTTGTTCAACAGACGCATCTGCTTGTGGTTGTACACCTTGTGTTGTGAAATAAATATGATAATTATCTCCATCACCGCTTGGTGTGAAATTAACCTGTGTTTCACTGTCTGATGTTACAGTGAATATGTTTCCAAGTTCGCCCATTTCTATATTACCGCTCAATCTATATCCATCATAGCTCATGCCAGAGGTTGAGATAAGCATATAAGTTTTTGCTCCTGATGGTTTATCTATTTGAACTGATGTATCACCAAATGTTGCCATATTGATTATCAATACGTTAGGGAAGAATTTCTTAATACTTCTAATAGATAACGGTTTCAAGCTGAAACTTCCATACATTGATTCAACACTACTTAATTGTAAGTGGTTTGGAAGATATGCCAATAATTTACCTGATTTTATTATGAATTTTACAGGTTCACCTGTTGTTAGTGTTTGGTTAGTTTTTTTGTATTTGTAATCATAAATATCATAACCTGAATCTGTTCTAGCTAATATGATATCGCCTTTTTTAAGTTGTCTTGTTGCGTCGTATTTGAACCAGCTATCAGACTCTGCTGAATAGATGTATTCATAGCTATCATCTGATTTTAAGCTCATAATATTTTTTCTCACTGTTGAGAAGATGTCAGATAATTCTGAATTATCAGGTTTTATTGCATTTAACCCTTTTTCATATTCATAAGGATACATTTCGTCAAATTGTGATTCAGATATGCCGTTTGCTGAACTTGCAAGATGTCCAAACATTGTTTTTAGCTGTGAGCTTGGGTATTTCTTCATGAATTTTTTATCACTTTTTACAAAAGTCTTTTTGTTTATGTATACCATATCTGTTCTATCTGATGTGAACGCATAAATAAATGTGTATGAGAATAATAGGTCGTTCACTTCATCAGAGTATCTAAATTCTTTGTGTGAGTTCATGAATTTTTCATAATCACCTATTCGTTGTGCAAGTTTATATGGTTTTACAGTTAAAGAATCTTTGTTCATAACTGTTTGGTAATATTTTGCACGAAGTTTTAGATATTCAGCAACATCTGTTGGCACAAGTTTGCCGAATTTTTTTGCTGTAAATCTGTTATCTTCTTGAAGATGATATTTTGCATAGCCATCATCTGCAACTACCATTAAACCAACAGGTGCAAGGATTTTTGCATATTGTTTTTGGATTTTTTTGAATTCTTTTTCGTTTTGCGGAATTTGATATTTTACGTTTTCTTGCAAAAGGTTTGAATTACTGAATTTTTGGATTTTTAAGATTTCTTTTCTGTATTTGTCAAAAGTTTCCATCTTTGTATCCATATCATCATCAGAGAAATTCATATATAAAACTAAGAAAGATTGAACTTCTTTTAGATTGTCAACAAGTCCACTAAGCGTTTCGGGTTCTGTAAGTTCTGGAATCATAGATGGATCTTCAATATATTGCTGGTATCTCATCTTATCTAGACTAAAAAGATTATCTGAAAAATAAGATTTTGCAAACACTAATCCTAATAATCCTAATAATATTAGTATCATTGTTAGGACACCTTTCAAGAAACTTTTACCAAATGAAAATTCTTGTTTTTTCTTGGTATTTGGTTGTTTTTTATAATTATTTTTATAATATGAATGGTTATAAATATCGTTTTCATTGTTAGCAAGATTATTGTTATTATTCAATCTTGCACCACAAAATTCGCAGAAATTTGCATTATCAGGGATTTGTTTACCACAGTTTGGACAGAACATATTACACTCCTTTTTTAAGATAACTTATTGATAGGCATAGCCTACCATAGAAACTAATTTCTTTCAACATGTAACATTACCAGATTGGGTAATATTTGAGAATTAATTTTATAAAAAATAGTCTTAGTGGTTAGTCGGTTGTCTAATTAAAAAAAATCAAAACAGATTATCCTGAAAATGTGTAATGACTATAACTAACAAGGTCGCAAGAAAAAGGAGAAAAAGATGTTAAAACTGTTGAATGAAGATACTTTTAAGGATTACGTAAAAAATGGGTTAAAGCTGATAATGATAGGGAGTGATTTATGTCAGTATTGCAGAAAAGAAGAACCGATATTAAAAGAGTTAGGTGATAGCGAGGTAAATATTGGCAAAATTGATGCATATAAATCTCCTCAGATAACCCAAGAATATGGAATAACCTCCTTCCCGACCTTTATACTGTTTAAGCATGGTGATATACAAACCCAGTTTGCAGGGTTCAGGACAAAGTCTGAACTTTTAGACACTGTGCTTAGATACGTATAAATTCATTTCATCAGGTAGGGTGGAATTTGCTACCTTGCCTGATGTTTTTAATTGTCATTGAGTACGATTAAACGGTTTGTAATGTATTAATTGCGGCAATACATAAATTGATGGGTTTGTAAATTGTAGGTTGGGGTTTCCAACCCAACAAAAATAAGTGGTTTTGTAAAAAATGTTTATAATAAAATAAAAATATGAATTATCAAAGAGTATTTATACCTAATAGTTATGTTCATATTATTTTGGTTTCTTATAATAGAAAAAGGATTTTTATAGATAATATAGAATTATTAAGGAAAGCTTTTCATAATTCAAAACAATTTTTTAATTATGAAATTATTGCAATTTGTGTATTGCCAGATCATATTCATTTGATTTTAAATCCTGAAAATATTGATGAGTATCCTAAAATAATTACATCAATAAAATATTATTTTACACATAATATTAATGTTGGGGTGGAAACCCCAACCTACGGCTATTTAAATAAATGTGAAAAAGGAGTTTTCCAAAGACGATATTTTGAACATACAATCCTAAACGAAGAAGATTTAAATAATCAAATAAATTATGTTCATTATAATCCTGTAAAACATGATTTAGTAAAAGCTGTAAAAGATTGGAAATATTCTTCTTTTGACAAGTATGTAAAAAATAATTTTTATGAAAGAGATTGGGGAAGTTGTGATGATGTTAAAAATATTTTAAATATAAATTTTGAATAAATAAAAAATAATTTTAAGATGTAGGTTGGGGTTTCTACCCCAACAAAAGATGCTCAGGGGGATTCTAAAACTAAATAATAACAGTCATTCCGAATTTATTTCGGAATCCCTGCGAACATAACCGTCATTTAGAGTGTGTTACACTACTGTCCATGATAATTTTAATTCGTCATTGCGAACGATTAAACAGTTTGCAAAGTAGTAAGTGTGGCAATCCATAAATCAACGGTTCTGCATACATAAAAAGACTTTTTCTGGATTACCACGTCACTCCGTTCCTCGTAATGACGGAAAAATATAGGTTCAGATGTTCAGAGGTTCTGCGTACATAAAAAAGCGATAAACCACCTTATAATAAAAAGGTGGTTTATGCTTTTGTGCGAACGATTTACTTACTATTCGCTACAACCGAAAGCAATAGTTACGTGTTCTTTCGGGTTAATTGCAGAGATTTTGTAACCTTTAGCGTCAACCATATAAGCTACTTCATCACCTGTAGTTTGTAACAAGCCCATAGAACCTGATAATGCAGTTCTAGTCAAGTCGATAGGTGCTTTTACGGTATCAACAGTAGCATCTACGATACTTCTGCCTGCTGCTCCAAATTGACCTTGGAAAGTTTCACCAAGAGCGATACCAACACCACTACTTACGTCTTCTACGGCATTACCCAAGTTTGATAACATACCACCTGTTGTTCTACCAACAACACCAACGATTGAACCTGCCCAAGTTAATGGTGCTGTAACAATTCTTGAGATGATGTTAGGTGTGTTTGATTTATCAATTTGAGCTGTCAAAATTTGACGTGGAAGTGTTGCTTTACAGCCACAGTGTTCAATTTCTGTAAAGGCAAGTTTTAAAGCACCTTTTTGACAACCAGATGGTCTGATTACTTCAACAACTTTACCCATTACCTTTGAACCTGCTGGATACAAGTTACCGTCAATAGTCACATCTTCAAGTGTGTTAGCAGAGAATCTTTGACCAACGTGTGATGATTTTGCGTTTACTTGGTCTTTGAACTCTAATTGAAGTGTAGGAATTTTAACAATTTCTTGGTTTTCTACATAAGCAGTTCTATCGTCTTTTGCAGGACAACAGTTGTTAGCTGTAGCTGGATTTTTGTCAAATCCGCCTGCAAGTCTAGCTGCTTGCATCATAGAAGCAACATCTGCTCTTGTTGCATCTTTGAATGGTGCAATCAAGTTAGGGTTAGGTGTGTTATTCAAGATACCTTGATTAAGAGCCTTAGCGATAGGGATTTGTGCCCAAGTTGGTACGGTTTTACCGTCACAGTATTTTGATAAAATTTCGTTTGCTTTACATTGGTCGATTTCACAAGGTAGAGCTTTTGCGATTGCACACATAACTTCTGCTCTTGTCACAGGGTTAGATGGTTTGAATAAACCGTTAGGATATCCTTTTAGCAAGTTTTCGTGAACAGCTTGACCAATCATACTATTAGCCCAGTGATGAGAAGGTACGTCACGGAATGCATGAGTTGTGCTAGCACAATCTTCTTTGTTGAACCCTTTAATTAGGATAGTTGCAAACTCAGCTCTTGAAATGTTTCTAGATGGTTTGAACATTCTATCTGGGTAACCTACTACGACATCGTTCATAGCAAGTTTTGTGATATCACAAGAAGCCCAATATCCGTTAGGTACGTCAGGAAAAGATGCGTCCATACGAGATAAATCAGCAGCACCACCTGTTATACAACCTGATTTGTTAAGGTCGTATGGAACAAGAGTCTTTTTTACTGCTTCTAATGAGTTTTGTGTTTCCATCTGAATTGGAGTGCAATTTCCGTCCATTTTGGCATTATCTCTGATGATAGGAACACCATTACGAGAAGTTATGTCGTTAAGACAAGGGATAGAAGATGCAGCACCTGTTATTGACCCATCGGTAGCAACTGTTGCACCACTTGTTGTTTCAGATAGTCCCCTTGCTGAAACGGAAAACCCTTCACCTCGAAAAATGCTGTTGGCTGTATCACCTGTATAGTTGTTATAGCCATAAATTGCATTTGGATAAGCGTAAACTTGATGCATAGTTGATTTTTCTAAATCAAGTGTTGATGGGCATAAAGTTGACACTGATGGGTCATTACATGTAGGTTTCGTCGCTTCACAAGGACAAGCTTGACCTGTTACTACAGGTCGTTCCTGTGCACAGCCACATGACGGTGCTGTAACAACAGGTTTTTGATTACATGGACAAGCTGCCATAGCACTGGCGAATGAACACGTTGTTATACCAACGGCAAGTGCAGCTGCCACAGTAAGTTTTTTAATCGTCATTATTAACCTCCTTTTTAGGGCGTCGCCCCAAACTGACTAATAAATTATTGTTCCGTTATGTTTGGATTACATTGCTAATTTAGTCAAGCAAAGAGGATATTCTAGTTTTGTGATGGATTTGAAGACAGATTGATAGGTGACGCTATATGAGCGTGGAGTAAGTTTAAGACTGTTTCAGGGTCTCCTCAACATCTTTATAGGGATTCCACGCTTGCTAACTTCTGCGGTCGCGTTAAACGGCAACATTCACGTTTGCAGGCAAAAGTGTGATTTTGCCTGACGCACGTTCATCTCTCATTTTGTTCGTGCCTTTGCTCCCTTGGCTCTGAATGACGGATTAAAATTATCATGGACAGTAATGGAACTTGTTTCAGGGGTCTCTGTAAAAGTCATTTTTACACGTCATTACGAGGAGTGGATTTTGGGAACCTTAAAACTTTTCTGTTCTAAAAATAGCAGAATACTTGTATGGACCATAATATAAATCAATCAACAAGAAATTATTATCTAAATCTGTAAGCTCAAGATTGGTTTGAATTGCAGGTTTACGTTTTGATTTTCTTATATATTTACCCCAAGAGTTTAAAAACTTAATTTGCCATCTTGCAGAACGTGACATATCAAGCTCTTTTAAGTGTGTATGATAGTATCCTGCTTCTGCATAGCATTGGTTAAACACAGGAATAGTGTATTTTACAACTCCTGCTTCTTTGAATAAAATATACCATTTGTTTTTGTACTGGCGTGGGGTCAACAAGTAATACCCAGGTTGAATTACAAGAGTCTTAAAATATAACGGTGAATTAAGTCTAAATAATGGGTATGGTGACCACGCAGCATCTTTCATATCATAATATTGGTCAGGGTCAATCCCGTGAACAAAAGAAAACGTTGGTACCTGCATATCTCTATAGGCTTGTTCATAATCGTTTTGTGAATAACTCTTTTGCTCAGGAGTGGTCATACCATTATTTGGCATTTCTCGATTAACATCTTCTGGCAAGATGTCTAACAAATCTTTTCTTTCTTTTTTCTTTAATTCTTTATGACCTTTGAATCTTGTATTCGTGTTATTGATTACTTTTGTTGGGGTTTCAACTTCTTCTGTCGCACCATTAGGATTATTCACAGGGTTCAAACCCTCTTCAAGTTTTTGGATTTCGTTCGGTTCTTCACCCTCTTTTATAGGTTCATACTTGAATTTTGGTGTGTTTTCATCAAATGTACCTGCATCTTTTGGTTCTGTTTTAGGTTCATCTGTTACATCACGTGCTGATTCTGCATTCTTTTTTTCTCTTAATACATTTCTTTCATCAAGATAAAACGGTTGAATTTCGCCTTGGTCAGACGGTAATGGTGACGCTGATACAGGCATGGTTTTTATTGATAACTTGAATGGCTTTTGTTCAGAGCTATTATTAACTCCGAATAATCCTATGCATATAACCAATGTAAGTAATGAAAACTTTTTCATACTTATTATTTTAATTATTTTTGTCTGTTAAGTCAAAGATTATTTAGTCTAATTTTTATTTCTTTTCAAACCTTGTCCAAGATTTTGAAAGTTCATTAAGTGCTTGAATGGTTGGCTGTTTGTTTAATAAAATTGTCTGAACAGTTGTATTAACCAATAAATTAATGTCTTTTTGACTGTCACGTTGTTTCATCACAGGCTGAATATGGTTAAGTTGTTTTGCACTGTAGTTTCTAGCTTTTGCCATAAGGTCATTGTTAGAATTATAGAAAGGGTCTTTTAGTGCAGATTTGTTTGTAGAAATAACGTTTGTTAGTTTCGCTAATTTTAATTGGTTTTCTTTGTTTGTTAAGAATAGACAAAAGTCTAGGGCTTCCTTTTTGTGTTTTGCTCTTGTTGGGATAACAAAATTCATTAAAGAAAAATCATTTTGACCTAGTTTGCCCACAATTTGAGGTGCAACGTCAGTGTTTTTATATACATTAGGTGCGTTATCTTTAATCATGGTTAGGAAATTTGCTCCACCTTGAAAGAATATAACATTTTCTGACATATATTTTTCCAATGCTTCTTGATGTGTTTGTGTAATGCTTTCAGCGGGGATTAGCTTTGATTGATAAAGTGATTTGTACATATTGAATACTCGTACACTTTCAGGATTAGCAATTGTTTCAGGAGAATTTATTCCGTATTTATTTAAGATTTTTAGCATTGTATCATTTTCTGTAATTGTTGGAAAATACGCATAACAATTAAGTTTATGGCGTATTGCAGATGATATGGTTGCTAAATCTTCATAAGTTTTTGGAAGTGAATTTAGCCCCGATTTTTTAAATAGGGTTTTATTGTAGATTGTTATGGCAGAAGTTGCATACCAAGGGATTGCAAATAGTTTGCCGTTATATTTAAGTGCTTCTACAATATCTTTGTTGAAATCTTGTAATTTTGTTTCGTCAATATATTCCAATGCCCCTTTTTGTGCAAGGATTGAAGAAAAATCTGGGTTAAGGTTTACTAAATCTGGGGTGTTGTTACTCAAGATTGATGCAAGAGTACGTTTTTCACCTTCTGAAAAAGGCACATCAATCCATTTAATTTTTATATTTGGGTGTTGAGCCTCGTATTCAGAGATTACAGAATTCATGTAATCAGCAAAGTTGCTCATCTGTAAAGTCCATACAACGACTTCTGTTTTTTCAGAGTTTGTTTTATGCGAATTCATTCCGCAATATGAAATGATTAATCCTAGGAGAATTAATAAAATAGTAAGAAATTTTTTCATAAGAATTCTTTTTAGTAATACTCGTTATCTTCTTCTTCGTCGTTTTCTGCGTCAAGTTCTTCTACGTGTTCATTTTTTCTGTGTTTAAAGTGTTTAGAACTTTTCTCATCATCAGGAGAAACGCTTGCAACAAAGACCTCTGCTTCTTCTAAAATTTTGTCTAAATCAGGATTACGTCGATACTTAGGTAATTTAGAATTGATAACAGAAGCAACGTTAAGCATTGCTAAAGAATTCAAAGTAGCATTAAGTTGAGCACTGTTGTCAACGTATTTGTTGGCAACAGGAGCTTGTTCTTCCCCTGACTCTATACGACCGTATTCAGTACCTTGACTTGCACGATCATCGCTTGTTTTTGCTGCTGTTCCGGATATGTCACCACTTTTGAAATTAAAAGCACCAGCCACACCATAGAATCCGGCAGCTCTGTTGTCTACCATAACTTATACCTCTACTTGCGATTACTGCTCAGTGATGTGTCTCTGTTTATTTAAGCATACCCTGCCGCATAATATCTTAAATCATCTAAACGGATTATTTTGCTAGCTAATAATTGTATTTTTTACAATTGTTCGCTGTAACGCAGTTATATTACGAAAAACTCGTATTTACATAACTTAATATTTATCAATTTTTATCTGACTTTATACATTATGTGGGCAACATTATACAATTTTTTTCAAACTTTTTCAAGTTACATGATTAAGTTATGTAACAAATATATACAGTTTATATATAAATATGTTAATTTTTTTGCACTAATTTACTTTACATGTGTATAAGGATATTATAATGATAATCCATGATTATAGCATGGGTTCTCAAAGGATTTATATGGATAATTTTCACTTTGTAAAAGTTAAACCGAGCATTGAACATAAAGATGTTTCTTTAATAAAAGAAGCAATCTTCAAGCGTGCTCGTGAAAAAGCTGAACAAATGAATGACGAAAAAAGTAGTCAATATACATCTAATATGAAAAATGATGTTATGGAGATTGCAAGTGCAGATTTTCGTTCTACAGAATTTAATCCATTTAACAAGTTTAAAGAAAGCATGGGTTTGAATAAGTCTAATGCAACTGTTGAAACGCAATCAACTGAAGATGTACCAAAAGCACAAATAGAGCCAACTCAAAATGATAAGGTTCAGAACACTGTGTCAACTTCAAATAATACGTTTGAAATAAAACCGCTAAAACATAATATAGAACGTGTTAACAATAACAATTTTACAGAAGCTGTGAAAGATGAAACAATGGCAGCCGCACGTAATCAGTTTAGGCAAGCTAGAAATCTCACAACGTCATTGAATTTCTTGAATGCACAAGCAGCCATTCAGATGGCAAAATATGCTCATTCAAAAATAAACTATTTAAGCTAACACACTAAATTATAAGTAGTACCAATAAGGATTGCATTCATTATAAGGCATTTTTTCAAACCATTTTGATGCAAGTTTGTCTAGTGATAAAATTTCGTTTAAAAGTTTATCGCAAAAAGACTTGGTTACAGAGATTGGTGTCTGAAAAATGTTGGCAAAACCGTGAAAAAAAGAGTTCTTAATCATAATTACGCCTTTTTAGATTCAGCCAAACTTGGTAGTGCAATGATTAATGTGTAAAATACTACTGCGAAGATAATTAGATTTTCCATAGTACACTCCTTATCCTGTACTTTCTATGTTCCAAAATGTTACAATTTTATAACATCTAAAATTTAAAAAGATACAAAAGTAAATAAGGACTTTTCTACACTTAATAAGGGTTTCAGCGGAAAAACAAACAGTGTTTTTACTCACCAAAATAAATTATTGGTAAATTGTTTTCTTCTGCATATTTTGCAAGGTATTTTGGTGGTACGCAATCTTGATATTTACGACTTTGCAAGAATACGCCTTGAATTTTAGGTTTTGATATCAACCATTCATTATAATCACGACCGAATTTTCTTCTATGAACGTCCATCTCTAAGAATAATTCACGCAAATTTTTTGCAACTTCTGGATTAATTTCATCTAATTCTGTAATAGATTTATTTTTAATTGTTGGATAAAGTTTTTTGTAATCTTCATCAGATAACCCCATACGATTTTTGAGCTTATCAGACATAAAGTTACGGATTTCTTTTCGTTCACCATTAAATAAGTATTCCTGTTTAAGAGTATTCAAATCCTTGCCATATCCTGAATTGAAATCTTTATAAGTTCCTGCCTGTATGTTTTCACTATCTATATCAAGTACAAATCCTTGTTGTCTGAATACGTGATAATTACCTTTTTTATAATTCACATAAGATGAGCTTAATAAAGAATCATTATTAATATCGCCCAATGCTTGTAATGTCGCTGATTGAGTGTCGTAATCAATTGCGTGTACAATTACGTTTAAATCATCAGAGTTTAATCCTTTTTCAAATCCTAATTTTCCTAAGTCCATATTTGGTTTAAGTCTAATAACTTTATTTTTTATCTCATTTCCATTTTTATCTTTTTGAATTACTTCGATAATATTTTTACCATCAACTTTTAAATTTGATGCCTTTGGTAATTTAGTTTGAGGCAAAATTATAGCAGTTTTCTTGATATTATCAATCAATGGTTCAATTTGTTCAATGCCAGAGTTATACGCATCAGAGAAACGGTCAAAAAATTCATCGGTTTCTTTAACCGCTTTCATATCTGCTTTTGTCAAAATACTTGCTAGTTCAAAATTATTGCCATCTTTTAAGTCAAAAGCAATGTCTTTTGTAGCTATTTCTTTTTCTTTTTGCGTTTTGTCACGATATGTGTGTGGACCTGTCTTAACTTTACCATTATAACGTTCTAGCCATTCGTGGTTCTTAATTAGTTTATAGACTTTGGTCTTATCCACTTCTGACATATCCATTTTATTCAATAAATAATAACTGTCATAAGCAGAATACATTGGGTGTGTTTTATCAACGCTGTTTTCAAGTTTGGTTAAATCGTGAAGTAAAGCTGAGATACACAAAAGTTGTTGGTCTTTTTTAGAAAGTTCGTTATATCGTGTATCAGCCATAATTCCTTGAAGCACTTTTAAAGTATGTACATCAACTGTAAAATCGTGTGTTTTGTGTTGTTTTTTATCAATTGTTGTACGAAGTTCTGGGAACAATTCTAAAATATCGTTTATTTGTTTCGTTATTTCAGGTTTTCCTTCAATTGTGACATTATTATTAGTAGTAAATTTGTCAACCAGTGGACGAACCTCTTCAATAACTTTCTTTGTGTTTTCATTTTTTATTTCAGCAAGTTTTGAACCACGGTTTATATTTGCTGGATATCCGTGCATTTGAAGATTGCCATCGTTATCTTGTTTGATGTCAAACCCGAAATAATCAAAAACTTTGTTTTGCTCTAATTCGTTCATGCCTGCGGTTTTTTCAAGTACGTTATTTATAAATTCAGTTCTTGGATATTCAAGCTGTGGTTTAAATCCATCTTTTGTAATCTTCGTGTTTAAAAATTCACTATCAGGTTTTGACATTTCAGAGATTGCATCATTAAAGTTATCAATTGTTTCTTGCGTTGCAGGGCGTGTATCAATTCCAATTGATTTAACAAGTTTAGGTACAATTGTGCAATATTCTTCCTTGTTTTTAGGAATAATATCAGAATTAAAAAGATTTGCATAACGACCGCTAAACAAGGTTGCATTATATTTAATGATATTTTTTAGCAATCCTCGTTTTTCTTCAATTGAAAGCTCGTTTATATTAGATTTTCCTTTAACTGTTTGCATATCAATATACATAGGTAATATATTTCTTATTTCGGAATTACTCAATCCTTTATTTTTTAATTCTAAAATTTTCCCTGTTTCATACTTTCCAAACTTATTATACTCCTTAGCACAAATTCCGACCATATCAATTACAAAATTTGGTTTGATTTCATTTTGGCAAAGTTTTTGGACGTTTTCATAAACATCGTTATGAGATTTTGCTAAAAAAGATATTCCTGCTGCAAGAGTGTCTATACTGTCTTCTGTCGGGAACTCAAGTTTATTATTTTTGAATAAATCAATTTTATCTTTTAAGAAATTAAATGTAGAGTTAGGAACATTTGTTGCAGCGAAAAGTACTGGTATACTGATATTTTTTTCATAGTTTGTGGTGTTCATACATAGATTTGATTTTATATCAAGTAAACCTCTATTTTGGGCAGTTTCCCAATCTTTATATGACATATTTTTGATAATGTCTTGTGATTGTTCAAACTTGAATTTTACATTCTTATGTTTTTCAAATGAAAGTTCATTACCCTCAATTCCGAGCTTGAATAGTCCGAAATCTTGCATTTTTTGCCATTCAGCGTTAGACATATTTATAGCGGTTTTAATCCCGTTTCCTTTTTTTGCGTCTAAAGTATTTATGTTATTTCCAGTTATAATATCAAGGTTATCTGCTAAATTGCGTTCTTCAAATGTGTTCCATTCATCTTTGGTTAAAGAACTTAGGGTGTTGTATGGAGTTTCTATTCCGAAAGAATTTTTATCTGCTAAATAATTCGCACGACACATATTAGGGTGTCTAAGATAATGCTCTTTGGCTATATCAGAGAGATTGTGAAAGGCTTCTAAATTATCCATTGAAAAATTGGAGTACATCAGAGGTATAATCATTTTACCTTTTGCTTTTTCAATAGAACTTAAATCATTTCGTAATTCTTCTGGAATATTTTGTGTGATATAGGTATCTTTTAGATGTTCTTTCATCTCTGGAAATTTATGCGATAGAGAACTTATACCAAATTCAAGCTCGCTTAATTGAAGATTAAATAAAACTTTTTGAATTTCAGATTGGCGTTCATTTTCTGATAAAGTTTCATCTTTTAAAATTCGTTCTATTTTATTATTTTCGCTAAAAATTGTAGCAGGACTTATCGCCTCACCAGCTCCACCAGTGTAAGGAAGTTTTTCATTGAGGTTATTAACAATTTTGTAGTCTTTATCAAGTGATAATGTGTCTTTGCCAATTAGAGCAGAGATTTTAGCTAGGTTATAAATTTTTGTTAGTTCGCTGTATTCACTATTTACATCTAAACGGTTATACCAACCAACATAATTGGTTGGGACATCATTGTCTTTCATTTTATTAATTGATTTTAATATCTCTTTTTGAAGAACGGGGTCTTTTGTATCAAAAACGAGTTCTTTTATTTTGTCTAATCCCTCAATTACAGAATCTCTTTGCCTGTAAGCGTCTTCTTCTGATGGATATTCTTTAAATACACTATTTTTTAGTTTATCAAATTTTTTGTCAATTACTTCAAGCTGTTCTTTTGAATATTCGTGATGTGGATAAACTGGGTTTGGTGCTTTGAAAAGTTTCCTTTCAGGCTCGTTAGCTTTTTGAGGGTTTGTTTCAGGTTCTTGTGTTTGAACTGTTTGTAGTTTAGGTTGTATCGTCGCTGTTTCTGCCAGCTCTTGTTCCGTTGCTTGCGGTGATGTGACTACGGTTTGTTCTGGTTGTTTTTTTGTTACCGTCCTTTCTTTTGATTGTTCTGGGTGTTCAGTTGTTTGTGGTTGAGTTCCTTTGGTGTTATTTTCGTAATTCCTAATCGTTTCTTTTCTTAAACTATAAGACATCTGTCTGCCGTCCGTAGAAGAAATCGTCACAACTCCGTTATGATGCTTGTGATAACTGATTTCTTCATCAAGTAATTTTTCGCCGTTTGCATGTTTATATGTGTTTTGTTTGATTAAAACAGGGGTGCCGTCTTGTTTGTGTGCATATTCAAAACTTTCTGAATGAGTAATCTCGTCATTTTCTGAATTTATGTATTCAATTTCAGATGGTTTACCCTCATTGTTATAAGTTATTCGTGCTTTTTTAGCTCCAAAGTCAAGGTCAACTTCTTCTTGGCTATCAGGTTTTCGTTTAATTATATCAATCGCTAATTTGCGTTGAAAAGCTACAGGCATGTCTGTTAGGGTTTCAGGATTGTTTGGAACAATAGAACGCTCTGGTTCAAAGTCCACGCTAACTAAGTTGTTTGATTTTAGCATTTTGACAGCTTTAGGTGAAACAGGTGGGGTGTTCTTTTCATCATTGTTATTGAATGCTGATAAAACACCACCGATTGCCGACCCAAAACTTATACTCTTTTTCTTTTTCTTGGTTGAAAGCTCAAGAGTATCCTTGGGTTCATCTAGAAATGCCCGTTGCTGAACTGTATTATTACCTGATTTCACATTATCAGATTGTTGTGTCTTTCTACTTCGATTGATTTCAAACATAAAATCCTCATGTATATAAAAACATTTGGTGATGTCTTAATTTTGATTAAAAAAATTTTCTTTACATGAATTTACAAATCAATTTTTATTACATATAATGATTGTATGCTAAAGAAATATGAACGATTCTTAAAAGATTTTGATAAAAAACTAAAGAAATATTTTAGTCAGCAATCAGAACATATTTGTTGCAAAGAGGGTTGTTCAGGCTGTTGCGAAATAGGTGATTATCCGTTTACCCAACTTGAGATGATGTATCTTATGGAAGGATTTAAAAACTTGCCTACAGAAATAAAAATTCAAGTGAAAAATAACCTTATGGCAATTAAAAAAAACAGGTTTTCCACTCATTTATTTTATAAATGTCCGTTTTTAATTAACAAAAAATGCTCTGTATACAAATATCGTGGTCTAACTTGTAGAACCTTTGGTTTAGCATATTTAATCGACAAAAAAACCGTAAAAGTTCCAGAATGTGCAAACGAGGGTTTGTGCTATAGCAAGGTTTATAATGACGGTGAACTTGTAACAGAACCTGTAAAAGAAGATTTAAGTTTATTAAAAATAACCAATTCTCAACTCGCAAAAAGTCATAAATTAGAATTTGGCGAGAGTCGTTCATTAGTAGATTGGTTTCCAGATAAATAACAAATAAAATGGTTAATATATAGTTTAAGAAAGGAGCATCTTATGTGGGAAAAAGACATGAACATTAATGAAGTAAAAGAAATTCGCACAAGAACATGTGTATATTTCGGTTGTGGTGCAATTAACAAAATAGAAGATATTGCAAAAGACTTCAAATCAAAAGGTTTAGACAAAGTTATTGTTATGTCGGGAAGAAACGCATATAAATCAACAGGTGCGTGGGCAGTTGTAGAAAAAGCGTTAAAAGAAAATGGTATTGGATATGTTAATTATGACAAAGTTACTCCAAACCCAACAACAGATGCAATTGATGAAGCAGCAAAACTTGCTAGAGATTTTGGTGCAAAAGCAGTAATAACAATCGGTGGTGGTTCTCCAACAGACGCTGGTAAATCAGTAGCTATCTTGCTTGAATACCCAGACAAGACAGGTAGTGATATTTATGAATTCAAGTTTGATGTAGAAAAAGCTGCACCAATTGTGGCAATTAACCTTACTCACGGCACAGGTTCAGAAACAAACAGATTTGCAGTTGCAACAATTCTTGAAAAGAACTATAAACCTGCTATTGCGTATGATTGCATTTATCCAACATACGCTATTGATGACCCTCAACTTATGAAAGGCTTGTCACCAAAACAAACAAGATATGTTTCTATTGATGCAGTGAACCACGTAATTGAAGCAGCAACTTCAAAAGTAGCTTCACCTTATGCAGTTACTCTTGCAAGAGAAGTTATTGAACTTGTTGCGAAATACTTGCCAAAAGCAATTGCTAACTCAGAAGATTTAGAAGCAAGATATTTCTTGTGTTATGCAGCTATGATGGGTGGTGTATGTTTTGATAACGGTTTGTTACATTACACTCACGCACTTGAACACCCGTTGAGTGCTTTAAAACCAGATTTTTCACACGGTCTAGGTCTTGCTATTTTGTTGCCTGCTGTTATTAAAAATATTTATAAAGCAAAAGCTAACACTTTAGCATATATTTTAGAACCAATCGTTAAAGGTTTAAAAGCTGACCCAGCTGACGCTGAAAAAGCGTCACAAGGTGTATATGAATGGTTGAAATCAGTGGACGTTCCTAACAAATTGAAAGATGAAGGATTTAAAGACGAAGATGTTAAAACTCTTACAGATTTAGCATTTACAACTCCATCATTGGACGGTTTGTTGTCAATCGCTCCAACTGAAGCAACAAGAGATGCGGTTGCTACAATTTATAGAGAATCTTTATAAGTCGAAGATTTTTGATAATTTTTAAGGGGCGGGCATGCTTTATAAAGCATGCCCGCCCCTTATTTTTTTGTTAAAATTTTTATAAATTTTTGTTAATAATTTGAATTATTTTGTCAAAAAATATTCTTTTTTTACGTTTAATACAGTATAATAATTGTGTAGGTAAATTTTGGAACAACAACAGAAGGAACAAATAAAAGGTTCAAGTACGCCTTTTAATAGGTTAGGAGTTTCATCTCCAATATCCACTGCAAGACTGGTAGCAAAGGTTAATTCGCTAGTATCACCGGTTAGTTCTGTTGCGACCAAGCCAGAACATAATTCGTTCCAATATAAATATTCTATTGATTATGAATCAATGGTTAATAAAATTGCAGATATTAATTTAATCGATGATATAAATTCTTATTACCTTACTGTACACAAAATTTTGACACAATATATTGATTGTTCATTCACAGCATTTGGGCTTTTCAACGAAACTTCAAACTGTATTAATCTTAAACTTATTGACAATCTTGATAACGTTTATTCTTCAAAGATATTCAGTGCTGATAGCTCAAACCCTGTTTCACAATGTTTTTATACAAGAAAATTGATTGTAAGAGATGATGCAAAATTCTTGAATATTTCATATTTTAACAATCACAAAGTTAGCATATTGCCTATGATATCTGTAAACAGATGTATTGGGGTAATGCTTATTGCAGATATACAAATTAAACAAACAGAAAAACTATACAATTTTATTGCAAACCACGTTGGGTTGGTTATAGATAATATGGATTTGTTAGAAAAAGCAAATGAACACATCAATACAGACGGTTTGACACAATTATATAACCACAGAGGATTTCAAGAATACCTAACAAAAGAAATTCAATCGGCAGAAAAGAATAAATCAAATATGTCTATTGTGATGTTGGATATTAATAACCTTGCAAAAATCAATAAAGAACTTGGACATAAAAAAGGTGATGAGGTTATTAAACTTGTTGCAGATAAGGTTAAGAATAACCTTAGAAAGAATGATATTGCAGGTAGATACGGTGGTGATGAAATCGCCATTATCTTGCCTAATACAGATGATAAAAACGCAAAATATATCGCAGAATATTTGACATACAGCTTGTCTTGTTGTTTTGTTGATGATGTTGGACCTGTAAAGGTTGCTGTTGGTATTGCCACTTATCCAGAAAGTTCAATAGAAAAAGAAAAACTTCTTATCTTGGCAGAGCAAGCAATGTATATTTCACAAACAAAAGGCTATAAAGACGGCATGTCTGCTATTATCAGTTCTAATGATATTGATTTCTGGGACGATAAGGCATTAAAGTCTTATGCAGAAATCATTTCAAAACGTTATAATCAAATTGGTATAAGTTTTGAAAACGAATTGTTGCATAAATTCAGCTCTGAACAAATCAATTCACAAAACCATTTGGCAGAGATTGCAACATCATTGGCTGGTGCTATTGATGCAAAAGATCCATATACCAAAGGTCATTCAACATCTGTATCTAGATATTCTGAAGCGTTGGCAAGAGCTATTAACTTGCCAGAAAACGAAGTTCAAAGGATTTCATTAGGTGCATTGTTGCACGATGTAGGTAAAATTGGTATTCCTGAAAACGTATTGAAAAAACCTGACAAATTGTCAGATGATGAATGGAATATCATGAAACAACACCCAGTAATTGGTGCAGAACGTGTATTACAACCAAATGAAGCATTGAGAGATTTAATTCCAATTGTAAAATATCACCACGAACACATTGACGGTTCAGGATATCCTGAACATTTGAAGGGTGATGAAATTCCTTTATCTGCCAAGATTGTTGCAGTAGCAGATGCGTTCCACGCTCTTGTTAGTGATAGACCTTATAGAAAAGGTTTAGGTTTAGATGTTGCTTGCGATATTTTGACTAAGGGTGCTGGTAAACAATGGGACGAAGAATTAGTTAGAAAATTCATTCAAATTGCACCATCACTTATTACGAAGATATAGTGTGTTATTTGAGAATATTTTAAGTTTAATATCAATAATAAAAACAAGTTATAAAATTTATCTATACATTTTTGTGCCGGTTAAACCGGTTTTTTATTTTTAATCCGTTATTGCGAACGATTGAACGGTATGCAAAGTAGTAAGTGCGGCAATCCATAAATCAACAGTTCTGTAAATTGTAGGTTGGGGTTTCCACCCCAACAAAATATGTTTAGAGGGATTCTTCGGTCGTTACACTCCCTCTGAATGACAGTCTGGGTGCGTCATTCAGGCGGATTTTCGGTAGGGTGCTGGTCACGAAGTGACCCAACCCGTAAGGTTGAGCAAAACCACGCTTTTGCTTGCGGAGCGGGTGCAAAATGCGAAGCAGTTGCACTGTCCGCTCACGTGCCGAATAATCCAAGACAGCGTGCTGTAATTATTTTTGTATCGAAAGCGTGGAATCCCTACGAACATTTTTTTATAAAGAGTCGTCTTCTTCTTGTTGTCGCATGAGTTCTTCAAGCATTTCTTCTTCCTCTTGTTGTTCTCTTGCACGAATAAAATGTCTTTGAACTCCAAGTTCTGAGAATTGCTTAAGTTCCGCTTTTTTCTCTTCTTCTATATAAAGTTCTTTTTGCTTATCTTTGTGTTTTTCAAGAACTTTTACATTTTGTTCGCATTCAATAAGTTTTTTAATCTCAATCTGCAACTCATCATCAGCAACCTGACGCTCTTGTTCAAGTGTTTCAGCTTTATCCCACAAATGATGTAAGTATTTGTCATAATATTCCATCAAAGAATAATCAGCAGTACGTTTGGCTGTTGATACTTGTAATATCTCCTGTTTGTTTTCTTCAATTCTTTGTTCTGCTTCACGCAATTTTTGACGTGCTCTACTTACAACAGCTTCCTGTTCTTCTTTTTTTCTTATTCTGAAATCTAGTACTTTTTGTAGCTTATATCTAAATGGCATAATATTAACGTTGGTTATCTAGTTCTTTTTTAATGTCGTCAACAGAAACTTCTACTATTTCTGAGTTATCATCTTTTTTAAGATAAACTTTCACAATGCCAGACTGAACGATAAAACGTTTACAAAGTATGCATATAAAATTATGTCCATAAATATACATTGTAGAACCCTTACATCTATCTTGTCCTGCTTGAATGATAGCGTTTTGTTCTGCGTGGATTGAACGGCAAGTTTCATAACACGTACCTGATGGAATGTTGTTTTCTATCCTATAGCAAGTTCCTCTTTCATAACAAGATTCGACTCCAGATGGTGTTCCATTATATCCTGTCGCTTTTATTTTTTTATCATCACCTACTATAACAGCTCCAACTTGTGCTCTTAGACAATTTGAACGTGATGAACATGTTTTTGCTAAATCTAAAAAATAATCTGTCCAAGGTTTAATAGCCATACTTCCATCTCCTATTTTTAACAAATTATAGCACGGTTAAGGTTCTATTACTACTAACTATTTATAAACCTGTTTTTAATTACTTGTTGCAAAATAGTGACTAAACAGATACTTTTTTAATAAAAAAAATGAACCGTATGGTTCACTTATAGATTAATGATAAATAGATTTATGTGTGTGTTCAATAAAGATTTTTGTATTATTTAATATAAGCCGTTTAATCGTTTTTCAAGTGTTTCAGGGGCGTCACTTGTTTGACGATAGAGTTTTGAAAGTGCTTCAAGCTGTGCAAGTCGTGATTTTAACTTTGCAGGTGACACTGGATTAGAAACAGGTTGTGTACTTTGTGTAGGTGCTGTTTCAACCTTTTTAATGTTTTCCATTTTTTCTAAAGTTGTTTCTATTGTCATGTTTGACAGACTTCCAAATACTGGTTTATTATGATTAACCACTTGGTTAATAATGTTTGTTTCTTGGTTGTTATTATTTAGCAAAGAATTCAATGTTATAGTTTCAGGAGTTTTAAGAGTCTTAAGTCGTTGTAAATAATTTGCTCTTACTAAAGATGTATTTGTTGGGTTTGTGTAAATAGGTGTTGTATAAGGTTTTGTAATACCTTGATTTCCATAACCCTGCATAAAGTCTTTAAATTCTGCTGTACGTTCCATATCTTTTTCTAGCAAAGATTTTTCAACATTTAATTCTGAATATTTTGATTTGATGAATTTGATTTCATAAACCAAAACACCAGCTAATATTACTAAAAATATGCAAGGGACAGTTTTGTTTTGTCCTGCTGTATTGCCTAGCGTTGCGAGCGCTGAAACTGAGTCTACAACATTGTCTTGAAGTTGTCTTATTGATGTTGGAGCTTTGAATGTAACGTCAGAGTATGCGATGTTATCACCTTGTAACATTATTGAAACACCGTTTCCTTGAGGTTCTACTATGATATTATCAATGACAGCGTTTTTGCCATATTTAGTTGAAATATTATTTGATGCTTTAACATTATTAAGAGTAACTAAAACTCTGTTTGAAGAAATGATAGTTTTTGTCATTTTAGCTGGTTCATTTGTTGTTAATTCTATAGTATAAGAATTAGCACCACTTTTGATATCAACTCCACTTAACGTGTTTTCTGCTGCTTCCACACTTAAAATATTAAAAACTAATGCTATTACTGAGATAAGTAACGGTAGTACTTTCTTCATTTTCCCTCTCTCCAATAATAAGATACTATTTTTTTAAAGTAAGGACATCAATAATATGGACGAAAATTATATAGACCATTCGGTTAATGTTTTAATTCATATAATTTGAAAAATTAGTGTGTTATAATTTATAAAGAATTAGGGAGAACCTTTTAATTATGCAGGGGGAAATATGAAGGCAGTTGTTTTTAATGATAAAGATGGATTAAGACTTGATACAAACTATCCAAAACCAGTTCCACAAAAAGGTGAAGCACTTATTAAAGTTTCGCTTGCCGGAATTTGCAACACAGATTTTGAGATAACAAAAGGTTATATGGGGTATAATGGAATTTTAGGACACGAGTTCGTTGGGGTTGTTGAAGAAGTTAATTCTGATGATAAATCACTTCTTGGGAAACGTGTTGTAGCAGAGATTAGTTATGGTTGTAACGACCCAGAATGTGAATGGTGTGCACAAAAAAATTATAGACATTGTCCAAGTCGTCATACACTTGGGATTGTTGAAAAAGATGGTTGTTTTGCTGAATATTTGACCATGCCGTTGAATGTTTTGTTTGAAGTTCCTGAAAATGTTAGTGATGAACAAGCTGTTTTTGTTGAACCACTTGCGGCTGCGTGCGAGATAACAGAGCAACTTCATATCAAACCTATTGATAAAGTTGTTGTTTTAGGTGATGGAAAATTAGGGTTAACCACTGCTTTAACTCTGCATGCTCAAGGGTTTGATGTTACTTTGATTGGTAAACATCAAAACAAACTTGATATTGCAAAAAACCAAAAGGTTAAAACACAACTTCTTCAAGAATTGAAAGTAGAGAATAATTTTGATGTTGTTGTTGAAGCTACAGGCTCTGTTTCAGGGTTTGAAACTTCTTTGGCTTTGGTTAAACCTCGTGGTGTGTTGGTTTTAAAAAGTACGATAGCAACAGGAAAAGAACTTAATCTTGCACCTATTGTTATTAATGAAATTACTGTTTTGGGTTCAAGATGTGGTCAATTCCCACCTGCGTTAAGATTATTAGAAAACGATAGAATTGACTTTAAACCTTTTATCTCTGGTGTTTATAACATTGATGATGCAATTGAGGGGTTTGAAGCTAATAAATCAAAAGAAACTCTAAAAGTGTTGATTAAGTTTTAATATTACAGGCATGAAGGTAAAATTATGAAAACAAAAAAAGCTATAACTTGGTTATCATTGGGTCACTTTGTTTGTGATTCGTATACGGGATTTATCAATCCTATAATGCCGTTTATTGCAGCAAAGCTCGGTATAACAATGGCTATGGCAACTCTTGTTTTGAGTATTTCTAATATATTTTCTTCTATGTTACAACCAATTTTTGGTTTTTTTGCAGATAATATGTTGAAAAGGTTTTTTATCTTTTGGGGACTTATATTAGTATCTACTTTCTTGCCTTTGACAACTTTAGCACCAAATGTTTATATTTTAATTTTGTTTATTATTTTAGGTAGCTTAGGAAGTAGTTTTTATCACCCACAATCATCAGGGTTTGTGAATTTCTTTTCTGAGCAAAAAAACAACAGCGATAGAAATATGATTGCTAAAGATATGGGATTTTTTATTAGTATGGGTTCTTTGGGTTATGCAACAGGTCCTTTGGTTGCAGCTTTTGTTACCCAATATTTTGATATGACAAAGATGCCTGTTACATCGATTTGGGGTTGGGCTTTAGCTTTTTGTATGTTCGCTTGTGTACCTAAATTATCAAAAGATTGTCCTAAACCTGAGTATAAAAAATTCAAAGAAACTTTTATTACTATTCTTTCTAACAAGCAGATGAATATTTTGATGCTTTTATCAATGATGAAGGTTTTGGTAACAACAAGTTGTTGTACTTTGTTACCGTTTTTATGGAAGAATGAAATGCACTATAGTCCGATTTATATTGGTGTTGCGTTGTTCTTATTCATTATAGCAGGTGGAATAGGTTCACTTACAAGTCACAATTTTGAATCAAAATTTGGAACAAAGATTTTGTTGTATTTTTCAATGATATCGACCTTACCAATGATTGTTTTGTTTCATTTTACATACTTACATCATCCTGTAATCTCTTTGATTATGTTTATTGTGATTGGTTATACAACAATGTTGGCACAACCTGTTACAATGGTATTAGGACAAAAGGCATTGCCACAGTTTAAGAGTATTGTTGCAGGGTTTATGAACGGTTTTGCGTGGGGTGTTGTTGCGGTATCATTATCTTTGATTGGGTTATGTGCTCAAAAGTTTGGCATAACAAACGTACTTATGATATTGACTTTATTCCCTGCAATAAGTTCTTATGTTGTTAAATATGTAAAAGAATAAAATTATTAAGTACGTTATTTTTCAATGACCTATTTATATAATATATATTTGTAAATTATCAAGTTCTAAACTTTACTTTTTTGCGTTTACAATATAAAATGTTTCAAAAAGAGGTAACGACATGGACGAACGTATTATTAAAGTTGCACGAGGATTGGAAAAAGCAGATTTAGTTATTAAAAATGCTAGAATTGTAAACGTGTTATCAGAAGAAATCCACACATCTGATATTGCAATTGCAGATGGCATAATTGCCGGAATTGGTGAAAACTATGAGGGTGAAAAAACAATAGACCTTAATGGTGCGTATGTTTCTCCATCATTTATTGATGGTCACGTCCATATTGAAAGTTCAATGTTGTTACCTGATGAGTTCGCTAAAATGGTTGTTCCTTGCGGTACTACAACTGTAATTATTGACCCACATGAAATTTCAAACGTTCTTGGACTTCACGGGATTAGTTTTATGCACGAGGCTGTTCAAGGGCTTCCACTTGATGTTTATACAATGTTGCCGTCTTGTGTTCCTGCAACACCTTTTGAAACATCAGGTTTTGACTTAAATAGTTACGATTTATCTTTATTAATAGACAAACCTTGGGTTCTTGGTTTGGCTGAAATGATGAACTATCCTGGGGTTTTAAATTTAGATAAAAATGTTATGGCTAAACTTGATTTGGCTAAGATGTATAACAAAAAAATTGATGGTCACGCACCATGTTTATCAGGCAAAGACTTGTGTGCATACATTGCAAGCGGTGTTTCATCAGACCACGAATGTACTATGCCGGAAGAAGCACACGAAAAACTAAGACTTGGTATGTACTTGATGATTAGAGAGGGTACTGCGGCAAAGGATTTAGAAGCATTGTTGCCATTATTAGTAAAGGCTAATACAAGAAAATGTATCTTTGTTACAGATGATAGACACCCAGAAGATTTGAGTACACATATTAACGGTATGGTTAAAAAATCAGTAGAATATGGTGTTGACCCAATCAAAGCTATTCAAATGGCAAGTTTGAATACAGCAGAATACTTTAATATCAAGAATTTAGGTGCAATTGCTCCTGGGTATAAAGCTGATTTCTTGGTATTTCCTAACCTTGTTGATTTTGAACCTGAATTAGTATTCAAAAACGGTGAACTTGTTGCAAATAAAGGTCATCTTGTTAATAAATCACCTAGAAAAGAAATTATGGGTGTAAGAAACTCAGTAAATGTTAAGTGGATTGAGTATGACGATTTCAAGATTGAAGCTAAATCTGATACTGTTCGAGCTATTCAGCTTATCCCAAAACAACTTTTGACAAAAAGTGTTGTGTCAAAAATCCGTGTAGTAGATGGATTTGCAGAAAGCAATGTTGAAAATGATACATTGAAAATCTGCGTTATCGAACGTCATAGAGCAAGTGGAAATATTGGTAAAGGCTTTGTTAAAGGGTTTAAACTTAAATCAGGTGCGATTGCATCAACTGTTGCTCACGATTCACACAATATGGTTATCATTGGTACAAATGATGAAGATATGTACAAGGCTGCTGTTGCTTTGATTAAATCTCACGGTGGTAAGATTGTTGTTAATAATGGTGAAGTTATATCACACTTGCCATTACCTGTTGCAGGTTTGATTTCTGATAAGGATTCAGATTATGTAATTGAAAAAGGTGAAGAGTTAGCAAGAGCTACAAAATCACTTGGTTGCGAATTAGAAGATGCGTTTATGCCAATGGGATTTTTACCACTTCCTGTTATACCTGAACTTAAAATCACTGATAAAGGCGTTTTTGACACTACAAAATGCCAATTTGTCGACATTTTTGACGTTATGGCAAATGTGTAATTTTATTGCATTATCTTTTTAAGTATGTTATTATATGAGCGAATATTAAGTATGATAATGTTATGTTAAAGAGAGGGTTTGCATGAGTGAAAGTAGCCATTGGGTAGTTTCAAAGATAATTTGTAACCATGCAATAAGTGTCAATTTTGATACAGTCTTAACAATGTGGTTAGCAATGGGGGTTCTTTTGTTGGGTGCCATTTTGATTGTTAAAAATGCATCAGTTATTCCTACAAAACTACAGTTTGTTGGCGAATCTATTATAAAATATTTTTCCGGTATAACCGCAGGTAGTATGGGTGAACAAGAATCAAAGAAACACAATCCTTTGATTTTGACGTTGTTTATGTTCATCTTAACAGCTAACCTTGTAGGTCAAATACCGTTTAAAATAGTGCATTTAGCACATGGTGAACTTGCTTCACCAAACAATGATATTAATATGACAGCTGCGATGGCTATTGTAGTTGCTTTGTATTGTATGTACTATGGTGTTAAGGTTAACGGTTCAAAATACTTCTTTAAAGGTTGGTCAATGGGTGATTTGATTATTACGTTGATTGATACTCTAGAACTTTTTGTAAGACCATTTTCTTTGGCACTCCGACTTTTTGCAAACATTCTTGCTGGTGAGATTATGATTGCAACATTCGTTGGTATGGTAGCGTGTTTTTTACCGTTACCATTTATGCTATTTGAGTTGTTTGTTGCTCTAATCCAAGCACTTGTGTTTGCGTTGTTGTCTTCAACTTATATAACAATGGCAGTTGCAGAAGAGCATTAAGTTGATAAAGTATAATAAGATAAAAAAGAGATTAAAAGTCAAATTATAATAAAAAAGGAGAAAAATTATGGCAGTAGAACAAGCATTTGACGCATCAAAATTGGGTGCAGGTATTGCAGCACTTGGTGTACTTGGTGGTGGTCTTGGTTTAGGGATTGCTACAAAAGGTGTTTTAGACGCTATCGCTAGACAACCTGAAATTAAAGCAGAAGCATTTAAGAACTTCATTATTGGTGCAGGTCTTGCAGAAGCAACTTCAATCTATGCTTTGTTTATTGCATTATTGCTTATTTTTTCATAATTGTTAAGTGAAAAGATGTGGGCTTGATTGAATTGTAGGTTGGGTAAACAAAATCTACACAGAGAGTCCGAGATAAATTCGGAATGACGGAATGACATTCAAATGTCATCCTGAACTCGTTTCAGGATCCTAATAATGACTTCTGTAGGTTGGGTTTTCCACCCAACAAAATTTCAGAAATTTGGCATACCCGCTCAAAGAAAATCCACTCAGGAATTACTAACGGATTTGACATGACACTCACATCAGATTTCATCTATAGAAAGGTACTGAACCAAAATGTTAGAATTTAATGCAACTTTTTTTGTTGCGATGTTTAGTTTTATAATATTTATGTTGATGATGAATTCTATTCTCTACAAACCGTTGTCCAGAATTGTTGAGCAACGTGAGAATATTATTCGTGGAAATTATTCTGATGCAGAATTAACAAACGAAAAAATAGAAGATATTGTAGCTCAGCATAAAGCAAATATTGAAGAAACAAAAGTTCTTGCAAAAGAACAGTTTAACCAAAAACTGAATAATTATAAGGCACAAAAAAATGAAATTTTAGAGAGTGCAAAGCTATTGGCTAAAAAAGATTTGGCTATTGCACAAACAGAGCTTGCAGGTGAAGAAAAGTCTGCAAAAATTGTTTTAAAATCTAGAGTTTTATCTTTAGCAAACCTTATTACATCAAAGTTATTGGGTGAAGATACCAAAATAACAGAGGTTTCAGAAGAAGAGTTGAACTCTTGTTTCGAGTAAGTTAGGAAGAAAATTAATTATGTTAAATACATTTTTACATATATGGTCAAAAATATTAGAGTCGAACTTATTCAACTTTGTGTTGATGTTAGTTTTATTAAACTGGATAATGAAAAAATGTAATATGTCTGAAAAACTTGAACAAGGTAGAAAAAGTATTGAAGACAAGATTAATGCTTCAAAACAAGCTAAACAAGATGCAATAAATGAGTTGTATGAACTACAAGAAAAGACCAAAGAGGTTGATAAAGAAGCTCACAGTATTCTTGAAAAAACTAACGAAAACGCAACAATGGTTGGTGAAAAAATCGTTAATGATGCTAAAAAACAAGCAGGTGAGTTTAGTAAAAATCTTGATAAAATAGTTGAAAGTAATAGGGTTGCAACTCAAAATGGGTTGACTGAAAAAACTGCAAAAACAGCGATTAAGATTGCTCAAAACTATATTGAAGATAAACTTGAACAAGATAAAAGTTTACACATCAAGTTTATAAATGAAAGCATAAACGCTCTAGATGGGGTAGAATTTTAATGAATAAAGCGATTGAAAATGAAAATAAATTAGTAGCACAACGTTATGCAAAAGCGTTGTTGGAGTTGGTTAAGGAAAACAATCTTTCAAATGAGGAAGTTCTTAATCAATTGAGTGATGTTTCAACATCTGTTCAAAACTCTGATGATTTGAATAAGGTTATGTGTTCACCAGTTATTTCTACTGATGAAAAGAAGAATGTGCTTATAAAATTGTTTTCTAAGGATAATAACAAAATTGTTGTTAATTTTTTACAATTGCTTGTTGATAAAAACAAATTTGGAATACTTGGTTCTGTTGTAAAAGAGTTTTCTCAAGAGGTTAACAAATTGAGTAATAAGTTACTTTTAAATGTTACTTCTGCGATTGAGTTGACAAATTCTGATAAGGCTATGATAAAAGTTAAGTTAGAAAAAGTTTTACACAAAGAACTAACATTAGATTGGTATGTAAACAAAGATATTATTGCAGGGCTAGTGTTTGAGGCTAACGATAATATTGTTGATAACAGTTTACGTCATCAATTACAAGAATTAAGCAGAAAGATAATAAAATAAGAGGAAAAACAATGACAGTAATCAATCCTGATGAAATCAGTTCAATAATAAAAGAAAATATTACGAACTACGAAGCAAAAACAGAGATTTCTAATGTCGGCAGTGTTTTAGAAATCGGTGACGGTATTGCAAGAATTTACGGGTTAAGAAACGTTATGTCAAACGAACTTGTTGAATTTGATGACGGCAAGGGAACTTTGGGTATAACTTTAAACCTTGAAGAAGATAATGTAGGTGTTGTAATTTTAGGTGAATATACACATATTAAAGAGGGTATGACAGTTAGAACAACTGGTAGAATTGCATCTGTTCCGGTTGGTGAGGGTCTAATCGGACGTATCGTCAGTCCAACAGGTAAGGCTTTAGACGGCAAAGGTGACATTGTATATTCAAAAACAAGACCTGTTGAAAGAGTAGCTCCTGGGATTGTTGCAAGAAAATCTGTACACGAACCTTTGCAAACAGGTTTGACAGCGATTGATGCACTTACACCTATCGGACGTGGTCAACGTGAGTTGATTATTGGTGATAGACAAACTGGTAAGACAGCGATTGCGATTGATACTATTATTAATCAAAAAGGTCAAGATGTAATTTGTATCTATGTTGCAATTGGTCAAAAAGCATCAACTGTTGCTCACCTTGCAAAAACATTAGAAAACCACGGTGCAATGGATTATACGATTATCGTATCAGCTACGGCTAACGAACCTGCACCATTACAATATATCGCACCATTTGCAGGGGTTGCAATTGGTGAAGAGTTTATGGAACAAGGTAAACACGTTCTTATTATATATGACGATTTGACTAAACAAGCACAGGCTTATCGTGCAATGAGTTTGCTTTTGAGAAGACCACCAGGACGTGAAGCATATCCTGGGGACGTTTTCTATCTTCACTCAAGATTGTTAGAACGTGCGGTTAAATTATCGGATGATTTAGGTGGTGGTAGTATTACAGCGTTACCTATCATTGAAACACAGGCTGGTGATGTTTCTGCGTATATTCCGACTAACGTAATTTCTATTACAGACGGTCAAATTTTCTTGGAATCATCATTATTTAACTCAGGTGTTAGACCTGCTATTAATGCCGGTATTTCTGTATCACGTGTAGGTGGTGCAGCACAAACTAAGGCTATCAAAAAAGTTGCAGGTAAGCTAAGACTTGATTTGGCACAATTCAGAGAATTAGAAGCATTCGCACAGTTTGCCTCTGACTTAGATGAAACAACAAAGAAACAGTTGTTGAAAGGTCAAAAGTTGACAGAGGTTCTTAAACAGCCTCAATATCAACCTTTGAGCGTGGCACAACAAGTATCTATCTTGTTTGCAGCAAACGACGGTTTCCTTGATAACATTGACAATAAACGTATTGGCGAGTACAAAAAAGGTTGGTTTGAACATTTAGAAGCTAACATGCCAGAGCTTGTAAACAAATTGAATTCTGGAGCTAACCTTGAAGATGCTGATGCAGAAGAACTTCGTAAACAACTTAAAATTTTCACTGAACAGTTTTAGAAATTGAAAGTGACAATGAAAAGTCTGTTGATTGGGCATATTCGTCCAACAAAATCTACGCAGGAATTCCGAAATAAATTCGGAATGACGGAATGATATACAAATGTCATTCTGAACTCGTTTCAGAATCCCAAGAAAGACTTCTATAGGTTGGGGCTTCCAACCCAACAAAACGAAGGTCACAGGAATTTTCGGTCACTCTGTTCACTCTAAAATACGTATTATAAAAAGGACAATACAATGCCTAACTTGAAAGATATCAAAAGCAGAATACAAAGTGTTCAAAACACACAAAAGATAACAAAAGCTATGAAAATGGTTGCAGCAGCAAAAGTTAAAAAAGCTGAGTCATCTGTGAAATCGTCTAGACCGTTCACCGAAGAATTGTTAGTTATGTTCAAACGAATGCTAGCAACTGTCGGAGAACTAAAGTCAGAAGGCGAAGTTTTTGAACGTGCATTAGATAATTACCCTGAGCTACTACAAAAACGTGAAGTAAAAACAGAGGGGCTTGTTGTTGTTACCTCGAATAAAGGTTTGGCTGGCGCTTATAACGCAAATGTTGTGCGTGAAACCCTTAAAAAGGTTGAGGAGAACGCAGCTAGCGGAATAGAAACCAAACTTTATGTAATAGGTCAAAAAGGTGTTTCTGCACTTCAACATAAGTTAAACGTTGTTATTGCTAAAAAATATATTTCTGTAATGGATAACCCAACGTCTGCTGGTGCAATTGTTATTGCAGAAGATATTGCAAACGATTTTGTAGACGGCATCATTGATAAGATTGAAGTTGTTACTACAAGATTTAATAATATGATGTCATATTCTGTTCAAAAGTGGCAAGTGTTACCAGTAAAAATTGATTATGACAAAAAGACTGATAAATTAGAAGCCTTGATGGAATTTATGCCTAGTGGTAGAGCTATTTTGCAGAAAATTGTGCCAATGTTTATTACAAACTCTATTTATCAAGCGATATTAGAAGCTAGTGCTAGTGAGTTGGCATCAAGAATGACAGCAATGTCTGCTGCTTCAAATAATGCAGAAGAGATGATTAATACTTTGACAGTTGCTTATAACAAGGCTAGACAAGGTGCTATTACACAAGAGCTTATTGAAATTGTGTCTGGTGCATCAGCTCAAAGTTAATAAGGTTGCAATATTTAGATTATGGCAAAATTTTCAATCATTATACCTATTTATAATTCTGAACAATTTTTAAAACGGTGCTTGGATAGTGTACTTGCACAAACATTTGAAGATTTTCAAGTGATTTGTATAGATGATGGCTCAACGGATAATTCTTTTAACGTTTTAACAAGGTATAAACTGAAAGACAAGCGAATAAAGGTTATTTCACAAGAAAATTGTGGTCAAGGTTCAGCTAGAAATAAAGGTATAGAGTATGTTTTAAATAACTCAATGAGTGAGTATATTTATTTTTTAGACAGTGACGATTATATTGAGCAAGATTTATTAGAGTCTGCTTGGGAAACTTTTAGTACAACCGATACTGATTTAATATGTTTTAATACAGAAGTTGTTGGAGATGAGTCTTCAAGACTTTATAGGAGAGCAAGAAAATATGCACAACTTTCTTTGGTTGGGCTATTGAATTTTACTGATAATATAAAAGATTTAACCAATGTTTATGTTTGGAACAAGGTCTTTAAAACAGAACTTATCAAAAACTATGATATAAGATTTGCTGAAAAACTTTGTTATGAAGATATTGCGTTTTGCAAAATGTATTTTTTAGTCAGTGATAAAATTTATTTCGATATGCGAAGATTTCATCATTATATGATTAGAGAGGGGTCTTTAATGGACTTAAACTTTAAATCAGAAATTGTAGCTCTAGATCATTTCAGGAATTGGTATGAAATATTCAAGATGGCGGTTAAAAATAAAGAAGTTTTTGAAGCTAAAAAAACAATAATTGAAAAATGGTTTTGGGACTATTATTTTATGACAAAATCAATGGTGAAAACTAGCGGTCTAATGGAATTAGAAAAATTAAAAGCTGAATATTTTAAGGAATTTGATAAGGCTTGATTTAGGTTGTCAAAATATGTTAAAATGGACGTATAGCACGGGAGAAAAAGATGTTTTTTAGCAAAATTAAAACCTCAATGGAAAAAGAAATTTATGAACAACCATCAATTATAAAAGGTATTATAGAAAAAGAAAAAGTTGATGAAATTGGGGTTCCTAGTAATGTAAACAAGATAGTGCTTGTTGCAAGCGGTTCGTCATATCACTGTGCAAGGTTTTCTAGCGAATTATTAGGTGAGATTGCTGGGTTAGAAGCACGTGCTATATATTCAAGCGAGTTTTTGTTAAAAAAAGTTGTTCCACATGATAAAGGAACTTTGTATATTTTTATAACACAGTCTGGTGAAACCACTGATACTATAAAGGCTTTACGACGTGTTAATGAGGGTTTTAGTTCTGGCGAAGACAAGTATTACCTTGATACAATGTGCATTACTAATAAGGAAAATTCTACTATTTGGAAAGAAACAAAGTATCATATAAATTGCCACGCAGGAGTAGAAACAAGTATTGCTGCAACAAAATCGTTTACTGCACAGATGATGTGTGCGTTGGTTGTGACATTGAAGATTGCACGAAATAAGGGTGTAAATATTGATGAATACATGGATTCATTGGGCGAATTACCTGATATTATTGAGAAAACTTTAGAGTTGAGAAAAAAGGTTCATCATTTGGCAAGATTGATTGCTAAACATAAAGTGGTTGTGATGTTGGCAGAGGGTATATCTTATGCGATTGCAAAAGAGGGTGCGTTGAAGATAAAAGAAACCTCTTATATGAATATTAATGCCGGTATTGTTGGAGAGTTTATGCACGGACATGTTGCTTCTTTGAACAATAAACCATCTGCAATCATTTTTGTAGCTGTAAACAAGATGTCTAGTGTTGCGGCTGAAAACCTGAATAAGATTAAAGATGAGTATAATCCATCAATTTATATTATTGGTAAAGATAATAAGTATATTTCTAATTTTAATATAAGTATTGACTGTAAAAATGAGATGTTGCAGATGTTTTCAAACGCTGTTATTTGTCAGATGTTGGCATTAGAGATTGCAACAAGAATGCATAAAAACGTCGACCACCCAAAAGGCTTGAAAAAGGTTGTTAGATAGGATAGTTTAAGCATTAGAACTTGAAAAATTGTATAAAAGTTTGAAATATTAAAATGGATTTTTTTTAATGCAGCTGTTGGTTAAATATGTACTATTTTTAGAAAAAAAGTATTGCTATCATTAAAGTTAGTATCAATCCTAATTGGATTACAATAGATATTGTTTCTAATGCCATCATTTTTTTGTTGATATAAATAGAATCATAATCAGGTTTTATATAAAAAACTTCTAGTAAAAAAGTTATGATTACTGTGAAAAATTTAAAAATATACGATATGAATATATAAAAGAATTCTGACATTATTAGGAAAAACTCACTAACATGTCCCTTATAAAACATTAAATCTAAGTATGTAATATATATAATGAAACTTAAATCAATACAAATTAAATTTGCAAAAATTTTTACAGTATATGTTTTATATATTTTTGATAAATTATTAAATATATTCATTTTTTCTTACCTTAATAATACTAATATAATTCCATATAATATAGATAAAAAAATTAAAATTTTTATTTGTAAAATTACAAAAAAAGTTTTTTTTACAAATATTTTTTCAGATGAGGTTTCTACATTAAATTGAGAATTAGTAAATATTTTTTCATAAAGATATATAAGAATAACACATATCAATTTAGTAATCACGTAAATTGGAACCAAAATAAATATCATAGTGCGTAAAAATGGAATTATATTTATCATTTCTTCATTATACCAAATTAAATATATAAAAAAGACAAATGAAAATAATAACATGTTAATATCAATAAGAATGAGATAAGAACAAGCATTTGCAGTGCGTGTGTTTAAAAACTTTTGCCAAATTTCAGGTATTTTCATAGGTTTTAGTATATCAATTTTTGATATCTTTTGCAATATACTTTAACATGTTGGGTGTAATGCTTTAATTGTTTTTAATATAAATGCGGATTTAGAAAAATTGCGAGTTGAATTACAATAGATATCGTTTCTAATATCATTGCTTTTTTATTGATATAAATAGAGTCATAATCTAATTTTAGATGACGTTTTTCTATCCAAAAAGTTACTAATGTTATTATTATTTTTATTATAGGTATTATGGCGATTGATACAAACATTAGCATATAAAATGTATATGAGATTGATTCATTATTAAGTAATGTACATAGAAGCATAGATATAATTGAAAACGCAAAAGATATATCAAGGAAAATCAAACTTGAAAAAACTTTTGCTGTATATGTTTTCATTAATTTTTGATATAAGTGTTTAAAATTCAAATTTATATATCCCCATTTTATAAAGAATAATTGAACATAGTAAATATATTAGTGAAAAAATTAAAAATATCACCTGTAAAATTATAGAGAGTTGTTCTAATTTTTGCCCTCTTGGTGTTGATGTTATTAGTTCATAATCAGGTTTTATAAAATATTTTTCTAATAATATGGTTGGTAATAAGATAACAAGTTTACATAAAATATTTGATGATATTAAAAGACTAAAAAAGAAAAAAATTTGTAATATCCAACCAGATTCGTGATCAATTGCTTTGCCTAAAGCAATGAATAACCAAAATATTAATAAAGGTATATCGGTAAAGATTAGACAGGCAAAGACTTTTGCTGTATATGTTTTTAAAAACTTTTGCCAAATTTCAGGTGTTTTCATTGGCTTTAGTATATCAATTTTTGATATCTTTTGCAATATACTTTAGTCTATAATTTTCCAATTTTTCTAACATTCAACTCAAGCCTTTTTATAGTTAAAATATCTTTAATCAATCCGATAATTATTAGCAAACAAAAAATGGTAAAAAGTATAGGAAATCCAAGTATATATAACCATAAGAAATATGAATTTATAGTATAACTACAATAAATTAACGCATATAAATATGAACAAAATAAAATTGGGAAAACTATACATCTAAAAAAATTCAGTTTTAATGTCATATAAATAGTAACAATAACATAGATTATAAATGTAGGAATTGTTAGTAATATATATATTGGCATGTGTGATGGGTCTGGGTTTAAACCCTCACCTACTAATATATTGTATTTAGTTCCATAAAATTGAACAACAGATGAAAGGTATGTAAAATATGACAATGCTATTAAAAATAGCCAAAACAACAAGCTTTTATTCTTGTTTAATAAAAAAATAAATTTATTCCAATATAGTTTTAATTTCATAGGCTTTAGTATATCAATTTTTGATACCTTTTACAATATACTTTAGACTATCAAGTGTAATAGTTAATAAGATACAAACTATAGTTTTTTACAAATAAAAAGTACCTTTTTTAGTTATGAATCAAAAAATTTATATAGCGTCATTATGTACATACTTTAAATCGTCTAATAATTTAATCAATAAGTGCAAACAGATAAATAAAAAATATTATTGGGAATAATATAATTTGAAGACAAATAGCAATTGTTTCTATTGTTATTATTTTTTTATCAGTATAAATTTTTTCATAATCAGGTTTTATATAAAATTTTTCTAATAATAAAGTTATAAGTAGTATAAAAAATTTAATTAAAGAATAAACTATTGTTATTATTCCATAAAAAATAGCAAATATTATACCAGAACCATAACCATCATTCGTATATGTATATATTGTAAAAAGGGTGAGCAAAACAGTTATATCTAAAAATACTAAACTTGAAAGAATTTTTATTGTATACGTTTTCATTAAATTTTTATATAAATTTTTAAGATTCAATTGTTGCTCCCATTAAACAAATTATAATAACGAATAATATAAAAATTATTAAACAAATTAATCCAATAATTTGGATTAATATAGATAATTTTTCTAGTTTTAATCCTTTCGGCGTACTTATTATTAAAGTATAATCAGGTTTTAGGAAAAATTTCTCAATAAAAAATGATCCTAATAATATGGTAATTTTATATATTGTATTACATATTTCAAAACTAACAAAACACGTAATATCATCATTTAAAGAATTATTATAAAATAAACCTTGAATAAAAAAGGCACAAAAAATTATAAAAAAAGGTATATCGGTAAAGATTAGACAGGCAAAGACTTTTGCTGTATATGTTTTTAAAAACTTTTGCCAAATTTCAGGTAATTTCATAGGCTTAGTATATCAATTTTTGATACCTTTTACAATATACTTTAGTATAAACTATAACTAATTATTAATATGGATAAAATATTACTTTTAAGATGTTTATAATTATACTTAGGGATACAAAGATATTAATTATTATTAGAATTGTTTCTATTGTCATTGATTTTTTATCAATTTCAATCAAATTAGACTCAGGCATTTTCCTGAATTTATCTAATAAAAGAGTTATAATAATTGTTAATAATTTAATTAATAAAAATAATGGTATTAAAACAGTATAAAGTACTATGTATAATAATCCTGAAAGTTCACTTACCTTATGAATTCCAGATAAAAATGATAAAAAGATTAGAAATATTGGAATATCAATAAAGCTCATGATTGCCATAACATTTGCAGTACGTGTTTTTAAAAACTTTTGCCAAATTTCAGGTGTTTTCATAGGCTTTAGTATATCAATTTTGGATACCTTTTGCAATATATAAGAGTGATTCATTATTTTATATTTAAACTAGAAAAAAAGAATTGCTATCATTAAAGTGAATATCAATCCTAATTGAATTACAATAGATATTGTTTCTAATATCATCATCTTTTTGTTGATATAAATAGAATCATAATCAGGTTTTATATAAAAAACTTCTAGTAAAAAAGTTGTAATTACTGTGAAAAATTTAACCATAAAACTAAGTGGAATTAGAAATACAAATATTAAAAAATCTATGCCAGTACTTTCTCCACCTTCACCATTTATTAATACCATGCTAAGTATTATAAGAAAAAAAGCCATATCTACAAAAATAAAACTTGAAAATATTTTTGCAGTATAGGATTTTATTATTTTATAAAAGAAATTTTTTATTTGCATTTTAAGAACACCCCAGTATAAAAACAATTAATAAAGTGATTGGTAAACTTACTAATACAATAATTAAATATATAATTTGTAAAATTATAGAAAATTGTTCTAATTTTTGACCTTTAGGTGTCGATGTTATTAGTTCGTAATCTGGTTTTATGTAATATTTTTCTAGAATAGCGAATAATATTAAAATAATGCTTTTATATAAAGAACTAAATAACCCCCAGCCTAAAAAATCTGATATATTACTATTAATATATTCAATTACATCAAATCTTGATAAACTTTCTAAAAATAAATTTCCATAAACTAAAAAGAATGGTAAATCAAGAAAAATTAGACAGGCAAAGACTTTTGCTGTATATGTTTTTAAAAACTTTTGCCAAATATCAGGTGTTTTCATAGGTTTAGTATACCAATTTTTGATATCTTTTGCAATATACTTTAGTCTATAATTTTCCAATTTTTGTAACAAATGCTTAATATTGCGTGACAAATGGTGAGAAAAAATGTTATTTATGTAAGTACATATGACATATAGGTGATTTACCCCCGTAACTCACCTTAAATAGTAAAAGATAATTAAACTAGGAAAGGAAGTTGAGGCTATGAACGAAATTACTCGTCATGAAAAGTACAAAGAATTATGTAAAGACATTTATCCAAAAAATTTAAAAAATTTTCCCAAAGATGTAATTCCACTTTATGCACACGAAAACAAAAAAAATGGATTTTTTGCTTATGCTTGCAAATATCATGATCGAATTGTTATCGTTTTTCGTGGAACAGAATTTACAAAAGGAAATGATTTAAAAAATGATTATTGTATGGGCAAAAGAAAGGCTATTCCTGAACAAGCACACGATGCTTACATATTTACAGAACGAATAAAACAAGTTATGAAAACAAAATATCCTAATTACAAATTAGACTTAACAGGACACTCTTTAGGTGGAAGCTTAGCACAATATACCCATGTTCTTGTAAAAGGAATAAATGAAACAGTTACATTTAATTCTTACGGAACGGATAAAACTTTAAAAGAATATTTTGAAAAAAAAGCGCCTCAAAGCTCAATAAATAAGATTACAAATTATTGTGTTCCAGATGATATGGTAGGTGATAAACTGAGTAAAGGTACACAATTAGGGAAAGTTTATTATATTGATAAAAAAAATTTAATATGCCTGAGACATAAAGTTGAAAATATGAAACCTTTATCTACAAGAAGAATACAAAAGAATAAAAATTCAAAATCAATGTGTGGAAATAGTTCATCAAATTGTACAGGTTCATACACAGTTCAAGGATATACACGAAGTGATGGAACTAAAGTAAGAGAATATATAAGAACCTGTGGAAAACATAATAAAATGAGCATGGAAGAACGTATAAAAGGTCAAGCAAAATATAAAGGAAAAAGATTCCAAGATATACCATTAGATGAGTTAGAAGAAGCTATAGGATATTTTGTATAAATAGGTTTTTGTCGTGTTCAATGAAATCGTTGAACACGACCTACAACTTACAACTTTTTATGTTCGCAGAGATTCCGAAACAAGTTCGGAATGACTGTTATTATTTCGTTTTAGTCACCCTGAACTCGTTTCAGGCTCTCCTTACAGTCTTTGCAGAAATTCCGTGCATAAATTCACTCTGTTCTCTTGGTTCTACAAAAATTCTTTCTCCGTTTATCCCAACAAAACTTTATGAAAATGTTTTTTGCCTTTACGTATCTTCAATCCATTTGATAAGTCGTCAGCACTGTATCTTTTGCTCATATCAACAACTTCATCATTGATACTTACTCCACCTTGTTGAACCAATCGTTTTGCTTCGCCATTACTTGCACAAAGTCCGCATTTTACTAATAGTCCAACAGCTCCAATTTCACCGTCGTTCAAGTCGTCTTGGCTCAATGTTGTTGTAGGCATATTTGCACTATCACCGTTTCCGCTGAACAAAGCATGTGCAGATTCTTTTGCTTTATCAGCTTCTTCCTTGCCGTGTACAAGTTCGGTCAATTCATAAGCCAACAATTCTTTCTTTTCATTGATTCTACTAGAATCCCAGTTTTCTATTTCTTCAATTTTATCCATAGGAATAAATGTCAACATCTTGATACATTTCATAACGTCAGCATCATCAACATTTCTCCAATATTGATAAAATTCAAATGGTGAAGTCTTTTCAGGGTCTAACCATACCGCTCCTTTGGCAGTTTTACCCATTTTCTTTCCTTCGCTATTCAATAACAAAGTAATTGTCATAGCATAAGCATCGTCGCCTGTTTTCTTACGTATCAATTCTGTACCAGCCAACATATTACTCCATTGGTCGTCGCCACCAAACTGCATATTGCAGCCATAATGTTCGTGCAAATAGTAAAAATCGAACGCTTGCATAATCATATAGTTAAACTCTAAGAAGCTCAAACCTTTTTCCATTCTTTGTTTGTAACATTCAGCTCTCAACATATTATTAACTGAGAAACAAGCTCCAACCTCTCTTAAAAGTTCAATATAATTCAATTTTAAAAGCCAATCAGCGTTGTTTAGCATAATAGCTTTATCATCTCCAAATTCAATGAATTTTCCCATCTGTTTTTTAAAGCAATCGCAGTTGTGTTGTATAATATCAGGTGTCATCATTGTTCTTAAATCACTTCTACCAGAAGGATCGCCAATATGTCCTGTTCCACCACCAATCAATACAATCGGTTTGTTGCCTGCCATTTGTAATCTTTTCATTAAACACAAAGCCATAAAGTGACCTACGTGTAATGAATCAGCAGTAGGGTCAAAGCCTATATAAAACTTTGCACCACCATTATTTATTAAATCTTTTATTTCATCATTATCTGTAACTTGTGCTATAAGTCCTCTTGCTTGAAGTTCTTCAAAAATTTTCATCATCTTCTCCTACATAGTAATTTGTTTAAATTATAACACAACTACATAATCATCAAAAGTTCACGGATAACTTTTGTGGCAACTGCAGTTGAGCACCCAGAAGTGTCGTAATCAGGTGCTAATTCAACAACGTCTGCCCCAATGATATCAAATTTTTTGAGGTATTCAAACCAACCCATTAATTCGTTAAAACTCATGCCACCACTTTCTGGAGTTCCTGTTCCACTCATAACAGATGGGTCTAAAACATCTAAGTCTACTGTAATAAATACTTTTTTATCCAACAAACAATCAAGTGATTTATAATCGTTGTTATCTTTGATAAAGGTATTATTTCGTTTCATAAATTCCCATTCTTCTTTCATGCCTGAACGAATACCGATTTGTTTAATGTTTTCAGGTCTAACATAACTTGAGCATAGTTTTATAACTGCAGAATGTGAAAGTTTTTCACCCATATACTCATCTCTCAAATCAGTGTGTGCATCAAAATGTACAATGGCTAAATCATCTCCATAAACATCTGATATAGCAACGATTTCAGGATAAGTTACAAGGTGTTCTCCACCAATACCTAACAATCTTTTTCCGTCATCATATATTTGTTTAACATTATCTTTTATAAGTTCTAAAGATTTAACAGTATTACCTAATGGAAACTCTAAATCTCCAATATCGTGGAAATTGCAATCGTTTATGTCTTTATCAAATCTTGGTGAATATTCCTCTAGTCCCCAGCTTGCAAGTCTTATTTGTTCTGGTGCAAATCTTGAACCTGAACGGTATGAAACTGTTCCATCAAATGGTAGTCCCAACATAATTATATTAGCAGTATCGTAATCTGGGTTCTGTCCCATCCATGTTCTATCTAAAAATGGTCCTTTTAGCATCAATCTTCCTTTCAGTTTTTTTTAGTTTAAAATAAAAAGCTAACTTAAAAGGTTATAACCAAGTTAGGTTATGCTATACCAAAGTTGCTTTCTATTTTTGTTATTTTCGTTATTTTATCTATTATTAAATTAAATGTTTTTGATTATTTCTAGAACTAATTTCTTAAAGTTAGTTTTAGCTTTGTTAGCTGCTTCTAAAACTTCTTTGTGAGAAAGTCCAACAGTAGAAATACCTGCTGCTGAGTTACAAATACAGCTTAATCCTAGAACATTCATCTTCATATAACTTGCAACTATTGCTTCTGGCACTGTTGACATACCAACTGCATCAGCACCTAACAAGCTAACCATTTTAACTTCTGCCGGTGTTTCATAAGTTGGTCCAGTTAGTGCAATATATACACCTTCTTGCAAAGGTATTCCTAACTTTCTTGCGCAATCGTGTGCTGTGTGTCTTAGTTCTTTTGTATAAACTTCGCTCATATCAGGGAATCGTTCACCTAATGTATCATCATTTGGTCCAATAAGTGGGTTTGTTCCCATAAAATTGATATGGTCTTTAATTAACATCAATGATGAAGGTTTGAAGTATGGGTTAACTCCACCTGCTGCGTTTGTCACAATAAGAGTTTGTACACCCAATTTTTTCATAACCTTTATAGGAAAAGTCACAACGTCCATTGAATGACCTTCGTAAAAATGGTATCTTCCTTGCATCATAACTATTTTTTTACCGTTGATTTCTGCAAAAACCAAGTTTCCGCTATGTCCTTTTACTGTTGATTCAGAAAATCCTGGGATTTCTTTATAAGGAATTTTTATCTCACAAAACTCGTCTGCCAATTCGCCAAGACCTGAACCTAACACAATACCGATTTCTGGTTTAAAATCTTTGATAATATCTTTTATATATTTAACTGTTCCTTCCATTAGATGCCTCCTTGACCTAAACACTAAAAAAGGGTAGTAATCCATAGAACCACCCTTTTATAATAAACCTAATATTATCCTACTAATTCGTTATCATCTGTTTCAGATGCTTTTACCATGATAGCGTGTTCAACAGGATTTTCTTTTTTAAATTGTTTGTCAGAACCAACGAATTCTTCGTAACCGAAGTCTTCTCTAGCTTTTTTCATTTGTGTTTCATCAACCAATTTTTTTGCTAGTTCAGCAATTTCATATACTAGTTGATATCTGTTTTCACTGTTATCGTTAAGTTCCCACGCAACTTTTACTATTTGATCCATCATAATTATTTATTCCTCACTCTTTTTCAATTTTACAATAGTAATACCATTTTGTCTACATGAATTGTTCTAAGAATCTCTTATCGTTGTTAAAGAACAATCTAATATCGTCAATCGCATATTTAAGCATAGAAAGTCTTTCAATGCCCATGCCGAAAGCGAAACCTGAATATACATCAGGGTCTATGCCAACATTTTTAAGCACATTTGTATCAACCATACCTGCACCTAAAACTTCCAACCAACCTGTACCACTACAAGTTCTGCAACCTTTGCCCTCGCACATAATACATTGAACATCGATTTCTACTGATGGTTCAGTGAATGGGAAGAAACTGCTTCTAAATCTTGTTGGTCTTGCAGAACCGAAGTATAGTCTGATAAATTCGTTAAGAACTCCTTTTAAGTCACCAAAAGTGATGTTTTTATCAACATATAACCCTTCAATTTGGTGGAAGAAGTTGTTTTTTCTTGCGTTCACTGTTTCGTTTCTATAAACACGCCCTGGAGCAATTACTCTTATTGGTGGTGTCATTGATTCCATTGTTCTGATTTGTGCGTTAGAAGTTTGACTTCTTAGCACTGTATAAGGTGCAAGTTTTGTATAGAATGTATCTTGAACATCTCTTGCTGGGTGGTTCTTAGGTACATTCAACATATCAAAGTTGAAATATTCTGTTTCAACTTCTGGTGCGTTTTCACTTGGTACAAGTGAAAAACCTAAGTTTTGAAAAATTTTCACTATCTCATTTGTTGTAGATGTGATTGGGTGAACTTTTCCTCTTGGAGAAAATTGCCCTGGTAAAGTGATATCGATTTTTTCTTTTTCAAGTTTTGCATCTAATTCTTTTCTGTAGAATTCTGAATACTTAGATTTGATTGCTGTTTCAAGTTTTTGAGTGATTTCATTAGCTAATGAACCAACAACTCTTTTTTCTTCGTTAGAAAGGTCTTTAAGTCCTTTTTTGATTGCGTTGAATTCACCTTTTCTGCTCAAGTATTTCAATCTAATTTCGTCTAAATCACTGCTTGAAGTAGCTTTTTCGATATCTGCACTTGCAAGTGCGTATATGTTGTTCAATTTTTCTTGCATCTTTACCTCACTTATATAAATGAATTATATTTCTTTTCGTTCCCCACAGATGTTTGAGCACCGTGCCCTGTGTATATGATGGTGTCGTCATCTAGTGTGAATATTTTGTTATGAATACTGTTTTTTAACGCTTCAAAATCGCCTGTTGGTAAATCTGTTCTTCCAACGCTTGATAAGAAGATAGTGTCACCTGAAAATATGGCTTTGTCTGTAACATATCCCACTCCGCCTGCTGTATGCCCTGGGAGATGTACAACCTTTAGCTCTGTGTTACCAAATTTTATAATGTCACCCTCTTTTAAGAAGATATCAGCTTTTGGGACATCTATTTGAGGCAATCCATATTTGCTCATAAATTCGTTTGTTGCTTCAAGGTTTTCCTTGTCGTCTATATGAATAGCAACTTTAGTATCATTATGTGTTTTTAAAGTTGCAACAACTCCACCTATGTGGTCGAAGTGTGAATGAGTTAAAAGAATATATTTTAGTTTTGCGTCGTATTCTTTTAGAACGGAGTCAAGCTCAGGGATTAATGCAGTGCAATCAATTAACACTGCTTCACCGTTGTCGATAAGCAAGTAATTATTGTTTCCCATATCACCAACTACGAATTTTTTTATTATCATTTTCTAACCACCTTAAATATTTCTTGACAGATAGAAAATACTTTTTTCGCATCTTTAAGAGCTAACATATTTGGACCGTCACAAAGTGCGTTATCTGGGTCTGGGTGAATTTCGAAGAATAGAACGTCAGCACCAACTGCCATAGACGCTTTTGCAAGTTCTGGTACAAAACGTCTATCACCACCTGTTGATGTTCCATTTGAGCCTGGAAGCTGAACACTGTGTGTTGCGTCCATTACAACGGGATAGCCGAATTCTTTCATTATAGGAATGCTTCTGAAATCAACAACTAGGTTGTTATAACCAAAACTTGTCCCTCTATCAGTCAACATAATATTGTGGTTTCCTGCATCTTCAACTTTTTTAACTAATGACTTCATTTGTTGAGGTGCTAAGAATTGTCCTTTTTTTATGTTTACAATTTTTCCTGTCTTTGCTGCCGCTACAAGCAAATCTGTTTGTCTACATAAGAATGCAGGGATTTGTAGAATATCAGCGACTTTTGAAACAGGTTCTGCTTGGTCAGGAGTATGTATATCAGTAACAATAGGCAAGTCGTATTTTGATTTGATTTCTGCCAACATTTCTAACCCTTTTTCTAACCCTGGGCCTCTAAATGAGTCGATTGAAGAACGGTTTGCTTTGTCAAACGATGATTTGAAAACATAGTTTATACCAAGGCTTTTACATACTTCTTTAAGTTCTTGTGCTGTTTCATCAAGTATTGATTGCGATTCTATTGCACAAGGTCCTGCTAAAATTGTTAAGGTGTCGCCACCGATTTCAAAATTGTTTAGTTTAATTACCATACTTAAATCATAGTAAAAACATGCTATTTTTTCAAATTTTAATATGAATTTTATTAATAACTTATTCTTTTGGTAAATAATTGTTATGATTAGTAATTGTATAAAGAACTAACTTTAGAATTTTATGCTAGAATATATTCATTGAGGTATACTGATTTAATGGATATACGTAAAATTTTATCTAAACAAAAGACTTTCGATATTGCATCAAACTTGCCTGATTCTATTATATATGTTGCGAATTCAGGTCTGATAGAATGGGGAAATGATGTTGCCTGTGAAGTCTTTGAAGTATCAAAACAAGAGGGGTTTGTTAATATTACTGTTAACGATATCCTTGAAAATGGGTTTGAACTTGTGAAAAGTGCAGAAGCTACTAAGAAAGCTCTTATTGCAAAATCAACTATAAAAGAAGAATATTATGAAATAACAACAAGACCTGTTGAAAATGGGTTCATTGTTGCATTAAGAGATTCTACCCAAAACTATAAACGTATATCAGGTATTTTAGCAGAAAAAGAAAATACTCATCACGTTGCAAAAGATAAAAATGAGTTTTTAGTTAAGCTTGCTAACAAATTTAATCCACCACTCCAATCTGTGATAGGGTTCTCTCAAGGTCTTATTGATGGACTTGGTGGCAGTGTGACTGAGAAACAAGACAAGTACCTGAATATTATAAAAAATAATTCTTCTGAATTGGCATATTTCTTTAACAAGTTGGTTGAACTTTCTCAATCAGAGGGCGATATGTTTGAGGTTGATAAAAAGTATTTTGACGTTGTTAATCTAATTGAACAGACAATAAAGTTCATCACTGCTAATTATGAGTCAAAATCTTTGAATATAAATTTTGTTGTAGAAAAAGATTTAAAACGAATGATATTCCAAAATGAGCCTGTTGTTAAGGTAATTATGCAAAATCTGATTGAATCTGTTGTTCGTGAAATGGAGATAGGTACAATTTCTATTGATTTGAGCGATACCTCAGATGAATATCTTAATGCAAGAAATCTTCCAACAGTTCCATCTATTTTGTTAAGTATTTCAAGTTTGAATTTGCAGATTACTGATAGTGAATTACCTATCTTATTCAATCCTTATGCAACAATAGACACATTAAATAGAAATTCAATAACAAGAGCACTTGCACTCGGCACAGTTAAAAACCTTGCAAAATCACTTGGTGGTGAAGTTTGGGTTGAAAATGTCCCTATGCAAGGCCCTGTATTTAATTTAGTTATTCCGAGGGAGCATTATGAGTAATGTTAGTTTGAAAGAGCTTTGCAAGTCGTATGATAAAACAAAAGTTATTATTAATAATATAAACCTTGAAATTGCAGACAAGGAATTTATTGTGTTGGTTGGTGCATCAGGTTGTGGAAAATCAACTATTTTAAGAATGATTGCAGGGTTAGAAGATATAACATCAGGAACAATTTCTATTGGTGATAAAGTTGTTAATAATATTCACCCTAAAGATAGAGATATTGCTTTTGTATTCCAAAGTTACGCATTATATCCGCATATGAATGTATATGATAATATTGCATTTGGTTTGAAAATGAGAAAATATGACAAAAAAGTTATTGATGAAAAAGTGAGAGAGGTCGCTGAAATCCTTGATTTGACACAATATCTTGATAGAAAACCAAAGCAATTATCTGGTGGTCAGCGTCAACGTGTAGCACTTGGTCGAGCTATGGTAAGAAAGCCTAAAGTTTTTCTTATGGACGAACCACTTTCAAATCTTGATGCTAAATTAAGGGTGCAAATGCGTTCTGAAATTAAAAAATTACACAAAAAATTAGATACGACATTCATATATGTTACCCACGACCAAACAGAAGCCTTGACAATGGGTGATAGAATTGTGGTTTTGGATAAAGGTGTTGTACAACAGGTTGATAGTCCTGATAATATTTATTCGCACCCTAAAAATGTTTTTGTGGCAGGGTTTATAGGACAAATGAATTTTATCAATGCAAAAGTAGATAATGGTAATGTTGAGTTTGATGGGGTATGTTTTGAGATTCCTGAAGAATTGAAATCAAAATTCGGTGATAGAAAAGAAGTTATAATCGGAATAAGACCAGAAAATATGACGGCAGGTGATATTAAGTTTAAATCAAAAGTCGATATAACAGAGATGTTAGGTAGCGAAAAGATAGCTTATTTTGATATTCAAGGTAAAAAATGTTCTGCAAAGTTGTCACCTGATTTCTGTATAGAAAACGAGATTGAATTAGCAGTTTCTGTAAATAATATGTTATTCTTTGATAAAGATACTGAACAAAGTATTTTATAGGTAGAAGTGTTTTTATCTCTAATAGAGAAGAGAAAAGTTTTAAGAGGATAAAAAGTTGAATCAAAAAACATTGTTTGATGTAATTTCGCCAATTATGGTAGGACCTTCAAGTTCACATACAGCAGGTGCTATTAGACTTGGATTAATGGCTAAGAATATTTATTCAAAACCTGTTAAAAAAGTTTTGTTTAGACTATACAATTCATTTGCCCAAACAGGTAAAGGTCACGGAACGCAAAAAGGACTTTTAGCAGGAATTTTAGGGTATAAAGTTTATGATAACAGAATCAAGCATATTTTTGAGATAACAAAAGATATTGATTATAAGTATGAGTATGCTAATGATATCAGCAGACACCCTAATTCTGTTGATATTGAGATAAATGATGAGATGTATATATCTGGTGACTCTGTTGGTGCAGGTGAGATTAAAATAACCTCGATTAATGGGTTTTCTGTTGGTATTTCAGGGAATTATCATACGATTTTGCTTATTTATAAAGATAAACCTGGTATGATTTCAACTGTTAGTAATATTATTCAAGCGAGGAATATAAATATTGCATCACTTCATTGTGATAGAAACGAAAAAGGTGGAAAAGCATCTATGTATATTGCATTGGATACTAATGCAGATGATGATATTGTGAAAGAAATTGAACAAATTTCTGATGTAGATTATGTAACTTGTATAAGAAAGATTGAGCAATAATGGGAATATCAACATTTAAAGAGCTTAAAGAGGCTTGTGTTAATGAGAACAAAACAATATGGGAATTGACTCTAGAAGAAGATTCTAAAGTTTCTGATATGAAGATAGAAGATATTAGAGAAAATGTATTTCATCATATTGAGGTAATGCGAGAAACCATAAAAACAGGCATGGGTTCAACGGAAAAATCTATCAGTAACTGGTGTGGTGATGATTGCGTTAAGTTGATTGATAGATATAAAAACCGAAATGCTTTGTTTGGTAAACTTTTTGAAAAAATTATTACATATTCTTTAGCAACATCAGAAGAAAACTTGAGAATGGGCAGAATTGTAGCTTGTCCAACGGCAGGGTCTTGTGGAATTGTTCCAGCTGTACTAGTAGCTTATGCAGAAGAATATAATGTTAGCAAGGAAGAACAAATTAATTTTTTAATAACTGCAGGAAAGATAGGGAGCATTATTTCTAACAAGGTTCAACTAGCAGGCGCAGTCGCAGGTTGTCAAGCAGAATGTGGTGTTGCTTCAGCTATGTGTGCAGGTGGTTTGGCTCAAACTATGGGTGGTGATATTGATGAAATATTGAATGCAGTTGCTCTTGCTATGAAAAACTTGTTGGGGCTTAGTTGTGACCCTGTTTGTGGACTTGTTGAAGTTCCTTGTATTAAAAGAAACCCTATTTTATCAATACACGCTGTTACATCTTGTGAGTTGGCACTTGCTGGTATAGAGAGTAAAATTCCTGTTGATGAAGTTATTGATGCGATGAGGCAAACAGGTCAATTGATGTCACCTATGTTGAAGGAAAGCTCACAAGCAGGATTAGCGACTACAAAGACTGCATTGGAGTTGAAATCAAAGATTTTCCCTGATTAGAAAATTGGTAAATGAAGGTAAAAAACTAAGATTGTAAACAGTAGGTTGGGGTTTTCACTTCAACAAAATATGTTCAGGGGATGCCAAAAACAAATATAATCCGTCATTGCGAACGATTAAACAGTTTGTAAAATAGTGAGTGTGGCAATCCATAAACCAACAGTTCTGCGTACATACAAAAGACTTTTTCTGGATTACCACGTCACTCCGTTCCTCGTAATGACGTGCTATACATGTTCAGTGGGATTCTTCGGTCGTTGCACTCCCTCTGAATGACAGTCTGGGTGAGTCATTCAGAGCGTGCTACAAGTATTCTGTAACGCAAGCGTGGAATCTCTGTAAAGATGTTATAGAGACCCTGAAACGGTCTTGGATTATTGTTTCACACTACGCAGTCGCTCATTTAATTTGCTCTGCAAATATTATTCGCTATGCTCCGTACCACTTCGAGTTTCGGACTATGTCCTCACTCTACACAAAATCCGCAGTTCAGGGTGACTGGAACTAAATAATAACAGTCATTCCGAATTTATTTCGGAATCCCTGTGAATATTTGTCTAAACTTTTTCTTTAGTACTTCAATGCTATATGGTTATTTAACTTGAATAATTTTCAACAGAATTATCTGGACAGTAGTGGAAACAAGTTCGGAATGACACATGAGGTGGTTACAGAACCATTAGATTGTAGGTTGTATTCAACAGTTTGATTGAACACAACAAAAACTTAAAAGATTTTAAAACCAACTCAGGATAACCTGCTTGAAATATTACCCTTTTTCAGTTAATTTATTGTTATGATTAAGTCGATTTCTGTTAAAAACTACATACTTATTGATGAGCTAGAAGTTGAGTTTGATTCAGCCCTAAACGTAATCACTGGTGAAACAGGTGCAGGTAAAAGTATTCTTATAAATGCAATCGATATTGTACTTGGTGGTAAAGCCTCTAAAGATGTGATTAAAACAGGTTCAGACAAAGCTACGATAGAAATTTGTGTGGATTTAATCAACAAAAACGCACTTGAATTGTTAAAAATAAACGAAATTGATGTTGATAATAATGAAGTTGTTATTTCTCGTGAAATTACAAATTCATCATCAAAATATAGAATTAATGGTGTGCTTGTAAACCAAAACCTTATAAAAGAACTAAGAAACTATATTGTCGATATTCATTCTCAACATCAGTCTTATACATTCTTACAACCGAAATATCATATTAAACTTCTTGATTCTTATGCGAAGAATACTTGTGGTGATATGCTTGATGAGTATTCTCTAAAATATAAAGAATATCAGGATTTGAAATCAAAATTAATAAAGCTTCAAACCCAAAACCAAGCAACTGATTCTCAAATAGAGTTTTTAAAATTCCAAATAGATGAAATCGAAAACGCAGGGATTGAAGATGTTGAAGAAGATGAAAAACTCAATAAAGAGCTTGCTGTATTAGAAAATGCTGAAAAACTTAAAGAACTTACAGGTGGCTCTTATTGGTCACTTTCTAACGATGACAATTCAATTATAAATGCACTTTCTCAAATAAAAATGAATATTTCAAAAGCAGTTTCTCTTGATGAAAATTTAAGCGAGATTGAAACCAATTTTGTGGAATCATACGAGCTTTTAAAAGAGGTTAGTGCTAATTTGAGAGATTATTCTCAAGGAATGAATAATGACACAGAAAGATTGAATGAAATCCAAGAAAGATTGTTCTTGCTTGATAAACTGAAACGCAAGTATGGTAGCTCTTTAGAAGATGTTTTGAACACTTTTACAAAATTGAGTGAAGAATATTCAAGCATTGAAAATTCAACTGTAGAAATCGAAAAAACAGAACAAGAAATAGTACAACTAGAATATGATTTAACGAAACTTGCAAAAACAATATCAGAACAAAGAAAGAATTATGCTCAAGTTTTATCAGCGTTAATCGTTGAAACCCTTACTAAACTTGAACTTCCAAAATGTAGGTTTGAAATAAAAGTAGAAGAAACTTCACTTTGTGAAAATGGGATTGATGATGTTGAATTTTTGATATCAACAAACGTATCAGAACCACTTAGACCCATGGCAAAAGTTGCTTCAGGTGGTGAAATTTCTAGGGTTATGCTTGCATTAAAATCTATTTTTGCTCAACAAGATGATATTGATACGGTTATATTCGATGAAATCGACACAGGTATTTCAGGTAAGACTTCTCAATCCGTTGCTGATGAGATAACAGAGCTTTCAAAATATAGACAAATTATTATGATTACTCACCAAGCTATTTTAGCTGCAAAAGCAAGTAGACATTTTTACGTTAAGAAGGTTCAAGGCGATAGTACAAAAGTCGGTATATATCAACTTTCTGAAAAAGATAAACTTAATGCGTTGGCTGAGCTTGCTGGTGGTGAAATTACTGATGAGTCATTGAATTTTGCAAAAACTCTTATCGGTTAATAAGGTTTTTGTGTTTAAATATTGAGTTCTTAGAGGTTTGCATATTTTATGCAAATTCTGGTTTATTGTTGAAATTCTAATTCATTTTTCTATCAAAAGTATAATTTTCTACAACAAAAGTATAAAATTTTGTAAATTGGATTAAAGTTTTTCAAATTTGTGCCGTTAGTTGAAACATACAAAGATAAGACACAAAAAAATAAACTAATTTAGAAGGTATACAACTATGACAAACGAAGAAAAAGGAGCATCTCTATTTGGACGTTCAATAGATTTAGTAGAAGGTGATCCATTAGAAGAGATTTTTGCACTTAACTTAGGTGATTTTATATCAGAAAACCTTATCTCAGAAGATTTAGCAAAGAAAATAGGTAGCAGTAACAAAAATAAAGTTGCTAGATTAAAGAATCAATTATCAGAGCTTGTGTCTGTATATTCAATGAATAATACACTTTCTGTAATTGGGTTCAATTCAAAAGATGATTATATTATATATAACTCAATCGCAAAAACCATGACACAGATTGTAGAAAACGATGCTTGTCATATCTTCTTAACAAAAGAATTCGCTTGTGGACTTGATGGTTTAGAAAAAGATATAGTGCTTGCAGGTACTTCTATTGATTCAAAAGAGAACTTGTTGGTTAAAAATATCGGGTTTAATTTTGATGATGATGAACCAATGGTTCAAGCATTTAAGAATGTTCAAACTCTTGTAATCTCTCCTGATAAAATGGATTGTGTTACTAAATTTTCTGAATTAAATGAAGACAAGGTGAAGCAATATGTAGTAATTCCAATGCACAACAATGCAAACGTAGTAGGTGTATTTGTTCTTGAAAGTTATTCAGAAAAACCTATAAAAAAAGATTATGTTTCTGTAGTTGAAGCTATGTCAAAATTATTTGGTACATCAATTTCTTTACAAAGAACAATAAACACAGTTAATGAATTGTTGGGACAAGATGATGCTGATATCACTGAATTACAACACATGAGAGCAGAATTAACAGCTTTGATTGGTGATTTAGGTGACAACCAAGAAAACTTTATCAAGACATTGGCTAAAGTTGTTGATATTAAGGGTCAATATAGTGTTGCTCACTCACAAAATACAGCTGATTTAGCTCGTGAACTTGCTTCAGAATTGAAGTTGAACGAAAAAACAAAAGACCTTATTTATTACGCTGGTTTGTTGCAAAACATCGGTAAAATCACATTACCAGAAGAATTGTTTGCAAATAGAGGTAAATTATCTCAAGAGGATTGGGATAAACTTAAAAACTATGCAAATATTGGTGTAAATATCTTGATGAAGATTAACTTCTTGTCAGAAGTTGTACCATATATTTGTTATCATAAAGAGCGTTATGACGGTTCAGGTGAGCCAGAAGGTTTAAAAAGAATGTCTATTCCTTTGGGTTCAAGAATTATCGCTGTAGCTGATGCTTATTCTGCGATGACTTCTGATAGAGCACACAGAAAAGCTATGACAAAACAACAAGCATTGGCGGTTATTAATCAAGAATCAGGTATCAAATGGGATCCGATTGTAGTTGATGCGTTGTATAAAGTGCTTGGCTAAGTCTGAAAATGATTTGATAATAACAAGGGCGGGTTCGACAAAGTCGAACCCGCACTTTTAGTTTTGCAAACATTTTTTGGAATCTTTTTGTACGTCATTACGAGGAGTGAACAACGTGAACGACGTGGTAATCCAGAAAAGTCTTTTTATGTACGCAGAACAGTTGATTTATGGATTGCCACACTTACTACTTTACAAATTGTTTAATCGTTCGCAATGACGTATTCAAAATTATTATGGACAGTTGTAGGTTGGGGTTTCTACCCCAACGAAATATGTTTAGGGGGATTCTTCGGCAAATTTTTATAAAAAATTGTTTCCTTGCCTCTGAATGACAGTCTGGAATCCCTATAAAGATGTTGAGGAGACCCTGCAAACATTTATCTAAATTCTTGCTAGCAAGAATTTAGTATCTTTTACTGCCAAGACTTTGTGGTTGTCATCTTTTTTGAACATCAAAACGTCACCATCTTTTACTTCAAATTTTTCTGCTTCAAAATGGAACTCTGCTTTGCCCTCAAATACATATACAAAAGCATCTCTATCTGATACGTGCCAATCTAGTATTTCATCTTTTTTTAGTGCCACTGTCACAAGCAAAGCACCGTCATTTTCTAATAATATATTTTTTTCTAGCTTTTTACCATTTTCTAAGTCTACTAAATCTTTTAATTTTAAAACATTGTAAAACATAAGTTCCTCCTTTTTTTAAAATACTAATGAATTTTTATGAAAACAGAAATTCCCCAACTGAATATTTATCTGATTAACAGAATAACAAATGCTTGAATTTGTGCTACAATATAAAAAATGATTTAAAAAGAGATTATAACCAATTCACAGATGAAAGGAAGATTATGAGCTTATCAAAGACAACCGTTAAATATCCGTTTTTATCAAAAGATGTTGAGATATATGAAAGAGAAAACGGGCATAAAATAGTTCTTGCACACAAAGAAGGTGGATTGGTAAATATTAGTACTTGGGTGCGTACAGGTTCAATAAATGAAAACGACAAAAATAATGGTATTTCACATTTTCTTGAACACTTGATGTTTAAAGGTACTCACAAACACCCTGCAGGTGAGTTTGATAGGGTTTTAGAAGCAAAAGGTGCAATTGTAAATGCGGCTACTTGGAAAGATTATACATATTATTATGTTACTTTACCAAAAGGTGAAAATGATGAAGATTTTAATTTGGCATTAGAATTACATGCTGATATGATGATTGACCCAGTTTTACCTTATGATGAGATTGGTGCGCCGTTTGATGTGAATGATAAAAATGTTGGCACAAAACGTGAACGTCACGTTGTAATCGAAGAAATTAGAATGAGAGAAGACCAACCTTGGACAAAGGTTTATAACGCTACAAACTACAATATGTACACTTCTCACCCATACAAAAGAGATGTTATTGGTACTCCTCAAATTATTTCACAAGTTAAACAAGAAGAAATAATGAATTATTATGAAACTTTCTATTGTCCTTCAAATATGACTACTATTGTGGTTGGGGATTTTGACCACGAAAAAGTTTTGGATAAACTAACTAAATTATTCGATTTTGGTGATAGAAAAAATATTGAAAAACAAGTTTATGAGATTGATAAACCTACAAAAGAAACAAAATATATAGAAAATAAGGCTTGTTTAAATTCAGGTTTTTTGATGTTCGGATATTTGGGTGTTGTAGCAACTGATATTAAAAATTGTATTTTATTGGATATGATATCTTTGATATTAGGAGAGGGTGCAAGCTCAAGACTTTACAGAAACCTTATTGAAAACCAAAAAGAACGTATCTTTAATATGATTGATTCAGAACATTATATTTTTAGAGATGGTGGCAATTTCTTTGTTCAAGCGAATTTTAACCCTCAATATAAAGAACAAGCTATTGAACTTGTAAAAGCTGAAATCGAAAAAATTAAGACAACCGTTTCAGAAGACGAGATTAAAAAAGCTAAGAAGAAAATTAAATCAAGATTTGCTTCAAACGCAGAAACAGTTTCTGAGATTGGTGAAAACATCGGATATTATATGACAGTTTGCGATGATTTAGCTCTTGTTTCAGATTATTTGCCTATTTTAGAAAGCATTACAATTGAAGATGTTCAGAATGCTGCAAAAGAATATTTGAACGTCAATAACGCTGTTATATCAGTACTTTTGCCAGAATAGATTGTATAACTTTATCCTTTGATACAATTTGACTTGTTCATTATTTTCCTGTATCGTAAATAGGTAAGAGTATAATGAGGGTTTTGTGTTATGTATGATGTTGCAATCGTTGGTGCTGGTCCAGCAGGTATTTTTACTGCGCTTGAAATAGTAAAACTTCGTCCTGAATGGAAAGTTGTGCTTATTGAAAAGGGTCAACGTATTGAAAAACGTAAGTGTCCAATTAGAGAGGGTTCGCCAAAATGTGTTAATTGCAAACGTTGTGGACTTCTTTGTGGTTGGGGCGGTGCCGGTGCGTTTTCTGATGGCAAACTTACACTTACTCCTGATGTTGGCGGTCATCTTGTCGACTATATGAGCCGTGATAAAGCAAAAGAACTTATTAAATATGCTGATGACTTGTATTTGAAATATGGTGCTACTGACGAAGTCTTTGGTACTGATATGAAAACTTTTGAAGAAATTGAACATCAAGCAACGTTGGCAGAACTAAAACTTGTTCATTCTCCAGTGCGTCATTTGGGTACTGAAAGAAGTCTTGATGTTTTGAAAAATATGCAAGACGATTTGCACGAAAAAATAACTATTATTAATAATCAACCTGCAGATAGATTGATTGTAGAATGCGAACAGGTAAAAGGTCTTGTTCTTGAATCAGGTGAAGAAATTAGGGCAGAATATGTTATTATTGCTCCTGGTCGTGAAGGTGCTGCTTGGCTTACAAAAGAGTTTGCTACTCATAAAATCGGTATGGTTAATAACGCAGTTGATGTTGGGGTTAGGGTTGAACTTCCTGCACCTGTGTTTGAACCAATTACAAGCAAACTTTATGAATCAAAATTGGTTTATTATTCACCAAAATTTGGGGACGAGGTTAGAACCTTCTGTATGAACCCAAATGGTGAAGTTGTCCAAGAAAACTATAGTGGTATTGCAACCGTAAACGGTCATAGTTACGCTAATATCAAGACTAAGAATACAAACTTTGCGTTGTTGGTTAGTGAACAGTTTACTGAACCTTTTAAAGAACCAATTGCTTACGGTCAGCATATTGCAAGGCTCGCTAATATGTTGGCTGGCGGTATTCTTGTTCAAAGGTTTGGTGATTTGTTAGAAGGCAAACGTTCAACTCCAGAAAGATTAAAATCTAGTGTAATAGAACCTACATTGAAATGTGCAACCCCTGGGGATTTGAGTCTTGTTTTACCTTATCGTCAGTTGACAAGCATAATTGAGATGTTGTTTGCACTCGATAAAATTGCCCCTGGAACTGCTTCAAGGTATACTTTGCTGTATGGAATTGAGGTTAAATTCTATTCGGCTAGGGTAAAATTGACAGACGAGCTTGAAACAGAGGGTGTAAAAAATCTGTTCGCAATCGGTGACGGTGCAGGTGTGACAAGAGGTTTAATCCAAGCGTCTGCTTCGGGTATCCACGTGGCTAGAACTATTTGCAACCGATAAATTAAGTGATAAAATATTTGTATGAAATTATTTTATGGTATGTCTGCACAGAAAAAATTGATTATCACAGGGCTGTTTTTTAGCACGCTTTTGTTATTTTTGATTTCTGCTCTTGCTGTGTTTAGCATAAAAGACAACCTTAATATGTGTTATAAATATTTTGGACAAGTTATATCAAAATCTTTGGCGATTGAAACGGTTTCGTTAACTCGTGGATTACCTAAAGAAACGATTTATAATACCTTGAGAACTCACTCTATATCTATCATTGAAACGAATGAAGATATGGCATTTATTGAATTTAAGGACTCAAATTCTGAAGTTATTTATTCCACTAAAAATGACGGTATCTGTTCAAGTAGAAAATCTCGTGTAACTGTTAGTTCACCTTTGGTTGTGTTCCAAAATGGTAGCCCTACTGCTATTGGTTCTGTAACTATCGGACTTACAGGCAGCATTGTTGATGAAGTTTCTTCAATGACTAGGTTATCACTTGCGATTGCGTTTTTAATTGCGTGGTTGACGATTGCCTTGATTATTATTATGAACACTTTGATTGCAACAAAAGAGTTGAGAACCTTGTGCGATGGGGTTAGAAAACTTTCATCAGGTGAGTTTGGATACAAGATTAATAGTAAAGGTGTTAGTAAAGAAGCTAGAGAAGTGTTTAAGGCATTCAATAATATGTCTGAAAAACTTCATCTTTACAACGAAAGCTCTGTAGAAAGTTTAATGCTTGAACGTAACAAGTTTGAAGCTATACTTATGAGTATCGTAAACGGGGTTATTGTTTGTGATAACAACGATAGAGTTGTGCTTGTAAATGAACACGCAAAACAAATGCTTGAAGTTACTGATGATGAAATTATAAATACAAATCTTCAACAGTATTGCGATTCAAACGGTATCGATGCGTTTGAAGAAAAAATTAAAGAGTTTAAGAATACTCCGATTAATCAAATGGTGGATAAACCTCTTGAGTTTAACATTGAGGTAGCTGATAAGATATTTAAAACGGTTATTTCACCTATGTTTTTGAGTAACGGTGATTATGTAGGATATATTGTTGTACTTATTGATTTCACTAAAGAAGAAGAAATGAACAAGATGCGTTCTCAATTTATTTCAAATGTTTCACATGAGTTGAGAACTCCTGTAACTGTTTTGAGAAGCTATATTGACACTTTGTATACAATGGGTGATGAATTTGACCTTGAAACTCAAAAAGAGTTTATAGGGATTATGAATAAAGAGATTATAAGATTACATGATATGGTTAACGATATCCTTGATTTCTCTAGATATCAAGCTAAAAATGTACATCTTGATAAAGAAATGAGTGATGTATCAAAACTTATTCAAGAATGTGTTGATAGAGCTAATGTTTTAGCAGAAGAAAAAGAAATCAGTATTATTGTAATGATTGAACCTAATTTACCTCAAATTCCTATAAATTATGATAGTATAACAAGGGTTATAATGAACCTTTTGACTAATGCTATTAAGTATTCACCAAAGGGTAAAAAGGTTAAGATTAAAGTTGAAAAGGTTAAGGAATATCTTGAAATATCTGTAGAAGATGAGGGTATTGGTATTTCAGAAGAAAACCAAAAGAAAGTTTTTGATAGATTCTTTAGAGTTGAGAATAAGACTCATACTGTAAAAGGCACCGGTTTAGGTTTACACCTTGTAAAAGTTGCAGTTGAAAAACATCACCACGGTAAAGTTTTTGTTAAATCAAAACTCAACGAGGGTTCAACTTTTGGAATTATGCTACCAATTAAGGTTGAAGCAGAAGAGCTTGTATAATTATTGAAACGTTTTTCGGGATTGGATATTATAATGGATTATGAAACAGCGATTAAGAACTTGACCTCAAAAGGCAGGTTTTATATAGATTTAGGTCTTGATAGGATAAAAAAAATTTTAGAGATTTTGGGTAATCCGCAGGATAAAATTTCTGCAATTCAGGTTGCAGGAACTAATGGTAAAGGTTCTTGCTGTGCAATGCTTGAGAGCGTTTTGAGGACAGCTGGATATAAGACTGGATTGTATACAAGTCCGCATATTTTTGATTATACGGAGCGTATCAAGGTCAATGGTCAAGAAATTTCAAAAGAAGAGTTTGTGAAGTATTTTGTTGAAGTGACAAGGGTTGCCGACGAAAATGAAATACATTTGACTGAGTTTGAAGTATTAACTGTTATTATGTTTAAGTACTTTGCTGATAACGGCGTTGAAATTGCTGTTATTGAAACAGGTTTGGGTGGCAGATTAGACGCAACAAATGTTTTGAAACGCAATATATGTGCGGTTATTACTCATATTGATTTTGACCATACAGATAGGTTAGGTAACACAAAAGATGAGATAGCTAGTGAAAAGGCTGGTATTATTAAACCTGATAGTGCTGTTGTGACAAGTGAGGGGTTTGAGGTTGTTAAGGATAAGGCTGATGAGGTTGGAGCGTTGTTCGTTTTGGCAAATCCTTGTGTAGAGCCACGTTTCGCTGACGCTCTTGCTTTGAAAGGTCAAAACCAGATTGAAAATTTAGCTCTTGTATTAGCTGTATTAGAGTTGAAGTTCGGGAATATTTCGTCAGATGTTATCATTGAGGGATTAAAGAAGGTTAAACACCCTTGTAGGTTTGAATATTTCCCTGAATACAATTTGTTGGTAGATGGAGCTCATAACCCTGATTGTATGCGTTCTTTGGTTAGGAATATTGATGATTATTATTATGACAAAAAACATAGATACGTGTTTGGGTGCTTGAAGACAAAAGATTATAAATCTATGTTAGAAGCTATAGTGGACGATAGAAACCTTGATGAGATTTATGTCTACGAATTTGATAATAAAGATAGTGTTTCGTTTGAGGATTTGCAGGCGGTTACTGATTATCCGTTAAAGAGGTTAGGTGATTTTAGTGATTTGGCGATACACAATGACACTTTAACTATCGTTTGTGGCTCTTTTTATATGTTAAAAGAGTTGCTTGGTGAGGTGATTAGGTAAGTAATATATACAGTAATTCCGAATGATTAAACGGATTGCCACAGCTCTCACTACGTTTGAGAACTGTAGGTTGAGGTTTCTACCCCAACAATAATATGTTCAGGGGGATGCTGAATAGAGTTCCACTACTGTCCATGATAATTTTAAACCGTCATTCAGGCGGATTTTCGGTAGGGCGCCGTGTCACACAGTGACCCAGCCCGTAAGGTTGAGCAAAACCACGCTTTTGCGAAATCCCGAATAATCCAAGACAGCGTGCTGTAATTATTTTTGTAACGCAAGCGTGGAATCCCTATGAACATTAAATGTCTAAATTTCTTATTCATTATCCATAACTTTAAAAGTTGGACTATTATTTAATCCACCCATTAGTGAAAAACGTTCTTCGTTTGAGAATACTTTTACTTGTTTGAAAAAGTCTTTTGTTAGCAAAATCTTTGTACTTCTACATTTAAAACCCTTTGACTCAAAATATGTTTTTTGTGAGTCGTTTGTGTTGATATAATTTTTGAGTTTAACGAATAGCTTAAAATGTCTTTGACGCTTGATTATTTCACGTTTTACGAGGTACATAATATTATCAAAATCTATCTCATAACCGTTTGAATAGTTAAAATCTACTGTATAATTTTCGTTGTCTGGGGTAGTTATTTTAAAATATCCGATAATCTTAGAATTTTCTTCAATGACATATCTATATTCTGTTTGATATTTTAACCCAGAACAAAGTCCTTCGCAAAATTCAGAGTCTAAACGGTTTAAACTTGGTTTGTAGATTGTTATCAAAGTGTCGTTGTAAATTTCTGCAACCGCTTTAGCGTCGGTGTTTTTAAATCTTCTATAAGTTAATGAACGTGGTTTTTTGTATCGTTTTTTTGTTACTTCCCAGATTTGTTCAGATGAACATTGCCTGAAACCACAAGTGTTAGTTAAAACTTTGCCGAGTTCTGTAAATCTTTCATCAATTAACGCAAAAAATGTGTGTGCTCCGAGTGCTCCGTATTGTGCAATAATAAATTCTATCATTTGTTGTGCATCTTCATAAGCATTTTCACGGAACATTAGCTGAGTTATATTTATTTTGTAAGGGTTCCCATTAAATGTGTTTGTTGTGATTAACCCTAAAACATTTTTATCTTCTGCTAAAAGGTAAGACTCATTTAAAAACTTGTATTTTAAAGGTAAAAAATAGTGTAAATGCCCTGGAAACACGTTTGTCATCAAGTCTAAAAACTCTGTTCCGCCGTTTGATTGCATAAACGACATAATTTTTTTTAGCTTTGGTCTATCGAAAAAATTTAGTTTTCTAATCTTACGCATACTATTATTATAACATTTTTTATAAAATACATAAAGAAGTTTGAGTTTTTTTAAAATTTTTCTGAAATACCATGTAAATATGCTATTTTTCTTTAAAATCTTAACAAAAATTTACAATTGAAATCATGGGAAAATAAGTGTTTTTTAGGATTGTTTTAAATACACTTAAAGAATAATTATAGAATAGTTTTTAAACAAATTATAATAATTACATTATTTAAAAAACAATCAATTCGAGTCTTTATATTTATTTTATATTTGCAAATTTGCTAGCAATTTTTAATTTTTAGTGCTTTTAATTATAATGTTAGGCTGTTATAATCAGACAGTGATTAGATTTTGTAGTATGTGTATTTATGATAGAACGAATTAGTACAACAAGTAACGTAAACAATTTTCAAATCAACAACTCAAAAAGAAACAAAAAACAAGATGGTTATGCAAACAATAGCAACCCAAGTTTTAATGGTAAGATTTCTGATAAGTTGATAAAAGGTGTTCAACATTGTGAAAAGAACCCAATGTTAAACGTAGCAGTTATTGACCTTGCAACAGCTATTGTTCCAAGAAGTATTTTTGAGTCATTTACAAACTTGTTCGCAGGTTTTGAAGCACTTAGAAGAGAATCATCAGGACTTATTATTAACTGTTTAATTCCTGGGTTCCTTGCTCTTGGTGCTGCTAAACTTTGTAACAGGGCTATTATGGGCGATAAAGCAGACTTGTCTACTTGTTGGTCGGGAAAAGATGGTATAAACACTGTATCTGATTATTATAAAGATGCTCCAAAAACTTCTGCTTATGCTGACGGTATGGCTAAATTTAATGACCCTAAAAAAGCAAGAGTATATGCAACTCATTATAATATTTTGTCTTCAGCTTCAGGTGTAGATGGTAATGAAACTAAAAAATTCAGTGAAATCGCTGGACTTGATAGAGCATCGGTTGCTGAAAAATTGACTAACGCAACGTTTGAAAAACCTAAGAAATTGTCATTTGCTGATCGTATGGCAAATATTGGAAACAAATTTAGAGGTAATGGTTCTAAAAAGACTGTTTCATTGATTGATGATGCGTTTAAACATGTCGCAAAAAGTACTCATATCACAGAAAATGTGACATTCGGTGAAGGTAAGAAAACTATAGTATCTGATGTTAAGTCAGTTATGAATAATTCAACAAAACTTCTTCGAGGTTTTGTTGCAGATGGTGCAGAAACTCCAGAACAAATTGCAAGTATTGCAAAGAGAGCTAAGAAACTTGTTAATACAAAGAGTGGTATTGCAATGGCAATCATTATTCCACTTGCTGCTTCTGCTCAATATATTAATAGATGGATTACAACAAAAACATCAGGTGTTAAAGGTGCTCCTATTTATAACGATTTCGGAAAGAACGAAGTAAAGGTAGAAAAAACTCCTGAACAAATTAAAAAAGATAAACAAGATTTATTGAAACAAAAATTTATTTCTATTGGTTCAATGGTTGGTGTTGCATGCTTATCAATGATGAAGTTACCAACATTATCAACATTGAAAAATATTTTTCAATTCAAAGGTCAATTCCCTACAATGGACCAAGCGAGAGCAATCTCTACAGTTACATTTGGTTCTCGTATGGCTGTAGCTGATGATAAAAACGAATTGGCAGAAGCAACTGATAGAGATTTGATAACATTCTCTAGTATGTATTTCTTAGGTGATTATGCTGCAAAAGGTTACGCAACTCATCTTGAAAAAACACAAGGTGTAAAACTTTTGAATAGACCAAAACCATTAAAGAAAGATGCTAACATATTTAAGAAAATGGGTAACTGGATTGTAAATACTCATCTTAAATCAACTGATGAATTAGCAGCTGATGCAACTCATTCATATAAGGATATGAAAATTCTTAGGTCAAAATGTCAAGTTGCCAACTTTGGTTCATCATTATTAATCCTAGGATTGATAGTACCATTCTATACAAGAATGAAAACAGCTAAAAATCGTGCAAAAGAATTAAAGGCTGCAAGTAACGTAAGTTTTACTTCAAATCAACAACAAGCACAGTCTCAACAACATGTTGAAGAAATTGCTCAACAAGTTCAACCTAAAATTCAGCAACAAGGTCAACAACAAGGTCAACAACAAGGTCAGCAACAAAACTTAACAAAAAATGGCATATCTAGCAATTTTAAAACTTTTCAAGCCTTTAAACATGATGTGTAGAAAGTAGTTAGAATGAATATTAATTTAATTAGAAATCAACAAAACGAATTTGTAAATAGCAGACAAAATAGACAACATAAGCAAAATACAAATCCATCATTCAAGGGTGTTACAGCAGTTGCTGATTATTTGGCTACAAACCCTGTTTGGGGTGCAACAGCTACTGACGTTACATCTATGGGTTTACCAAGAACAGCTATTGATACAGTAAACAGAGGGTTCAATGGTGGTTTTGAAACAGGTTTTAGAGAATTTACATCAACAGGTAACGACGCAGCAGTAGGTGCTTACGGTCTTTTGGCAGGTACAGCTATTGCATTTATGCTTAAACCATTCGGTTTGAAAGACCCTCAAAGAATTTTTGCTTCACACGAATCATTGGATTTGCATAATGCAAAATGGGAAGCAAATGGTGGTAACTTAAATAAATTTGTTGATGATTATGTAGACAGTTTAAGCGGTTTTAACCCTAACGATAAAGCGGCTGATGCTCAAGGTTATGTAAGAATAAAAGATGATCAAAAAGATGTAATTAAGGAAGATTTAAAGACACTTGCTGATACATCTTTATCTAAAAAAGATAGAAAAGTTGTTGAAAAACGTCTTAAAGCACGTTTGTTAGAAGCAACTGGTGCTGATAATCAATTGAAATTGAAACACGCAGGCAAGGCTATTGAAGCTGATTCTGCTACAGTTCTAGATGATTTCTTTAGATTGACTAAAGCGTTTAGAGAAAAAACATCTAGTGTATCATCTGAAAAACTTGTTTCAAGAATTAAGTCATTTGGTAAGTATCGTGCAGTGTTAGGACTTGGTTTAGCAATGGCACTTTCTTGTGCTACTCAACCAATCAATGTATATTTAACTAAGAAAAGAACTGGTTCGGACGGTTTTGCCGGCATGCCTGACAGAAAGAAAGATAATACTAACACATTCAAGTTTATGAAGTTGGGTGCAGCTGCTTCTATGGCAGCTTTGGCACTTGCAACTATGAAAGCTAAACCATCTCAAGTGTTAAGTAAGATAATGTATAAAGCTCCTATTCCATCAATGGATCAAATTAAGGCATTGTTTGGTGCAACAATTATCTCAAGAATGTTAGTTGCTAGAGATAGAGATGAATTAGCTGAGTCAAGTAGAAAAGATATGTTAGGTTTTGTTAACTGGTTATTGATTGGTAACCTTATCAACAAAGGTGTATTGATGGGTGCTCAAGATAAGAATAATCCAGTTATACGAGTTAGTGAAACTGATAAAAATAAAAAAGGTATTAAAGGTGCTTTTGCAAGATTCTTTAATAGCACTACTGCTTCAAGACGTGAAGTTCTTGTTGAAGGTTTACAAAAAGAGGGTAAATCTGCTATCAAATCTAATGGTGTTGCAAAGACTTTGACGGAAATGTTAAAAGAACTTCCTAAGAACAGTGCAGCTAGAAAGAATATCAAATTGTTAAATATCGCTCAAGGTATTAACTACGCTTATACAATTGCGGTTCTTGGTTATGGTATTCCTAAGTTGAATATTACAATGACAAATAGAGCTCAAAAGAAACGTAATGAACAAAAGCAACAAATAATTAAAGATACTGTAATGACAGTTAAAAACCAAGAATTTGTTAATAAAAAGACAAATTCAGAAGTGTTCACTTCTTTCAAAGGAACTCAAACAAAATAATTTAATAAATTAAATTAATATTTAAGCATTCTACAAAGGGGTATTTTTTCAAAATGCCTCTTTTTTTAATAAACTGTTTTACACTACTTTTTAGCGGTTCCATTCGTGCATTATTTTAAGCATTTGTTTATGAATTTTAACGTTGTGAACTCTTAAATAATCGACTTTTTGATTAACAGCTAAAGTATTTAATGAAAGTGTAAAAATATCTTTTTCTTCATTTGATGCGTTTTGAAGTCCAAGTGTGCTTTTTCTTGAAATTCCTGTCATCATAGGATAACCGAGTGCATAAAATTCTTCTATGCGTCTTAAAATTTCAAAATTTTCATCTCTTGATTTGTCAAACCCTATGCCGACATCAAGGATTATGTTTTCAATTCCGTTAAATTTTGCGAATTCAATTTGTTGGTAAAGGTCATTATATACATCATCTACTACGTAGTTGTAGTGGTGTTCTTCGGACATATTTATTTCGCTACCTAGTGAGTGTTGAAGAATTAAAGTTGTGTTTGGATATTTTGCTATGACGCTTGCCATATCTTTATCATATTTTAGCCCTGAAACGTCGTTTATTATATCAGCACCAAGCTCTAGACATTTTTCTGCAACGATTGAGCTTCTTGTGTCAATACTTATTGGGATATTGAAATTTTTTGAGTATTCAAGAACGGGCATGATTTTTTCTAGTTGTGTTTCTGCTGGAATGCTTGGAGCAAGAGGTTTTGTTGATTCTGCACCAATATCTATAATATCAGCACCGTCTTCCACAAGTTGCTTAAAATGTTTACAAGCAAGTTCTGTTGTGTTGAATTCGCCACCATCAGAGAAAGAATTGTCGGTTATGTTTAAAATTCCCATGATTTTAGTTTGGGTAGTTTTTTCTTTTAATAATGATTTGATTTCTTCACCTAAAATACCGAGTGAAAACGGTTGGTGGGTGAGTTTTTGTGAGATTTTTTCTAGTTGCGAAAAACTCCCACCTAGAATAACATCAGAGGTTTCAATATTACCTGTGATGACGTTTCTGTTTGTTCCGCAATCTGCACCTACTGTGAGTGCAGTTTGTTTTAATATATTTGCTTGTGCTACAGATAAATTATAGATTTTGAGGGTTTTATATCTGAATTTGTTGATGGCTTTATGTCGATAAGATTTGTCAAACCCTATTATTTCAAGCTCTTTTTCTAGGTCTGTGTTGATAATTGGTTTTATAAGAAATTTTTTAGCCATAGGGACACCTGTTATTTATTATAGTTTGTCGTTTTTATGGAAGAATTTGTAGAATTTAGTGTTTTCGTACCAGTAGCAATAGTTGTCTGCGAATGGTTCAATGATAGCGAACACAACTGCAAGGATTTTTAGTGAAATTCCGCCAATATGGATTACCCCGAGGGCTACAACATATATTAATAAAATTGTTGCAATGTCTTTTCCTAAGAAAGTATAAATACCTTGCCAATGAAGATACAAGTAATATGATATTAAACACCCAATAATTAAAGCAATTAATTTTCTCACGGGAGAACCTCCTTATAGAATTGTTAGATGGTTTGTCTAACCGACATTTTGATAGTTAAATAAAAACCGTACCACTACCTATCGACAGATATGGACTACTGACTCAGATGATAATATCTTCTTTTTAAAGATACAATACCCGTAAAGATTGCCTTAGTGCTGCTGTGTTTCCACCCTGACACGGTTCGACAGTTTACGCCACTGTATTTTAAACTATCAACAATATTATGACCTTTATCAATAACCATACAAGCCTCACAGTAGGCTCTGCACCTCGCTAAGCGTTCGAGTCGAGAGATTCGCTAAGTCCCCGTGGAGTACGGCTTATGTTAATAATAGCATAAAATTCTGTAAATTAACATATTTTTTGTGTATAATGTAAATTATGAAGTATAGAGATAATGTTAGAAATTTTTGTATAATTGCACATATTGACCACGGTAAGTCAACTTTGGCTGATAGATTGTTGGAAGCAACAGATACTATTGCAGAACGTGATATGCAAGCTCAGTTGATGGATACTATGGATATTGAGCGTGAACGTGGTATTACGATTAAGTTGAATGCTGCAAGAATGAATTATAAGGCAAAAGACGGTAAGGATTATATCCTTAACTTGATTGACACTCCAGGGCACGTAGATTTTTCTTATGAAGTTTCACGTTCTTTGGCTGCGTGTGAGGGTGCTTTGCTTATTGTTGATGCGACACAAGGTGTTGAAGCTCAAACCCTTGCTAACGTTTATTTAGCAGTTGAACAAGATTTAGAAATTATCCCTGTAATCAATAAAATCGACTTGCCATCTGCTGATGTGGAAGCGGTTAAACAAGAGATTGAAGAGGTTTTGGGTATAGATTCTTCTATTGCTATTCCAGTTAGTGCAAAAACTGGTGAAAACATTGAAGAAGTTTTAGAAGCGATAGTTAATTTTATGCCACCACCAGAAGATACAACGGAAAAACCTTTAAGAGCATTAGTTTTTGACAGTGCGTATGACCAGTATTTAGGAACATTATGTTTCTTTAAGATTGTAGATGGCAAAATGCGACTTGGTGACAAGGTTCGGTTTATGGCATCTGGTAAAGAGTATGAGATTGTTGAACTTGGGTATTTGACACCACATAGAGTTCCTGTGAAAGAGCTTGTTTGTGGTGATGTAGGCTATTTTGCAGGTTCAATAAAAGAGATTACAAGGTTTGTTGGTGATACAGTTGTTAATGTAGAAAACCCAGCAACAGAAGCTCTTCCTGGGTATAAAGAAGCCTTGCCTATGGTATTTTCTGGTATTTATCCTGTGGATAACGAAGATTATCATGAATTGAAAGAATCGTTAGAAAAACTTAAGTTGAGCGATAGTAGTATAACATTTGAACCAGAAACATCATCTGCACTTGGGTTTGGATTTAGATGTGGGTTCTTGGGAATGTTGCACATGGAGATTGCTCAAGAACGTTTGGAACGTGAGTATAATTTGTCAGTTGTAACTACAGCTCCATCTGTAATTTATAGAGTGCATAAGACGAATGGTGAGGTTGTTGAGATTGATAACCCAGCTAATTTGCCACCTGCTCAGTATAGAGATTTTATTGAAGAACCTTATGTAAAAGTTTCTATTATTGCACCAAATGAGTATGTTGGTACTTTGATGGACTTGGCACAAACAAAACGTGGCATTTTTATCAATATGAACTATTTGGATAAGGTTAGAGCAGAATTGATTTATCATATACCGTTATCTGAGGTTATCACTGATTTTTACGATCAGTTGAAATCACGTTCAAAAGGGTATGCAAGTTTGGATTATGAATTTGTAGATTATAAACGTTCAAAACTTGTTAAGTTAGATGTAATGTTGGCAGGTGAAGTTGTTGACGCACTTTCAGTTATTTGTCACGAAGATAGTGCTTTTTATATTGGACAAAAATTGACAGAAAAATTGAAAACTATTATTCCAAGACAGATGTTTGAAGTACCTATTCAGGCAGCAATTGGTGGAAGAGTTATTGCTAGAACAAATATCAAGGCATTAAGAAAGAGCGTGCTTGATAAGTGTTATGGTGGTGACATTTCAAGAAAACGTAAACTGTTGGAAAAACAAAAACGTGGTAAAAAACGTATGAAAGCAGTTGGTCGTGTAGAAGTTCCACAAGAAGCATTTATGGCTGTTTTGAGCTTGAACGAAGAATAAGTTCAGATTTTTTAATGTGAATTGATGAAAATTGTTTACGGGTATTTTATATTAAATACGTAATTTGTAATGTGCAATGCGTAAATGTACACAGGGATTCCGAAATAGTCTTGGATTTACTCCACGCTCACAGAGTTTCACCTTTTGTGACGTTGTCACAGTCGGTTCAATCTGTTATCTTGACCAACTCGCGTTAAACGTGTCTTCGGTTGAACGACATAATTATATTCTACTATTATGTTGTTTAAACCTCAGCACTCTGCTCGTTGGTCGCTCGCTATTCGAACTAACTTCGTGTCGTCCCCTCTCACAAAACAATACTTAATTGTTTTGTTCGGCAGAGTGTAAATCAGCTCTGTTCCCTTGGCTCTGAATGACGTATCTATAGTTTTCTACACAGCATTACATTTAATTGCCTGCTTTAATTCTCGCATAGTTTCTTTGAGCTTGATATTTCTATCAGTATCTTCAACCATCTTTTCATAAGAATAAAGCATTGTTGTATGTTTTTTATTCAAATAATCTGCAATTTCTTGATAACTTAATTGAGTCATTTCTCTTGCCAAATATACAACATATCGTCTTGGTTCAGAAATATTATGACTTCTTGCTGGGCTTTTTAAATCATCAACCGTAATATTATAAATCTCTGCAACTGTTTGAGCGATATTGTTTATTGTTATTTTTTTAGACAAAGTTTCACTTTTCAAAACATCTTTCACAAATTCTAATGTAATAGGTTTGCCCTCAATATCAGAATATGCAGTAACTTTATTAAATGCTCCCTCTAATTCTCTTACGTTATTAATGAAATTTTGTGCGATAAAATTAAGTGCGTCTAAAGGTATATCAATCAAAGTGTCTTTTGTCCACTTTTCTAATATCTCCATTCTTGTTTCAAATGATGGTGGTTGTATGTCAACAACTATTCCCATTTCAAACCTTGTTCTAAGTCTATCAGGTAAAGTTGGAATGTCTTTTGGTAATCTATCAGAAGTTATTACAATCTGTTTATTCAATTGTTGCAAAGTTTCAAATGTATAAAAAAGTTCTTCCATAGATTGTTTTTTAGATTCAATAAATTGGATATCATCAATCAACAAAATATCAACATTCCTAAATCTTTGGCGGAATTTTGCCATCATTTCTCTGCTATCTTTGCCACGAGTACTTTCTATATATTGGTTTACGTAGTCTTGGGTCTTGATATATTTAACTTTCTTTCTTGGAAGATTAAATATTGCGTAATGTCCAATAGCTTGCATTAAGTGAGTTTTGCCCAGTCCTGAACCACCATAAATAAATAATGGGTTGTATCTTTCAGCAGGATTTTTGGCAACTATTTTTGCAATGGCACAAGCATTTTTGTTGTTTTCACCAACTACAAAATTTTCAAACTTATATTTTAAATTCAAATTAACATTTGACTGCATTTGAGTCATTTGTAACATCGGGTTATCAGTTTTTTCTTCCGTGTTTATTTTCTTGAATTTTTGTTCTAATTTCTTACGTTCAGCCTTTAATTTTTTAGTAGACTCTTTATCAAGAATAATCTGAAATTCTACATCATGACCAGTAACGTGCTTAAGAGCAGATTTTATATCTCCAAGGCAATTTTTTCTAATAATAGTTATTGCCAATTGCATATCAGTAATAACCGTAAAAGTACCGTCTGTATAACCGGTTGGATAAAAACTGTTTAACCAAGGATATTCTGCTTCATTTAGTTTACCTTGTAAATATGATTTAGTATCTTCCCAAATTTGTTTTATTTCTAAAGAATCCATAACCTGATTTTAATATAAGCAATTGTTTCATGCAAAATTTACTCTAGAAAAAGAAACATGAATTTACATAATTTTATATAACTTAATGACATTCCCTCTAAAATTAAATAATATTTTATGCTAAAATAACCATTAAAACGGAATGAAAAAGATGAAAGAGTATTTAAAATATCAAGATGAATCTAAACAAATTTCATCAACTGGAGCAAGAGCCTTACTTGTATTGGTTTCTTTGTTGATGAAACCTAGAACGTTTGAAGAAATCCGTCAATTCTTAATAGAATGTGGGTTTGCAAACGAACAGTATTCAATTGATACCGTAAGAATGGATTTGAATACTCTAAAAGCAATCGGTTGCGAGATTAGTAAAGCACTCAAAACGACTAACTATAAATATACAATTCTTTCACACCCGTTTAAAGTTAAACTAATGCCAACGGAGATATTCTTCCTAAAAGAAGCATATAAACAAATAACAAAAACTTGCTCTCCCGAAACATTATTAAATTATCATTATTTATTTTTGAAATTAGCTCAAATCGTTAGTTCAGAAGAAGTAAAAGAATCGCTTTTAGGAATATCAATTCTAAAAGGTATGGATATAAATTTGATAAAAGAGCTTGTTTCAGATGAAAAACATCATAATAAAATTAAAATTGAATACGCTGTAACTTCAAAAAGAATTGAAGTATATGACATTACACTAGAACGTTTAGGGTTAAGAAGTGATAAACTATATGCGTTTGGTTTCAACCACACCCTTAAAAAACGAACTTTTTTAAGAGTGTCAAAAATTCGCAAAATTTTAAGTAAATTCTTTGATAAAAGTTCTTTGTTTGGGTTAGATACTTATGTGAAATTCAGCCTAACGAGAAGTTATATGCACCCATTAGAAGAGAATGAATCAATCGTTAAAACGGAAGATGATAAAATAATTGTTGAGGGAAGATACTACAACGATTTTATCGCAATTCAGCGTATGTTGAGTTTTGGACGTGATTGCACAGTTCTTGAACCTGACGAGATAAGAGAACGTATTATAGAAAAATTGTTAGAAATGAGAGAAATATATGCCAGCAGCAAAAAAGATGAACATCGCATCATATAGAGTTTTAGAAACTCTACTATGTTTGTTTCATAATAATTTGACTATGTCAGAATTAGTGGCAGAGCTAGAATCTGCTGGTTATGGACCTTATAATAATTATATTGTTTCAAAATATATTCATACTTTGAGAGCTTGTGGAATTGATATTCAAAAATTGAATAAAAGATATTGTATTATAAATTTTCCTCTCGGAATGAAGTTTTCTAATCTTGATACTCAACTTTTGTATGACATAAAATCTGTTGGTTCAAAAATTGCACTTGATAACATAAGTTATACAATTGAAAAGTTTTTTGATAAAATTCATTTGTCTTTTTATAAGTCTGGTAATGGTTTGTTGTCTAGTCATAATTTTAACGTGATTAAAAACCTTGAATATGCTTATAAAACTAATGCCGAAGTTGTTATTACATTTGTTGATGATCATAAAGAAAAATTCTTTTTACGTGATATTAAAATAAATAATGGTAAATATTTCTTTATTGCAGCAAATGAGGGCGGTACTTTTGATATCGACCCAGAAAAGATATATAATGTTGAACTTTTAAACAAAAAAACAAAAATAGATTATTCTAATTCTGGGGTAACTTATGAGTTATACGGTAGTTTAGCAGAACGTTATCAGTTGAGAGAAAACGAAAGAATAATTAAATATAAAGATGACGGAACAATTGTAATTTTAAATGAATATGAAGATAGAACTGTTCTTATTCACAGATTGTTGCGTTATGATAGTTTGTGTAAAGTTATTGGACCATCAGATTTTCTTAAAAAATTTAAAGATGTGATAAACGAGTCTTTGGAAAATTATAATATTGATAGTTCAAGAAAATCACAAAAATTATTAGCAAAAGAAGTTACAAAACAAAAAGAAAAAATAAAGAAGGTAAAAAAAGAAAATGAGCGAAATAGATGAAATTCAAGATTTGATATCAGAAAAAAGTTATGAAGAAGCAAAAACAAGGTTAATAAAATACACAGAAGAAAATTCAAATGACGCAGAAGCTCAAAAACTTTTGGGACTGGTTAATGTTAATTTGAACCAATTTAAAGATGCAAAAGAAAGTTTTTTAAGGGCAACAAAACTTGTGCCAGATGATGCAACAACATTGTTTTATTTAGGTAATTGTTATGATAATCTTGGAGAACTTGATGATGCAGAAAGATGTTATGTAAAAGTACTTGAACTTAGAGAGAACTTTGTTGATGCATATAAAAATTTGTGTATTATTTATATGAAAACAGGAAAAGAAGAAAGTGCTATAAAGGTTGCACATCAGGCAAAAATGATTGATTCAACTGATTATACGTTTGATTATTTGATTGGTACAGCTTCTGTAACTTTAAAATTATATAATCAAGGGATTGAATATCTTGAAAAAGCCCTAGAGTTAAATCCTGAACACTCACAAATTTATAATAATTTAGGAACGGCATATCTTTTAACCGGTAATAGAGAAAAATCTATTGAATGTTACCAAAAAGCGATTAAGTTAAATCCAAATGATTCTGTAGCATATTATAACGTGGCTTCAATTTATCAAATTCAAAATAAACACGCTCAAGCAAGCGACTATTTCGCAAAGGCTTATGCACTTGATAATCAAGAAAATTATTTAATATCATTGGCGTTGTCAGAATTGAAAGCAGGACAAATTTCTAATGCTTTAAAACATTATAAAACATTAGCAATTTTGCACCCAGAAAAAGATTCGTTCCAATATAATTTGGCTACGTGTTATGAATTGTTGCACGATTATGAACACGCAATTGCTATTCTAAAAGTCTTGACTGCTAGAAATCCTAAATCTGTTACTATGGCTCAAAAATTGGCTAATTTGTATATAGAGGTTCGAGAATTGAGTAAGGCAAAAACACTTTATGATAATGTTATATTGAAAGCCACTCCAACTTCTGAGGTTTTATATCAATATGCAATTTTATCAACACAGCTCTATGATACGACTACTGCTGAAAAAATCTTTAAAAAGGTTATAGGCATGAACCCAGATAACGCCATGGCTCACAAAGATTTAGGTATAATCTACTTAAATCAAAGATTATTTGATTATGCAAAAGACGAGTTTAATATTGCACTTAAACTTGAACCTGAAAACTTTGATATATTGTTAGAATATGCAAACTTTTTGTATTCGATTTCTGAATATGAAAAAGCTGATGAATATTATCAAAAATCATTAGATATTAAAGATGATGTTGTGGCAAAATCTTTATGGGCATTAAATAAGATTGAACTTAATGAACTCGAAAACGCTAAGGAACTGATTGAAAGTGCTTTAGAAGATGAACCTGAACACGAATATATTCAGTTTGTTGCAGGTAGAATTTATTTTTCATTAAAAGATTATGATTGTGCAAAAATCTATTTTATTAAATCTTTGGAACAAAATAGGGATAAAGAAACTAAGAACCTTTTAGCATTGACATATTATGAATTGGGTGAGTTCGATAAGGCATTAAATATATTTAATGCACTATTGAAAGAAAACCCTAAGAACGTATCTTTAATGCTTAATAAGGCAAAATGTCAAGAGAAATTAGAACAAAACGAAGAGGCACTAAAAACTTTAGACGAACTAACCAATTTCTTCCCTGAATGCGAAGAAGCACATGAGATGATAAGAAGGATATCATAATGTTAGAACTTGAAGAACAAAAAAAGATAAAAGAGGTTTTAGAAAAAGATGGAGTCATTGCGTTTGTGACAGACACCGTTTGGGGTGTAGGTTGTTTACCAGAAAGTGAAAAAGCCGTTAAAAAAATTTATGATATTAAACATCGTGACGGTAAAAAACCTTTAATATTAATGTCTTATGATATTTATCCACTGTTAAAATACGTCAAACCATTACCAAAAGAAGCGCATAAGCTCATTAAATCGTATTTTCCTGGTGCATTAACGCTTGTTTTAAAAAAAGAAGAACAAGCACCTAATTATATCACCTCAAACCTTGACACTGTAGGAATTAGAGTCCCTGACAATGAAGTTTTTCAAGAGATATGTAAATGCATAGATGGTGGCGTTTTAGCAACAACAAGTGCAAATATTTCTTCTTGTCCACCTGCATTAACTTATGACGAGGCAGTTGAATATATTGGTGATAGTGTTGATTATGTTGTTAAAGATTACGGATTAAAATCAAAAGGTACTGCCTCAACTGTCGCAGGTGTTTTTGATGATGAAGTTAAGATATTCAGACAAGGCGATATTGTGATTGAATAACAATATGTGTCAATAAGGGTGCTGAAATAAATTCAGAATGACACTCTGAGTAGTAGTGTCTTCATTATGCTGAACTTGTTTCAGCATCTCTATAAAGTCTTTATAAAGTATTGTAATTCGTGTTCAACAACTTGATTGAACACGACAAAAACTAATAACCTGACTACTTCTACATTATTAACAAATGTAAAAATCATATTTTTAGGGTATGTTTGTTTTTTTATTTATGGTACACTATGAATTGTAGAAGTATTAACTAATAATGAGGCGATTATGACTTACGTAACATACAAGAAAAACGAACTTAGACATTTGAAAGTATCTGATATGAATATGAGTGTACCAACCCTTCAAAACAGTAACAAAACAGAAACTATAGCTAACTTGATAATGAAAAGCATTGATACAGCGTTAAAAACAAATGTTGCAAAGATTGGTGATTTGTTACCGAAAAAGTCTGATTTAGCTTATTATTTAGGAGTTAGTCTTGGAACTATTCAAAATGTTTTGAAAATTCTTGAGGATAAAGAATATATTTATTCAAAACAAAAAATTGGTTCTATTATTAAGGATAAAAATGATAATGCATCAGAATTAAGAAAACGTACTTCTAAAAAAGATATGGCAGAAGAACGTATTAAAAACTATATTTTAACAAATAAAATGGAAGTAGGTTCACAAATGCCTGCAACCAGACAACTTGCTAGAGAAATTAATATGACAGTAAATACTGTTATGTCAGCGATTTCAAAACTTATTACAGATGGAATTGTAAAATATGATGAGAAGAAAAATCTAATTGTAATAAACAATCAATTTATAATAAACGAAAATGCTGATGAAGAAACTCTTGTAAGCAAGGTTATGAACGATTTGAAGCAACATATTTGTTCTAATTATTCTATTGGTGATAGACTACCTGCAAACGAAGAATTAGCAAAAGAATTCAATGTAAGTATGAAGACAATGCACAATGCAATACAAGCGTTGGTAAAAGAAAAAATGTTATTAACAAGACGTGGTTCTTATGGCACAACTGTTATAAGTAATTCACAAAACCCAGCAGTTGAACCAAGACGTGAAATGTCAATTTTTGCCCCTGCTCAAGAAACAGCATTTTATCATTATGAAAAAATTCAAAACAAGATAAAAAATATTATTATCAATAATTATGATATTGGTTCAAAATTGCCATCAATCAATGAGTTATCAGAGGTTTTGGACGTAAACAAAAATACAATTAGAAAGGCATTAAACAATTTAGCAAAACAAGGCATCTTGAGATTTGCAAGAGGACGTTATGGCGGCACTTATGTAATCAGTATGCCTGAATCAAATGAACAAGCATACAGATGGTTAGCTATAAATAGATAATGTCTAGATAACCTAATAAATTCTAAATATTAGTATATTTTTTGAAATTTCTCCAAAAAAAAAGCCTTTCGCAAGGAAGGCTAAAACTAGAATTAGGAAGGGAATTAGGGTATATAGGTTAAAATAAATTTAATATCGTCGTGTTTATTTAATGTTGTTTATTTTATTTGCTCTCTTGTATATATAAAGTATATACTTTTATCCCAATTTCAACACTTGTTTGTTTTGTTACAAATGTTTACAAATATTTTTTTATAAACTAGCAAAAAAATTTTTATCTGTACATTAATACAGTACAAACAATAATGAAAGGCTTGTGTTATGAATTTATCAGCAGTAAATTATGGAAACATACATTTTAGAAGTACTCAACCCCAACAACAAACAGAGCAAACACAAGCACAAAAGCAGCCAATGGCAAACAAATTGGTTGATAAGATAAATAAGAATAATGAGGCAGCAATGAAATACCCACCTGTTGCAATCGGTTTGATAAATGGTTTTGCGTGGGCGTTTATTGGTATGGGGTTTGATAAGATTTTTACAAAAATGATGGGTTCAAAATCTAGCGGAAAGACTTCTGTAGCTGTGAATAGTATAATCGGTGCTGTAATGGGTACTTATGCATACGTTCAAGCTCGAAAAATGCAAAAAGAAGCTAAGGCTGTAGATAAAATGGCATAGTTGCTATTCAAGACTATTTCGGAATCCCTGCGAACGATGTTTCATCAATCAAAGAAATAACTTATTTCTTTTCAGCAAAGTCTGCCATAATAACTTTTTCAAGTTCATTCAACAAATCTTTTTCTGGTATACGTGAGCGGATAATTTCGCCTTTTTTGAAAATATAACCCTCACCTATTGCACCGGCAATACCGTAATCAGCGCTTGATGCTTCCCCTGGTCCATTTACAGGACAACCCATAGTGGCAATTGTAATTGGCATATCAAGGTTCGCAAATTTTTCTTCAACCTGTTTTGCTAATGATATTAAGTCAATTTGTGTTCTTCCACAAGTCGGACAAGATATAAAATTAACTCCTCTTGAACGTAAATCTAATGATTTTAAGATTTCCCAGCCAGCATAAACCTCTTCAACAGGGTTTTCTGTCAAAGAAACTCTTATTGTATCGCCTATACCTTCTGCTAAAAGTGTACCAATACCAACAGAAGATTTTATAAGCCCACGTTTTAGTGTTCCTGCCTCAGTTACACCTACGTGAAGTGGATAATCAACTTTTTGAGCAATCAATCTATATGCTTCAAGTGTTGTTTGAACATCAGAAGATTTTAGTGAAATTTTGATATTATCATAATTCATATCTTCTAAAATTCTGATATGTCCAAATGCACTTTCAACCATTTTTTCTGCAAGAGTTAAATCTGTGCGTGCTTTTAATTCTTTTTCTAAAGACCCTGCATTGATACCAATTCTAATAGGAATATTATTTGCTTTCGCTAGATTAACAACTTTCTCTGTGTGTTCACGTTTGCCAATATTTCCTGGGTTAATTCTTAATGCATGGATACCGTTTTCAATACAACGCATTGCTAGTCTATAGTCAAAATGGATATCTGCAACCAATGGAAGATTGGATTTTTTTACAATCTCTTTTATAGATTCAGCAGCTTCTTTATTAAGTACGGCTAATCTAACAATATCGCAACCTGCTTGTTCAAACTCTCTGATTTGGTTTAAAGTTGCTTCTACATCTCTTGTGTCTGTGTTGCACATTGTCTGTACAGAAATTGGTGCACCACCGCCTATTTTTACATCACCTATTGATATTTGTTTTGAAATTCTTCTCTTAATCATAATAATTTTATTATACAACTACAAAATATATTGACAATAGTGTTGTATTCAGAACTGTTTTTATGCTAGAATGCTAGTAATAATTAAAAAATAAGGAATGAGCGATGGAATTTTTAATGAAATTGATAAAAGACCCTCCGGTTATCATTATTGTAACAACTTTCTGGAGTGGTTTGGGATATATGTTAAAACGTTATATAGCAATTGCTAAAGATTTGAAAAAAGTATATTCAGATTTAGAAACTTTTGAAAAAAGTAATATGTCATACAGATATGAAGAGTTTAAACAAATTTTGATGTCAAACCCTTGTACTGCAAGACCGTTTGAACAGTTTAAAGATGCGTTGTTGTTCTCTGATACAATCGCTTTTCAAGATACTGAAGATTCAGTCGAGTTTGAAAATGTATCAGATAGAGTTTCTGGTATCCAATCGACTGTTGATATACCGTATTTCTTTAATGAAGACTCAATGATAACACCGCATTATAACAAAAACTTCTTGAACTCTTTTCCAGAATTGCTTACAGGTTTTGGTCCATTCTTTACATTCTTGAAGATTGCAGAAGCGTTCGGTAAACTTGATTTCTCATCTCCGGAAGCACTTACAAAAACAGTTGCTCACTTCGTAGGTGATATGCAGATTGCGGCTATTTGTTCTGTACTTGCGGTTGGTTCTTGTTTAACATTTACAGTGATAAACAAGTTGATGACGTCTCTTATGTTGAGTACAGCTTGTGAAAAAGTCGTTGAAAAATTAGGTTCGTTATTTGGTATTACCACAACAGAAGCGTTCCTTGTTGACTTGTTGAAGACTTCAAAAATTCAAAACCACGATAACGGTACTATTTTGAAATCTATTCCAAAAGCATTTTCAACTTCTATTCAAAAAGATTTGGCAAATGTTATTATGCCATATCTTGATAGTTTGATTTTTGGTGTAAACAATTTAAATGATACTATGTCTAAAAAATCTGATAATGGTGATGATCTCGGAGGTTTGTTCTAGGTGGGTGCTAAAGTAAGACAAAAACCACGCGAAGAAGGTGGAAACATATTCTGGGTAACAATGTCCGATTTGTTCATTGGTATGTTTATGATTTTTGCGACTTTGTTCTTTGCGTATTGTGCAAACACAGGGCAAGGAAACGGTGAAGCAGCAAAAGTTGTTTGTGAAACTGTTCAACAAATGGTTCAGGATATGAAAAATCTTAATATCAAGGCGGAACAAAAAGTTGAAAATACTGATATAAAATCAGAAGAGTTGAAACAAGAAAAGATGGCTGATGTTGAAATTGATCCATTTAGCGGAATGGCAAAAATTTCTGATATGGAATTATTTAAACTAAACAGTGCAGAGCTTACTCCAAAAGGTAGAGAGTTTTTGGGAAAATTTTTGCCTGTGTATTTTGATAGTGTTATGAACGGAAATTTGAAGCAATATGTTACTTATATTGTGATACAAGGTCATACAGATTCACAGTTGTTCAGAGGTTCATATACAAGGCAGGAACAGTATATGAAGAATATGAACTTGTCAATGAATCGTGCGTATAATGTTGCAAACTATGTATTTGTTTTGTGTAAAAACAAACCTTATTATAACGATTTAACAAAAATGCTCAGAGTAGAAGGTGCAAGTTTTAGTAAACCTATACTTGTAGATGGCAAAGAAGATTATAAAAGAAGTAGACGTGTAGAATTGAGGTTAGTATTAAGACCTCAAAAGATGGAAGTCCTACAACAGTTCTTACGCACAGGTAACGGGAGCAGTTATGAGAAACTTTGATGAGAACTTGGTTCTAGAAACAATCAATATGATTAAGCTTTATAACCTTGATATTCGTACAGTTACAATGTCAATAAGTTTAAGAGATTGTATAGATAGAGATGTTGATGTTTTATGTAAAAGAATTAGAGATAAGATATACAATTATGCAAAAAACCTTGTGAAATATGCAGATGAAATAGCTGATGATTATGCTATTCCTATCGTAAATAAACGTATTTCAGTTACTCCTATTTCAATAATAGGTGAGGCTTGTGATAAGTATGATTATGTAAAAATCGCAAAAACACTTGATGAAGTTGCCAAAGAGGTTGGTGTTGATTTTGTTGGTGGATATTCAGCTTTGGTTGAAAAAGGTTGTACAAAAGGTGATATAGCATTGATTGAATCTATTCCGGAGGCATTGGCTCAGACAAGTAGATTGTGTTCATCAGTGAATGTTGGTAGCTCAAAGGCTGGTATCAATATGGACGCAGTTTTAAAGGTTGCTGAGGTTATAAAAAAATCTGCGGAATTGACAAAAGATAATGACAGTTTGGGAGCCGCAAAGTTTGTATGTTTCTGTAACTCTGTTAATGACAATCCGTTTATGGCAGGTGCATATTGTGGTTATGGTGAACCTGAATGTGCATTAAATGTTGGTGTATCTGGCCCTGGCGTTGTTAAGGCTGCTATTGAAAACCTTGGTAAAGATGCTGATATGGGAACTTTGGCAAAGGTTATTAAACAAACAGCTTATAAAATTACATCAACCGGTGAACTTGTTGGTAGACATTTGGCAGACAAACTTGGTATACCGTTTGGCGTAATTGATTTATCATTGGCACCTACTCCTGCGATTGGCGATAGTGTTGCTGAAATCTTTCAGGCAATGGGTTTAGAACACGCTGGAGCACATGGTACAACTGCCGCTCTTGCAATGCTTAATGATGCTGTTAAAAAAGGCGGTATTATGGCTAGTTCTTATGTCGGTGGATTGTCTGGTGCGTTTATTCCTGTTTCAGAAGATGCTGGTATGATTGAAGCTGCGACAAACGGTCATTTGACGTTTGATAAATTAGAAGCTATGACTTCTGTATGTTCTGTTGGGTTGGATATGATTGCAATCCCTGGAGATACTCCTGCAACAACTATTGCCGGCATGATTGCTGATGAGATGGCGATTGGTATGATTAATAAAAAGACTACTGCGGTTAGACTTATTCCTGCTGTTGGTAAGGGTGTTGGTGATAAAGTTGTGTTTGGTGGTTTATTGGGTGAAGCACCTATTATGCCTGTTAATTCATTGTCTTCAGCAGATTTTGTTAACAGAGCCGGTAGAATTCCTGCTCCGTTACATAGTTTGAATAATTAGTGGTGAAAATATGAAAAAAATTGCTTTAATTAGTCACGGTTGTGCAAAAAATTTGGTTGATTCTGAATTGATGCTTGGTACTTTGGCTCAAAACGGTTATGAGATAACTTTAAATGAGGACGAGTCTGATATAGTTATTATAAATACTTGTTCTTTTATTCACGATGCTGAAAAAGAGTCTGTTGACTCTATTTTAGAGATGATAAATGAGGGTAAAAAAGTTATTATTGCTGGTTGTTTGGCACAAAAACATGGTGACGAGTTAAAAAAAGCAATTCCTGAAATCTCTGGCATGATTGGTGCGACTGATTTCAGTAAGATTGTTGAGGTTATTAAATCTATTGAAAACGGTGAAGAATATGTTCAAGAGGTTAATGAAACTCCTGAATATAATTATCCTGAATCAGTTACACGTCAACAGATTACTGTAGGTTCAAGTTCTTATATAAAGATTGCAGACGGTTGTAATTATCGTTGCGGATATTGTATTATTCCTTATTTGAGAGGTGATTACCGTTCTAGAAAAATGGAAAATATTATTGATGAAGCAAAATCACTTGTCAAAAAAGGTGTTACAGAGATTATATTGATTGCTCAAGATACAACGGGTTATGGTATTGATATTTATAAAAAACCAATGTTGCCTGAATTATTAAGAGAACTCAATAAGATTGAGGGTTTAGGTTGGATAAGAATAATGTATGCGTATCCGACTCAGATGAAAGATGAATTACTTGATGCGATTGCAGAATGTGATAAGGTAGTTAAATATATTGATATTCCGCTTCAACATTCGCACCCTGAGATGCTTAAACGTATGAATAGACCTGCGTTTGACTATAGAGAAATGATAGAAAATATTAGAAAACGTATTCCAAATGTTGCGATTAGAACTGCGTTTATTGTTGGTTATCCTGGGGAAACCGAAGAAGAGTTTGAACATTTGTATGAATTTATTAAGGATATGAAATTTAATAAACTTGGGGTGTTTGAGTATTCGAGAGAAAAAGGCACACCGTCATATAATATGAAACCACAGATTTCTAAAAAGGTTATGAAAGAACGTCGTAACAAGTTGATGGAATTGCAACAAGGTATTTCAAAATCAATCAATGAAGGTTTTATAGGTAAAACTATGCCTTGTATTATAGAAAGTTTTACTGACGAGGGTTATGTTGTTGCAAGAACACAGAATGATGCACCAGAGGTTGACGGAGTTGTTTATATAAAGACTGATGAGCCATTAGTTCCTGGTGATATAGAAAATGTTAAAATCGTTGATTGTGACGAGTATGATTTGATTGGTGAAGTGTAAAGTCCGTCATCGCAGTAGAGTCGGAAATTCAAGACAGTTCCAGCCTGTCATCCAGAGGCAAGGAAACAATTTTATAAAAATTTGCCGAAGGATCCCTCTGAACATGCAGAACCGTATTTCTGGATTGCCACAGCTCAAACATAGTTTGAGCCTCGCAATGACGAATTGAAATTATCGTGATAAATTTAACATCCCTGCAAACATAAAAAAAAGAGTCTTTTTAGACTCTTGGAATTAAGAATAGCTGGAAGTATGAAAAAGATTTAATGATTATATTAAACCTTTCTCATCTTGTTTTGTTAATCCCCCATTGTTACTATATTTTTAATAATCAAGTATTAGGTGGATTGACTAAGTCCTAAAAAATGTTACTATGACAATGAGTTAGTCTAACTTGGTGACTATGTTACGTAGGTAAAGTTTTAGGTAGATTATGAATATAAAGCTATTAGCACAAGCAAATACTTTGATAAAACAATCTAAATTTGACGAGGCAGAAAAGATTTATCTTGATATGCTCATTAAAACTCCTGATGACCCTATTTTACAAGCGTTTTTAGGCAGAGTTTATATAAAAAAACACAAGTATAAAAGTGCTGAACGTATTCTTCAAAAATCTTATGACAAAAGAAAATCAGCATCTTCGATTTCTGGACTTGCTTTTTGTAAGTTTAAGCTACAAAAGTTTGATGATGCGATAATTCTTTATGAAGAGCTTTTTAATTACGATAAAGATAGTCCTAAGATTTATAACAAAATAATTGATGCTTTTAAGGAACTTCAAATGTATGATTTTGAAGTTGCTTATGCAGAAAAATTTTATAATAAGCACCCAGAATTAGATAACGCTATGGTTAGGTTAACTCAAAGCTATTTCGATAAAGGCGATATTAAAAAAGCCGAAAGTTTTTGTGCAAAGACTATTCAAAAGTTCCCAAAATGTCCTGAAATATGGATTATTGCAGGTGCATTGCAAGAATTTATGTACTGCAATGAAGAACTTGCTAGAGAGTGTTATATAACAGCGATAGAAAACGGTAATCCTCTTGGGTATTATCATCTAGGAGTTAGTTATATAAAAACTGGTAATTTTGATGAAGCAGAAAAAGCTTTGAAAAAGATTGTAGAAATTCTACCAAGAGAAACTTATCCTAAAGCTGCTCTGGGAACTCTTTATCTTGTAAAAAAAGAGATGAAAAAAGGTTATGAACTTTTTGGTTTTAGAGATAAAGCACCAGAAATTTTGACACTTAAAAATAATTGGGGCGGTTCAGAACAAAAAAATTCAACATTACTTTTATATTGTGATCAAGGACTCGGTGACCATATTCAGTTTATTAGATATTTACCGTTTCTTGCTCCAAAATTTAAAGCTGTTAAGGTCTTAACAAGAAAACCTTGCTTGGAGTTATTTAAAAGAAGTTTTAATATTGAAAATGTGACTTTCTATGACAAATTATCTGATGTGTCTGATTACGATTGTTATGTATTGTCTGCTGACTTGCCTTATTATTTAGATATGGATTTTGACAATATTCCTAGTAAAGATGGATATTTGAAGCTTGACCCTGAAAAAGTTCGTTATTTTAAAGAAAAGTATTTTAATAACGATAAGTTAAAAGTGGGCTTATGCTGGAAAGCTGGTGGTATTGGGGTTCGTGGTGCTATTAATAGGACTGTTAATATAGAATATTTTAAAAAGATGCTTGATTTAGCAGAAGAAAAAAATATACAGTTTTATTCAGTGCAATTAGAGGATATTTTTAATGGTTGTAAAAAATATCCGCAGATTATTGATTTGGCGCCTGAGATAAACGATTTTGATGATACTGCAAGTATTATAGAAAACTGTGATGTGTTTATTACTGTTGACACATCTTGCGTGCACGTATCGGGTGCAATCGGAAAGAAAACTTTTTTGATGTTACCATATTGTGCTGATTGGAGATGGTTTAATAATGACAAGGTGACAGAATGGTATTCATCTGTTGAATTGTTTAAACAACAAGATAGACAAGATTGGTTTATTGAAGTTGATGAGATGATAGAAAAATTATTAGAAAGTTAAGAGATATATTATGAATTTTCAACAAAAAAGATTGTTAGATTTGGCAAACAAATGTATAAATTTCGGAAAGTATGATTACGTAAAAATCATTCTTGTAAGGCTTTTGCAAAATAATACTAATAATGCTGAAATTTTGTCTGAAATCAGCAATCTTTATATAAGAATGAGAAGATATGATAAGGCAATGGCTTATGCAAGACGTGCTTTTGAGTTAGAAAAAAGTGTTGAAACATTAGAAGCTTTGGCGAACGCTTGTAATGTTAACAAAAACTATCAAGATGCAGCCATTATGTATGAAGAATTAACTAAATATAAAAAAGAAGAGATTATTTATTACTATTGTCAGAGAGCATACAAAAACCTTGGATTAGAGGAAGAGGGTATCAGAGTTTTGGAAGAGGGTGCAAAAGAGTTTAAGACACCTGCTTTGTATGGAACGATTATGTTTGAATACCTTGAACTTGGTATGGACGACAAGAGCAAGGAATGGCTTGATAAGTTAAAAAAAGAATTCCCTAATAACGCAATTACTGAAAACTCATTAGGGTTTTATTATGAGGCATCTGTTAATGACTATGAGCAAGCTAAAAAACACTTTCTAAAGTCAGCAAAAATGGGGTATATTGAAGGTTATTATAACCTTGGGGTTTGTTGTAAACATTCAGAAGATTATGCAGGTGCTGAAAAGTATTTGAGAAAACTTCATTCTATAAAAAAACGTGTTGGTGCTGATTATAACTATACTTTAGGCTCAATTTATATGGCACAAAAAAAGATGAAATTGGGGTATAAGTATTATTCAGAACGTGAACCAAAACAGTATATGAATTATCGTGAACGTAAGAATTATTGGGACGGCAAGGATTATCCTAATGAAGTTTTGTATATCACATCAGAACAAGGTTATGGTGATAATATTCAGTTCTCAAGATTTGTACCTTATGTGGCAAAGAAGTTCAAAAAAGTTTATTACGCAGTTGACGAGTCGCTGTATGATTTGTTCAAGAGAAGTTTTAAAAAGTATAAAAATGTAGAGATTATAAAGTTTGGTGTGTTTAAGCCTTATAACAAGTTTTTGATGATAATGGATATTCAGAATTTGTTGAATATTTCATATCACAATATTCCACAACAAGAACCTTATATGATAACAGATGAAGAAAAAGATTATAACGATAAGATACAGTTTTTTAGAGGTGATGAATTAAAGATAGGTTTGAACTGGAGAGCTAAGGGTATGGGATTGCGTGACGCTGTTTATAGAACGATTGACGCACCATATTATTTTAAAAAATTGTTTGAGCTTGAGGGAAATAAGTATTATTCTTTTCAGATGAATGATATCTTTGGAATGTGTGAAAAATATCCACAGATTGTGGATTTGGAAGAACATATACAAACTTTTGATGATACAGCATCTTTGTTGAAAAACCTTGATGTGTTGATTACGGTTGACACTGCTTTAGCTCATTTGGCTGGTGCAATGGGTGTTAAGACATATTTGTTGTTGTGCAAAGCACCTGACTGGAGATGGTTCGACAACGATAAAAAGACTGAGTGGTATCCAAGTGTGACAATTATTAAACAACACGATAGAAGAACGTGGGAAGACGTTGCAGAAGAATTGTTTAATGAGATTGCTGGACTAAGGAAGTAGTTAGAATGTCATTACGAATTTCAAGTGTAGTATGAGAACAGTAGGTTGGGGTTTCTACCCCAACAAAAACATGTTCAGGGGGATTCTTCGGTCGTTACACTCCCTCTGAATGACAGTCTGGGGGCGTCATTCAGAGCGAAGCGAAGAATCCCTGCAAAGAGGTTGCAAAGTTACCAAAAATTAACAAGGTGCATTATTAAAAATATGTGCTAGAATATTTTTATAATTTTAAAAAGGAGGACATTATGGCAGAAGAACCAAAATTATTAGCAAGAATTGAACGTGCAGGTAATCAAGAATTACACGCATCAATTACTGAATACAAAGGAAAAACTTATCTTGATTTAAGAATTTTCTACACAACAGATGATGGCGAAACTTGGCGTCCTACTCAAAAAGGTGTTACAGTTTATCCAGAAGATTTAGACACATTAGCAAATGCAATCGAAGATGCTAAGAAAGAATTGTTGGCATTAGACTAATGAATTATGCAAATGTTCTTGTAAACATAAAAGGTTTGGGGGTAAAGACTTTTAGTTATGAAATACCTGATACCTTAAAAGATGTTATCAAGATTGGTCAAGCTGTTTCTGTACCGTTTGGTCGTCAAGGTTCTATAAAAGCGTTTGTTGTCGGATTTACAGATTATGTAGAGGACGGGTTAAAAATAAAAAAAATTCGTTCGATTCTTGATGACAAACCTTTGTTTAACCTTAAATATTTTAAGTTATTAGAGTGGGTAGCAAACTATTATTGTACGGATATTGTAAACGTCATTAATCTTGCTATCCCTGTAAAACTTATTGAAAAAAATTCTAAAACTGAATATTCAATCGAATATGTAAACTCTGACAATGCCACAAAACGTCAGCTTGCTATCCTTGAGGAGCTGAAAAAGAAAGGCAAAATGTCTTTAATCATCTTTGAAAAAGAGGTAAAGACTACTCGTGCTACTATTAAAAAACTAGAGGCTCAAGGAAATATTAAACTCACGGAAGAATGTATCTACAGAAACCCTTTGAGTATATTTAAGGATAACAAACTTGAACCACTTTCAGAATTATCAGGTGAACAGTTATCAGCTTATGAAGGGATAAAAAGTAAACTTAATTCTAGAAACCCTATTTTGTTGCACGGGGTTACTGCATCTGGTAAAACTGAAGTCTATTTTAAACTTATCCAAGACACTATAAACGCTGGGAAGAATGTTTTATTTTTAGCACCTGAAATTGCTTTGGCTTCACAACTTACCCAACGTATTGCAAGAAAATTTGGGATAAACGAGGTTGCTATTTGGCATAGTAGTATTTCTGATGGTGAAAAATATGACGTGTGGAATAGATTGTATAATAACGAGATAAAAATCCTTGCAGGTGCTCGTTCTGCAGTGTTTGCACCATTACAAAATATCGGACTTATTATAATAGATGAGGAGCACGAGGGGGCTTATAAACAGTCTAATCCTGCACCTAGATATGATGCAAAAGTCGTTGCTAAGAAACTTGCACAGTATCATAATGCACCATTGTTGTTAGGCTCTGCAACTCCTGATATTTCTACATATTATTATGCTTCAAACAACAATACTTTGTTTGAGATGCCACATAGGTTTAATGATGCACCTATGGCATCTATTGGGATAATTAATATGCAAGAATATTCACGAGCTTCATATAAAGGTGTTATCTCAAAACAATTACAAACAGCTGTTGAGGAAACACTTGACGCAGGTCAACAGATAATTATATTAATCAATAGACGTGGTTTTTCTACCTCTACGATGTGTAAATCTTGTGGACATGTGATAGAGTGTCCAAATTGTGCTATTCCGTTGATTTGGCACGCAAAGGATAAAAAGCTCAAGTGTCATTATTGTAACCACGAGGAAGAAATGCCTGATATTTGTCCAAATTGTGGAAGTGATGCGTTAAAAACTTCGGGGTTAGGCTCACAAAAAGTTGAGGCATTGTTTAAGGAGTTGTACCCTGAGGTTAATATTGAAAGAATTGATAGCGATGTTTTGTCAAGGAAGAATACTCATATTGAGATTTTAAATAGGTTTCAAAAAAAAGAGATTGATATTTTGATAGGAACACAGATGATTGCAAAGGGGTTGGATAACCCTAATGTTACTTTAGTTGGGGTTATTAGTGCAGACTCTACGTTCAATTTGCCTGATTTTCGTTCGGCTGAACGTGGGTTTCAACTTTTGACACAGGTAGCTGGCAGAGCAGGACGTGGTGAGTATACGGGAAAAGTATTGTTCCAAACTTATAACCCTGATTTTTATGCGTTGGATAGTGCAAGAGAACAAAATTATTTGAAGTTTTATGATACGGAAATTAAGGCTAGACAAGAGTTTGTATATCCACCGTTCACGCAGATTATTAGAGTTATTATAAGCTCTGAAACAGATGAGAGAGCTGAAAAGTGCTTGGAACAGATTGCAGATAGACTGGAGCAGTTGATTGATAAGTATGGGTTTGATGAGTATGTTGAGATGTTAGGACCATCGGCTTGCGTGATTGAAAGACTAAATGGGTTCTATCGTTATCAGTTGTTGTTAAAGAATAAGATTTATGAAAAAGGTCATAAGTTTATTACACAGTTCTTTAGGTCTATAAAGTTGCCAAAGGATATACGAATGGCGATTGACGTTGACCCGATTGATATTTTGTAAGAGGTTGTATTTGAATAATTATTAATCCGTCATTCAGAGCGAAGCGAAGAATCCCTGCAAACACTGTCTATGATAATTTTAAATACGTCATTGCGAAAATTTGCACCGCAAATTTGTGGCAATCCATAAACCAACAGTTCTGTGAACAGTAGGTTGGGGTTTCCACCCCAACAAAGACTGTTTAGGGGAATTCTTCGGTCGTCTTACTCTTTCTGAATGACAGTTTTTGATGTCATTCAGAGCGTGTTGTAATTATTTTTGTAACGCAAGCGTGGAATCCCTATAAAGATGTTATAGAGACCCTGAAACAAGTTCAGGGTGACTAAAATATAATATAAAGAGTCATTCCGAACTCGTTTCGGAATCCCTGCGAAGAATCCCTGTGTGAATTTGATTGGAGTATAAAAATAAATTAAATTATTCAAAAAATTTATGTATAAATATTATTTTTTCGTCAGACAAATTATCAATGTTTTCAATAATGTCATTTTTCATAGTATCAATAGATTGTAAATGATTATAATTAAATAATGATTTTAATTCCACATTAAGATTATTAGCTATTTTTTCTAAAGTTAATAATGAGGGAAAGTGTCTGCCACTTTCTATTCCACTTAGAGAGGTGGTTTCTATATCAATCATTTCAGCTAACTTTTCTTGTGTTAAATTAGATTGTTTTCGTATTTCTTTTATTCGTTTACCTAATAATTTTTTATTATTCATAAAAACCTCATTTAAACATGATAATTTCTAAAATATAAAAAATAAGTATATTTAACCTATATTTTTAAATGAAAGTACGTAATATATACGTAGTTATAATTGACATATGTATAGTTTTATGCTAAACTTAGTATCAAATACGTATTATTATTTTGTAAACACAATGAATAAAAATGTTATGTTGAAGGTTTAGCAAAGCAAATCAAAGAAAAATAATTTATAACTATAGCATCAAGATGTAGGGGATGTTCTACGGCTTGTTCTGTAGGTTGCGGCGGTTAGTAAAAAATGGAGTGATGTATGAAACTAAATAAAAATCAAAAAATTATTGGAATAGTATTATTAACTATTTTATCAATATTTTTAATTATAAAATACAACTGTGAAAAGTTACATCAAGATATTTTGATGTATGGTGATAAAGATGTTAGTGCAGTTTATCTAGTTAACTCAAAAATAAGAAAAGATAATTTGTATCTTGATATAATTGGACCAATTTCTAAAGGGAATGTTTTTATTGATTCTGATATTAATATTGAAATTAAAGATAATTTTGGTGCAATAATTGGAAAATATTTAGTTAAAGATTCTGAAATATTTAATACCCGTGGAAAACATATTACATTTAGTGCAATAATTCCAAATATAACTTGGAAAGATAAATTGACTGGTTTTAAAATAGATATGTTTTTATCCAGAAAATATACAGATAAGTATTGTATAAATAATGATATGAGTAATATAAAACTATATTATAAAGCAGAAAAAATAAATAAAAATGACAATAAAAGATTAAAAAATAAAAAAAGGTCTAATAAACCAAATCCCATTGTTCAGTTTTTTCAAAAAATTGATCAAAAATCTTGCCCTACATCTTTTGTTAAATATGCTCTTTTGTATAAACATTATGACCCAGAAGATTTATATGAAGCTTATTCTTTATTAAAAAGAAAAAATGTCAAAAATAAAGCCCAACTTGAAGAAAAACTGGGTAGTCAAGGAATGGGTGATTATGCTAAATTTTTTAAATTTGACAATCAAAACAATTTAAGAATGTACGTAGAAGGCGTAGAAGTTGTACCAAGTGGTCTGCAAGGTAAAGATTGTTTAACTGTAAAAAATTAAACTATTATTTTTAAGAAGGTAGAACAAAATGAATAAAAAACAAAACAAATCATGGAAAAGTATTAGTTTAAATGATCTCTATGTAATTATAAAATTTTTGATTTGTGCATACTGTTTTTATCTTGCATGGAAATTCGCTTGGTTGAATTATAATGAACAGTTTATAGCATTTTTAATCACAGGATTTGCATTTATGTTTATTTTATTTGCAAAAGAAATAACACCATTTTTAGAGAATATAAGTATATTTGGTTTAAATATAAAACTTAGAGAAATTAAAACATTGGTACAAGATTTAACAAATTTATTAGTTTCTGTCGCAGGAATAAGTTTAGAAAGTACATTAGCTCCTTTAACAGAAGAAAAACCAACGTATGAATTAATGAAGTCAAAATTTGATAGAATAACAGAATTATTAAAAAAATATAATGTTGACTCCAAAATGATTGAATCTATACAAGAAAAACATTGGCATGAAAAAATTTATAGAATATATACTAAAAAAATATTTGAATCTGCAAATATAATAAATAAAAAGAAAGATTATTATAATGAGTGGCATAACAAATATAAGCCCTTTGTTGTGCCAGAAAAAATTAGAACATTATTAACAGAAATACAGAATATTGATAATAATGTTGAACAACTAATTTCAGCGTATGAATTTTATTATAAATATAAAAAACATTCTTCAATTTCTGATTGGAATAATATGTTACAATATGGATTCAGTAATATATATAGGGCAAATACTAAAATTTAATATCTATTGCAACAAGAAATGAAATATGCTAAATTATTGTTTATTAAAGGATATATTTTATTTTGGAAGAAAACAAATCTTTACACTGTAATGAATATTTAAAAGACAATCCTATTGATTCTCCAATAAATGATTCTCTTGAAAGAAGTTATTTTGCCTATCATTTAGCCAAAACTATTCGTAATTTAAAAGGATTAAAAAGCAGCTATACAATTGGTATTTTAGGTAAGTGGGGTTCTGGAAAAACTTCGACTATAAAAGTTGCTTTAAAATATCTAAAGAAATTATCTAATAACGACAATGCCAGACAAGGTGATTTAGATAAAATTATAAAAGAAGAAGAAGGAAATTTTTCAAAATCTGAACTACAAATAAAATTTCCTAAAATATTTACAAAAAGATTATTACTATTTTATTGTATTTTTATAATTTTTTGTTTTCTTACATATCCTATTATTAATACAAGTCTCAATACAATAACGTTTAAACTTTTAGAATTTATATCTATTACGGATTATTGTGCTTATACTATATATGGAATAATTATATCTGCTATAAAAGAATGTTGTTTATTTTATTTTTATGGCTTAATATTTTTTGAATTTTACAAAAAATATTCAATTATAAATAATAATAACTATATTGAAATATGGTTTGAACCGTGGAATTATACAAACAAAGAACTTATATTAAAAAATTTTTTTAATATACTTATGAAAAATCTTTCAAACGATAATGATAATAAATGTATTGAAAACCTAAATAAATTATTTATTGAATATACAAAAATCATTGGAAATATTGATATTTCACCATTCTTCAATATTCAAACTAATAAAGATTTATTAGATATTAAAACAAAAATTAAAAATTGTTTAGAAGAAAGTTCTAAACAAATTATTATAGTTATTGATGATTTAGATAGATTATTTCCTGATGAATTATTATTAATATTTCAAGTTATAAAAATGTTAGTAGATTTTCCAAATATTATTTACATATTATCTTTTGATAAAGAAATAGTGACAAATATTTTAAAAGAAAATTTTCCTACAAATGCTGATGATTATTTAAAAAAAATTATCCAAATAGAGAAAAATTTACCTATAATAGATGATACTATTTTAAGAAAATATTTTATTAAAGGTATTGAAGAAATTGTTGGTAATAATATTGATAATGAGCAAAAAACAAATATTTTAGAATTTTATGATTATGCTTATAAAGATATTTATATAAAGAATATGCGAGATATAAAGATGTTCTTAAATCATTTTATGTTTATATATTCAAGTATAAAAGATGAAAATTTATGTTTAGCAGATATCATATCAATTTCAATGATTGAAACTTTTGAAAATAATTTGTATGAATATATTATTTATAATAAAGATGTATTATGCTCAAGTTTAGGAACTTACAATGATGGAACTATTTATATATATAATAATAAAGAGATTATTTTTAATCAAAAATCAGAACAATTAGTAAAATTTAAAAATATAAAGATCTTACAAATAATTTTTCCATATTTATTCAAACAAATTTATACTTTAATAAAAAACAATCAAAATCAAAATTCATTAATAAGTGATAACTCCATAAAATATTTATATGAAAATTTAGATGAAGATATTTTAAATAAATATTCTGAAATAGAAAAATATAGAAGATTAGCTAATCCAATATCTTTTGAAAATTATTTTCGCATGGATATAAAAACTACAAATATTAATGCCTCAGAAATTGATTCTTTGATTAATAATATTTATTCACCTGATAAATTCAACCAAATTCTGTTTGATTTATATAACAAAAAAAGTGATAAAATAGTAGATTTTATTAATTATTGGGACTCTAATTATAATAAAAAATATAAAGATAAAAATCATACAATTCAGTTACTTATTAATTTATTAAGTTTAAGTAAAGAACAAAAAGGATTGATTTATTTTTTAGATAAGAACGATATATTCTTAGATATTTCTAGAAATCTTATCAGAGTATATAATGATAATAATCCATCAGATTTAATTACGTTAGATAATTTTTATAATAAAATTTTTCTTAAAACAATATCTTTTTTGAATAACAATTTGTACTTTTTTATCTATTTAATTTTTTGTCAATATAAATTTTCAATAAAAACTCCACCAAAATTAGAATCCTTAGACCCTAATAATACATTTGATAAAATTTGTACATATTTAAAAAATAATATTGATAAAATCAATATTGTAAAAAATAAAAATGCTATGTCTATTCTATTTTATTTATATAAGTATTTGAATTTACAAGAAAATGTTTTAACTTGGATAAATGAATTACTATCAGAAAATAATCCTGATAAATTACTTCGTATTATTATAACATCTAAAAATTTACAAAGTGATTATTTAGATGAGTATGGTTCTACTATCGATTTTTTTGGAAAAATTAATAAAGAAAATGAACTTAAATATAAATTATTAGAAATATTTTTTAATGATAATTATAAAATTATAAAACAAAATGAAATGTTTATAATAAATGATGATTATGGCAATGATGTATGTATTGTTGAACACATATTAAATTTATATTACAAGAATGGACTTAAACAAGTTACACATAATATAAGATCCTCTCGTCCTTTATCAATTAATGAACAACTTACTCGATTAGAACAAGAATTGAAAAAATATAAAACAAATGAGTTAAAATATATGATATATATAGATAAAGGTGAATCAACTCTGATTAAGGAATTTTTAAAAACAAATAAAAGAAATATTTTAATAAAAAATTCTAATATATTAAATACATTTATGCAAATGTTTAAGCTTTAATAATATGTAAGAAATCTTCGCTTGCCAACTCCTGCGGTCGCGTTAAACGGCAACGTTCACGTTTGCAGGCAAAAGTGTGATTTTGCCTGACGCACGTTTCACTCTCGCTTTGCTCGTGCCTCTGCTCCCTTGGTTCTGAATGCCGTTTTGTGTTTGTAGGGGTCCTGAAACAAGTTCAGGACGACACTTGAGGTGATTTCAAAACCGTTTATTTCTGGATTGCCGCGGCTCTAGCATTGTCTTGGATTATTGTTTCACACTATGCAGTCGCTCATTTAATTTGCTCTGCAAATTCTATTCGCTATGCTCCGTGCTACTTCGAGTTTCGGACTGCGTCCTCACTCTAGACAAAATCCGCCGCAATTACGGATAATAATTTAATATAGATATCAGCATTTTTAACTCTTATTTTCTCATTAAATTTTATAAATTTTTCCTTTAAAAAATCCTTGACATTGTACTATGTTAGATTTAAAAAATTAATTGTAAAGAAATGGGAAAGAGATATGAATATTTATTTTATAGGTTTAGTTACCCTACTACTAGGGGGTTTAATATCATTATTTTGTAGCGAAAATTGGAAGTTCAAAATCGTTTCAATTTTTACAGGCATGAGTGCAGTGTTATGTTCAATACCTGCAATAAAAGTTATCACAACAGGTGAAACTCTATCACACACTTTCGCTTGCACAACACCGTTTGGGCTTGTAGATGTTGTGATTGACCCGTTGTCTGCATTCTTTGTTCTAGTAATCTCTTGTATGAGTTTTCTTGGCACAATCTATGCTAACGGTTATATGAAACACTATCTAAACAAAGGTATGAATGTTTCTTCACACTGTTTATTCTTAGTTATGTTAATAGCATCAATGCTTTCAGTAGTTACTGTTCAAAATGCGTTGATGTTCTTAATTGTTTGGGAAGTGATGTCATTGTCATCAGCTTTTCTTGTTATATTTGAAGACAACAAAAAAGAAGTGCTTTCAGCAGGTATTAAATACCTTGTTTATATGCACATTTCAGTAATATTTATTATATTAGCTCTTGCTCTAATGACTATTGGTTCAGGAAGTATGGAGTTCTCAAGTTTTAAAGAATTCTTAAGTCACAACCAATCATTAGCATCTATAGTATTTATTTTATCATTCGTTGGTTTTGGAACAAAAGCAGGTTTTATTCCATTCCACAACTGGTTACCAGATGCTCACCCAGCTGCTCCATCTCACGTTTCAGGGATTATGTCAGGGGTTATGATTAAAACTGGTATCTACGGTATCCTTAGAGTATTATCACTAATCGTTGCACCTGCTGTTTCTCTAGGTTATTTTGTTTTAATAATCTCTGTTATTTCAGCATTATATGGTGTATTATATGCGATTACTCAACACGATTTGAAAAGATTGCTTGCATATCACAGTATTGAAAATATTGGTATTATCGGTATGGGTATTGGTGTTGGTATGTTAGGTTTAGCTTATCATTGTACACCAGTTGCAGTGCTAGGTTTTACTGGTGGTATTCTACACATTCTTAACCACTCTATCTTCAAAGAGTTGTTATTCTTAGCAGCAGGTTCTGTTTATTCAAAAACTCACACAAGAGATATAGAAGTTCTTGGTGGTTTGATTAAATCAATGCCAAAAACAGCGCTAATGTTCTTGGTTGGTTCTGTTGCAATCTGTGGTTTGCCTCCATTCAACGGATTTGTAAGTGAATTTTTAATCTATTTCGGTATGTTAAAAGGTCTTACAATCAACACTCTTGGTTCATTGGTTACTATAATTTTAGCGATTGCAGGTTTAGCTCTTGTAGGTACATTTGCTATTCTTTGTTTCACTAAAGCATTTAGTATAATTTTCTTGGGTATGCCAAGAAGTGAAGTTGCTGAAAATGTTAAGGAAGATACAACTATATCATTTATCTTCCCAATGTCTATTTTGGCAATCCTAACTTTAGTAATTGGTGTTTGTCCAAAACAAGTATTCAATTTCTTAACAGCTCCTGTTTCAGTATTCACAGGTTCTGTTGAAGTTCCTGAAATTGTTACTTTGATGCAACACTTGTCACTTGTTTGTTTCGGTTTGATTGCGTTCATCGTTGTTCTTGCAGTTATCAAACTTGTTATCGAAAACAAACGTGTTCAACATTGTACTTGGGGTTGTGGTTTTGATAAACCAAACAATCATATTCAATACACAGCTTCATCTTATGCAAGTCCATTGTTATCAATGATGACACCATTATTTAAAAAAGTGTTTGATATCAAAAAACCAAAAACATTGTTCCCTAAAGATGCTCACTTTGAATTGCATATAGAAGACGTTGAAGAAGCTTATTTCTTGACACCATTTATTAAGGCAACAGAAAAGTTCTTGGTTAGATTTGAAAAAATACAAAACGGTAATATTCAACAATATATCTTGTATGGATTGATATTCTTGGTATTATCTCTAGTTGGAGTGGTTTTATTAGGTTAATTTTAACCCTCTGATTTGTAGTTCCCATATTTTATGGGGCATAAGAATAAAAAGGAAAGAAAAATGAAAGACAGTTTAGTAATAACATTATTTAATATATTGGTTTTATTGATTGCACCATTCATTGTACTAGGTATAATCAAGAAAACAAAAGCGTTCTGGGCAGGAAGAAAAGGTGTTTCTATCTGGCAACCTGTTTGGGATTTCACAAGATTGTTTAAAAAAGATCAAGTAATTAGTACCACAACTTCTTGGGTATTTAGATTTGCACCGATTGTAGTTTTTGCTACAACAATGGTTGCAGGTTTGTTTGCTCCAATGTTAGGTGGAAATTCAGTAATAAACATTGAAGGTGCTTTCATTATCTTCTCATACATCTTAGGTTTGGGTAAGTTCTTTGCTCTAATCTCTGCTATGGATACAGGTAGCAGTTTTGAAGGTATGGGTGCTAGTCGTGAAGCTTGTTTCACAACTATTATTGAACCTGCGTTCTTTATTATGTTAGCATCTATCATGGCACTTACAGGAAATTATACCTTCGGTTGTTTGGGTATGATTTTAGAAAAAGCTGGTAGCTTTGGCATTTTGATTGCTGTATTAGCAGTTTTGGCGATGTTTATTATGCTTGTTACAGAATGTTCAAGAGTTCCAGTTGATGACCCTACAACTCACCTTGAGTTGACTATGATTCACGAGGTTATGATACTTGATAACTCTGGTCAAGATTTGGCAGTTCTTACTTGGGCTGCAGGTATCAAGATGGTTATTCTTGAATCTATTATTGCTAACTTTATTCTTCCAGCTAGTCTTGTTTCTACTTATGGATTGGGTTGGACAGCGTTAGCATTCCTTGTAGTAATCGGTTTGATTGCATTCGTTATCGGTACAGTTGAATCTGCTATTGCAAGATTGAGAATGTCACACGTGTTTGAATTTATTTTTGCAATGAGTTCATTTGCGTTGATTATTCTTTCATTGGTTGCTATCAAAATTTATGGTAACTAATAACAAAAATTCAGTATAGGTACTGGGTTTTAAAAAGAAATTTAGGTCAGAAAGACCGATTGAATAAAAGTAAAAGGAAAGTAATATGGAAAATGCACTTATAATTTTATTCGGATTAACAATGTTGTATATGGCTGCAACAAGTCGTATGTTGGCACATATCAGAATACTTTGTTTGCAAGGTATATTGTTATTCTTGATTTGTTATTTTGGTATAGCAGAACAATCAAAACTAGGGTTCTTGTTCCTTGCGTTTGAAACACTTATTGTTAAGGCAACAGTTATTCCAATGTTTTTAGATAAGATTGTTAAAAAGACTCACGAATACAGAGATGCAGAAGCTAATATTCCACATTTTTATTGTTTGTTTATCTCAACAATAATCTTGTTCACAGGGTTCTTGGTTTCTGATTTTAATTTCCCTGCTATCAAGATGATTAACCCTGTATACTTTGGGGTTTCAATTTCAGTTATTATTATAAGTTTGTTACTTATTACTATCAAAAACAAGATTATTACTAATATTCTTTCATTTATCACAATGGAAAATGGTATCTTCTTGTTATCTTTGTCAGTAGTAAAAGAAATGCCTATTATCGTAAATCTTGGTGTATTGCTTGATTTGTTTATCGCAGTATTCATCTTAGGTTTGATGGTTAATAGCATTAATAAAAAGTTTGATGGCTTGGAAGTCACACACTTATCAGATTTAAAGGATTGTGAATATGATGATTAATTTACTTTTAATATTTCCATTAGTTGCCTGCTTGTTGTTGGCATTGTTTAGAAAAAAATTGTTTAATAATATTATGTTGGTTGGATACTCATTAATACATATGGGCATTTCAGTTGCATATTGTATTAACCCAGAATTAGTCCCTGCGACAAAATATTTTTCTATTGACCATACAAATTTCATCTTTTTGATTTTGTTATCAATAGTTTATCTTGCAGTTGCTATTTATAATTGTGGATATATGAAGAACGAAGATATATCAAACAACAAATTGACAAGATATTCTTGTATGACTATGATATTCGTTCTAGCAATTACGGGCGCTATCTTGAGTAATAACTTAGGTTTAGCTTGGGTATTTATAGAAGCAACAACATTAGCAAGTGCTTATCTAATTTGTTTTGAAAATACAAAACATTCTATTGAGGCAGCTTGGAAATACGTATTTATCTGTTCAATAGGTATTGCGTTAGCATTTGTTGGTATTATTCTTTTGACTGTTTCAAGTGGTTCAATGAACTCACTTGCATACAACGATATTTATATCCACGCATTATCATTTAACCCATATTGGTTAAAACTTGCGTATGTATTTATATTATTCGGTATAGGTACAAAGATGGGACTTGCTCCTGTACATTTTTGGTTGCCTGATGCTCACTCAGAAGCACCTACTCCAATCTCTGCTTTATTATCAGCAGGGTTGTTGAATTCAGCATTTTTGATTATTTTGAAAGTTTATAGAATTGTAGTTATTGCAAACTGTGGTGGTTTTGCTCACGGTATGATGTTGACAATGGGATTTTTATCATTGTTTATCGCTGCAGTATTTTTATATTACATTTCAAATTACAAAAGAATGCTTGCGTATTCTTCAATCGAAAATATGGGTATTTTGATGATTGGTGCAGGTTTAGGTGGAGTTGCTTTGTATGCGGCTATTCTTCATATGATTGCACACTCACTTGTTAAAGCATCTTTCTTCTTAACTTCAGGGAATGTTTTAACAATCTTTGGTTCAAAGAAAATTAAATCAGTTTCAGGTATATTGAAACTAGATAGAAAAACAGGTTGGTTATGGGTTGCATCATTCCTTGCTATTTGTGCATTCCCACCATCATTGTTATTCATAAGTGAATTTTTAATGATTAAAACTATGTTAGTTCAACAACATTTTGTATTATGTATAATGTTCGTTGTTCTATTAACAATTATATTGTTTGGTTTGGCTAAGTCTGCTATTAAGATGAGCTTTGGCGAACCTAACAAGAACAAGTTAGAAATATATGAAACAAACGCTAAAAAATTGACGTTTGGTATGTATGCTCCACAAGTAGTTATGTTGACATTGGCATTCGTTTTGGGTTGTTATATCCCAACTTGTTTGGATAATGTTATCAGCGCTGCGATTGTAGGGTTTGGAGGTTAGAAATGAATTGGTTCGTAACAACTAATAACAGAACTGTTGATATAAATGATATCCCTTGCTTAGATATGGATACATTAAGACAAGAAATTTTGGATATCAAAAAACGTGTTGTAGGATTTTTCGGCAAACGTGAATGGAACGGTGTTAGATTGTTTGTTGTAATGGCAGACGATATGGAAGGCAAGTTCTATGTGTCTTCTGCGTTCTTTGATAACAACGGAACAAAAGAATATCAATCAATTACACCGATTATTCCTGCTTTTCACATGTTTGAAAGAGAATTCTATGAAGATTTTGGTATTAAACCTGTTAATCACCCTTGGTTGAAACCTGTACGTGACCACAAGAAAGAATATCCATTCTTTGAAGTTGAGGGTGAAGAAGTCCACCAAGTAGGTGTTGGTCCTATCCACGCAGGTGTAATTGAACCAGGGCACTTTAGATTTATGTGTAACGGTGAAAAGGTTTATGATTTGGAAATCAGATTGGGTTACCAATCAAAAGGTGTTGAAGATTTGTTAGTAAAATCTCCATCAAACCAGTTGGCTGAATCAATTTGTGGTGATAGCGTAATAGCTTATAATTTGGCTTATTCAAGAGCTATTGAAGCATTGAAAGGACTCAAGATTTCTAATAAGGCTGAAATTATTAGACTTATCGGTTTAGAAATGGAGCGTTGTGCAATCCATATCGGTGATTTGGGTGCTATCGCTGGTGACTGTGCATATTTGATGGGTGCATCTATTTTTGGTGTTACAAGAACTTTGGTTATCAACACTATGTTAGAAATCTGTGGAAGTAGATTTGGACGTGGTTTGATTACTGTTGGTGGTGTTAATTTTGATATCACAGAAGAATATGCAAAAGAAAAAATCTTGCCTATGTTAGACAAGGTTTTGGCTGATGTTAAACGTACTTTTGCAGTTATGATTAAGTCACCTACAGTTATCTCAAGATTAGAAAGAACAGGTGTTGTAAGCAACGCTAACGCTCGTGACTTAGGACTTGTTGGTATGGCTGCAAAAGCATCTGGTGTTGAACTTGATTCAAGATTTAATTTCCCTGAAAAATGGTTAGAAGGGGTTGAAGATAAAAAAATTACTGCAACAGGTGATGTTTATTCTAGAACAAGAGTTAGATATAAAGAGGTTCTTCAGTCTATCTTTATTATTAAACAATTGTTGAAGAAGTTGCCTGAATACAAAAATGAACCACTTTGTGTAGATGATAATTGTGGTTATAAAGCAAACAGCTTTGTTGTATCAGTTACAGAGGGCTGGAGAGGTGAAGTTGTTCATACTGTAATGACTGATGAAAACGGTAACCTTTCTAGATACAAGGTTAAAGACCCATCATTTAATAATTGGTATGGTTTAGCGATGGCAGTTAGAAATAACGGAATTTCTGATTTCCCATTATGTAACAAGAGTTTTAACTTGTCATATTGTGGAAACGATTTATAAGGAATAGAAAAATGTTTGATACTTTAAAATTAAGATATTATCAAGGAAAACAGTTTATAAAAGATATAGAAAACGCTCCAATGAGAGAAAGTTTTAGAGGTTTTCCTGTTTTGAACCCAGAGGTTGAATGTCAAGGTTTAGAAAATATTTGTCCTACAGGGGCTTTGAAAACTAATCCTTTGTGTATTGATATGGGTAAATGTACTTTTTGTGGCAAATGTGCTTTGAAATCAGAGGCAGTTAAGTTCACAAACGGTTATAAATTAGGTTCTACATCTCGTGAAAAACTTGTTGTAACACCTGATATGACTTACGAAGAATATTTAAAATCAGCTGTTGAAGTTAAAAAAGAGATTGTTAAAGTTTTTGGTAAATCATTGAAATTAAGACAGGTTTCAGCAGGTGGTTGTAACGGTTGTGAGATGGAATTGAACGCATGTTCAAACTGTAATTTTGATATGGGTAGATTTGGTATAGACTTTGTTGCATCACCAAGACACGCTGATGGTTTGGTTATCACTGGCCCTATATCAGAAAACATGGCTTATGCACTTGAAGATTGTTATAAATCAACACCTGACCCTAAGATTGTTATCTTGTGCGGTGCTTGTGCGATTAGTGGTGGTGTTTTTCAAGGTGCTGAAAAGATTAATAGAGAGTTTCTAGACAAGCATCATATTGATTTGTATATCCCAGGGTGTCCTGTTCATCCACTTACATTTATCAATAGTGTGCTTAGTTATATCAAGGATAAAAAATAGACTTAGATTAAGAATAGTATTGGAAGTACTCGTTAGGTTGCTAGCGAGTCTTTTTTTATTTGTATTAATATTTGTAAAATGGTTTTGTGTTTTATCCGCAAAAATATTATTTTAGGGGTTTATAACTAATTGAATACTAGTATGTGGTGTGTAATGATTAGTTCAGTTTTTTCAGGATATCCTAAAAAAAGTTTATACAGCTGTATGAAGTCACAAGCAAAGATGTGGCTAGGTTTGAATTCTTTGAAAACTGATTATAAATTGTTAGAAAAAACGAAGAAGTTGCCTGTAGAAAATTTCCCTCCTGATTCGTGGGCATTACCGACTGAGGCTGATAAATTTACACGTGTGAAAATTGGTAAAAAGTCTGATAAAAACTATGAAAGAGAGGTTGTAACGTTTTATGATAAAGAGGGCAAACTTATAAAACGTTATTTTCGTGGTACTGGAATGAAAAATAAAATTCGTGAATACAAAAATGAATTTTTTCTTCCTAGATGTGAAATTAAAACAAATGGTGTGTATGGAGTCGATAAAAGAAGTATCAAAACTTCTGAATTTTTCTTTGCTGCACCAGAGACTCCTTATTTGGGTGAGTGGAAAACAACAGCTGATGAAGAACAGTTTGTATATTCTATGTTTAATAAGATGAGAGGTTATAAATCGGCTAAAAAAATTCATATTAATAAAAATGAATATAAATATGATGGTGAAAATGCTCATATAAAGGCAACTTGTGTTGAGTATCCTATGAATTTGGGGTTTGAAAAAAAGAGTGATAAAAAAGTTCTGTCTATGGATATTGGATTGAGAAAAAATAGGATTAATATTGAACAAATTAATCCAGAAACGAATGTAAAAATTCCTACTTCTGATGAATATTTGCCATATAGAATGTTAGTTGGAGACAAAAAACAGGAATGTTTGGCTCAACATTTTTTAGATAAAAAAGGTGTTGGCGATATGGGGATAAATATTGAAACTAACAAGTATAAGGTTAGTGAGAATGCTGTTGCATATTTTTCTTCAGAAAATGGTGAAATTGTGTTCAAAGATGTTCAAAAATATAATCACCCAGTTGTGACGTCTTCCCATGAATCAGAACACGCATATCAGTATTCATTGATTGGCAGATTGGGAAGAGGTAAAACTTATTACGAAAAAAATTGTCGTTGGAATAAGGGTTCATTAATTGCTGAAAAAGATATAGAAGAAGCTAAAAAATATGCCATAGCAAGAGATAATTATCCTATATTAGATTCAAAAGAAGATTTAAGTAAAAATAAGGACTATGTGGATAATTACTTAGAGGTAAAAGCTAGAGAAGCCTCAAAAAAAGCAACAGAAATTTATGAAATTGGGCGTAAGAAATTGATGGATATTTTTAAATATGTTGGTGGATATACTTCTTTATAGTATATGATTTTCTGTTAAAAATTTGTCTAAAACGGTTTGTTTGATATAAAATAGAGTTAAGGTAAAAAGTAAGATAGAGGGCAGTATTATGGAACGTCAGCACCCAAAAGAACAAGATAAAATTAAACGTAGAAGCAATTTTGAACCTGTAGAAGAAAATTTTACAGATGAACAAGCATTGGCCGAAGCATCAAGATGTTTGAATTGTAAAAATCCAAGATGTGTAAAGGGTTGTCCTGTAAATATTCAGATACCTAAATTTATACAAGAGGTTAAGGCTGGTAATATTGAAAAGGCTGGCGATATTATAAGAGAAACAAGTATGTTGCCATCAGTTTGTGGTCGTGTTTGTCCGCAAGAACGTCAATGTGAGGGAAATTGTGTTTTAGGTATCAGAGGTGATGCGGTTGCTATTGGTGCTTTAGAACGTTATGTTGGAGATTCTACAAAGGCTAAGACTCCAGAGATTAAACCATCAGGTAAAAAGGTTGCTATTGTTGGTTCTGGTTGTGCTGGAATTACTGCTGCAAGTGACTTGAGAGCAGCTGGACATGAAGTTGTTGTATTTGAAGCATTGCATAAATTAGGTGGTGTTTTGAGATACGGTATTCCACCATTCAGGTTGCCAAGAACAGTGCTTGATAGAGAAATTGAGAACCTAAAAAATATGGGCGTTGAGTTCAAGAAAAACGTTATCGTTGGAAAATCTATTACTTTAAAACAGTTAGAAGATGATGGATTTGATGCTATATTTATTTGTTCAGGTGCAGGATTGCCTAAGATGATGCATATTAAGGGCGAAAATTTGAACGGTGTTTTCTCTGCAAATGAATTTTTGACTCGTGTTAATTTGATGCAAGCTAATGATGAAAAATGTGCTACTCCATTAAAAGTCGGTAAAAAAGTTGCTGTAATAGGTGGCGGCAATGTTGCTATGGACGCAGCAAGAACTGCTGTTAGAGTAGGATTTGAAGAAGTTTATATTGTATATAGACGTACGGAAAAGGAACTTCCTGCTCGTTTAGAAGAAATTAGACACGCAAAAGAAGAAGGTGTTATATTCAAGTTTTTAGAATCGCCTGTTGAAATTCTAGAAAAAGATGGTTACGTAGACGGTATGAAGTTTGAGGTTTGTGAACTAGGTGAACCTGATGAATCAGGTCGTCAAAAACCAGTTGGAACAGGTGAATATGTTGTACTTGATGTTGATACAGTAATTGTTGCGTTGGGTACAGGTCCTAATCCTATTATTCAATCATCTGCGAAAGATGAAGGTTTAGAATTTAATACTGATAAAAGAGGATATTTCGTAGTGAACGAAGAAACTCGTGAAACATCAGTAGATAATATTTATGCAGGTGGTGACGTTGCACCTGTTGGAACTTCAAATGCCATAAATGCTATGGGTGCAGGTAAGAAAGCGGCTAAAGCAATCAATGAGTATCTTGCAAAATAGTTTGAAAAAGAGTTTAGTAGTTGGAATTGTGGCTATGCTCGTTGTTAGCCCTGTATTTGCGTTGGATTTTGATACAGTTGATACAAATACTTCAAGAAAGACTTATACAAAGCCTGCTACGACTGTGACAAAACCACAGGCTACAACTATCCAACAGACTACTACTAAGCCTGTTCAAACAACTCAGGTTGTAAAGCCTACTCAAGCTCAACCTACTCAAACTATTAAGGTTCAGCAAGCTACAAACCAGACTGTTCAACAGTCAAGTTCTAATATAATAAATGCTGTTCAAGAAAATGTGTCAAATGCTCAATCTGAACAAACAATAAATAATTATGAAAAATTGCCTAATGTTCCAAGATTACCTGAAAAAGCTCACAGTAAGACTGTTGCACCATTGAATACGATGTACACAGGGAAAGTTATTGATAGCAATGCTTATATTCCTTGTAATAATATAAAAGTTGGCGATTTGATTATTGATAAATCTTATAAGTCAAAGTTTGCAGGCATTATTGCTCCAAAAACAACTACGACAAAGACTGCTAACACAAAGACTCAAAAGGTTGCACGTGCTAATTATAGGTATAGATTGTTACCAAAAGGGGTACAGTTTAGGGTAGTTAATACAACGAAGATGAATGATTATATGGCAGAGGGACAAAGAGTTATATTTAAAACAACCCAAGCTGTAACGACACCATATATTAATATTCCTGCGAATACTAAATTCATTGGAGTTATGGAAGATGTTCATAGACCTCAGATGACCTGTAATGGTGGACTTATTGCTATAAGGTTTGTTTCTGCTGAGATAAATGGATATAATCAATCAATTGATGCATCTATTATTAAAGTTAAAAATGATAGAGTATTGTTGGGAAATTTAAAGGGTGCACATACTTATTTTAAGACTACTGCAAAGAAAGCTAAATGGGGTCAAAATAAGTTTAAACAGTATTCAAAAACTTCATCAAAACTTGCTAATAAGGGTGCTGGGGTAATTTTGGCACCATTCCCATACTTGACTGGTTGTGTTTTGGCTTGTGCAAGTACGGTATCATCACCTGTAACAGCGTTGTTGGGCAAAGGTGGAAGTTTGACTGTCCCAGCAAATACTGTGTTTACGATTAAGTTAAACGAAGACGCAAGGATTAGGTATTAATAATTATAGGTCGTGTTTAACTATTTCATTGAACACGACAAAACTTTATACAAAATATTCTATAGCTAACATTTTTTTTGACCATTTGTCACGCAATATTAAGACATTGTTATAATATAAAAATTTTCATACTTGTTGTACAATATATCCTATGAATTTAAAACTATATTGGAACAAATTTATTTTTTTATTAAACAAGAATAAAAGCTTGTTATTTGGGCTATTTTTAATAGCATTGTCATATTTTACATACCTTTCATCTATCGTTCAATTTTATGGAACTAAATACAATATATTAGTAGGTGAGGGTTTAAACCCAGATCCATCACACATGCCAATATATATATTACTAACAATTCCTACATTTATAATCTATGTTATTGTTACTATTTATATGACATTAAAACTGAATTTTTTTAGATGTATAGTTTTTCCAATTTTATTTTGTTCATATTTATATTCATTAATTTATTGTACTTTTGCCATAAGTTCAAGTTTCTTTTGGCTATATATTATTGGTTTTCCAATACTTTTTACCATTTTTTGTTTGCTAATAATTATCGGATTGATTAAAGATATTTTAACTATAAAAAGACTGGAGTTAAATGTTAGAAAAATTGAGAAATTATAGACTAAAGTATATTGCAAAAGGTATCAAAAATTGATATACTAAAACCTATGAAAATACCTGAAATTTGGCAAGTGTTGTAGGTCGTGTTTAACTATTTCATTGAACACGACAAAAAGCCCTAACTTTACGCGTTTACAAACTGTACACCAAACTTGGTTCTGAACAAGTATCTAACGGTTTCACCTTGAACCTCGTGCATCATTGTATTATATAAGTCGTACGCTTCTCTTTTGTATTCGATAAGTGGGTCTTTTTGACCATACGCACGCAAACCAATGCCGTCACGCAACATATCAATATTATGCAAGTGGTCAATCCATTTGTTATCAACTACTCTCAATAATACGTCACGTTCTAATCCACGCATTACATTATTGTCTGCATACAACACTTGTGCTTCAAAATCTTGGTCATATTGAGCCATAATATCGTTATAGAAAGTTATAATCTCTGCCTCGTGGTTGTGATAAGCGTTTATCATAGCCTCTCTTAGTGAATCGTACATTTCGCTAAATCGTTTATTCTTGATATCTTCAACCTTGATAAAATCAATCTGTGGTACAACAGAGTGTAATTCTCTCAACATAGCTTCCAAATCATCAGGAACATATTCTTCTGGGTTCAATTCAGGAGCAATATAGCTTTTCATAATTCTATCAAGCTCTTTATCCATCATATATAAGATATCTTCTGTCAAGTTTTCTTGGTTAAGTACACGTTTTCTTTGTGCATAGAATTTTTCTCTCTGAATATTCATAACATCGTCATACTCAAGTACGTTCTTACGGATATCAAAGTGGTATGTTTCAACCTTTCTTTGTGCAGACTGGATTTGTTTAGAAATCAATGGTGATTCAATCGCCATATCTTCTTCAACATTTAACATAGTCATAATTTGCATAAGTTTATCACCGCCAAATATTCTCATAAGATTATCTTCAAGTGATAAGAAGAACCTTGTAGACCCTGGATCACCTTGTCTTGCAGCACGACCTCTAAGCTGGTTATCAATACGTCTTGATTCGTGACGTTCTGTACCAATTACGTGAAGTCCACCCGCTTCAACAACTTTTGAGTGTTCTTCTTTTGTAATAGCTCTAGCTTTTTCCAATGCTTCGTTTTTCTTTTCTTCATAATCAATATTTGTTTCTGGTGTGATACCTTTTTCATCAAGCATTTCTTTCGCAAGATATTCAGCGTTACCACCAAGCAAAATATCTGTACCACGACCTGCCATATTTGTTGCAATCGTAACAGCACCATATCTACCTGCCTGAGCAATAATATATGCTTCTTTTTCGTGGTATTTTGCGTTTAAAACATTATGTTTAATGCCACGTTTTTTCAAAAGTTTTGACAAATATTCAGATTTTTCAATACTAATTGTACCTACAAGAACAGGTCTGCCTAATTCGTGTTGAGCAATAATATCTTCTACAACTGCGTTGAATTTTGCACGTTCTGTTTTATAGATAACGTCTGGATAATTCTTTCTTATATCTTTTTTGTTTGTAGGAATTATTGTAACTTCAAGGTTATAGATTTTACCAAACTCTGCTTCTTCAGTCATTGCAGTACCTGTCATACCAGAAAGTTTTGGGTACAATCTAAATAAGTTTTGAAAAGTGATGCTTGCAAGAGTTTGAGTTTCGTCTTGAATTTTTACGTGTTCTTTTGCTTCAACTGCTTGGTGAAGTCCGTCTGACCAACGACGACCTTCCATAAGTCTACCTGTGAACTCGTCTACAATCATAACTTCGCCGTTTTTAACAACATAGTCTGTATCCTTGATGAAAAGTTCTTTTGCTTTTAAGGCCTGCAATAAGTGGTGTGCAAACTGGTTTGAGATATCAAATAAATCTTTGCAACCAATAAGTTTTTCAGCCTTATCAATACCCTCTTCTGTAAGGATAACGTTTTTGTTCTTTTCATCAACCTCGTAATCAACATCTTTTGTTAACTTAGGTGCAATCTTTGCCATAAGTTTATAAGTATCAGCAGATTTTTCTAGCTTCCCACTGATAATCAAAGGGGTACGAGCTTCATCAATTAAAATACTGTCGACTTCATCGATTATGGCATAGTTATAAGGTCTTTGAACAAGCATATCATTACTTGTAGCCATATTGTCACGCAAATAATCGAACCCAAACTCGTTGTTTGTACCATAAGTGATATCACATTGGTAAGCTGCACGCTTGTCTTCAATGTCTGATTCTGAGCGGTCTGCAAGGATTACCCCAACAGTCAAACCTAAGAATTTATATACTCTTCCCATCCATTCACTGTCACGTTTTGCTAGATAGTCGTTTACAGTGATTACGTGAACACCTTTTCCGGTTAGTGCGTTTAAATATGCAGGAAGTGTTGCAACAAGAGTTTTACCCTCACCTGTACGCATTTCAGAAATTTGTCCGTTGTGTAAGAAATATCCACCCATAAGCTGAACGTCAAAGTGACGCATGTTTAAAACACGTTTTGCGGCTTCTCTGACTGTTGCAAATGCTTCTGGTAAGATTTTATCTAATGCTGCTTTTTCAAGTTTTCTATCTTCTTTAAAGTCTGTTGACGTTTCACGGTTTGCTAAAATTTCTTTGAACTCTTGAGTTTTTGCTTTTAATTGTTCGTCTGTAAGTGCTTCAAATTCAGGCTCAAGTGCGTTTATATGGTCGATTACGCCTGCAATACTTTTTATCTTTTGTTCATTTGAACCGCCTAGTAATTTCATCAACATTTTTAACATACAATATCCCCTTCTTGTAATATTATAATGATATCATGAACACATTAGTTTGTGAAAGTAACCTGTTAGTTAATAAAAAACTTGAATTTTAAATATCTTTATAGTTTAATCAATGTTACTGAGGTTCAACCTCTAGTCTTAATGAAAGGTGCCGAAAAGAAAATAGTTAGCAGGGTTGTTATAAAACTTAAATGCCTTTGAAATAGATACTTTTCGGAAGCAAAACAAATTTGAAACAGCGAAATATAAAATTGGCAAAGTTTGCAGGATTCTGTTACGGTGTAAAAAGAGCCGTTGATACTGTTAAAAAATTAAAAGCAGATAATCCTGATAAAAATGTTTATGTTTTAGGTGAGCTTATCCATAATACTCAAGTTATTCAAGAACTTGATGAATTGGGAATAAAAACCATTGATGAGTTGCCTGAAAAAGGAGAGGGTATTTGTGTAATTCGTAGTCACGGTGCATCTCCAGAAGTGTTTGAAAATATTAAAAATGCGGGATTTGAGATAGTTGATTTGACTTGCCTTGACGTTAAAAAAGTTCAACAACAAGCTATTGAGTTAGCAAAAGAGGGTTATTTTTTAGTTATTGTTGGGAAATCAGAACACCCAGAAGTTGTTGCAATCAAGGCAAATGCTGAATTGTGGAGTGAAAACGTGGTTGTTGCGAGCAACCCTGAAATACTTAAACAGTATGAGGATAGAATTAAAAAACATAAAAAAGTTGGGGTGGTTGTTCAAACGACTCAACGTGTAGAAAACCTTTCACAGATTGTGGATTACTTGATTCCTATATCTAAAGAATTAAGAATAAAAAATACTATTTGTTCAAGTACTTCTATGCGTCAAAAAGAAGCAAGAGAACTTGCACAAAACAATGACTTGATGGTAGTTGTAGGTTCTAAGAAAAGTGCAAATACAACTCACTTAGCAGAGATTTTAAAAGACGTTACAAAAACAATCCACATTGAAAACGTTTCAGAACTAAAAGATTATAAAGATATAATTGACAGTGCAGAAGACATCGCAATTACAGCTGGTGCGTCTACTCCACAGTCTGTTATAGAAAAAGTTGTTAATGAATTAAAAGGAGGAATATAAATAATGACTACAGCAGAAAAAACTTTAGATGAATTTGAAAAATTATTGGAAGATTCATTTTCTAAGCAACACGCTGTTGCTGATATCGTAGAAGGTACAGTTATCAAGAAAGAAAAAGATGGTTATCTAATTAGTGTTAAGGGTGCTAAAATGGAAGCATACTTACCAGAAAAAGAACTTTCTTCTGACGAACCTGAACTACAAGTAGGTGATGAAAAAGAATTTTATGTATTAAAAGAAGAAGATAATGATGACGCTATGTTATTATCATTGAAAAGAATTGCATTTGCTCAAGCATGGGCTCAACTTAATGACGCAAAAGTTCAAGGCGATACAATCCTTGCTAAAGTTGTTTCAACAGTTAAAGGTGGTGTATTAGTTGACGTTGCTGACCTTAAAGGTTTCATTCCATCTTCTCAATTGAGAACTGGTGTTCCATTTGATGGTCTTGTTGATACAAAAATCGAAGTTAAGGTTCTTGAAGCTGATCCTAAGAAAAACAAACTTATCTTGTCACAAAGACAAGCTGTTGCTGAGCAACGTGACCAAGTTGTTGACAACGTTCTAGCTTCATTAGAAGAAGATTCAGTAGTAAAAGGTACTGTTGTTAGAATTACTGACTTCGGTGCTTTCGTTGACATCAACGGTATCGATGGATTGTTACCAATTTCTGAAATCTCTTGGCAAAGAATCAAACACCCATCAGATGTTCTTACATTGGGTGACACAATTGAAGTTAAAATCATTAAACTTGATACAGAATTGAAAAGAATTTCATTATCATTAAAGAGAATGGGCGAAAACCCATGGCAACAAATTGAAGGTCAATTTGAAGAAGGTCAAATCGTAACAGGTACAGTTAATAAAATTACTACATTCGGTGCATTCATCAACATCTTCCCTGGTGTTGAAGCATTATTGCCTGTTGCTGAAATGAGCAATGAAAATGTTAACCCATTCAATATGTTCAAAGTTGGTGATGAAGTTAAGGTTCTTATTAAGAGATTCACTCCGCAAGAACATAGAATTGCTTTAAGTATCAAAGATATCGAAGAATAATTTGAGAAAAAAGTAAAAGGTTTGGAAGTGCTGTCAAATTAATTTGACAGCACTTCTTTTTGTTCTGGATTTTATTGTGAATTTAGTTGAAGTAGTTGACGTATACCTGTTGAACGAAAATATTTTTGTGTAATAATTGATTATAAGTGATAATAGACAAATTATCGAAACAGTAAAAATATAAAGGAAAAGAGAAATGGCTAGAAAAACTCCATTAGAAAAAATTAGAAACATTGGTATTGCCGCTCACATCGACGCTGGTAAAACCACAACCACTGAACGTATTTTGTTCTATACAGGTAAAACACACAAAATCGGTGAAACACACGACGGTGCTGCTGTAACTGACTTTATGGAACAAGAAAAAGAACGTGGTATTACAATCCAATCTGCTGCTGTAACAGCAACTTGGAAAGGTCACCAAATCAACATTATCGACACACCGGGTCACGTTGACTTCACAATCGAAGTTGAACGTTCACTTCGTGTATTAGACGGTGTTGTAGCTGTATTCTGTGCTGTTGGTGGTGTTCAATCACAATCAGAAACAGTTTGGAGACAAGCTAACAGATATGAAGTACCTCGTATGGTATTCGTTAACAAAATGGATAGAACAGGTGCTGATTTCTACCGTGTAGTTGACCAAATTAAAAACAGATTAGGTGCTAACGCAGTTCCTATCCAATTACCTATCGGTGCAGAAGACAAGTTTACTGGTCTTATCGACCTTATGACTATGAAAGCTGAAATCTATACTAACGATTTAGGTACAGATATTAAAGAAGAAGATATTCCAGCTGATATGCTTGAAAAAGCTAAAGAATACCATGATGCTATGGTTGAAGCAATCGCTGCTGAAGACGATGCTTTAATGGAAAAATTCTTCGAAGATCCAGATTCAATTACTATTGATGAATTAAAAGCTGTATTGAGAAAAGCAGTTTGTGACAACAAGATTGTTCCTGTAACTTGCGGTACAGCATTCAAAAACAAAGGTGTTCAATTATTATTGAACGCAGTTGTTGATTATATGCCATCACCAGTTGATGTAAAAGCTATTGAAGGTGAATTAGAAGATGGTACTAAGACTGAAAGACATTCTTCAGATGACGAACCATTCTCAGCATTGGCATTTAAAGTTATGACTGACCCATTTGTTGGTCGTTTAACTTTCTTACGTGTTTATTCAGGTAAGTTGACTTCAGGTTCTTATGTGTTGAACGCAACAAACGGTAAGAAAGAACGTATTTCAAGAATCGTTCGTATGTATGCTGACCAAAGACTTGAAGAAGATGAAGTATATGCAGGTGATATCTGTGCGGCTGTTGGTTTGAAAGAAACAACAACAGGTGACACATTGTGTGATGAAAAAGCTCCTATCATCTTAGAAAGAATGAGCTTCCCAGAACCAGTTATCTCAGTTGCTATTGAACCAAAGACAAAAGCTGACCAAGATAAAATGGGTATTGCACTTCAAAAACTTGCTGAAGAAGATCCATCATTCAGAGTTAAATCTGATACAGAAACTGGTCAAACAATCATTTCTGGTATGGGTGAACTTCACTTGGATATCATCGTTGACCGTATGATGAGAGAATTCAAGGTAGAAGCAAATATTGGTAAACCACAAGTTGCATACCGTGAAACAATCAGAGGATCTGCTGACCAAGAATCATTATTCAAAAGACAATCAGGTGGTAAAGGTCAATATGGTCACGTTAAAGTTAGAATTTCACCAGCTGGCGAAAATGAAGGTTTCGTATTTGAAAACAAAATCGTTGGTGGTGCTATTCCTAGAGAATACATTGAACCTGCAAGAAAAGGTATGGAAGAAGCTCTTGAAGGCGGTATCTTAGCAGGATTCCCAATGATTGACGTTAAAGTTGAATTGTATGATGGATCATATCACGAAGTTGACTCTTCTGAAATGGCGTTCAAAATCGCTGGTTCTATGGCGATGAAAGAAGGTACAAGAAAAGCACAACCTTGTATCCTTGAACCTATGATGAAGGTTGAAATCGAAATTCCTGATGAATTCACAGGTACAATTATTGGTGATATTTCTAGAAGACGTGGTCGTGTTGAAGGTCAAGAACCTCAAGGAAACACTGGTAACGTAATTGTTAGAGCATTAGTTCCATTGGCTAACATGTTTGGTTATGCAACTGACTTGAGATCAAATACTCAAGGTCGTGGTACATTCTCTATGGAATTCCATAACTATGAACAAGTTCCTGCAAACATCGAAAAAGAAATTATCGAAAAATCAGGATCAAAAGAATAATCACGAATGATTATATAAATAAAACGGGGTGGCTAAACTGCCACCCCGTTTTTTGTCAATTTAATTAGATATTAAATAAAAAAGGATAACCGAAGTTATCCTTTAAATTTATATATTATATTTGGGATTTGTTTTATGCTATTGCTGTGAACATACCTCTTGTTGCTGAATTCCAACCGTTTGTTTGGCTAGATGCTTTATAAGGTTCACCGTTTGTACTGTTTTCTGTTTTTGCTAGTTTTGCAATGATGTTATCGAAGTTTACTGAAATATCATTGCTAATATATAACCAGCTTCTTAATTCGTTGTCAATTACTGCGAAGTCGTCTTTGCAGTCTTCGTATATTCCGGCACTAATTGCTTTTTCACGAAGTGCTGATGCGATTTTTTGACCGTATTCTTTCTTTTGACCGTGGTCAGCGTCCCACATGAAGGTTTTCATAAATGATTCGCCTTTTTCTCTAGAGTGTACTTGGTTCCAAGATTTCATTACGTCCATAACGTTTGAGCTGTTGATGTTTTTTAGAACTTCTTCCATTTTTTCATTATCAGTACCCCATTGGTATGTCGCTTGGTAGAATTTGTCAACCATTTCTAGAATATTGCTGTTTGGTTTATATTGTTGTGGACTGTTTGTTCTATTAGTGCCACCGTTATTATTGTTATTGTTAACGCTACCATTGTTGTTATTGTTATTGTTAACGCCACCATTGTTGCCGTTGTTACCGTTTACACCATTGTTGCCGTTATTGCCGTTATTCCCGTTGTTACCGTTTACACCGTTGTTGCCATTATTGCCGTTGTTACCGTTTACACCGTTGTTGTTGCCGTTATTACCGTTGTTTCCATTGTTTCCGTTAACGCCATTGTTGTTATTATTGTTATTGTTGCCATTATTTTGACCTGGCTGAATATGAATTGGATTGAACCAAGTGTATTGTGGATCGATTAAATATGCCATTTTTATTCTCCTTAATAATTTCCCGTGTACTTAATTTTTTTAATCTCTGTGTTTTGTGTGTGTTTTTTTTTAAATAATTTAGTTTGTAATGATTGTATTTAAAATTAGACAGTTTAAACTATTGGCGAATAACTCATTACTTATTATTCACTCAGTTTTAAAAATGTTTTAATAAATATTATGAACATCTAGTTCAAATATTTAACTTCAATAAAATTTCTTCATCATCTTAAATCCCCTTTTTTAATTCCCTCTTTTATAAAGTTTTTATTTTTGTCAAAATTGACTTTTTAATTTAGCATGTTTACAAAACTTAATATCATGGAAACATGCTCATAGCATGGGTTTTGACATGATTAAGGCAGGGATTGAGTTAGCGAAATTTGAGTGATTTTTGAGTTCATCATCTTTTTGTATAGTTTGTAGATTTTAATCTCCTACTTTTTAACGATTTATTTTTTATGGCTAACTGCTAATATTTACATATACTCCTTAAAGAGAAAAACGATACACATATCCCTAATCAACGCTATGTATTTACATAGCTTTTTTTTATGTAAAAAAGAGGTATTGCAAAAAAAATTATGATTTAATATACTAAAAGAGCTATTATTGAAGATTATGGGATAAAATTATGAGAATATTAGTTTCAAATGATGATGGAATACATGCAAACGGGATTAAAGTTTTAGTTGAAGCGTTGGGAAAAGAGCATGAAGTTTATGTTGTTGCACCTGATAGAGAAAGGAGTGCTTCTGGTCATTCTTTAACAATGCAAACTCCATTAAGGGTTGAGGATGTTGAGGTTATGGAAGGTGCAAGACAATGTTGGGCAACCACTGGAACACCAGGTGATTGCGTGAAATTAGCTGTAAGTGCAATTTTGCCAAAAGATAAAAAACCAGATTTAGTTATTTCTGGAATAAATCATGGTCCAAATTTAGGTGGAGATATATTGTATTCAGGAACTGTAAGTTGTGCGATGGAAGGTGCATTGATGGGTATTCCAAGTGTTGCAGTATCACTTGCAAGTCTTGAACATGACATTGAAAATTTTAGAGTGCCTGCTGAGTTTATGGTTAAACTTTTAAAAAAATTAGAAAGTTATAAAATACCAGATAAAACAGTTTTAAATATTAATGTCCCTGGGCTTGCAAAATCTGATATCATTGATGCAGTTGCAACAGAGCTTGGTGGCCGTATGTATACTGATTGTTATGACAAACGTATTGACCCTAGAGGGAAAGTTTATTATTGGCTTGCTGGTGAATTGGTAACAGAAGCAGAAGATTCTTCTACCGATATTGCAGCTATTAGAAACAACAAGATTTCAATAACTCCGATAACTTATGACATGACACGTCGAGGTTACTTAGAAGAGCTAGAAACGAACTTGTGTTGTAATATTGAGAGTTGGTTTTAATCTAAAATTATTTAGTTAAAAGTATAAGATAAAAAATGGCGATTTGATGAAATCAAATCGCCATTGAATTTATTTTCTAATTCAAAATTAACCGTTAACAGTAGCTTTGAATTTTTTACCAGCTGAGAATACAGGAACTGTTTTAGCTGGGATAGAAATTTCTTTACCAGTTTGTGGGTTTCTACCAGTTCTAGCAGCTCTTTTTCTAGATTCAAAAGTACCGAAACCAACTAAAGTAACTTTGTTACCTTTAGCAACTGTTTTTTGAATTGTATCAACTAAAGCGTTTAATACTTCAGCAGCATCTTTTTGAGTAACTTTAGTTTTCTTTGCAATTTCTTGTACTAATTCTTCTTTGTTCATTGTATAAAACTCCTTTCTTATATATTACATCTCTTATTATAAGTGATACAGGGCAGATTGCAAGAAATAAATTTTATTTTAATAAAAGTTTATAAATGGATTTAGGTAGATATTAAGGTTTTATAAAAGGTGATTCATGTTTAAGGTATAATAAACATGTAGAGTATGATTAGAGGATTTTAAGATGAAACTTAGTAAAACGACAGCACAGAATTCGTTTAAATATAGTTGGTTGTTAGCAAGGATTTATCCTTATATAAAACCTTATTTGTTTAGAATAATTTTAGGTTTTTTGATTGCTATTCCATTAGGTTTGCTTGATGGTGTTACTGCATTTGCGTTAAAACCTTTTATGGATTATGTTGTTGGTCAGCATAATTGGATATTTCATCTTTTTGGAAGGGAATATTCTGTATCATATATGACACTTGCTGCGATTATTCCGTTTGGAGTTGTTTTGTTCGCTGCGTTCCAAGGCATAATGAGGTATTTAAATGATTATATCTCTGCTTGGACAAGTCAAAAAATTACAAACGATGTAAAAATTGATTTATTCCACAAGCTTGTTTATATGAATCCTCAATTTTATGATGAAAATCCGTCTGGTATTGTTATTTCAAGATATATGAATGATCCACAGACAGCATCAAGCGGGATTGTTGAAAAAATAAAAGTTTTTACAACAAGTCTTTTTGGTGCCGGTGGACTTATTGCTGTTATGTTATATAGTTCATGGAAACTTGCTATAATTGGTGTGTTAGTACTTTGTATAGCATTTATTCCTGTGGCTTTAATTAGAAAAAGAATTAAATCAGCTTCTAATCAAAATATGGTTATTAGTGGTAATTTAACTACGGATATAAATGAAACATATAATGGCAACAAAGTAATTGCAGCATATCAGTTGCAAGAAAGACAAGAAAAAGCTTTTAGTGCCCAAATTCATGAAAGTTTTCGTGTAAATATGTCATTAACAAAGCGTTCTGCGTGGATGAGTCCGATGATGTATACAATCGCATCTATGGGTATTGCAACTGTGTTAGGATATGGTACTCACCTTATTACTTCAGGTCAAATGACAGCTGGTGCGTTTGCATCTTTTGTAACGTCTTTGTTACTTTTATATAAACCTGTTAAAACTCTTGGTAATACTCTTACTAGTATTCAAACTATTTTTGTTGCGATGGGTCGTGTTTTTGAATTGTTTGATTTAAACTCTGATATTATTGAGGCTGAAGCACCAAAAACTCTTACCGAATTTAATTCAAATATTACATTTAAGAATGTTGATTTTGAATATATAAAAAATCAACCTGTTTTAAATAATATTAATTTGGTGGTAAACAAGAATGAAACAATAGCTGTAGTTGGTAATTCAGGTGGTGGTAAGTCTACTTTAGTAAATCTAATTCCAAGATTTTATGATGTTAAAAATGGTTCAATAACTATTGATGGAGTAGATATTAGAGAGCTTTCTATAAATTCTTTGAGAAACAATATTTCTATGGTATTTCAAGATAATTTCTTATTTACCGGTACAATTAGAGAAAATATATTGATGGGTAATCCAAATGCAAGTGAAGAAGATTTGGTTCAGGCTATTGAATCTGCTCATTTGCAAGAAGTTATTGCAGAATTACCTGATGGATTAGATACGTTGCTTGGAGAAAGAGGTTTGACACTTTCAGGTGGTCAAAGACAAAGAGTTGCGATTGCAAGAGCGATGATTAAGCATGCTCCTATCGTTATTCTTGATGAAGCAACAAGTGCATTGGATAATAAATCAGAAGCTGTTGTTCAAAAAGCGTTGGATAACTTGATTCAAAACAAAACTGTTTTTGTAATTGCACATAGATTATCTACAATCCAAAATGCAGATAGAATTGCAGTTATAAATGAAGGTCGTTTGGTGGAATTGGGTTCGCATGATGAACTTATGGAAATTCCTCAAGGACAATATAGATTGCTTTATGAAATGCAGTTCAAACATCAAGAAGTTGGTGTTTAGGAATTAAAATTAGAAATTGTTATTCTTCGGGTACAAAAGTATCCGAAGAATTTTTATGTACGTATAATTACATATTATGAATTACGCATGAATATAAAATCCTTACGTACATAATTAATCAATAAGTTGCGTAACCCAACGTAAAAGGTTTGAAAGTTCATAAGGTTTTGGTAAATATAAATCAGCGCCTGTATTTAGGATAGCAGATTTGTCGTGTATGTTTGACGTTGCGATGATTTTAGAATTTGCGTACATTGTTTTAAGGTTTTTGCATAGTTCAAGGTTGATTTTATTATCATCAATATCTATTATGAACATATTTGGGATTATGTCTTGTGTCAACTCAGTTATGACATCATAACCTTGAAGTTCTAAGGTTGTTCTTAACAATAATTCAAGTGCTTCATCGGGTTCTATGACAACGATTTTGTTGTTTGGGATTACTGTTGCAGAGCCTTCTCCTGATAACTTGGGTCTATCTACGATGTAGTTTGATTTTGCTGGTCGTTTTGCGAGATATTTTATTCTACGCATTTGGTTAATTATGTGTTCTGGGTTGTTGAATTTGTTGTATTCGCAGGTTATTACACTAATAAGAAGTGATAAAAACTCGATTCTACGTTCTGCTTCGTCATCACCTTGAAGTAGCATGTATCCTCGTGTGCTATCTTCTTGAGAATAAAACTTTGGTGCAACTGTATCAAAAGCAATTGCGAGATATGATGCTATTTTTTCAGCTACGGTTGAATTTGTGATTATCATAAACTCATTTTCTGATAGACGGCTTAAGAAATCTGTGTCATCTATTGACGATTTTATGATAGCGATAAGTGTTTGAACAACTTTGTCACCAGCAAAATCGGTGTATAGTTCAACATATTGTTTAAAGTTTTCTATATTAATAAGTAGAGTCGCCCAGTTTAAATCTTTGTTTGCAAGCACACGTTTTAGCGTTCTTGTGGAATATTTTTCATTAGGTAAAAGAGTTTTTGTATCGAGGTTTGTTTCTATTTCACGTCTTAGGTGTGCTTTTATTCTAAATTGAAACTCTTTTATGTTTACGGGTTCGCTAATATAGTCATCAGCACCTGCTGAAAGCACTTTTATTTTATCATCAGTGTTATCAGATTTTGATAGTGCAACAATGATTGGTCTTATGTTGTAAGTTAAGACACGTATTTTTTCACAAAAACCACTTAATTCTTCTGGAATGCTGTCTGATATTATTATTAAATCAGGTTCATTTGTTTGAATGTGAGAGAGTGCATCTTTTATTGTGTACGCCACATTGACTGTTGTATTCTCATCAGAAAGCGACTTTTTGTACTTTGTTGAAAGCACTTTTCTAATATCTATTATTAAGACGTTACACAGCATTTTACTTGCTCCTCAATATTATAGATAGGAAATGTTATTTTGAATTCTGTACCATTTTCAAGGTTTTTGAATGAAATAGAGCCATTCATTTTTTCAACAAGAGTTTTTGTTATGTATAGACCTAATCCACTACCTTGAACCTTTCGTGTTAGGGGGTTATCTATACGTGCAAATTTTTCAAATATTTTTTCTGCATATTTTGTATCAATACCTGTTCCTTGATCACGGATTAAGATAGTTATGTTGTTGTGTTCTTCTTTTGTAGAGATGAAAACGGTTGTATTTTCTTCTGAATATTTGCAGGCATTTTCTATTACGTTTAGAAAAATTTGTTGTAATCTATCGACATCTGTTGCGATTGGTGAAATATTTTTTTTAAAATTTGTTTCAAATTTGTGGGTTGAGTATTTTTGTTTAACTAATTGAATGACATTTGATAGGATTGGATTAACATCAGTTTTTTTGAGTATAAGTTTTTCATCTTGCATTTTTGTAACAGATAGTATATTTTCTACAAGATGGATTAAGCGGTTTGATTGTTGCTCAATTATTTCAAGAAATCTTTTTTTTGAGGTGTCATCGAGTTTATCCCAAGATGAGAGCATGGTTTGAGCGAACCCTCTAATACTTGTGAGAGGAGTTCTTAACTCGTGTGAAACGGTTGATATAAAGTCATCTTGCTTAGTCATACTTTGATTATAACACGTGATAAAAAACTTACTAGACATTTTTTTATGTTTGTAATATTATGGTTCTGTAGAGAGTAGATAGTGAGTGTACTGATTTACTTTTTACAGATTGAAAATTGAATAAAAAATGTTATAAGCCCTTGTGGCAAGGACTCCACGAGAACGATTGAGTATCGTTCGAGAAGGAGGGGAGAGTAGACGCCGCGTCTAGCGAGTCCGCTTTCCAAAATAATTGAAAATTAAATAAAAATGCAATAAGCCCTTGTGGCAAGGACTCCACGAGAACGATTAAGTATCGTTTGAGAAGGAGGGGAGAGTAGACGCCGCGTCTAGCGAGTCCGCTTTCCAAAATAATTGAAAATTGAATAAAAAATGCAATAAGCCCTTGTGGCACTCTGCCGACGAGAAGGTGACTAAATGTCACGTTCGAGGAGAGGGGAGGTAGACTTGTCTACCGATTCCACTAAGGCAGTAAGCATGTAAAAACTTTGAAAATTGAATAAAAAATGTTATAAGCCCTTGTGGCGGAATCGGTAGACGCGTTGGACTTAAAATCCAATCGGGGTTCACCCTCGGTGCCAGTTCAAGTCTGGCCAAGGGCATTTTTAAAAAGACTCACAGTATGTGGGTCTTTTTTTGTTGAGAATATAGTTCATTAAGGTTGATGATGATAAAAATGCCGGTGTAAATCAAAAAAATGTCGGTGTAAATTTTGAAAATGTCGGTGTAAATCCAAAAGATGTCGGTGTAAAAATTGATGACGGTATAATATCTTTAATCAAAGATAATAATAAGATAACAATTAGAGAAATGGCAAGTAAATTAAATAAGACAACTAGAAGTGTTGAAAGAGCTCTTAAAAAGTTAAAAGAAGACAATAAAATTAAACGTGTTGGCTCTGATAAAACTGGTACTTGGGAAATTGTCTAAGTTATATGAATCAAGATTTTGAGTGATTTTCGTGTAAAAAAGTGTAATGTAAGGTTGATTTATATGGCTAAAATTCAAATATTATGTATAAATTAATAAATATAATATCTTTTAAACAATTTCTTTAAATATTTCTATAAATCGTGTTGCAGGTTTGATTAAGAACTTGTCTTGTTTATAAAATACTGATAAATCTCTTTCATAATTAATATTTTTTATTTTCTTGAAGCTAATATTTTTCTGTTTGGGTAAAAATTTCATATAGAGTTCTGGTAAAATTGAAACTCCTAATCCCTCTCTAATCATCGAATAAACTGTTTCTGCGTTATGACATTCAATGTTTGAATGTATTTCAATTCCTTTTTCTGAACATAATTTTCTTATCAAATGTCCTAAAGTCAAAGATTCTTCAAATAATATAAAATTTTTATCTTTGAAAATCTCTAGGTGGATTTCGTCTTCGTTGCAATTTATTCCCCATATAGTTGGAAAAACAAGATAAATCCCCTCATTATAAATATGTGTTTTAACATAATTTTTTGAGTTTGGACTTTCTGTTCCGATAAATAAATCTATTTTATCTTCTTCAATCATTTTCTTAAGAACATTTGTTGGGTATTCTTCAATAACAATACTGAAATTCGGAAATTCATTCTGTAAATTTTTCAATATTTTAGGAATGAAATAATAACATCTATGCGACGGAACACCTACTCTCAAGTGCGATTTTGAATTGTTTGTAATATCTGATATCTGAACTTTAGTGTTCTCTATATCTTTTAAAATATTCTTTGCTTTTTTAACAAAAATTTCACCTGAATATGTTAGCTTCAAAGGGTTGCGTTCAAACAGCTCTGTTGCCAATTCTTCTTCTAAAAGTTTTATACTTTTGCTCAATGATGGTTGAGAGATAAACAGTTTTCTAGCTGCTTTTGTGAAACTTTTTTCTTCTGCTAAAACAATAACATATTTCATTTGATTAATATTCATAAAAATATTATACCTAAAAAACATAATAAAAATAATAAATTATAGTTTAAAGTTATAATTTTTATAAATATTAACAATTATACATTTAAAAATTATTATTTTATAATTTAAAATAGTAGTAGGATTTAGAGATGAAAAAGTTTATAGCACTATTTATAATATTAGGGATGGCTTTGCAGTCAACAGCTTTTGCAATTCAAGAGCCAACTACGACCTCTGTAAAAAAGATTAAAGTATCTAAAACCAAAGAAAATAAACCACGTAAGGCTAAAAAAAACCAAGTTAGACAATATATCTTGCCTGCATATTGGTCAAATTATAATGACGAATATTTAGATAAATATATTGATGAAGCGTTGACAAATAATTTTGATTTAAAAATTGCAAAATCAAGAATAAAGCAATCAGAAGCAATTTTAGGAACAATAAACGCTCAAAGATTACCTCAATTAAGCATAAATCCTAGTGTTTATCCTTATAAATCGATGTCAAAATTTACAGGTAATTTTTCAAGTCACAACCATTTGTATTTCCCATTATTATTGAACTGGGAATTAGATATATTTGGAAAGTTGTCCGATAAAGTTAAATCTTCAAGATATCAAGTTAAAATCTCGGAAGAAAATTTGAATATCGCAAAACTTGCTATAACTTCTGAAATTATGGCATCATATTTTAACATTATATTGTCCGATTGTTTAATCAAAAACTACCAAGAAATAATTACAAACCTTGATGAAACAATAAAACTAAAACGTCAGTTGTATGAAGGTGGAATTATTCCTTATGATAACTTATATACTACAGAATATGAAGTTGTTGTTCAAAGAAATACTCTAAATTCATTGTTGAAACAACGTGAAATTTTATTGCATCAATTTGCTGTATTAAGAGGACTTTCACCAGAAAGTGAGTCTGATATAAAAAGAAGAAATATCAATGAATTAACTTTACCTTTTGAAGAAAAAAAGAGTGTTAATTCTGATTTAATTTTTAATAGACCAGATGTTGTTCAATCAGAATTAGAGCTTAAAAAAGCTGCTATTGATGTTCGAGTTGCAAGAAAAACTTTTTTACCGTCAGTTAATCTAAATGAGATGATAGGGTTTGAAAATATTCGTGGTGGTAGAATATTTAATTGGGAAAGCACTGTTTATCAATTAGGTGCAGGATTATTGTTTGATTTATACACAGGTGGTTATAAGATGTCATATTTAAGATACAATAAAGAACTTGCAAAAGAAAAATTGTATCATTATAACAATGTATTATTAAATGCTTTTTGTGAAATAGAAAACAATTTATCAAGCTTTAAAACAGATTATAATTCTTATGTAGAATTTAATAAAGCAACCGAAAAATCTGAACATTATCACGATGTTGCAATGATTAGATATAATAACGGTATTGGTAACAAAATTGATGCACTTGATGCAAGACGTCAAGTGTTGAACAATTTGAATTCAATGTATGGAGCAAAAGTTAGTGCGTTAGTGGATAGTGTTAATATTTATAAATCATTGGGAGGTTCTTTATAAATATGAAAAACTTTATCAAAATGGTTTTAAAATATCACTATACAGTAATTGTAATGGCTTTATTTATCTTGATTATGGGGATATTGACTATTGTAAAAACTCCGATTGACGTATTCCCTGAAATCAATACTCCAGTTGTTACAGCAGTATGGACATATACTGGTATGCAATCAAAGGATATTGAACGAAGAATTGTAACTATTGCAGAAAGAGGTTATGCTGCAAATGTAAATGATATTGAACATATTGAATCTCAATCATTGTTGGGTGTTGGGGTTATCAGAGTATTTTTGCATCCAGGAGCAAATATAAATACTGCAATTACTCAAATCAGTGCATCATCTCAGGTAGCAATGAAGAATATGCCTTTAGGTATTCGTCCACCTGAAATTTTGAAGTATACTCCTACTACAATTCCTGTTTTGCAGGTTATTATTTCGTCTGCAAAATTGCCACTTCAAAAGGTTACCGACCTTGCACAAAATAATATTAAAGTTCAACTCACAAAGGTTGAGGGTGCTCAAGTTCCACTTCCTATGGGTGGTAAAGTTCGTCAAATAATGGTTGACCTTGATATGCAAAAAATGGAAGCAAGAGGGTTGACTCCTGCAGAGGTTACAAAAGCTGTTGCTTCTCAAAACGTAATTATCCCATCTGGTAATACTAAAATCGGTGGTAAGGATTATTTGATATCATTGAATAACGCTGCACAAACAGTTGATGAGATGAATGATTTTCCTATTGAATCACCTCATAGTAATCAAATTGTTTATTTGTCTGATGTAGCACATATCCATGATGGTAACGCAATTCAAACAAACATTGTTAGAGAAAACGGCTCTCCAGGGTCTTTGATGGCTGTATATAAAGCTGGTAAGGTTTCTTCATTGAATGTTGTTGAGGGTACTAAAAAATTGTTGCCAACGATTGCAAAAACAATTCCTGAAAGTGTAAAAATGCAGGTTTTGTTTGACCAATCTATTTTCGTAAAAAGTGCTATCCGAGATGTAATTTTTTCTGGTACACTTGCAGCTTTGTTGACAGCACTTATGGTTTTAATCTTCTTAGGTAGTGTTCGTTCAACTTTTATTATTGGTATATCTATTCCGTTATCAGTGCTTTTTGCGATAATTTGTTCTTCTTTGTGTGGACAGACTATAAATATGATGTCCTTGAGTGGTTTGGGTTTAGCGATTGGTATGTTGGTTGATAACGCAACTGTTGTTATTGAAAACATTTTAAGAAACAAAGAAATTTTAACAAAACAGGGTAAGGATATTAAAGAAATAATATATAAATCAGCAGTCGAGGTTGCTACTCCAACCCTTGTTTCAACATTGTCAATTTGTACGGTATTTGCACCAATATTCTTAATGGAAGGTGCTACAAAATATTTATTTATACCGCTAGCTATGTCTGTTATTTTTTCAATGATTGGTTCATATATGTTGTCTAACACGGTTGTTCCAGTTCTTGTTGATAAATTATTGAAAGAAAAAGAGGTTTTAGATGAAAACTCTTTATTGTATAAGGTTAATAATTTTATCAATGTTAATTTTAGTAAATTCAGAGAAATTTATAAGGCATTCTTAGAAAAAGACATTTTTACTAACCCAAAAAGAGTTGGAAAAGTTTATGGTTTGATTATTTTATCTGCATTAGTTTTGATACCGTTTATTGGACAAAACTTCTTCCCAGAGGTTGATGCAGGTCAGATAAGATTACATATTTACGCTCCACACGGTACAAGGATTGAAGAAACAGCAAGAGAGTTTACAAATATAGAAAAAACTATAAGAGAAGTTATTCCACCGTCAGAACTTGAAACAGTGTTGGATAATATTGGTTTACCTGCAAGTATGTTGAACCTTGCGTTTATGGATAACTCTTATTTGGGTGTTGGCGATGGTGAAATCCTTATAGCATTGAGTGAAAACCATAAGCCTACCAAGAAATATGTTAAAGAGTTGAGAAAGCGTTTGAATAAAGAATATCCTGATACGCAATTCTTCTTCCAAAACGCAGATATGGTTGGTAAAATCTTGAACTTCGGTTTGGCGTCACCTGTTGATATCAAGATTCAGGGTAAGAATTTGAAAGAAAACTATAAGTTGACTACACAAATATTAGAAGAAGTTAAAAAGGTTAGAGGAGTTGCGGACGCTCATATTCACCAAATTACTGACGCACCAGAAATCAGGGTGACTGTGGATAAAAATAGAGCTGCGATGATGAACTTGTCACAAGAAACGATATCAAAAAATTTGTTGACATCATTGACATCTAGTGGAATGGTTGCACCAAATTATTGGGTTGACCCAACGAATGGTGTGAACTATGTCTTGGCTTTACAAGTGCCACCATACAATGTTGATACGGTGAAGAATGTTACTGATGTACCTGTTTCATATAACAATCAAAACCCTGTTAGATTGTCAAACGTAGCATCTGTGGCATCTGGTACTACTTGTAGCGTTGTTGACCACTATGATATTATGCCAGTGTACGATATTATGTTAAATATTCAGGATAGAGATTTGGCTGGTGTTTCTAGGGATATAAGTAAGATTGTAAAAAAATACCAAAAACTAGCTCCTAGAGGTACGTTTATTGATATTTACGGTCAAGCAAAATCAATGGATTATGCGTTTACTTCTTTGATATCAGGTTTGTTGTTATCATTGATACTTGTATATTTGTTGATTGTTGTTAATTTCCAATCTTGGAGAAACCCATTTATTATCATTACTCCGGTACCATTAGCACTATCTGGTATATTGTGGACTTTGTATGTAACAGATACTACATTCAGTGTACAGGCACTTATGGGTTCAATTATGGCAGTTGGGGTATCGTGTGCAAACTCAATTCTTGTTGTGTCATTTGCGACAGATAAGATGAGAGAGGGATTGACTTCAACGCAGGCTGCTATTGAAGCTGGTTATACAAGAATACGTCCAGTTGTAATGACTGCATCTGCTATGATTTTGGGTATGTTGCCAATGGCTCTTGGTATTGGTGAGGGTGGAGAACAGAATGTTCCTATTGGTAGAACGGTTATCGGTGGTTTGTTGTTTGCAACATTTGCAACTTTGATTGTTGTGCCTATGTTGTTTGCAATATTGAATAAGAATAAAAAATATGAAAAGGTGGTAGATGATGATTAACCTTAAGGATATAAAAATTAGTGATATAAAAGGGAAAATTGTTGATTTGTGGTTTAAGGTTACTAAACACGACTCAAAAAGAACTGCGATTTTAATTTTTGCGATATTCTTTCTTGTTGGACTTTTACCAAAGGCAGTTAGATTTGTGACTACAGCTATGAATGCTCGTTCAGTTGAGTATGTTGCATTGACAGAAACACCTACTATATCAGATGGGGACAATGTTTTAGTTTTGTCAGGGGAATTAAAACCGTTTTTACATACAGAGATTTTTGCAAGGATAAATGGACTTGTTAATCAAAGATATGTACAGTTGGGTCAACATGTTCAAAAAGGTCAAGTATTGGCAACTATTGATACGCCTGATTTAGATGCTGAGGCACTTAGTGCAAAATCTGCGTTGATTTCTGCAGAAAAACATCTTATGGAAACAAGATATCAGTATAATTATGCAAGACAAACGTATGATAGATATAAAAAATCTTCTGTAAATGGTGCTATATCAAGACAAGAACTTGATACAAAGTATAATGATTTTAAGACATCTGAGATGAATTTTTTGAGTGCTAAAGCTGATGTTGAAAAGGCTAAGGCAGATTTACATAGATTAACAGCTTTACAACAATATAAAAGGGTTGTAGCACCGTTTAGTGGAGTTATTAGTAAGTATAATATTGATGCAGGTGCGAATGTTGTCGCAGGTGGTAGCACAACAAGTACAAGTTTGTTTGAGATACAACAGATTGATAAGTTTAGGGCAACTGTTTTTGTGCCACAGAATTATGTAAGATTTATTTCAGATGGTCAAGCGGTTGATATTTATATACCAGAAAACCCATCACAAAAGATTAGAGGTTATATTTCACAGATATCTGGTAAGTTGGATAATGTGTCACGTGCTATGGAAGTTGCGTTGGTTGTACCTAACGATAACAAGTCAGGGTTGTATAGTGGATTGTATATAAAGACTAATATTGATATTAAGAATAAGCAAAAGGTTATGACCATAAACCCTGCGTGCTTGACAACATTGACAACGCCTGATCAGTATGTTGTTGAAGTTAGACCTGATTCTACTATTCATTTCATTAAGGTAAAACAGGGTCGTGACTTGGGCGATAGAGTAGAAATACTTGAGGGCTTGAAAGGTACAGAACGATTGATTACTAATGTAAATGACAACCTAAAAGAAGGTCAAAAAGTTAAGTTTAAATAATTGATTTTAAAAAATTGATGTTTGATTGGAAAGTTTTATTTATAGTTTGTTATTCACTTAACAATCACTATTATCGTGGTAAAATTTGGGCTTAAAGTGAAAGAGTTATGTGAAAATATTTTTATTAATATATTTTTACAGAAGATACGAACTTCATTAAAGGATTTGTGCTACGTCCTTATTGAGTTGGTATGAAATATTTAAGTAAATAAATATTTTTATTTATATTTAATGAAATTTCTTAAACAAGAATGATTCCTTAACTTAAAAAAAAACTTTGTTTGTGCTATTTTATTATTACTTAAACAACAAAAAGAGGAATGAAAATGGAAGATATTAAAAAGAAGATTGAAGATTTACCAACCGTTTACAACGCACAAGAAACGGAAAAACGTATATACAAATTTTGGGAAGATAATGAATATTTTAAGGCTGATGCATCTAGCAAAAAGCCACCTTATTCAATCGTAATTCCACCACCAAATGTTACTGGTGTGTTGCACATGGGACACGCACTAGACGGTACTCTTCAAGACATCTTGACTAGATATCACAGAATGAGTGGTTATGAAGCATTATGGATTCCTGGTACTGACCACGCTGGGCTTGCTACTCAAAATGTTGTTGAAAAACAATTAGCAAAAGAAGGACTTACTCGTCACGATTTGGGACGTGAAAAGTTTATCGAAAAAACTTGGGAATGGACAAATGAACATAAATCAGCTATCCTTAACCAGTTTAAAAGACTTGGTGCATCTTTCGACCGTTCTAGAGAAAGATTTACTTTCGACAAAGGCTGTTCAGATGCTGTAAAAGAAGTTTTTGTTACTCTTTATAACAAAGGTTTAATCTATAAAGGTTCATATATCGTTAACTGGTGTCCTCGTTGTCAATCTGCTATTTCTGATATCGAAACAGAATACAAAACAGAACAAGGTCACTTGTGGGAAATCTCTTACCCATTGAAGAACGAACGTGGAGCAATCATTGTTGCAACAACTAGACCTGAAACAATTTTCGGTGATGTTGCTATTGCTGTTCACCCAGATGATAAGAAATATTCTGAACTAATCGGTAAAACCGTAATCATTCCACTTTCAGGTAGAGAAATTCCTATTATCGCTGATGAATACGTTGATAGAAATTTCGGTACAGGTGCTGTTAAAATTACTCCTGCACACGACCCTAACGATTACGAGGTTGGTAAACGTCATAATCTTAAACCAATCTGGGTTATTGATGAAGAAGGTAAGATGAAGGCTTGTGGAGAAGTTCCTCAAGAATTACACGGTCTTGATAGATACGAAGCAAGAGAAAAAATAGTTGGTATGTTAGAATACAATCATTTCTTGCTAAGAACAAAAGACCACGAACATAATGTTGGTAAATGTCAGCGTTGTGGTACAACTATTGAACCACTTCTTTCTGAACAATGGTTTGTTAAGATGAAGCCACTTGCTGAAGAAGCTGTAAAAGCTGTAAAAGATGGACGTATTAAATTTGTTCCTCAACGTTGGGAAAAAGATTATCTAGGTTGGATGGAAAATATCCGTGACTGGTGTATCTCTCGTCAAATTTGGTGGGGACATCAAATTCCTGCATATTACAACAATGAAACTGGTGAAATCGTTGTGGCAAAAGAAAATCCTGATCCATTAAAATATACTCAAGAACCTGATTGTCTTGATACTTGGTTCTCATCAGGATTGTGGCCATTCTCAACAATGGGATTTCCAAACAGTAATACAGAAGATTTCAAAAAATTCTACCCTACTTCAGTGCTTGTAACTGGGTTTGATATTATATTCTTCTGGGTTGCTAGAATGATTACTATGGGCTTGGAATTTACTGGAAAAGCTCCATTCCCTGTGGTTTATATTCACGGTCTAATCAGAGATGAAAAAGGTCAAAAGATGTCAAAATCTAAAGGTAACACTATTGACCCTGTTCAAATTATTGATAAATATGGCTGTGACGCATTAAGATTTACTATGACATCACTTTGTACTTATGGTGGACAAGATATCAAAGTTAGTGATGACAGATTTGAATATGGACGTAACTTCGCTAACAAGATTTGGAACGCATCAAGATTTGTACTTATGAATCTTGTTGGTGAAAATCCTGTTGACGGTAAAGATATGGATATGGACAAATTAACTATTGCTGATAAATGGATTTTAGATAAATTGAATTCTGTAGCAAAACTAGTTAATAGTAATATCAAAGATTTTAGAATCGGTGAAACTGCACACGTATTGTATGATTTCTTCTGGAACTCATATTGTGACTGGTATGTTGAAATCGCTAAGATTCAGTTGAGAGATGAAAACTTGAGAGCTAACACTCAAAGAGTTTTGAGATATGTTCTTGATATGTCATTGAGAATGTTACACCCAATTATGCCTCATATTACAGAGGAAGTATGGCAATTGATACCAAAAGCAGATAGTTGTACAGCTCCTGCAATCATTGTTGCAGAACACCCTGTATTTGAAGAAAGATTGGTGTTCTCAAAAGAAGCTAAACAAATGGAAGTTGTGTTTGACACAATCACTTCATTGAGAAATGTAAGACAAAGTTTCAATATTCCTACTTCTGCAAAGGTTAATATTGAAATCAGAGCTAATAAAGAAGAAAAAGAAATCTTTGAAGCTATTGAATCATATATTCATACTTTAGCAAAAGTTGAAGGTATAACTTATGAATCACCTGATAAGGAAGAAATTCCACCAAAATCAGCAGTTGCAGTTGTATCTGCTTCAAAAATATTCATTCCTTTGGCTGATTTGATTGACTTGAACGCAGAAGTTAAACGTCAAGAAAAGAAAATGGCTAAATTGACAAACGAAAAGAATTCTTTAGAAGGAAGAATGAAGAATGAAAAATTCGTTGCTAATGCACCTGCTGAATTGATTGAACAGACAAAGTCAAGAATTGAAGAATTGACAAAACAAGAAGATGTAATCAAAGATTTGATTAAGTCATTGTCTGAGTAAGTATTGGGGTTATACCACAATAAAAATAGAATAAATAACAGGGGCGAATTGGTTTTACCAATTCGCCCCTGTTTAATTAAAACTTCTTTAAAAACTTATGCTTCAGTATCTAACTTAGCTTCTTTTGGTTCTTCTTTTGCTAATTTAGTATCTAAGATATCAGCTTTTGGTTTTTTGAAATGGTCAACGATTTTACCGATACCACCGCCAATTAATGCACCAGTTACAGTGCTAAGAGCTAAGCCAAGTGCTAATCCAGCTCCTATTGAAGCAACCGCTTTGTTTTTAGATATACCTGATTGTGTCAATACTTCAATTGTACCTTTAAGAATGTCTTTTTTCATAGCTGTGCTAACAACTGAGTTTGCAACACCTAAACCTGCACCAATCATAGCACCTTTTTTAGCATTAGATGTTTTTTTAGGTGCTGTTGTTTGATATGCACTAACTGGATTTCCACTAAATGATACAGAATTCATCATCTTTTAATTCCCCACTATTAAATTACACACACGTTTATATAATGTAGTTCATTAAATTTTTTTGTTATTTTTTAAGTTTTTTGTAACATTTATATACATTTGTTAAGGGTGTTAATTGTTGATTAAAATTTTTGTAATATTATCTAAATATGTTAATATTGTTGGGTTTTCTTTAATTAAGTTAAGTCTTGTTATTATATTTTTGTACATTTTTTCACAGTCTTTTTCTGTACTAAAGTCGAACAGTTCAGAATATTCTATTTGAAAAATATTAGAAATTTTTTCAAGAGTTGATGAGGTCATAAATGCGTTTCCACGTTCAATGTTACTTAGAGTATTAGTTGCAATATTTAATTTTTCAGCAAGAGTCTCTTGACTCATTCCTGCGACTTTGCGTAAATTTTTTATTTTTTGACCTAACTTTTCTTGAAGTTTATTTTTCATGTTTGCTCCCAAGTTTAATATAGTTCACTCAAACATTTATTAGAACAAGGTTAAACATATTGACATCACATGTTAGACATGTATAATAATAATGTTAAATATTGTTATAATAATATAACGCTGTTTAACATAGGAATACGGGTTTTCGGGCTTAGGAAACCCGATTATCCCTTTTAGGAACTCCTATTTGGCAACGAGATAGGGCAGGGTGACGGCATTGAGTCGTCACTTTTGTAACTCTTAGGGTTTTACTAATTAGGAAAAGTGTGCTATAATTTCACTCAAGTCACTTGGATTTTGTCCAACGTGTATAATGGTTTAATAGTTAGCTATGGAGTGATGTATGCAAAGATTTGTTGGTCTTATTGGTATAGTGGTTATTTTGGCTATTGCTTATTTAATGTCAAATAATAGAAAGAAAATTAATTTTAAAACTGTTGGTATGGGGTTTTTGCTTCAAGTTGCACTAGCAGTTTTTATATTTAAAGTACCTGTTGGTCGTTTAATTTTTCAATCTATAGGAAGTTTTATAGAAAAACTTTTGACATTTGCTATAGAGGGTGGACAGTTTGTATTTAGTGGACTTATTAAACCCGATTTTGAAAATATGTTCTGTGGTGGAGCACACATTTTTACATTACAACTTATTTGTTCAAGTATTTTTATGATGATTTTGGTAAATGTGCTTTATTACTATGGAATAATGCAGAAAATAGTTGCTTGTTTAGGTAAAGCAATGAATAAATTGATGAAGGTATCTGGTGCAGAAGCGTTATGTTCTGTAGCAAACTCTTTTGTGGGTCAAATTGTTGCACAAATTATGATTAAACCATATTTGAAAGAGCTTACACGTTCTGAGGTTTTGACTTGTATGGCAGGAAGTATGGCTTGTATTTCAGGTGCTATGATGCCAATATATATTGGTATGGGTATCCCAGCAGAATATGTTTTAGCATCATCAGTTATGGCTGCACCCGGTGTGTTTGTTTTAACAAAAATTATGTATCCAGAAGATAGTGAACCTAAAACAGGTAAAAACATTGATATCGAAGTAGAAAAAACTCACGTTAACGTAATTGATTCGATTTCTGCAGGTGCTGCTGACGGTATGAATGTTGGTATTAGTGTTACAGCTATGATTATAGCACTTGTGGCTTTGGTTGCTATGATTGACTGGATTTTAGGTGGTATTGGTACTTTCTTGTATACAACTTGTCATGTTGGTTTAGCTTGGTTACCTGATTTGTCGCTTAAATTTATTTTAGGCAAGATTTTCGCTGTATTTGCTCTTGTTATGGGTGTTCCATTACATGATGTTACTACTGTTGGTGGTTTGATGGGTGAAAAGATTGTGTTAAACGAAATGGTTGCATATATGGATTTGACATCAATTCCTGTGGAACAAATTTCAAAGAAAGCATTTTTAATCGCAAGTTTTGCATTGTGTAGTTTTGGTAATATTGGTTCTATTGCAGTGCAAATTGGTGGTATTGGTGAAATGGCTCCTGAACAAAGAAAGAACCTTGCAGAATTGGGTGTTAGAGCTCTTATTTGTGGTACTTTAACTTGTTATATGTCTGGTACTATTGCAGGTATCTTGTTCTAATTATAAATAAAGTTTTTATTCAGGGGTGGACGTTTACGTCCACCCCTGAGTTTTTTGTGTATACAGTTTTGAAATCCCTACAAATTTTTCTAGCAATCCAGAAATCAACGGTTCTTTTAATTGTAGGTTGGGGTTTCCACCCCAACAGAAGATGTTCAGAGGGATCCTGAATCAACTTCAGGATGACATTTTAAACAAATTCAAGACAGTTTCGGAATCCCTGCAAACATAAACCATCGTCATTCAGAGCGTGCTGTAAGTATTTATTTATGGCAAGCGAAGAATCCTTGCGAACTTTTAATGTCTAAACATTTTCTAGACATTTGGCTAATTTATTTTTAATTTTCAAAAACGATAATAATATTTAAAGAGCACATATCAATTTATTAGTACTACAAGGAGGGTTTATGTCTGGAATTTTTACATCACAGGTGAGTGTTTTGAAAGAATTAAAAGATGTTTTTATAGAATTAACTGCAAAAAATTGTAATAAGCGTTGTAAACAGTGTTATATTGATTTTCCATTAACTAAAAATGTTAAAGATTTTATCAAACTAGATGTAATTAAAAACGCATTATCTGATTTGAAAGGTGAAGATTTAAACTGTATTTATCTAACGGGTGCTGAACCTATGACTCATCCAGATATGAATGCTATTTTGAGGCTATGTTTAAAATATACCAATGTTTGTATTTGTACGAATGCTACTATGATAAATGAGAAAAAAGCAAGGTTTTTGAAACGTGTTGAAGATGAATCTGAAAACCAAATTTTGTTTAAACTTTCTTTTGCACATTATGATGAGATAAGAAATGATGATGTTCGTTCTCGTGGTTCTTTTAGACAAAATATGTATGCCTTAAAATGTTTGGATAAATATGAATTCACTAATATAATTAGTGTTGCAAACTATTATAACGAGCCTGATGAAGTTTTGATTGAGGAGTTTAAATCAAGGTTGATTGATGCAGGTGTTGAAAATGTCGTTTTGCAGATAAATAAATGGAACGATAAAAATAAGGTTGAAAATATTGAAGACGTATCAGGTGAGCTTGATTGTATGTCAAGCCGTACTTTGACAGCAAACGGGGTTTATTCTTGTCCATTTTTAGCAAACGATTATAGAGGACGTTGTGGTAGCGATTTTTCTAGTTTTTCTAAGACGGTAAGACTAGAAACTTCATATTGTGCAACTTGTATTAAAAATAAAGAAAAGATGTTAAGTGTTGATTTTGATTGATGATAAGAAAGCGTTGTTCTGAACTTGCGGATTTTGTACTCTGCCGAACAAAACAATTAAGTATTGTTTTATGAGAGGTAAGTGAAACAATAATCCAAGACAGTTTCATGACCATTGCTAACATGTTCAGGGGGATTCTTCGGTCGTTACACTCCCTCTGAATGACAGTTTGTGTTTACATAACAGTTGATTTATGGATTGCCACAAATTTGCGTTGCAAATTTTCGCAATGACGGATTAAAATTATCATGGACAGTAGTGGAAATGAATTTAGGATGACGTTTTAAACATTTTCAACGCAAAAAAAAACTCCTCATTTTTGAGGAGTAAAATTTTCATTTAGGAAGGGTTTTCTCTCTTTAATTAAACGGAATTTCTTGTTTGTTAACCATTTACTTTTTCATCTTACATGTATATAAAGAGTATATACCCTATCCAATTTCATTAACTGATTAAATCTTTACAAATGTTCATATTTTGTATGTGATTAAAATATCAGACCCAAGTGTTTTGGTTTCTATAAGTTTAAAATTCTTGCTATCATTGATTTTTAAAATATTGTCGCCATCAAAACAAGACCTGCCACTGTTGTCATTTAATATTTTTGGTGCAATAAAATGATATACTTTATCCACAAGGTTTTCTTTGACAAATTCTCCACAAAGTTTTCCACCTGCTTCGACAAAGATTGATTTAATTCCTGATGTATAAAGCTCTTTCAAAATGTAGTTTAAATCTAGTTTTCCATTTTTTTCAGGGCATAATAACACTTCAAAATTTAAAGGATATTCATCAACGCAATAATCCTCTGATGTAACCAAAATTATTTGTCCTTGTTTATAGATATCAGAGTTCCAGTCTGTTCTCAAATTTCTATCTAATATAATTTTTGTTTTGTGTTTCATTGTTGGATTGTCTGCTATAACTGTGTTTGAGCTTGTTAAGATTGCGTCATAGTATGTTCTTAATTTTCTTGCATAATTTCTTGATTTATCTGATGTAATCCACTTTGAATCACCTATTTTTGTGGCAATTTTTCCATCTATAGTTGTTGCAGTTTTTAGTGCGACAAAGGTTCTTTGTTCTTCGATATTAGTAAAAAATATTTCGTTAAGTTCTCGACATTCTTTTTCTAAAACATTCAAAACTACTTCAATTCCTGCGTTTTTAAGTTTTTTTATTCCGTTTCCTGCAACCTTTGGGTTGTCGTCAATGCAACCTATAACGACTTTTTTCAAGCCTCTTTCAATTATTAAATCAGCACAAGGAGGGGTTTTACCGTAGTGGGAACAAGGTTCAAGGTTCACAACAAGTGTACCGTCTTTTTCTGAGCCGTCTGTAAGTTTCAAAAGTGCATCTCGTTCTGCGTGGTTTTCGCCGTATTTGTGGTGATATCCTGTCGAAATTATTTCGTTATTTTTATCTAAAACAACACACCCAACAAGTGGATTTGGTGCTGTTTTTCCACGTCCTTTTTTGGCTAAATTTATACATTTTTTCATTAATTTTTCGTAATTTATCATATTTGTATTTTAACTTAAACAATGATAATATTTAAGTGCGATATCTAAAAGTTATTTTTAAAAAATTAAAATATTCGATAGAAAGGGTAAATATGAAACTTAAATATTTAGGACACAGTGCATTTGAAATAACAACGGGTGAATACAAAATTTTAATTGATCCATTTTTGGTTAAAGCACCTGATTATGATTGTAGTGGTGTTACAGATATTTTTGTTACGCATGGACACGCAGACCATTTAGGTAAAGCTCCTCAGATAGCTATGAAAACAGGTGCTGTTATTACTGCTATATTTGAACTTGCAAAACATTGTTCAAGATATGGAGTTGACGTAAATGGGATTTCTTTAGGTGGTTGGATAGAATACCCTTGGGGTCGTGTAATTGCAGTTCCTGCCTTTCATTCAAGTTCTTCTGATGACGGTGCTTATACAGGTTCTCCTGTAGGGTTTATTTTTGATGTTGAAGGTAAGAAAATTTATCATGCAGGCGATACTTCGCTTAATTCTGAGATGAAGGTTATTGGAGAAATTTATCACCCTGAATATTCGATACTTCCTGTAGGTGGTCATTTTACTATGGATATTCCACATGCTTGTATTGGTGCTCAGTGGTTGAATACAAAAAATGTTATTCCTATGCATTATAACACTTTCCCTCAAATTGAAACTAATATTGATGGGTTTAAGGCTGGGATTGAAAAATTGGGTATGAACCCAGTGGTTATGAAAATAGAAGAAAGTATTGAGATATAGTTATGACAAAAAAAATAGTAATAGCTTTGATATTGACGTTGAGCCTATCTTGTTTAAATTCTTTTGCAGAAGATGTTATTCCAAACTATAATGAAATGGGAGTAAATTACACAAACTCAAAAGAATATGACAAGGCGATTGAGTGCTTCACAAAGGCTATATCTGATGTTCAACGCTCTGCGTATCTTTATTATAATCGTGGGATTGCAGAGTTTTATGCAGGAAAATATGAGCTTGCGTTAAAGGATTTTACAAAAGCGATTTCTTTTATGCCTGATAACTCAAAATTTTATTTTAATAAGGCTTTAACTGAAGAAAAATTAGGTAATGATAAAGCTGTTATTTTGAACTGTACAAAGGCTATTTTATTTGATGAAAAGTGTTATCAAGCCTACGTTACACGTGCAGGAATTTATATAAAACAAAAGAAATTAAACAAGGCTGTTGAGGATATAAATAAGGCGATTGAGCTTAACCCTGATGATACGCAATCTTATTATAATAGAGCGTTGATTTATTATGCACAAAAAGAATATAGATTGGCTTTAATGGATTTGGACGTTGTGCTTGAGGTTGAACCGAATAATGTTGATGCCTTAATCAATCGTGCAAGTATAAAATTCATTGTTCGTGATTGTAGAGGTGCAATTCTTGATGGCGAAAAAGCTGTAAAATTAAAGCCTGATAGCGAATCTGCGTGGTTTAATTTGGGTATGTCATATCTTGCTATTCAAAATTATAAAGATGCAGAACGCTCGTTTGAAAAAGCTTATGACATTAATCCACAAAATCGTGAAGCACATAAGTATATGATGCATTCTAAAAGAATGATGATAAATTTTAAAGATGTGGTATAGTGGTAAGAATAAAACATAGGTCATAATTTTGTAAATTATAAAAGGTGAAAAATGAAAGTTGCAATCGTTACTAATCCGAATATAGAAAAATCATCTGATTTAAGTCATAAGATGTCTGAGAGGTTCAGGCATGAGGGACTTGAAGCAGAGGTTTTGGATATAGATAATTTGAAGTCTGGGTTTGATTTTGTGTTTGCGATTGGTGGCGATGGAACGATGTTAAAAACCACACGTTTTTATTCAGAATTTGATACACCTGTAATGGGTGTAAATCTTGGTAGACTTGGTTTTTTGTCTTTAATAAAACCGAGTGATATCGATAAATTGGTTGAAATCTTAAAAGAAAAACAATATGAAGTTCAAGAACGTATAATGCTTAAAGGTAGTGGATTAAAGGCTCTTAATGACTTCGTTATTAAAGGCTCTACGTGTAACCGTACATCAAAATTCAGTTTGTTTATAAACGGAAATCACGTATATGATTGTATTGCTGATGGGCTTGTTGTTTCAACACCTACGGGGTCTACGGCTTATGGACTTTCTGCAGGGGGACCTGTTTTGTCACCAGAATTAAATTGTATGGTTATTGTTCCAATTTGTCCTCATACAATGACGGTTCGTCCACTTGTTATTCCTGATGATGAAACTGTTACAATAAAAAGCGAGGGAATGAATATTTCTGCTGATGGTCAGCAAAATATAAGTGACTTAAATGAAATAGTTATTGAAAAAACTAGGACTAAAGCAAAGATGGCGTTCCCTAAAAATGAGTTTTATTCTATCTTGAAGAATAAACTTTATTGGGGTGTTTCAGCAATTTCTGAATAAGAGGCAGTGGCAAAGACGTTAGGGTCATCCTGAAATAAATTCAGGATGACCCTAAAAACAAATATAATGCGTCATGCTGAACTTGATTCAGCATCTCTATAAAGTCTTTACAGGGATTCCACGCTTGCCATAAAGAAATACTTACAGCACGCTCTGAATGACACACCCAAACTGTCATTCAGAGGGAGTGTAACGACCGAAGAATCCCACTAAACATGTATAGCAGGTCATTACGAGGAGCGGATTTTCGGTAGGGTAAACGAAGTGAAACCCGTAAGGGCGTAAAACACGGAATGAACGGCTAAATCCGTTAGAATTTAAAAGTGAATATAGTGTTTAGCACGCCCGAATAATCCAAGACAACGAAGTGACGTGGTAATCCAGAAAAAGTTTTTTTATGTACGCAGAACTGTTGATTTATGGATTGTCGCACTTAATATATTGCATACTGTTCAATCGTTTGCAATGACAGATTACTTAACGCAGGCATGGATATTTCTTGTGTGACAGATTGCAATAGCTATAGCATCAACAGTATCATCTAGTTTGGGCAAATCATCTGTGCCAAGCACAAGTCCTACACGTTGTTCAACTTCTTTTTTCTCTGCTCTACCATAGCCTGTCAAAACTTGTTTAACTTCGATTGGTGTGTATTCTGCAAACGGTACATCATATTTTTGGAGTGCCGTTAAAATCACACCTCTAGCCTCAGCAACAGGTATTATTGTTCGTTGGTTTTTGAAGAAAAATAGTTTTTCTATTGATGCAAAATCAGGCTTGTATTTTTCGATTATTACTGATAGGTCGTTATAAATTTCTAATAAGCGTTCGCTATCTGTCAGGTTTTTGTTTGTTTGGATAGAACCTGATGTTTCTAGTGTTATTTTGTCGTTTTCGTAATTTATTATTCCGTATCCGACAATCGCCATTCCCGGATCAATTCCCAAAATTCTCATAGTTATAATGATATCATATTTATAAATATTTGCCTAATAATATCGTTTCGTAGTACAATTAAATGACTAAAGACTGGGGGAGTTATGACAAACGATTTGACTAGATATGATGTAGGGATAATTGGTGGTGGACCAGCAGGTTATACGACTGCTTTCTATGAGGTTTCTAAGGGTAAATCTGTTGTTCTTTTTGAAAAAGATAAGCTAGGTGGAACTTGTTTGAACAGAGGTTGTATTCCTACAAAAGCTTTTATGCATGTGGCTGACTTATATACGGAGATGAAGTCTGCTGATAAATTAGGTCTGATGTGTGAAAATATTGATGTTGATTTTGAAAAAGTCGTTGAATACAAAAACGGTGTTGTTCAAAAACTCTTGAAGTCATTAGAGTTGATGGTTAAGAACGCTAAAATTAAGGTTGTTAATGCTGAAGCAAAGGTTGTTGCTGATGACAAGGTTTTGGCTGATGGTGAAGAATATTGTTGTGATGAAATTGTTGTTGCGACTGGATCTAAACCACGTGTTATAAAAGGGCTTGAATATGACCATGAGTTTATTTTATCATCTGATGATATTTTAGCTATGACAAAGTTGCCTAAAAGTATTGTTATTGTTGGTTCGGGTGCTATTGGTATTGAATGGGCAAGAATTTTGTCAGCGTTTGGGGTTGAGGTTAGCGTGGTTGAGTTGGCAGAACGACTTGTGCCGTTGGCTGATTGGGAAGTGTCAAAACGTGTTGAACGTATTTTTAAGATGAAAAAGATTAAGACTTATTTGTCGACTTGTGTAGAGAAGATTGTTAATAAAAAAGTTGTGCTTTCTAATGGTGAAGAACTTGAACCTGAGTGCGTTTTGGTTGCTGTAGGTAGAGAGGCTGTTCGACCTAATACGGAATTTGATGTTGAGTGTATTGGTGATGCTTGTGGAGAAATCCAGCTTGCACATTATGCTATGAGTCAGGCAAAGGACTTGGCTTTGGGTATTCCGTTTGATAAAAAACTTGTGCCATCTGTTATATATGGAACTCCTGAAATTGCGTGGGTTGGCGAGGTTTCTAAGTGTAAGGAAGAAGATGAAAATTATCAAAAATCGGTTATACTTGTTTCTGCGTTGGGTAAATCTCAATGTGATAATTCTACAGAGGGGTTCATTAAGATACTTGCAAAAGAAAACAAGATTGTTGGGGCAAGTATTGTTTCAAAAGAGGCTTCTTCATTGGTTCAACAGTTGGTTATTGCAATTCAGAATGAGATATCAGTAGATGAGTTGAAAAAGGTTTGTTTTGCGCACCCTACATATTCAGAGGGTATATTTGAGGGGTTGATGAGATTATGAAAGAAATAACAAAAAGATTACCTGATTATTTGAAACGTCCGATTATTGATACTGATAAAACAAAGACGGTTAGACATATATTGAAATCAAAACATTTGAATACTGTTTGTGAGGGGGCAAGATGTCCTAATAAGAACGAGTGTTATCAGCATAATACGGCTACATTTTTGATTATGGGAAATGTTTGTACAAGGAACTGTAAGTATTGCAATATTTCTACAGCTAGACCTGAACCGTTAGATAAGGACGAACCTAGACGAGTTGCTGAGGCAGTTGCAGAGTTGGGGTTGGATTATTCTGTTATTACTTCTGTCACAAGAGATGATGTTGAAGATGGTGGTGCTGAACATTTCGCTGAGTGCATAAGAGAGATTAGACGATTGTCACCTAATACTAAGGTTGAGATTTTGACTCCTGATTTTAGAAGTAGACATTCTAGATATGAGTTTAATAAAGAATCATTGGATACTATTATTGAGGCAAAGCCTGACGTGTTCAACCATAATATAGAAACTGTGAGAGGAATATTTGATGAGGCAAGACCTTTAGGAAATTATGACTTGTCTTTGTCTGTGTTGGATTATGTGAAGAAAAATAGTGATATTCCTACAAAGTCAGGGTTTATGATAGGGCTGGGTGAGAGCTTAGAACAGATAGAAGAAACTATGAAGGACTTGAGGAGTGTTGATTGTGATATTTTGACGATTGGACAGTATATTAGACCGTCAAAACAGCATTTGGAAGTGGTTAAGTATTATAAACTTGATGAATATGATTGTTTGAGAGAAAAGGCTAAGGAGCTTGGGTTTAAAAAATATCAGATTGATCCGTTGGTACGTAGCTCTTATCATGCAAAAAAACTCTGCGAGGAGTAAACATAAGTCATTTAAAACTTGATTCCACTACTGTCAATGACGATTTTATCCCGTCATTGCGAGGCTTGAACGTAGAGAGAGCCGTGGCAATCCAGAAAAATAAAATTTAACAAATAGACAAGAAAAAGAAAATATATTAAAATAATTTAACAGGGTAAAGAGTACTCTTTCTAAAAGGAACTTACTTACAATAATTGTATTAGACTTTCGGGTTGGTTCCCGACTAGAAAGAGGTCATTATGGAAAACTTAAATTTAACATTAATAATGATATTTTTAATTTTGTTCATAACAAGAAACGGCACTTACCGTAAAAGATAAGAGCCGTTAGACTTTCTTCAGAGTACTTGACACTTTCTCAAGGTGTCACCCTGTATTTTTATTATTTATTATTTTCCCATTTTTGTCAAGTCTATAACAACAGTACTTGTTATTATCCCCCACCACAAACTTTGCAAGGTCTACCGCCACGCATTATGGCATCTTTATTTCAATTTTGCAACTGAAATTGAAATAAAGTATTGTTATAAATGTTTTTATTTCAATTTAGAAAATAAATTGCTTATAATATACAAAAATCTTTGTTTTTAATTGATTGAATAGGTATTGGCAAAAAATATTTTTATATGCTTTTTATAAGTATGGATTTATCTGTATCACCCAACATAAAATTTTCATACGATATCGTAAAAGGCTCTGTTGAAGACAGAAGACGTTTTGCTGAACGTCTTAATGAACAAATTTATGAAAAAATAGAACCTCATATAAAAAATAACGAACTATCTGTAGATGTGTTTGAAAAAAGTTTAAAGGAAACCATTCCTGAACAAAAAAGAATAGATATAATTCCTTTTGAATCTGATGAAGAAGATGTCGAAGGTTGTTCTGATATGATTGAAGCTGATGACGGTACTTTAATAGGTCAAACAATTGAAATTCCAATGAAAGATGGTAAAATATCAACTGAAAATTTAGATACAGTTTTTCACGAGTGCAGGCATGTTTTAGATAATTTATGTAACCCTAAATGCTCTGCAAGAGTTAATAAAATGACAATTGATAGATCAGGTGGTCGTGCGTATAATAATTTGTTAGATAAAGTTTATCATGATGTAGATGATTTATCTCCAAAATCAAAAGAAAAAGAGTTGAAAAATACTCGTAAGGCAATAAATAGTTTCTTAAAACAACGTCCTGAAAGAACTCACGTAGACTGTCTTCAAGACCTACGTCATTGTATGGAAACAGAACGTAATGCATTTTCTGATGAGGTAAAATTTAGAGAAAAGATGTATGAAAAAAATATAAAATTCAGTGATGATGAACCCTATGACGATGCACCATTTTTCATGTTTGATGAAAAAAAAGAACTCATAAAAGATATGACAGCAGAAATTATTGCCAAACAAAGACGCGAACATAAGTTGTCACTTGAGGGATAGAAATATATAAATGCGTAAGTGTTGAATTCGTTTCAATATTTTGTATTTAGGCATACTTACTCAATAAATGTATATAATATTCTAAAAACAAAAAAAAGCCGTCTTTTTTCAGAGCGGCTACTAGACTTGGGGAGGAGGTATGAAAACCATTTGGCTTTCATATTATTGTTTACGTCATTATTTGAAAAAACATTACAAAACTTATCAAAAACTCATCTTTTTAGAGGAGATTAGCAAAAATTATTTTGTTCATATTTTATATTGTGTGTGGTGTAATGGTTACAATATAAATTAATATATCAAGCTAATATCATGAATAAAAAATATATAATCCACTCGATTTTAATAGATATTAATATTATCTAAAGACTTGTTATTTTCTACTAAAATTGCTTTGACAACAGTTTTTTTGTTTTATAATATTAGTGTATAAATTACACAAAATAACTACTATGGACATAAAATTATGGATTTAAAACAAATATTTCATTACATAAAAAAGGAGAAAAAAATGCCAAAGACTGAAAGTTCAAATGTTGAAAAACTAGAAAAAGACTTAGCAGTAGGTACTTTAGTTGACAGTGCAGAATCATTGGAATTATTGATTCAAAAAGTTAACAAAGCTCAAAGAATTTTCGCTACTTATTCTCAAGAACAAGTAGATAAAATTTTTAAAGCTGCCGCTACAGCTGCTGATAAAGCACGTATTCCATTAGCAAAAATGGCTGTTGAAGAAACAGGCATGGGTGTTCTTGAAGATAAAATCATGAAGAACCACTTCGCTGCTGAATACATTTATAACAAACACAAAAACACAAAAACTTGTGGAATTATTGATAACGATAAGGAAAACGGTGTTAAAATCGTTGCTGAACCTTTGGGTGTGTTAGCAGGTATCGTACCTACAACTAACCCTACTTCAACAGCAATCTTCAAATCATTGATTGCTTTGAAAACAAGAAACGGTATCATCTTTTCACCACACCCAAGAGCTCAAAAATCAACAATTGCAGCTGCAAAAGTTGTTCTAGATGCAGCAGTTGCTGCAGGTGCTCCTGAAGATATCATTGGTTGGATTGATGTTGCTTCTATTGAATTATCAGGTCAGTTGATGAAACACAACGACATCGCTTGTATCTTAGCTACAGGTGGTCCTGGTATGGTTAACGCAGCTTATTCATCAGGTAACCCAGCATTAGGTGTTGGCCCTGGTAACACATCTGCTGTAATTGACGAAACTGCTGATATCGAAATGGCTGTTTCATCAGTTCTTATGTCAAAAACTTTCGATAACGGTATGATTTGTGCATCTGAACAATCAATCGTTGTTGTTGACAGTATTTATGACGCTGTTAAAGCTGAATTAGAAAAACGTGGTGCTTACTTGATGAGCGAAGATGAAATGAACAAACTTATTGCACTTCCATTCATCGATCCTCAAAGAGGTACTGCTCACCCTAAAATCGTTGGTCAATCAGCTCACACTATCGCTGAATTGGCTGGTTTTAGTGTTCCTCAAAACGCTAAAGTTTTGGTTGGTCAAAGACCAGAAGTAAATTGGGAAGATCCATTCTCTCGTGAAAAATTATCTCCAATTTTGGCTATGTATAAAGCATCATCATTTGAAGATGCAGCCGAAAAAGCATATACTCTTGTTTCTAAGGGTGGTGCAGGTCACACTGCTGTATTATATACAGATGATCGTAAGAAAGATAGAATTGATGCTTACGCTCAAAAAATGCCTGCTTGTAGAGTGTTGATTAATCAACCTTCTTCACAAGGTGGTATCGGTGATTTGTATAACTTCCGTATGGAACCATCATTGACTCTAGGTTGTGGCTCTTGGGGTAACAACTCTGTTTCTGGAAACGTTGGAGTTCGTGATTTGTTAAACTACAAGAGAGTTGCAGAAAGGAGAGAAAATATGTTATGGTTTAAGGTTCCTCAAAAAGTTTACTTCAAACGTGGTGCTACTGACTTAGCTTTGAGAGAATTAGCAGGCTGTAAGAGAGCATTTATCGTTACTGATAGATTCTTGTTCAACTCAGGCATGGCTAATAAGATTACTAATGTTTTAGACGAAATGGGTATTGACCACGAAGTATTCTTTGATGTTAAACCAGACCCAACATTGTCTACTATTGAAGAAGCTTATGCTATCTTGAAACCATTTGAACCAGATGCAATTATTGCACTTGGTGGTGGTTCTCCAATGGACGCAGCTAAAATTCTTTGGTTACGTTATGAACAACCTGATACAAACTTCTCTGATATTTCAATGAGATTTATGGATATCAGAAAGAGAATTTGTCAATTACCTGAACTAGGTAAGAAAGCAAAAATGGTTGCTATCCCAACTACATCAGGTACTGGTTCAGAAGTTACTCCATTCTCAATCATCACAGATGATAAAGAAGGCGTAAAATATGCAATCGCTGATTATGCGTTGACACCATCTATGGCTATTGTTGACCCTAACTTCGTTGACTCTATGCCAAAAGGTTTGACATCTTCATCAGGTATCGATGCTTTAGTTCACGCTATTGAAGCTTATGTTTCTTGTATGGCTACAAACTTTACAAACTCAAACGCATTAGAAGCATGTAAATTAGTATTCAGATACTTAAGAAGAAGTTACAACGAAGGTGCTAATGATCCTATCGCTAGGGAAAAAATGCACTATGCTGCAACAATCGCTGGTATGGCATTCGCTAACTCATTCTTAGGATTGTGTCACTCAATGGCTCACAAACTTGGTGCTATGTTCCATGTACCACACGGTGTTGCTAACGCATTATTAATCAGACAAGTTATCAAATATAACGCAACTGATTGTCCTAAGAAACAAGCAACATTCCCTCAATACAAGTTCCCATGTGCAGTTAAGAGATATGCTCAAATAGCTGATGAACTTGGTTTGGGTGGTTCTTCAGATGCTGATAAGACTCAAAGATTGATTAATGCAATCGACGAATTGATGAAGGATATTCAATTACCAAATTCTATTAAGGACTTTGGTATTTCTGAAGAAGACTTCTATGCAAAATTAGATGAAATGGTTGAATTAGCATTTGACGACCAATGTACAGGTGCTAACCCAGTATATCCTATTATGAGTGATATGCGTCAAATCTATATCGATGCATTCGAAGGCGTTGTTAGAGATTATTACAACAACTAGTTTGTTGAAAACAATAAATAAAAGAGGCGGTTTCGTAAAACGCAATCGCCTCTTTTTTTAATTATCTATTATATTTGTTAAAGATTATGTTTTAGAAAACATTATCTTTACGAAATGTTAAAAATTTCCAATAATTATCGTATTTTTTACAATAAAAATAGCAAAAAATAATTTTACTGGTTTTATATAGGGTGTAACCCATGTTTATTAGGAGGTTAGTATGCCGGAATTAGTATCAAGTGCAACACAATATTTTGATAAGCCAACAACTGTTACAGTTGCAGATAAACAATTTAAGAATATAAATTCTGTAGATACAAAGAATTATACAGATTTACCTGATACAAAGGTTAAATCAGTAGCATATTTAGATACACCACATTCATCATATTCAGTATATGTTGAAGATGGAAAGGTTGTATCAACAGTAAAATCATATAATGAAACTGTTTCAAAAAAATTAGGTGGAACGGTTTATAATAATATTACGTCATATAAAGCAACATCAGATGGAACAAGGGTTTATGAAACTATTAATCCAAATACATTTTCAGTAAACCATATTCAAGTTGATGCAGATGGTAAGGTTACTGATCTTGCGAAAGAATCAAGAAAAATGATGATAGGTAAACTTACAAAGCCTATCAAAAAATTAGTATCAATAATTAAAAAATAATTCAAATTATTATAAGTAAATAAAAAAGGTATGTTTGTAATAGACTTGCCTTTTTTTTTTGTATGTGTATAATGATGTTATACTATAGATAGTAAACTACAGAGAGAGTATGAAGAAAGGATAGTATACTATGAAAAACCAATTAAAAGTTTTATCAGTTGCTGCTTTAGCATTAGGCTTAGGCGTAGGTATCAGCAATTCAGCTATGACAAATGCAACTACAGTTACATCTGTAGCAGTTGTTGATGTTGCACAAGTTATCAACAACAACAGTCAAGTAAAAGCATTAAAAGAAAAACAAGAAAAGAAATCAGCAGATTTAAAAGCATGGGTTGAAAGTGCAAGAGCTGACGTTGAAAAACAATCTACAGATGCTCAAAAAGAAACTTTGACTCAAAAATACAATAAAGAATTACAAAAGAAAGTTGAAACTCAAAGAGATGAACTTTACAAAGAATCAGCTAAAATCGATGCAAAAATCGGTACTGCTATCTCTAAACAAGCACAAGCTGATGGTTATTCTTTAGTATTAGTTAAAGGTGCTGTATTATTCGGTGGTACTGATATTACTGAAACAATCAAAAAAGCTACTAAGTAGTTTTTTAAACATTGATTTAAGAAAAGAGAAAATGCGTAAGTGTTTTCTCTTTTTTTTTGTTGGAGGTTTGGTGTTAATTTTTAATACGTCATTGCGAGGAACGGATTTTCGACTCTGCCGAACAAAACAATTAAGTATTGTTTTGTGAGAGGGGGCGCCGTGTCACAAAGTGACCCAGCCCGTAAGGTTGAGCAAAACTACGTTTTTGCTTGCGGAGCGGGTGCAAAATGCGAAGCAGTTGCACTGTCCGCTCATGCGCCGAATAATCCAAAACAACGGAATGACGTGGCAATCCATAAATCAACAGTTTTGTGTGTTCAGGGGGAGCCTTCGGCAAATTTTTATAATATTGTTTCCTTTCCTCTGGATGACAGGCGGGAATCCCTATAAACTCTACCCAAAAACTTCACCCTTAAATACTAGAAAAAAATAGCTCAATTTCGCTATTAAAAATTATTATAAATAATTCTTAAGGGTGATACGAAACTATAAAAACAATGTTATTATGTCAATGTAAGTTAGTTACTTATACGAAGTAATCATTTTTAATGACTGACGTAAATCGTCGCTGGGGCTTGAGGAGTGGCTAGCTTACCTAAAAAAATCACCTTTTTAGGTGATTTTTTTATTTTAAAAGGTAAAGAAGTGTTAACATGGTTGAAATTTGCTAGACTATAAATTATAATATAAATATAAAGTATAGTATAGAGTTTTGAGGACTAAAATTTAATTTATCTTATGTTATGGAACATATCTGTAGGACGCTACGAGATATGCTCATAAGGTTTGTTAATTTAATGCGGACGTATGGAATATAACATTAAAAAAACCTTTATTAAATATATAATATTACTAGCTATGTTATTCGGTATTAGCATTAGTACCGAAGTTTTTGCCGCACCTATTACTCTATCTACTTCTTCTTCTGCTGGCTCTTGCTCTATTACTATTGGTGGTGTTACTTATTATTTTAATCCTACTGGTACAAATTTTGAGGGCATGACTTCAATTTCTAACAGCACTCAAGTTGGTTCTGCTGATGATGCTGATTTTGTTTACAATGGTATTTATTATAAATTAGAAATGCCTGCTAGAGCAACTTCTTATGGTAATATTATAAATACATACGTTGGTAATCTTAAATCTAGTCAAGCAGGTTCTGTAATGAATGTTTCTTCTGGAACATTGTCTGTTACAAATTCAAATTTTGTTGGAAACAAAGCTGAAAACGCTTCTGGTGGTGTAGTTAATGGAGGGGTTTTAGTTTTCTCAGGAAGTTCTCGTCCAACCATTGAAAATGTACTTTTTAAAGACAACTCTGCAACGGGTAGTGGTGGTGCTATAGTTGCGGACGGAGTTAGAATTCTTGCTATTTCAAATACAAAGTTTAATAATAATAAATCTACAAACGCTTTTGGTGGTGCATTATACTTAAGAGATGTGACAAATGCTGTTATATCTAATTCAAAGTTCATTGGTAATAGTGCTATAAACGGTGGTGCAATTTATTCTACAAATACTCAAAATAGAACAAACAATATATCTATATCAGGTTCTCAGTTTGGTGATGCTTCTCATACAACTGATTCAATATGGTTAGCAGATAATACAAGTTTAATATTTACCGGTGCAGAGTCTTCTGTACACTCAGAAATTTTATTGGGTACAAGTACTTCTATGACTGTAGGTAACTCAAATTCTGATTCTGCAATATTAAGTTTATATGGTGATATAAAAACTACTGATGATTCAACACTTGTAGTAAATGAACAATCTAGATTGAATTTAAAATCAGGTTCTAGTCTTGGTGATACTTTATTATTACAAATTAATGGTACTCTAGGGTTGGAGCGTAACTTAACTTGGATACAAAATTATACTTTAACTGATACGGCTGTTATTGATATAGCATCAGGTAATACTCTAACTTTTGATGCGAATTCAACGGCTGATGGTAGTGTTACTTTAAATAATATTACTGGTAGTGGTATACTTAAATCAACTGGTAACGATATAACTATTAATAACATAGCTGATACAATAAACTTGAATTTAATTTCAGGTACCGCTTCTGTTTCTGCTAATGATGTAGCGTCTGCAAAACTAGGACGTTACACACTTTCTGACGAAACTTTAACTATAACAACTGCAAATGGTGGTGTTATTGGTGCTCAAAATACTAATTTAATTAATACTGCATCATCTAATAATAATATTATAATATTAGATAATAATAATGGTGCAACGGCATATCAATTGTATGATATTAATGCTTTAGGTACGCTTACTTTAAAGAATTCTACTGTATCATTGAAAAATACTTCATATATTAATAACAAGTATACATTTGACAATTCAAATATAAATTTAATAGACAATAATATACAGTCGTATACTTTTAATGACGTTGAATTTACTAATGCAAAAGTAAAAATGGATTTAAAATTAGATCCTGCAGAGGTTGATAATTTAGTTATTAATTCTGGTTCAGGTGATTTAACTTTAACAGAGCTAAATATTATAGGTAATATTATTACAGATTTCGAACATAATTATGAAGTAGTTAGTGGTTCAGCAATAACAAACGGTTCTGTGTTGTTAGACATTGATGCTAGTGTTTTAGGGTCATCAAATTTTGGTCTTGGCACTTCAAAAATAGTAACCAACAGTAGTTCTGTTGGTACTCAAACTATTTCAAAATATATTAATGCAGCTGGTAGAACCCTTGGCGTTACTGTTGAAGTTGTATTAAGAGATGTATTAGCAGCTATTAATCAGGCTGATGGCGTTGATAGATTTTTTAATTTTGATAATAATAACGATATTTATACATTACGTGAAGATACTGGTGTTACAGCAGACGGCACACTTAGTATAAATATGAATAATCCTAAATCAAATGTAGGGTTTGACGCTGGTCACGCTTATTCAATGTTTGTTCTTAATTCAGAAACTGCAAGAATAAATGTACAAAACGTGACTTTCAAAGGTGCTAAGAAAAGTACAAATGGTTCAGTTTTTGATATATCAAAAGGTATTGTATATTTGAATAATGTTATTTTCCAAGAGAATGAGGGTTATTCTATATATAATAAAGGAGGTACTGTTACATTAACTGCTCCTATATTTGAATATAGTAGTATATATGAAAATGCTTTGTATAACAAAGGTACAATGAATATTAATGGTTTGGCTAAGATTTACACTAATATCAAAAATGAGGGTGGAATTTTAACTATATCTGCAAGTGATGGTTCTATTATTGGTACAAATGACGGTGGTATTCATACTTCTATAGAAAACACTGGTGGTGAAGTTATTATCAATAATGTTCAAGAAATCAAATCTAACATTGAAAACAAAAAAAATGCTATTATGAGAATAAATGCTACTGCTCCAACTAGAAATACTCAACTAAATAATACTATTAATAACGCAGGTGAATTACATATTTCTTATGCTGATATTCTTAATACGATAACTACAGCTGACAAGGGTAAAACATATTTTGATGAAGCTGTAAATATTGCTAATAGAACTACTAGTGTTTCTAGTGGCGGTGAATTAACAATCGGTGAGTTGAATCTTACTGATGGTACTATTGATTTGGCATCTGGTGCAAACGGTATCTTATCAGGAACTTTGAATGCAAAAGGTAATTCAAACATAATGATTGCAAACGGTGCTGTAATGACACTTACAGGTACAAATTCAAAAGTTATTGAATCAACAACTGGTAATAGTTTAAAATGGCAAATTCTCGGGGAATTACATCTTGAAGATGGTTCTAGTACGTTAAAATTAAATAATGAAGACACTTGGGAAGGTAAAATTACTTTGTCAGGTGGTAGTAGTTTTGAATATTCTGATAACTCAGGTGTTGCTTTAAGATTAGTTTCTTCTAGATTGGCTAGTGCAGATGAAACTTCTACTTTCAAAAACATGGGTGTAGATATTATCTTGAATGATGCTAATACTTTGTCTGGATTTTTAGCTACATATTATCAATATCAAGGTTCATTGACTTCATCTACTGGTGCGTTGTTTGGTGGATACAAAAAATTTGAGGGCACTGCAACAAAACATGCAACTGCGACAATCACAGGTGATTTAGTTGATTTATCAGGTATTGTGTTGATGAATTATGCAGATTTAGAAGCAACACTTACAAGTGGTACAATCAATAGTGATGTTATTTCTTATAATGGTACCAACTCAACTGCTACATTCACTGGTACTGGTGTTGATACAACTAATTATGATTTATATAGTATTGGAATGAGAAACAATACAAACTTATTGACAATTAAAAATGCAATGGTTTCTCCTAAAAAAGCTGATACAGCGACTAGTTATGAATTTGACACAGGTAAATATAATTTCGAAAACGTAACTTTAAAATTACAAGATGATTTGAATGAAAGCGGTCATTATACATTTAATTATTTAACAATTGGTGGCAAAACTAGTATTATGAACTTGACTATTGATATGGATTTAACTGCTAAGAGTGCTGACCAGTTATGGATTAATAGTACAGATTATACAAAGACTCAAACTATTAATATTTCTGATATAGCCCTTCAGAATATTCCTGCACAAGCTCTTGACGGTGCAGAAATTCTTGTTTTATCCATTTATAATGGTGCTGATTCAACTAAAACAAATAAATTTAAGTTGACAATATCACCTGATATTACTGATAGAACTGCAACTGGCGGTGTAAGTTCTGAAGTGTTCTGGAATTCTGTTTGGGCAGATGAATATGAATATTCAATTAGTAATAGACAAAACGGTGATTATATGTATTATTATCTTGTTTGTTCTATCAAAAACTATCAAGATTTGCTTGATGAATTAAACGTTTATAATACAAATGATGTTAAGAAATTCAAATATGATAACAAAAAAACAGAAGAAATTTATACAATGCGTGTTGATTTGCGTGAAATGTATGGTAAACTTCAATTGTTAGGTCTTGAGGGTGGTCAAAAAACTAATTATATTATTGATGCAAACTCTCATTCTATGTTTAAATTCGGTTCAGACGCTGCAAACAAACAAGATTTGTTGATTAAAGATATGACGATTAAAAATGCATTGTCTACAACAACTTATGGTTCAGTTGTTAATATGAACAACTCATTAGCAGGTACTGATTCAAAATTGACTATTAATAACGCAATCATCATGTCATCTGGTTCTAAATTAGAATATGGTGGTGCAATTTATCATAATATTGGTACTGTTGAAATTTCTAATACAAGTTTTACCAACAACTACATCACTTCAACAAGTTCTGGTTATGGTGGTGCAATTTATAAATCAAACAACACTGATGCGGTTTTAACATTAACAAACGTTAAATTCATTGGAAACTATGTTTCTTATGGTAGCGGAATTGGTGTTGGTGGTGCGATTTATACAGCAGGTGATATTACGATTAAAGCTGATAATAAAAAATTTACTACTGATTTTACTGGAAACTATGTTCGTGGTGCTGATAACTCTCAAGTTGCAAATGCGATATTTGTTGCTGCAACAGCAGGTTCTTCACCTACAATTAATCTTGTTGTTGATAACGGTGGTACTATCAATTTTGGTGATGCAATCACAGGTGGTAGAATAGCTGGTGGTGCTGTTTATTATGAAAATCAATATAATGTTGATATATCAGGGGTTGGTACTGTTAACTTTGTTAGCGGTATAACAAACGCTTATGTTACTGTGAATAGTGCTGCAGCTGTAGTTGGTAATAAATTAGGTGTAACATTTAGAGGTAAGTATGAATATACAAACTTAGCTCTTGCTGGTGACAATATTATTACATTGACAAGTATCAATTTGTCAAACGCATCTTTGGGTAACAATCCAGCAATTTCTGCAAATGGTGGACAAATTATTGTTAATGGTGTAAATATTCACGATAACAAAGCTGGTGGTTTGTCTATTCAAAATGCTGCTGTATCGTTTGGTGCACCTACAAATATCAATACGTTTAATGCTAACAAAATTATAAATGGTACTTCTACATTAAAAGGTTCTGCTTTAAGCTTAGTTAATACAGTTGTAAACAATGGTAACAAAGTTTTAAGAGCTGATTTTAAAAACAACTACCTTTCTTCTAACACTTCTTCTTCTTTAGGTGGTGCAATCTATATGGAAGGTGGAAATGCAGTTCCTGAAAATACTAATTATTTAACTATTGTATCTGATTTTGTTGGAAACTATGCTACTACAGTAAGTAATATTAATAAGGCTCTTGGTGGTGCAATCTTTACTACTCTAAATTTTACATTGAGTGCTAACGCTAATAAATCAGAAGTAACTATTCGTGGAAACTATACTCAAAGTGCTTCTGAAAAAGTTTATAACGCTATTTTCTTAGCAAATGGTGCAGGACTTACTATGAACGCAGAGTCTGCAAATGGTATTATTAATATATACGATATTATTGAATCCGGTATTGTTCCTGACAATATTGGTGATGTAACAGAAGTTACTTATAATGCTGATGAAAAATCACAAATTACCGTTATTGGTATGGCAAATACATCTAAGATTAATATTTATAACAAAATAATTAATTCAAACATCTCTTCAAACACTGTATCACTTACTTTTGACGGTTCTGGTAAAAATAATATTGAACTTGGTGATAGTGTTGAACAAAGTGATTTATTAAACACAAGTCATAATTCAGCATATTCAACATTGACAGTTAATAGTGGTAATTTGAATTTGAAGAATATGATTATTAATAATGCTTCGAAAACACTTTCAATAGCTAAGGGTGTTACTACATCAATTATTAACTCTGTAATCAATATGCAAGATGATGGAATACCTGATTTTACTATTTTGAATTTGGGCAAAGTTACTTCTGATGCAGCTTCTGAATATAAAATTGACTTCCAGTTTGAAGATGGCGCTATTGCTTGGGATAAGTTTGATGTAGATGCAGCTTCAACTGGTACAATTACCTTGGGTATTAATTGGTTGGTTGCTAATACTGATTTCATTAAAACAGGTGAATATATAATAATCAATACAGAAAGTAATATTAAACTTGCATTATCTAAAAGTACAAAAGAAGACAGTAATTGGAAATACCAAATACAACAAGATTCTGTAAACTATGATGAATATATTGGTAGAAAATCAGCAGATGTTTTGGGCAACAAACTTATTATCTCTGAACAAAAAGATGATACTTTGTTAGCAATCTTGAAATATGTTTCTAAGTCTGCTGATAATACATCAAATGTTAGAAATTTCACATTTAATGGTGCTGCGAGAGAAAAAGTTTATCATTTATCAAGTGATGTAAAAAGTGATTCCCCACTTCCAAATGGTACATTATATATCAAAGGTAACGACGCACAATATGATAGAATAGATGGTTCTTATGTTACTCATGTTGATGGTGGTGACGACGTTGTTGGAAATTATGCGTTGTTCCATATTGCTAAAGATACAGATAATCCAAACAGAAAAATTGTATTGGATATAAGTAATGTTACTATCCAAAATGTAGGTATTTATTCAGGTTTGGGTTCAGTTATTTCATTGGAAGATGAAAAGGCTGTTGTTAAAATGAATAAAGTTACATTATTAGATAACCTTGGTAATGCTATTTTAAACAACGCAGGTTATGTAGAGCTTAACTCTGTAACATTTGTTGCTCCAACTGACCCTACAAAGAATATTAATAGTGTTAATAACTCTGCGAACCAAAAAGACGCAAGTGGTAATGTTGTTCAAGGTATTTATGCAAAACAATCAGAATTTGATGTTTCTGTATTTAACGCAGGTTTGTTTAAATCCGAAGTTTCAAGTTTCTATTCAAGCATAACAAACAACGGAACAATGATTTTTGTAGGTAAAGGCAATAGATTTGCAGCTCTTGATGAAAAGAATCCAATATCTTTGGCTGCTACAAAAGGTAATGGTACTTTAGATATCTTATCAGGTGCAAGTTTAATTATTGGTAAAGGTGCTTCAATCGCTTCAAACCAAATAGTTACAATAAGAAATGGTGCTGAATTATCATTAGATGGCGGTACATTAAATCTTGATAACAATGATATCTTTGAAGCGGGTGGTGTTCTTAGCAGTAAATCAGAAAATTCTGCATTGACAATATTGAATTATGATGTTGCACCGACTTTAACAACTCCTCGTCCTATATATGGCAAAGACGGCATGCAGTTTGAAAGAGGTTCATTAGATTTTGATTCTGGTACAATCAATATTGGTGTAACTCAAGGTGCAACTCTTTATGTAACAGAACTTGATACAATCGCTGAAGCTGTCGTATTAAATTTGAATCGTGCTGATAGTGTATTAGAAGTTTACAATCACCACGATGAAGAAGTTGCTATGTATATAAACATTGGTAAAGTTGCAGACGGTGCTGATTCTTGGAATGACGGTACAATCTCACTTCATAATTCAACTTTGATTATGACACCAATTGACCCTACTGATAAAGATAATTCGCAATTCAGATTTGCAACTCAAATCTTGTATGGTGATGAAACTTCTATCTTTAAGAATATTGATTCTTCAATATCTATTGCAAATTCACAGAAATCAGGTTTCTTTGGTGAATATATTCAAGAGGGTAACAACGCTTCAACTACAATTTATGCAACAGGTTCGTTCTGGGGTTATAAAAAAGAAACTGGTGCTGACGGTGTTACAACAGTTAGTGTAGCTAAAAAATCTATTAAAGGTGGTACTGTTGATATCATCTGCTCAAGTGCGTTAGAAAATAATGAAACAGTTAGCAATATTGACTTATATTCTGGTGTTAAGCTTAGTGTTGGTGCATTAGGGGGTGTCATTGATTCAAATATCTTTAAATTTGTATCTGGGGCTTCAAATGCTACAGCTAACTTCTATTTCAATACAAACGTTGTAGATGAAAATATATACTTTATGTTGTATCCAATTAATAATAATAGTAGTAACACAGTTTCTATTGGTTCAGATAAGTATGTTACAAATGCTCGATTAGGTTTCAACGTTTTAAATAACAATTTCTCATTCGGTGAAAACGCAGCGGGTGCTACAACATATAAGTTTATTAATACTGAAATTAACTTGTTAAATGAAAAAGAAGTGTTTAAAGATGTTGCTCCAAACATTTCTGATTTTAATACTTATTCATTTGCATATCTAGATGTTGATGCGACCACAGTTATTAAATTAGACTTAGATTTAGCAACTACTGATATTTATAGTGTTTCTGATAAAATTCAATTGTCAGGGGAATTAACAGATGATAAGGGTGATCCTGTTGAAAAAGAAATGAATATTTATTTCAATATAACAGAACCATCAAAAATTTCTGACCAAACAAGTCGTGTAATTCAAATCTTGTCTGGAGCTGGTGCTGCATCTTATAAGATTAAGATTGCAAATGACCCTAATGATATCAAATGGACTTATTCAGTAAGTTCTTATATTACTGACGCTAATGCTCAAGTTAGTTATGATACATTTATGGGTACAAAAACACTTGCAACTTTTGATAGCAATAATGATGGAAAAGATGATTCTGTTAAATTAACAAGTAAGCAAGAAGATACATTGCGTGCTGTTAACGTTTATGAATATTGTGATATTAAATATTTTAATTTTAGAACAGCTGATGATCCAGAAGATACAGTTATTACTGATGATAGAGTGTATGAACTTATTGACAATTTAGGTGTAACAAAAAAACAACTTAATATTGTTGGTATAAACAGTAAATCAAGTATAATTGACGGTGGTGCAAACAAAGAACCTGGTGGTGATCCAGATAAAAACAAAGGTTACACTATGTTTCAAGTTACAAATGCTGCAACTATATTGAATATTTCTGATGTAACTATTAAGAATGCAGATTTGGGTGATGGAACAGATAATTCTGATAAAGCATCTGTTTTGTATATTACTGGTGCAAATTCAAATGTTACATTGACAAACGTTATTTTTACAAACAACGAGGGTGTTGTAAATATTGATGCTAACGCTGGTATAGAAAATGCAACTGCTGCTGCTATTTATAACTCAAGCACATTGACTATGATAAACGTTATATTTAATGCCGCAACAAATGACCAAATTGCTAATAATATTATCAATGATGGCGGTACTATTTATATCAAATCAACAGAGAATAATCAAAATATATTCTCTTCATATATTACGAACACTTCAACAGGTAGAATTACATTCCAATCTGATTCATACTCTGATTTGCGTTCAACAATAATAAACGATAATGAAAATGCTCAGATTGCTATAGATACTGGTGCAGAACTTGCTATGAATTTGGGTTCTAGAATTCTATTAAAAGCAGGTCGTATGTTTGTATATGGTTTGATTTCTTCAAATTCTGGAACTATTTCTATTTCTAAGGGTGCAACATTGACACTTAGAGGTGAAAATGCAAAAATTTCTGATTATATAAATATTGATGTTTCTGGTAGCTTAGTTGTTGATAACAACACAGTAACTGAAAATCCAGACAATCCCGAAGTAAACTACGGTTTAGTACTCGGTTCTGGTGATAGTTTTATAAACGATAAAGCAGATAATTTAGGTAGTATAAACATTATAAACGGCGGTGTTGTATCTCTTCGCAGAGGTTTAAAAGACGCTGCTAAGGATGATGATTTGACAACATTAACTTTGAACAATTCTCAAATCACTGGTTCTGACTCTGCAATCTTGTATAACGGTCGTTCTCAATATGATGACGGTTTAACAATTAAAATTATATCTGATGAAGCAGGATTTGCTGGTACATATTATCAATATGGTGCTTCTTCAAAATTGATTGTTGGTTATGATTCTGACCCTAACGACCCTAAAACTATAACAAGTCAAGGTACTATGTTTAGTGGTGTAAAATATATTGATGAGGCATCATCTTTAGATGTTTATGCAAATACAATCAATTATAGTAAAGTATATCTTGGAAATGATGCAAAATATACTCATTATTCAATGTCTACTCAAGGTGGAACAATTGATAACAACTTGTTAACATTCTTCAAGTCAGGTGCAACCGCAACATTCACTTATGATGAAAACCAAATTCAAGGTCCAAATCCTGACGCTGACCCAACAACATTGACTGATGCAGATAGATTCCCTGTTACTTATACATTGTATTCAATTGCATCATCACCAAGTATTACTACTGAAAGAATATATAATAATATTGTATTTAGCAAGGTTCAAGTTAACTTTGCAAACACTGATTATACAGGAAAGAATGCTTATACATTCACTGATTCATTGTTGAACTTTATGGAAAACACTGAGTCTGCTGCGTATACAACATATAAATTCTCAAAAGTTAACTTTAATAATTCAGAAATCAATGTAGATATTGATCTTGTTTCTGGTGCATCTGATAAGATTGAAATTGCAGCTGGTGGTGAAGCAACAGGTGTTGTTACAATCTCTGGTATTAACCTTGTGAAATTCGACCCATCTCAACAAGGTGTTTATCAAATTATTGTTAATGGTAGCAGTAATTTCTATCTTGAATTGAGTGATAAATTAACAAGTGAACAATCTGGTTACACTTGGAATTATAAAATCGATGAAACTGAGCCAATTGTTTACAATTCATCATTCATTGGTAAAAAAGGTATTGATGTAGCAACAAAAGTTACATATCACGATAGTATTAAAATTTATAACGAACAACAAGACACACTTTCTGCAATCAGTACTTATGAAAGTCAGTTAGAAAGACGTTTTGTATTTGATGAGTCTGTAAATCAAACCTATAGTTTAATTTCAGATGTTGGAGTTGTATCAGCTGGTACTTTAACAATTCAAGGTAATATCAACAGAGATAGCGTAATTGACGGTCAGTATATTGATACTAAAGGTGATTCGGCTGGACACTCAATGTTTAATATTACAGACGTTACAGATAAAGATGGCAACGTAACTCCAAATCCTGTTACATTGAATATTAATAATGTTACAATCCAAAACGCTGGTGTAATCGCAGCGTCAGGTGCTTCTGTATTGTATATTAATAATGCTGATTCAATTGTTACGTTGAATAGTGTAACATTAGCAGATAACGAACAACGTGCAATAAGCAACATTCTTGGTACATTGATACTTAAGAATGTGACATTTGATGCTGCTGAATACGGTAACACTTTGTATAACACAGGTATAATGCTTACTTCTGGTACTAATGAATTTAATACAGTTGTTACAAACGAAGTTAAAGCTAAAAATGCTCCTGCAAACACTGTTTTGACAGCTTTGTTACCACAAAACTTTACTATAGCTGATGAAAACGTAACATTTATAACTACAAATGTTAACGAATTCAATGAAGATATTGTTAACAACGCTACAATTCAGTTCGCTGGTACAAATGATTCTCTTATGAATATTAAGGGTATGGGTACTACTTACTTTACAGGTAAGGCAACCTTGTATGGCGATATTGATGATGATATTGTTATAAAAGTGTCTGCAAACGGTCAACTTATTATTTCTAGTATTGAAGCTGAAAATACTGATGGTGAAGGTGTTATAACAAGAGATATCTCACCTGCATCAATCACATTGGATATGGTGAATGGTGGCGATACTTGGGATAAAGATGGTAAAATTACTCTTGATGGTGGTGTTTTCAACTTCTATGGTAATGATGCAGCTAATGGCACAGGTAATGGTGGTGCAGGTAATGACGCAGGTAATGACGCAGCTAATGCTGCTAAATTAAATTTGAACGGTTACTTCTCATCAACTTCTAGAGGCGGTTATTTGAACTTGAATAGCGGTGTATTTGTTGTTAAAAATGCTTCAACTTCAACTGCTGAAAGAAATGATTTAGTTGACGAAGTAAAGGTTACTATTAATAAGGACGCTAAATTACTTATAACTGGTTATGAAGTAGTTAATTTCGATAAAAATGATGTTATCCACGAGGGTTCAGAAATTGAACTTATTGACAGTGCAAAATTTGTTTTAAACGGTATTACATATATCAATGAAAATAATATTAAATCAAACGATTTGCAACTTGTTAATGATAACTTTATTTCAGGTGATTCTGCAACTGCTAAATTCATAAATAACGGTATAAATATTACAATCGCAAGTGATCAATCTGTATTCAAAGGTATTTATGAACAAAATAATAACGCAGTACTTGATGTATTATATGGTGGAGCTATATTTGGAGGCGAAAAATATATCAATAGCGGTAAAGTGAAAATAGCTGGTGACACAATTGATTACACTGGAGTATATCTAGGAAACAACGTTGAATTTATAAACATTATGTACTCTGCTAATGAAGTAGCTAAAATTACTACAAATGGTACTACTCCAGATGCTATTGGTGTTTTAAACTTTATTGGAGAGGGTGCTGTTGCAAAGTTCGGTAATGGTGTTGCAAACGCAAAATATGTTAAATATGAATTAGCAAATAATATTGAAAATGACAAAACAAATACAATTATGTTTGAAAATGCAGAAGTAAGATTGACTGCGGACGGAACAAGCCCTAATAAAAGAGCTCTTCATAATTATGCAGGTACTACAATCTATAAATTCACTAATTCATACATCAATTTAACAAGTCGTGAATTATCTGATTTCTTGGACGGTAAATTAAAAGCAGACGCTGGTAATGCCGGTGGCAATGCTGATGCGGGAGCTGGAAATGCTGGAGCAGGAGCTGGAAATGATACTTGTGATATTTATCAATTTACAAATCTTGTTACTGATAAAGATGGTATCAATAAAACTTATGTTGCAATGGATATAGACTTTGAAAACAGAGTTGCAGATAATGTTTATATAAAATCAATGAATTCATCTGGTTATTTGTATATTGATTCTATCAATATTATGACTGAACCTGTAAAAGATGATGGTCAAGATCCTTATACACCATTAAGAATAATTCAATATGATAATTCATTGTTAGCAGGTTATACAGCGGAGCAATTAAAATCTGGTTCTGGTTTGAACCTAGTTGAATTGGTTCTTACTCACGAAGGTGCTTATGTTTGGGAATCAAACATAGAAGATACATATACTGATAAAGAAGGTAATGTTTCAGTTGAATATACAAGCTTTATTGGTTCAAAAACACTTGTTGTAACTTCAATTGTTACTAAAAACGATGGTTTGGCATTTGATTATGATAAGAAAGATTTGTTAAAGACTGTTAACGAATACGTAGTAAAAGACACTACTAATAATACAAAGACTTTTGATTTTAAAGATGTAGGTCAAATTTATACATTGACTGATAATTCTGGTGAATCTGGCGAAGGTATATTCACTATTAACGGTCATGAAGAAGGATCTACATTTGATGCAGTCGGTCAATATTCATTCTTCAATATGAAGAATGCAACAGAAATGACAGTAAATCATATTACATTTACTAATGCTGTTGTTATTGATAAGGATAAAGCAACATCTGTATTCTATGTGAATAATCCAAATGCTAAAGTAACATTGAATGATGTTATATTCAGAAATAACGCTGGTTATGTTATTTATAATAACGGTTCTTCTAACATTAATTTGACAGATGTAACATTCGAAGCTGTTGATAAAGAGGGGTTGGTTTCAACTGATAACTCAATCTATAACTCAAGAGGAACAATAAGTATTTCATCATCTGCTGATGGAGAAAATCTTTTTGCTACAAATATTACTAACGCACGTGATGGTATATTTAGTGTAGAGGGAAATAATACATTTAGCGGCATTATTGGAAACTACGGTACAATGACATTAGGCGGTGAAACTACTGTTTCTGGTGCTATTTCTCACTATTCTGGCGTGTTAGCATTTGCCGATAATGTTACTGTGAGAGGTGTATTAACAAACAAATCTAATATCTCAATTGAGTCTACTGATGATAAATCAACAATATTTGCTAACACAATTAATAACTTCGGTACTATTTCAGTTAATGGAAACGCTATGTTGCAAGCTGAAATTAAACCTGATTTAAACTCTACTTCAACTCTTCAGGTTAATGATACCGGTGTGTTTACTATCTCAACAGATGGTAAAGTTACAAAAGATAACAACTTAGTATTTAATGTCGGCTCTACAGTTAACGTTGATGACGGTACATTAGAAATAGATTCAAATGATGCTATATCTGGTAACATAGTTTTAGGTGCAACTCTTAATGGTCTACCAGTTGATCATAGTGTAATCAATTATTATGGTTCTAAAAATTATTATGAACAAGATAGAAAATATACTTTTAATTCAGGTACATTTAATTTGTTAGACGGTATCTGGAGAGTGTATGAAGGTGACACTTTCTTAAGAACTTCTCGTTATGAACTTGCAATTAACCTAACAAATGGTGAAATGCAATTGATGTCATATAATAAAGAAAACTTCTTGTTGAAAGGCAGAGATACTTGGACAAATGCTAGTGTAACATTGACTAATTCAAAAATGGAAATTGGTGTTGGTTTGAACACAAATTCTTCAATGAATTTGACAAAAGCTAATCAATTGTCAAACACAGATGTTGATGGTGAACCTACATCTGAATTCAAAAACACTGGTGTTGATTTGACTATCAGTGCTGATAACAGTGGCTTTACGGGTAAATATACCCAAGTAAAAGATGATGATGCTAACAAAACTCCATCATTAACTGTTACAGAAGACGGTGTTGTATTCGCTGGCGAAAAAGAAATTCAATCAGGTTCTGTAAATATTACATCAAACAGAGATATTTATTATAATAACTTTAATTTAGTTGGTGCAAAAGATAACAGAGTCAGCTTTACAAACTCATCAACTGGTGGGGTTATTGATGATACTATAATTAAATTTACTGGTGAATATGCAACAGCAACATTCACTAATTATAAATCTACTCAAGGTGATATTTCAACTGTTGATGACGGTGATTTGGCTAACTACAGATTAGGCACAATTGATGTTGCTAATGGTGGCAAATTTAATACTGTAATCTTTGATAAATCAAATGTTGTCTTGACTGCAACAGATTATAATACAATCGCAACATATCAATTCAATAACTCAATTATTGATATGCAACAAGAAGATGATGAAATATTCAATCAATATAACTTTAGTAGATTGAATACAAATAATTCAAGATTCAAGATTGATATTGATTTATCTAAACTTACAGTAGATACAAAAGTTGCTGTAGCTGATCAAACAGACGATAACAGAATATCTGATACAATTATGATTGATGATGTTAACTCTGTTGGAAACATTGTAATATCTGATATCAACTTTGTTAACAGTCTTGCTCCAAAAGCATTGGGAGTTCTACAAATTATATCTACTCCGTCAGTGAATGTTGCTCTTGAATTATCAGATGAATTAAAAAATAAAGTTTGGTATTATCAAATAACTGATAGAAAATTTGTTCAAACAGGTAATATTGTTTCAATAGATTCAAATGAATTCTTAGGTGAAAAATCATTAAGTGTAATCAAATTTGATGAAAATTCTCTTGCAAACGACAGTTTGATGATTGATGTATTGAGATACTATGATGTATTGAGAGAAATCAATATGTATGATGCAGGTAAAGATGTTGTTAGAATATTCAACATGGTTAAGGCTGACAATCAAACTGGTGTTGATGTTAAGGGTGCTGTATATCAACTTAAGAAAAGTACAGGTAGCACTGCTATTGGTACAATGAATGTTGTTGGTACTCTTAGTGCCGATAACGCTATAGTTGATACTATCAATGCTGATAACCATTCAATGTTTGTTGTTGATAAAGATGGAACAACTTTGAATATCTCAAATGTATCAATAAATGGTGCTAATAATATTGATGATGATGGAGTTACGTTGAATGCTTCTGTTATTGATATAACTTCAACATTATCAACTGTGACTTTGGAAAATGTAATATTTGCTCAAAATAAAGGTGACGCTGTATATAACGCAGGTACATTGAATATGTATAATGTAGTGTTCAATGCTGGTGGTATGATGAGTGCAAATTCATTGAAGAACGCAGGTGTTGCTAACTTGTATGGAACAAACGAATTCGCAAGTAATGTTGTAAACACTGGTACAATCAATGTTCAAGCAACAGCAAATCCTAAATATACTGATCCAATTAAGAACACATTCAATCTTTTAACAAACTCTGGTGATATGTTCTTTACTGCTGGTGAAGTTGAATTCTTGGGTAATATTAACAATACTGGAAATATCAAATTGTTTGTAAACTCTCTTATTTCAGCAGAAGTTACAGGCAACGGTTTATTATACATTCAAGGAGTTGTTCCAACTGCTGATGCTCCAGACACTGTTCAAACAGTGCTTAGTGCAACTGGTAATATTACAGAAGAAGTTGCTTTACAGTTAGACAAGAACGGTATTTTACAAGTTCAAGGCGGTAAAGTAGTAATAAATTCAAATGATATTTGGACTGGTACAGTTATTCTTGATGATGACCCAGATACTCAAGCTGGTGCAACAATGATATATAAAGATTTGGCTTCAAACGGTAACATTATTTCTACAACTACCGGCAAGTTATCTATTGAATCAACAGATGTTGAAACTATTTTGACATTGACAAAAGGTAGTTTGTTGAACGATGAATTACTTCTTTCAATCGGTGAAAATACAAAACTTAAACTTGATAATTATGTTGATGATCAAAATGCTATGCAAGTGTTGACACTTAGTGCAGGCGATGCTTGGAATGGTACTGTAGAACTTATTGGTTCATCATTAAAGACTGTTTCTGATTTGACAGCAAATTCAATATTTGAGTTCGGTTTTGACAACCAATTGATTGGTGACAAAACATCTATATATGAAAATAGTGGCTTAAACCTTGTTATTAAGAAAGATTTATCATCATTCAAAGGTATATATAACCAAACTGTTGATGCAAATGTTCAAACTAATATTGGTAGCTTGACTGTTTATATGAACAATTACGGTGATAACGCTGATAATAATGGTAAAGTGTTCTCAGGCGTTAAGAATATTACTAGTGGTTCAGTAACTATTTATGACGGTGGAATAAATAATTATGATGAAAATGATAAGACTGCATATTATGGTGGTTTTGTATTAAGTTCAAATACACAGTATACAAACTATTCAGCAGGTGGCTCTGTTAAAACAGATATTGTTAATTTTGCAGACGGTGCAACAGGTGCTGTAGCTTTATTCACTAATATCACTGACTCAAATGCTTCTAATAATGCTGAATATAATCTTTACGGTTTTGCAGCAACTGGTGAAAATATTATCAGTTTTAGAAATTCAAATGTTAAACTTATGGATACTGATTATTCAGATAAAACAAATTATACATTTGGTTTGAATACTTTGGTTAATGTACAAGATAATGAATTTAAGTCATATACTTTTGGAACATTGATACTTACTGATAATGCAAAATTCAATATTGACGTAGACATGTCAAAAGTTGTTGACGGTGCAAAATTCCCTGTTCCTGCTGATGATACAGCAGTAAAAGTTGCAGATACATTTACAATTGGTGCTAATTCAACAGGTAACTTTGTAATTTCTAACATCAATTTTGCAGGATTTGATATTAATCATTCATTAGGAATTGTTCAAATCTTGTCAGGTGCTTCTGATAAAATGTCATTAGTATTAGATACAGATTTTAAAGCTAACACTGAATGGACACAACAAATTAAGGAAGATTGTTTTGTTCAAGATGTTGGATATGTTGTTTATAATGATACATTCTTAGGTTCTAAAGGTATTAGAGAAGCAAAATATGATGGTTCAGCTGTAAACGATAGTATTGAGTTCTATATTATAAACCAAAAAGACGCATTAAATGAAATCGTTATAACAGAAACTGAACAACCTAGATTCTTTAGATTTAGAGCATATCCTACACAAGATGCTCAAAATCCAAATCTTGAGTATGTATATAATATGACTCAAAATCTTGGTGTTGTAACAGCTGGTAAATTGAATATCGAAGGTCTTGATAAGACAAATTCAATAATTGACGCATCAAATGCTGATACAAATGATAGATATTCAATGTTTATGTTATCTAACGCTACAAATATGGTTATTTCTGATGTAACAATAAGAAACGCTGTTTCATCAATTCCAAATTATAATACATCAGTTTTGATGGTTCTAAATTCTGCTGCTATCGCAACTGTCAAAAATGTAATCTTTGAAGAGAATGATGGTTATGCCGTATATGTTAATGATGGTGTTGCTAACTTTGATTCAGTTACATTTATTACTCCTCAAAACCCAGATGCTGATAATATTAATAACTCAATCTATGTATATAGTAACAAAGCAACTTTAAGTATTGCTGGAACAAACGAATTCGGTACAATGATAAGAAACGTTTCAGGTAACATCAATGTTACTGGTACAAACGTATTTAATGGCGGTATTTCAAACGTTTCAGGTATTATCAATATTGATGGTATGAATACATTTAATTCATCAATTTCAAATGCAAGAAACGGTAATATTACAATTAGTGGTGATAATACGTTTACTAATTTGAATGCAAATAAAGGTGGAGCTATTACTAATATCTCTTCTGTATTGAATATCTTGGGCAACACAAAATTCATTGGTAATACATCTACTTTAGGTGGTGCAATTTACTTAGGTAGTGCTTCAACAGCTAATATCTTGGCTAGTTTCGGTAGTACAATGGCTGGCGAAGGCAACATTGCTGACAAAGGTGGTGCTATTTATATTGATTCAGCGAAAGATGTTGTTATTTCTGGTAGCTTTATAAATAACACTGCTAATGAATTAGGTGGTGCAATTTATTCTAATTCTAATTTAACAATTGCTGCGTTGGGTAGCAATCAAGTTACATTCCGTGGAAACTTAGCAAACGGTGTTTCTAACGCTATTTATATCGACAGTTCTATGTCATCTATCCCAACCTTAACTCTTAATCTATCTGATACTGGTGTAATTAACTTCTATGATATAGTTACAGGTTATGAAGCTACAACACCTATCAATAGATATAATATCAATATTATTAGTTCAACAGCTGATGGTGATGAAAACGATACAGCGGTTAACTTCTATAACTATGTAAATAATGCAAACATTACAATTGAAGATGTTTCTGTATCATTAGATGCAACAGATTCATTGATAACAGGTAATACTTCTGCGGATGATAAGAAAACTATTTCAGAAGAATTCTTGAAAAATTCATCAATCAAGTTAGTTTCTGGTACATTGAGTTTGAATACAATCACTCTTAATAACTATTCAGAAAACACTTCATTGAATACATTACTTGTTGAACCAACTGGTAACAAGATTCCATCATTGTTATTAAATAATTCATTCGTGAAACTTTCTAATGATAGAGCTGATTTAACATTAAATACTGTAAATAATACATATTTAGGTGAACTTCACTCTAATAATACAGAATATAGTATAGATGTAATCCTTGTAGGTGACGGTGATTACTATTTCAAAGGCGACGGTACACTTGTTGTTGAACCAGGAAAAGAAAATGCAGCTGATACTATTGAAGTTGCAACAGGTTCAATTGGTACAATATTGTTGACTTCTATTAACTTTATCAATGAAAATCAAACGAATAGAGGTATTATCCAAATCTTGAAAGGTGATTTACAAAATTCTAATATCACATTAGATTTGAGTGATGATTTGAAAAACAAGACTTGGGATTACTCAATTGATAATTATATTTCAGACCAATTTAACGATGTTGTAACAGTTGTTTATACTGATTTTATCGGAACAAAAGGTTTAAGACTTGCACAATATGATAAATCATTAAAAGATGGTGTATATGATGCAATTGAAATTACAACAACAGAACCATCACTTGATTTGTTGGCAACAATAAATAAAGGTGTATCATCAGACGGTTCATATATTCACAAAACAAGAATATTTAATTTTACATTAGCATTTAATCCAGAAATATATAAATTAACTGCTAATACTGGTGAAACTGGTACGGGTGTCGTATCTGTTAATGGTTATGCAAGCAGAACAGATATATTAGATGCAATGGGTGAATATTCAATGTTCGTTATTAAACAACAAGACGTAACTTTGAACTTGAATAATATCACTATCCAAAATGCAGTTATGAATGATAAAGCTGATAAATCTGAAAACGCTTCTGTATTAGATGTTACAGCTGTTGATGCAGTTGTTAATTTGAATAATGTTATTTTTGATAATAACGGTGGTAACGCTATTTATAACGCAGGTACAATAAATATTAACAACGTAACATTCACAGCTAATGATGCAAAGAGCAATAACGTTGGCGGTGGAATAATTGTTAACAATGCTGATATGAACGTAATATCTGGTACAAACAACTTTGGTTCAGATATTATAAATAATGGTCAATTGAACTTTGGTTTAGTTGATAATGTAGATAATATTGAAAATATTATTGGTGGCTTGTTCACAAACAACGCTACAGTTACTTCAAATCAATTCGTAACAACAACTTATAACGGTGGTATAGTTGCTGGAAACAACGCTATATTCAACTTCGGCGGAGTTGATATATTAAATTCTGCTTTGACACTTTCAAATGCAGCTGTTGCTAGATTGAATATTATGGGTGATGTTACTGTTACTCAAAATTCAGGTATAACTGATGACAACTTTATTATCAATATTGTTGCAAATGGTGTATTGAATATTGTTGGTTCAGAAGTTGATATGAACTTGGCTACAAACGATGTTTGGAATAATGCAGGTAAGATAGCATTAAAGAACTATGTTGACCCTGATGATGAAAACAACAATTCAACAGGTTATTTGAAATTTGTTGGCAAAGATATAGCTGGAAACAACGGTGTATTAGTCGCTGAAAGCGGTAAGTTTGAAATCGTTGACGGCGTATTTGATTATGAAGGCGATTCATCTATAGCTGACGCAGTTGATGTTATTTTGACTGGTGGTATTTTTAATTTGAAAAAAGACGGTATAACACTTTCTGCCGGCGATGTTTGGTCAGCAAATGGTAATGTAATCCTAGATGACGGTATTACACTTACTGTGGCAAACGGTTTGAATGACGGTGGTAATTTAGAGCTTACTGAAAATTCTACTATTACAACAGAGTTTGCTAAATCAAACTTCATAAACGATGGTGTAAATATTGTAGTTAAAGTTGATGAATCAGGAATCTATAACGGTATTTATACACAAAAATTAGGTTCATTAACAGTTATAAATGATGGTAATGTTACTGGTAAAATCTTTGGTGAAAAAGATGGCAACCATACTTTGAAAGATATTCAAGGTGGAAGTGTTACTATTAATTATACAGGTGCTAAGACAGATATATATGACGGAACAATTGATTATGGCAACATTAGATTGGGTGCTAACACTCAATTAACAAATATTACTTATGGTGGTCTTGTTAATTCTGAATTATTGAGCTTTGCTGGTGATTCTGCAACGGCTACATTCACTGGAATTACAGCTGATGATGTTTATTCATTAAATGCAATCGGTTCTGCAAATGGTGTTAATACTATTAAGTTCTTAGGTACAGAAAAAGTATTAACTAATGTATTGTTACTAGATACTGAATATGCAACAACAAATTATATCTTTGAAAACTCTGTCGTAAGCCTTAAAAATGGTAATATACCTGCAACAAACGACAAAGATGGTGTTGTAGTTCTTAGTCAATACCACTTCTCAACATTGTCTTCTAACAACTCATTGTTTGAAATTGATGTTGATTTGAGTAAATCTTTAGCAGATACAATTAAGATTGATTCTGTTGTAAATGATAGCTTTGATAATATTATTAGATTGTCAAATATTAACTTTATCAATCCTGCTCAACACGATAGCACTGTAATTAAGGTTCTTGTTGATAAGATTGATGGTGTTACTCTTGCTTTGACAGACGATATGGCTGCAAAAACTTGGGTATATGATATTGACTCATCAAGATTGTTTAATGACGGCACAAATGATGTTGTAAGAATTACAAATGGTGATTTCTTAGGTACTAAAGCTATTAGATTAGTAAATTCAAACGATTTATCTTCACAAGATGCTTCAACATTTGATAGTATTCAAATCTATAACAGCATAACATTGGATATCTTGAATGAAATAACTAAATTTGATACTCCAGATAATTTTGGCGGTAAGGATATCTTTACAAGACAGTTCGTATTTACTGATACTAACAGCAATTATGATATGACAGTTAGCCTTGAAACTGTTGGTAGCGGCAGATATGAAATCATTGGTGTTACAAAAGCCGATGCTCCATATTCAGTAATTGATGCAGGTGCTGATACAAACTACTCTATGTTTGATATAACAAAAGTTACTCAAATGTATGTTTCTAATGTACAATTCAAGAATGCAGGTTTAATTACCGATAAAAATACTTCTGTATTGAATATTGAGAACACAGACAGTGAAGTTTATTTGACAAATGTTAAATTTACAGATAACAAAGAAAACGCTGTTTCAAACAAAGGAACTTTGGTTTTAGACAACGTTATATTTGACGCACCAAATACTACTGATAGTGTGGCGAATGCTCTATATAATGAGGGTGTTATATATACTTCATTGATGGTTAAAAATGGTAGAATTGAACTTAATTCTGCAGTTGAAAACGTTGGTGAAATTAACCTTGGTGGTGACGTATACTTGAATAACACTATTAAAGGAAAAGACGGTAAATTAAACGTTGGTTATAGTGCTAATGGTAATAATATTACAGCAAGATTGATTGTTGGAACAGGTGCAATCGTTACTGGTGATCAAGTTGTTAATCTTGCAAAAGGTTCATTGATTGATAACGCTGGAAATGTATATTTGAATGTTGGTGATATTTGGAACGGCGAAATTAATAACACTGGAACAATTGAAATAGAAGGTGTTACAGCTGGTGCTGATTCTACTATTAACGCAACAAACGGTGTTGTATCTATTAGAGATGTACAAGTTGGTGACGTACTTCATAATAGTTCTATCAATGTAATTAGTACTGATGATAAAGCTCGTACAATAGCAAAAGAAGTAATTTTATCAATTGATGAAAACTCTATTATCAATTTGATTGGTACAGCTAAGAATAACGCTTCTGTATATATTGACAGAGCTGATAGCTGGGCTGGTTTCATCAATCTTAAAAATGCTAATACATTGTTAACAATTGATGGTGTTACATCAAATGGTAAAATTTTGGCAACAGCTGGTAATATTAATATCATTGGTGAAAGTGAAATTTCAATTGATGAAAATTCAGTAATTGACAATATTACAAATATTAGTATTTCAGAAAACAGTAGTTTAGAAGTTAAAAACCATAAAGATGGCGATAAATTAGTATTCTCAGCAGGCGACAATTGGAATAATGCTACAATTAAACTTGTTAATACTGATTTAGAAATGGTTTCTGGATTTAATAATGGTGCTACTAAGTTTACGTTTGATGCTAATAACAAATTGATTGGTAATGAAAACTCACAATTCACTAACAAAGATTTAGATTTAACAATAAATGCTGATGAATCAGTATTTGCTGGAAAATATATTCAAGATGGTGGTAACTTAGTTGTTAACGCTGCTGGTTCAATGTTTGGTGGTGAAAGCTATATTAATAGCGGTTCTGTAACAATTACAAGAAATGGTGCAATTGACTACTCAAATGTTATTATGAACGGTGCAGGAACAACATTTACTAATATTGCTGCTTCAAATGATGGCGGTGTTATAAATTCTAATATTGTATCACTTGGAAATGCAGTTACTGGTGTTGATATCAAGTTTACTGCAAAATCAAATGCTGAATATGTATTAACAAGTGGAATTGAAAACGGTTATAGAAACAATGTAACATTTGAAAACTCAAGAGTTTACCTTGGTAAATTCCAATCATCAGGTAATGAGTATGATATATCTGGTCAAACTATTTATAAATTTGTAAATTCTATTGTTGATTTAACTGCTGGATTAGGTGATGGCAAAGGTTATATCAATGATTACAGATTTGGCAATATGCAAATGGATAGCAATTCAAGCTATGTAATCAACTTTGACTTGTTCAACATTAAGGCTGATACTTTGACATTTGATTCAAATATGATTGACCCAACAACTGAGGGTACAATCTTAATTTCTGGGATTAATTATTTATCGCCTAGCGTTTCAAAAGAAACAAAAGACCAAACAGTAAAAGTTTTATTCTCTGATGATAATAGAAACTTGAGACTTGGTGCTGGTGTTAAAACTGAACATGAATACGGCGTAACAAATGATATTGATTTTGACCAATTTGTAGGTACAAAAGTATTAGAATTGGCAAAATCAGACGGTAGCAACAATTATGACAGCTTGTTATTGAGAGTTGCAACAAGAAGAGATGCTCTTCAAGCATTGAATATGAAAACATTCGACGGAACAAATATTAGAAACTTCAACTTTATAAAATTATATGATACAGATGTTGACGGTTATCAAACATACACATTGATTGGAAATACTGGTAATTCTGTTCGTGGTACTTTGAATGTGAATGGTAAAATCAGAGGAACAGATGCTGATGTTGTTCTTTACGATATAATCAATGCTGATAGTAAATATTCTATGTTTGTTCTTTCAGATGCAGGTATTATTATCAATATCAATAATGTAGCTATAAAGAATGCAGTTATGAACGCAGGTCAATATGCTTCTAAGAATGCTTCTGTATTAGATATAATTCACGATTCAGCAAGAGTTACATTGAACAACGTTGTGTTATCAAACAATGGTGGTAACGCTATTTATAATGCTGGTACTTTAAATATGAATGGTGTTAGAATAGATAACTTTGCAAGTGGCAATACTATTCTAAACAAAGGTACAATTAATGTTGGTAATTATTCATTCACTGATGATTTAGGCAATGAAAAATATATTACATTTGATACTTACGATGGAGTAAATATAAGAAACGTATTTAACTCAAGAATTACAAACTCTGGTGAAATTAACTTTAACGTTGGTTCAACATCATTGATTGGTGCAAACATCTTGGGTACTGGTACTATGAATATTAATGGATTTGTAGTATTGAAAGGTACTGATGCAACTCCTGTTTCTATTGATGATTTACAATCTGTTAATATCTTGGCTGGTTCAAGATTGGTTATGGATAAAGCAAGTTTGACATTGTCAAATGGTGATTTGTTAAGTGCAAATACAATTGTTGAATTGATTGATTCTACATTCAAGTTTACAGAAATTGAAGCAACAGATGTTAATTTATATGCACAAAGCGGTAAATTTATCCTTGATAAACAAGCAAAATTATCATTAATAGCTAATTCTACAATCTCTGATGAAACGGTTGTTGAATTGAATAATGGTCAATTAACATTGAATTCAACAGACGTAAATAATAATGTTGTTGGTACGGCTCTTACATTGGGTGAAAATGACAAGATGTCAACTGATGCGAAAGTTGTATTAAACGGTACTGGTACAACATTGACACTTGAAAAAGGTGTTAATGGAAACGATAGAGTTGAACTTACAAATACTAATATTCAAGGTACAGGTACTTTGAACAACAACGGAATAAATATCGTTATTTCATCTGATGAAGTTAATGCGTTTAGTGGTGATTATTATCAATATGGAACCGGTACAACAGCAAGATTAGATGTATTGAGCAATGTTCAAGCTGATAGAGAAACATCAAATGTATTTGGTGGAATGAAATACATCAATAGTGGTGATGTATATATTGAAAGAACATTTGGCATAAATTATGGAAACTTTATCTTGGGTAACGGTGCTGGATACTTTACTAATAATTCATTAACAGCAAACGGTGGTACTGTCGATAATTCAGTAATTACCTTGAGAGGTGACCGTATTACAGCAATATTTGGTAAATCTGATAATGCTTCTGCTGACATTGAAAGAGTAAATTATACATTGGCTGAAAACATCTTCTCTGTTAATGAATTTGGTAATGCTGTAGCTCATAATTATAACACTATTCAGTTCAAAAATGCAGTAGTTACTTTGGGTAGCTTTGATTACGCAACTGATGGTAACGGAAATACAACTTATACAAATTATAAATTCACAAATTCTGTGATTGATATTAAAAATGAGTCTTATGACAATTATAACTTCACAAGTTTGGTAACAGACGGTGCTTATATCACATTAGATTTAGATTTCGCTAATGGTGTGAGTGATACATTGACATTGGGTAATACATCACAAGGTGGTGACCTTACAATCAATGGTTATAATATCAAGCTAAAACAAGAAGATGACGGAACAAAATTACAAATCTTGCATGCTGAAAACAGTTCTGTAAGATTGAAATTATCTCAAGAATTGGCAGGCAAAGACTTTGACTTCAATATATTAGGTAACGAGTTTGAGGGTGAACGTCATGTTGTTGATAGAGATGGTATAAGATATATCAATATATTAGCAAACGATTTTGTTGGTCAAAAGAGACTTAATATTGTTTCTCAAAACACAACAAATGACAGTATAGAAGTTTATAATAGTTTTGTTGAAGATACTTTGAAAGTTATTAACCAATTCGATAATGTAAATGGTAATGACAAAATTGCTGGTGGCTACGCATATAGAACATTTACATTCGAAGGTACTCCTGAAAACTTCATATATTATGTAAAAGAAGATGCAGGAAAAACTGCAAGCGGTGTATTTAATATCGTTGGTCGTGCAGATAGCAACGATGTATTAGACGGTGTCGGATTCAATATTGTTGACGGTGTTGTTAAAGAAAATACAAATGTTTATCACTCATTGTTTGAAGTTACAAATACTAAAACAACATTGAATATCAGCAACGTAACTATTCAAAATATGGGTACTATTTCTGATGCTAAATTGATTTCAGCATTAGATATTGAAGCAACTGATGCGATAGTGAACTTAGACAATGTTAGATTTAATAATAACCAAGGTACAGCAATATACAACAAAGGTACATTGTCATTTAATAATGTAGAAATTGGTAAATCAGCTGCTAACGGATTTAATAATTCTATTGAAAACGCTGGTATATTGAATACAAGCGGTGAAAATACATATTATTCAAGTATTGTTAATAACGGTACAATAGAAATCTCTAGTATAGATAACTTGTATAATTCAATTGTTAGAACTGATGATTCAAAAGATGCTGTTATAAGCATTGTTGGAACTGGTATTCTTAATATGAACTCTGACGGAGCTTTGAAAGCTGTTATTTCAGATAATATGCTTGTAAATATCTATGATAATGCAACAATTAATATTAATGGGGCAGATTTATCATTGAACACAGGTGATACTTGGACAGGTACAATCTACTTGAACTCTGGTAGTTTGACATTCTCTGATTCACAAGATAACGGCAAGTTTGTAGCTCAAAGTGGTGTATTAACATTGAAAAATGGTGCTACATTAACTGTTGACTCTAGTTTGTTGAAATTAACAGGTGATAATGGACTTATCCAAACAGAAAATGGATATATATCTTATGATTCTACAATAGCAGATGATGTTAATGTAATAATCAATGCAGGCACAACTCTTAAGGTTAAAGGTTTCTCTAAATCAGAAGCAGTTGGCGGTATAAATAGAGATGTAATGCATTATAACCAATTGTCATTGGCAACTGGTGATGTTTGGAACGGTAAGATTATATTAGAAAAAGCATATTTGACTATTTCTAAGGGTGTAACTTACTTGGGTTCTGATAATGACTTTATCTTTGATGGTTACAATCATTTACAAGCTGATAGTGATTCAGTATTTGAAAACAATGGCTTGAATATCACATTGGCTGCTGATTTTGGAACTAAGTTTACAGGTCGTTATGAGCAAAACGGTAACGCTACAATGACAGTTACTGCTGATGGTGTATTGTTCGGTGGTATCAAGAATATTAACTCTGGTAAACTTATTATAACAACTCAAAACGACTCAGTTGATTTTGACGGAAATCCTGTTATATCTCAAGGTATCAATTATGATAATGTAAATCTTGGTAGCAGTGTTGTATTTGAAAACTATGCTTCAACTCTTGTTGGCGGTGTGATTACTTCTGATACAATCAGATTTGTTGGTGATAATGCAACAGCATTGTTCACAAACGCTTCAACTCTTGATATCTTGAACTTTGAATATGTTGAAGACAAAGAATTTGTTGATAAAGACGGTCAAATCTATACGGTTACTGGATATATTGGATATTATTCAAAAGATGATGTTGGCGGACAACATAAATATATAACTAATGATGATGGAACTGTTAAGATTGTATATGATCCAACAGAAGAAAAAGTAACAACCGTAAACGGTTTTGTAAACTATGATTTAGGTATTATCACTTCAACTGGTGTTGGTAATAGCGTTACATTCAAGAATACAAACGTAAGATTGACTGGTGAAAATACTGGTAATGTTATTGACTATTCTAATGGTGGAATTGCATACAACTTCTTGAATGTATATTTAGATATGACTGCTGATGAAAATGCTTATACTTATAAGTTTGGTTCGTTTAATATCGGTGGAAAAGAAGATTCTTCTGTAAACCTAATTATTGATATTTGTGCTGATAAAGCTGAATTAGATAGTATTTATGTTGATGATAGAACAGCTGTTGGTACAATTTATCTTGCAGAAGTTAACTTGATTAGAGATATTGATGATCAAAGTCAAAACTTCCAAGAATTTACTAAGAAAATTATTAAAGGTAATAATAATCTAGAATTGAAATTGTCTGATTATATCGATAAAAATGCTGGTATCTTGACTAAGAGCATTAATCAATATGATGTCAGAGGTGTTTATGAAATGAATGTACCTTGGAACGCATATTTAGGTAAGATTTATATTTCATTAGCATACTTAGATGAAAATGATAACGTAATTCAACCTGGAGATCAAAATTATAAAGATAAAGCTAACGGTATCCGTGTTGCACAAATGTATACAAAAGATTTGTTACGTGAATTCTCAATGTACGTATCAAAAGATACTACAATTCCTTATAAAGTTCGTAATTTGAACTTCACAAGTGGTGTAAGATATCAAACGATGACATTGTTAGCAAATACTTCTGGCTACTTGAGAGATGATGCAGGAAATCTTATTAACGAAAATGAAGAACTTATTTCATTAGTTGGTGGCGATCCTGTATTCAAAGGCGTATCAAAAGGTATACTTAATATAAACGGTCATGACTCTGAACATAGTATTATCAACGCTTATGGTAATGTGATTTGTTATGATAAGAGAAATGACGATATTATATCTGTTTTATCAAACGAAAGTTACAGACACTCAATGTTTGTATTGACAGAAGAAACTAATTTGTCAGTTAAATCTGTAACTATTATGAACGCATACAGAGGAGACAAGACTGAATTTGGATATACTTATAACTTATTAAAAGATCAAAATACTGGTGAATATGTAACTAAACCAGCACCAAAACAATTGTTTTACGAAGATTTTGATACTACTGGCGGTAGCGGTTCTGTAATCTTCCAAGGAAACGAAAAATCTAAGATTTATCTAGAAGATGTTGTAATTAGAAATAACGAATCTTATGGAAAAGGTGGTGCTATCTATGCAGCCAAAGGATTTACTATTAACGCTGTAAATGGTGATGTATTATTCACTAATAACTATCAAAACGTAACAAGCACTACAAATGCTGCAACTTCAAAAGATGTTATTAAGGCTGCAACTGATAAGAACGATATTTATATCGGAAGCAACTCTACAAATTCCAACATTGTTATGAACTTGAACGCAGCAGATGGCAGAACACTTCAAATCGCTGACGGTATTGAGTTTAATGGTGGCGAAACTGGTAACAAGTTAGTTCTTGATATCAACAGAGGTGTTTACAAAGATATTAATAGTGATGAAGAAAAAGCTACAGGAAGCACAGGTAGAGTATTTATCGGTGGTGACTTCGGTAATACTACAAACTATGTTCCTAGATATGACAATTTGGTTGATATCAATATTTATGATGGTGAATTCGGTTTTGTTGATGGCGAAACAAGAATTATCAGTTTGAATAGCTTCACATTGAAGAAAGATATCTTGTATCACATAGATGTAGATTTAACTAAGAATGCATTAATGACAGCAGATACAATCTATGCTAAGAATTTGAACTTCAATGGACACAAGTTGTTATTGACTGCTGAATCATTCCATAATATTGGTTCATTTGACGATACTGTGTTCCAACCAAGTTATTTGGCTGTAGAATTGAAGTTATTAAATGTAAAAGAACATTCTTCAAACTACTTTAATTTAGTATACGATGTAAATGATATATCATCTGCTTGGAACTCAATTTCTTGGATTGGTGTTGACAACAGAACATATTATGCAATGTTGGGTATCAATGGCACAATTATATATGGTACAAGTTTAGATGACTCACAATCATTGTTATATCAAGCTGTTAAAAATCCAAAATCAAATACATTCAAGATGATTTCATCATATATGATGTATGGTATTTCTGGTACAAATGCTGATGGCACGGTTTCATTGATTGAAAATTATTTGACATTGAACAATCCAAAATTGACTATCAACGGTCAAGGCAAATATTCAATTGCAACAAATAATCAAGTAAACGGTTTTGTTGTAGGAACTTATGTGTCTAAGAAAAAGACATTAGCAAGAAACTTGAATATTTCTAAGGTTAAAGAAATTTCTGGATTTAACGGTGCATTGATTAACCAAGGTGGTAAGATTACTACATCTGGAACATCATTTGTGGAAAACCAATCTGATACTTATGGTGCTGTTGCAAGAAACGAAAAAGGTACATTATCAATTTCAGGTACTTCAAAATCATACGTATATATTACAAATAACATATCAAATGAAAAAGCTGGTGCTATTTATAACGTAGGAACATTTACAGCTAAGTATGTGAACTTCGGTTTAGCAACAGAAGCTGGAAAACCATATTCTAATACATCAAATATTGGTGGTGCTATTTATAACACTGGTAAAGCAACAATTACAAGTTCAAACTTTACAGAAAACATTGCTGACACATTGGGTGGTGCTATTTATACAGAGGGTACATTATCATTAAACACTGTTAAATTTACTGATAACCAAGCACAAGCTGGTGGTGCAATTTATCAAAATGTTGTAGTAGGTTCAACAACATTGAACTTGAATAAAGCGACATTTACACGTAACACAACAGCTGTATATAATGAAGATGTTACAGTTAATGATGAGGGTGAATATGTACCTGCAAATGCCAATGGTGGTGCTGTATATTCAGTAGCTTATTTGGTTGATAAGAATTCTGTATTCCAAAATAACAGTGCTATCAACTATGTAACAGGTTCATTAGATAAATATGCATCTGCTGATGGTGGTGCATTATACTTGAGTACATTGTATGATACAAAACTATCAAACAAATTTACTTCAACTAAGTTCTATGGCAACTTTGCATCAGGTAAAGGTGGTGCAATTTATATCGAAACAAGAAATAAAACAGATGCTGCATTGTTGACAAAAGCATCATTCAATAAAGCTATATTCGGTTCTGCTGATTCTACAATGGGTAATTATGCACAATATGGTGGTGCTATTTATAATAATGATGTTAATTTAACGCTTAGTGCTACAAACTTCATCAGAAACTATGCTTCAATGTATGGTGGTGCTTTGTACAACAATAACACTGCTGTTACAACAATAAGCAAGGGTACATTTGGTACATCTGACAAAACTGGTTCTGTTGTAAATGGTAATAGTGCAGGATTTGGTGGTGCTATTTATAACCTAGGCTCATTAAAAGCAACATCAACAGCATTTGTTGGAAACACAGCTGTTCAAGGTGGTGCAATTTATAACGCAAGCAAAGAAGCTGTAACATTATCTAGTGCCACATTCAAATATAACTATGTAAGTCGTTCTGGCCACGATGATTTTGTTGACGAATTAGTATTGGGTGGAGCAATTTATAACACTGGTAATTTGACATTAAGTAAAGCTACATTCACTGGTAACTATGCTTTATCAGGTTTGGGTGGTGCAATATTCAACTCTAAAGAAAGCCTTAACTTAACAATGTCTGGTTCAAACTTTACCGGTAACTCTGCTCAGTATGGTAACGCAATTTATAATGAAGGTATAATTGCTAATATATCAGGTACATTCAAAAATAACGTTGCAACTAAAAATGATACAAATATGGGTGGTGCAATCTATAACAATGGACAAATCACTAATATAGCAAATACAACATTTACTGGTAACCAATCAGGTCGTGGTGGTGCAATATATAACGCAGAATATGATGGTGCTGAGGGTGGTTACATCTCAACTATTTCAAAAGTTACTGCTGGTAACAATAAAAAAACTGCTATGAGTAATGTAGCTGTAACCGGTGGTGTTATCCATAATGACGGCTCTATTAAGCGTATCGAAAACTCTAAACTTTCATACAATATAGCAGACAACGGTGGTGTAATATATAACACTGGTACTATTACAGATATTTATGCAACAGCAATGTCTAATGCAACAGCTGGTTATAGCGGTGGTGCTATTTATAACACTGGCGTAATCAATAATATTGATAGACGTTCAACATTGTCATCAAACGTAGCTGAAAAAGGCGACGGTGGTGCAGTCTATAATAGCGGAACTATTTCATTACAAGGTGTTACATTATCATCAAACAGAGCTGGTAATAATGGTGGTGCTATTTATAACAACGGTAATCTAACAATATCTATGGGTTACGAAGGTTCTAAATACTATTATCCAGCATTCAAATCAAACCGTGCAGCATATGCTGGTGGGGCAATTTATAATGATATCGCTGGTGAAATCCATATTGATAGTGGAACTACATTTACATCAAACTCTACAACAAACGTAAACTCAGGACTTGGTGGTGCTATCTATAATGCTGGTAAATTGAGTATTGGTTCTGGTAGTAAGTTTACAACTAACTCATCTGCTTATGGTGGTGCAATCTATAACGCTTATAATTCTGATAATACTATAGCTTTGACATTGAATACTGTTGTATTTGGTGATAATAAAAACTCTAAACTAGCTAACAAAGCAACTTATGATGGTGGTGCAATTTATAATGCTGGCAGAATGAGTATTACAAATTCAGTATTGTCAAGAAACACAGCTGCTCGTAATGGTGGTTTGTTATACGCATCAGAAAAATCTGAAACTGTATTTAACGGTTCTCAAACAATGTCTTATAACACAGCTACTAACGGTAATGGTGGTGCTATTTATACAGCAGGCGTATTACAAATCTCATCAAATGCAAATAGCTCTACAATATCAAATAACTCTGCTAATTATGGTGGTGCAATATATGTAGCTAACAATATCGATATATCAGGAAAACAAATAAATATTAATAAAGCTGACTTTATATCTAACGCAGCTAAAAATGGTAACGGTGGTGCAATGGCATTAGTTAATAACGGTGAAACAATTGAAAGTGACAGCGTTGACGATGCTAAGAATGTGATTAAAAACTCTAAGTTTGAAAATAATACAGCAAAACGTGGCAGTGTATATATTAGCGATACTGGTGTTGCAAGTATGGGTGGTGCAATCTATAACGAATTAGTATTAGCAATTCAAAACGTTACATTCAAAAATAACTATGCTGGATTTGGTGGCGATATTTATAACAATGGTATCTTGTATATCGGTTCTGGTGTTGTATTTGAATTCGTTCCATCTAAGAAAGTTAAACAATCTTATACCGTAAATGGTGGTGCTATCTATAACAAAGAGGGTACTGTAAACTTCACTGATACAACAGGCGGAATAGAAATTAGTGACTACAATGTAACAGGTTCTGGTGCTGCTATTTATAACGATAAAGGTAAAATATTCATTAATTCAAATGCAGTGTTCTCTAATAATAAAGCCGGTGTAAACGGTGGTGCATTGTATAACGGTAATTACACAACTATTGAGTCTGCAACATTTGACGGTAACTCAGCAACAAACGGTGGTGCAATTTATAACGCTGGTGTTCTTGAATTGAATAATTCATCAATCTTTAGAAATAATATAGCTATCAAATCTGGTGGTATTATTTATAACTACGGTAAACTTAAGATTGAGGGTACAGAAACTTCTGTTGTTGAATTGAGTAACAGTTCAGCACAACAAGGTGGTGCTATCAGTAGTGGCTATAATATTAACGAAAGCACTGCTAGTGATTCGCAATTGACTATCAACTGGGCTAAGTTTGAAAACAATACAGCTATTGTTAAGGATAAACAAGATACAGCTTCATTTGGTGGTGCTATCTATAATGGTGGTAACCAAGACCCATCATATACAACAATTTATAATTCTGAATTCAATTATAACAAATCACTTGGTAGGGGTGTTGCAAATGACACTATTACATCAGGTGGTGGCGGTGCTATCTATAACTATAAATTAGGTTATATCCAAAACAAAGAGCTTGCTTCTGGCGATAATTTGACATCAGACCAATATCTAGATGTTGCTGGTTTGAAAGATTCTAAATTTACAGGTAACTATTCATCAACTGCTGGTGGTGCTATTTATAATGAAGGTCAAATGATTATTGCAAACAACCATTTTGATAATAACTCATCAGTAAATGCAGGTGGTGCAATTTATAACGTGGCAAAAGATAGATTGTTTGTATCTATTGAAGATGAATTTAACGGCAACTATTCATTAAATGGTGGTGCTGTTTATAACTCAAGCAAATATTATTCATTCAGTGATATTTATACTGGCAACTATTCAACAGCAAAAGTTGACTTAAAAACTAACGTTGTAACAGGCGGCAATGGTGGTGCTGTATACAATGATAAGGCTGGTACTTGGATTTCAAATGGTGATAACTTTATAAATAATGAAGCAAATAATGGTGGTGCTGTTTATAACGAATCTACAACATCTAAAATTACAAATGCAACATTCACTGGAAACAAAGCTAACGGTGTTTATAATGCTAAGACTGGTGATTTGATGTCTGGCGGTAATGGTGGTGCAATATATGTTACTGGGGGTAATAAAAATGAACACTTAGTTGTTTCAAATTCAGTATTTACAAATAACACAGCTCAAAATTATGGTGGTGCTATCTTCCTAGCTGAAAAATCATACTTAGAATTAGTTGATACAAATATTACTGGTAACACATCAAATGGACAATTTGGTGGCGGTATTCACGTTTCAGCTGGTTCAACATTAGACGTTATTGCTAAGAGTCAAGATGTTATGATTTATGGTAACTATTCAAGTGGTTCAAGCAATGATATTTCAATGGAAGAAAATTCTACTGTTAACTTGATTTCTTATGATGGACATAACTTTATTATTGGCACAATCTATAAAGTTATGAATACTAAGCATTCAACAATATACGCGATTAATAAAGATACTAATAAGCCTGCTAATTTCTACTTCAAATCTAACCCAGGAAACATTGATACAACTAGAAAAGATTCTGTTGGTACTGTTAATATTTGTGTTTACGGTAAAAATGCTGACGCAAACGATATATTTGATAACATTAAATTGAACTTGTCACAAAACACATCATTGAGTATTTCAGATGGCAAGATAAATGATATTTCACTTGAATCATTGAACGTAACAAATGGTGGCAGTGCAAGAATCGCAATTGATGTAAGTTTGAAATCAAAACAAGCTGATAAAATTACAGCTGGTTCTGCATCTGGTTCATTCAAGGTTGGCACTGTTAATATTATTAGCAACAGTAAAACTCCTGTAGATGTTCCTATCACAGATAAGGATTCAGTAATTGGTTCTGTTACTACTGACAAGGCAGAAAGTGCAGAAGCTACATATAAATTAAAGACATATTATGATGAAAACGGCTTGTTGAGAGCAAGAATAACAGGACAAAGAGCAAAATCATCAGCAGTAGCAGCACCGGTAGCGGCACAAATTGGTGGATACTTAGCTCAAATAAATTCATATGATCAAGCATTTGCAAATCTTGATATGGATATGTTGAAAACAAGAGAAGAAAGAAAAGCAGAAGAAATGATGAACAAATATGCAGTAGCAAGTTCATCAAATGCACAACAACCATATCTAAACAAAGACGGAATGAACTACAATTCTAAAGGATTGTGGAACAGAGCATTTGCAACATTTGAAAACGTACCATTGAACAATGGACCAAAGGTTAATAATGTTGGATACGGCAACTACTTTGGTGGCGATATGGGCAAGAAAGAATTGTCAAACGGTTGGAGCAGACAATTTAGTGCATATATCGGATATAATGGTTCAACACAAGATTATACAAAACAAAGTATTGACCAAAACGGTGGTACATTGGGTATAATGGAAACTTGGTATAAGGGCAACTTCTTTACAGCATTGACAGCAAACGTTGGTGGAAATAATGCAGAAGCAAACACTGACCTTGGTAAAGAAAGAATGGCAATGTTGATGGCAGGTGTTGCAAGTAAGACAGGATATAACTTTGAATTCAAACAAGGCAAGTTCATTATCCAACCAAGTATTTTGATTTCATACTCATTTATTAATACATTCGACCATAACAATGGATTAGGTCATAAGGTAAGTTCAAGTCCAATCCATGCAATTCAGGTTGCTCCTGGAATTAAGTTTATAGCAAACTTGAAGAACGGCTGGCAACCATACTTTGGTATTAATATGAGATGGAACATTATAGATAAGGCTAGCTTCAGTATTCCTGACGTAACAATTCCAACAATGTCAGTTGACCCTTATGTAGAATATGGTGTTGGTATACAAAAACGTTGGGGCGATAGATTTACTGGTTACGGACAAGCTATGATAAGAAACGGTGGACGTAATGGTGTAATGTTGAACATCGGTTTCCGTTGGGCTATTGGAAAGTAAATAATATTAAAACCAACCCTTAAAGTGTCATTCCGAACTTGTTTCGGAATCCCTGCAAAGACAATTGAGAGTTGTAGGTTGGGGTTTCTACCCCAACAAAATATGTTCAGTAGGATTCTTCGGTCGTTGCACTCCCTCTGAATGACAATCTGTGTGCGTCATTCAGAGTGGTCTGTAATTATTTTTGTAACGCAAGCGTGGAATCCCTATAAAGATGTTATAGAGACCCTGAAACGAGTTCAGGGTGACTGGAACTAAATAATAACAGTCATTCCGAACTTGCGAATTTACACTCTGCCGAACAAAACAATTAAGTATTGTTTTGTGAGAGGGGACGACACGAAGTTAGTCCGGATAGCGAGCGACCAACGAGCAGAGTGCGGAGGTTTGAACGACATAATAGTAGAATACAATTATGTCGTTCAACCGAAGACACGTTTAACGCGAGTCGGTCAAGACAGCAGATTGAGCCGACTGTGACAACGTCACAAAAGGTGAAACTCTGTGAGCGTGGAGTAAATTCAAGACAATTTCAGGACACCTGTAAACACAAAATACCCCCCCAAAAAAAAATAAACGCCGTTAGATTTCTAACGGCTTGGATGAAAATATCTAATATTTGGAATTTTATTTATTGATTATTTATTATTGTCTTAATATTTTGCCCCTGTTACTTTATACAAATTAATCTTATCTAACATGCAATCTATAGTGTTTGATGCGATTAAATTCTGTATAGTTAACAAGTTTTCTTGCATTTGGTATAAATCTAATTTTGAAATTACACCCTCTTTATATTTCTTTTCAGATAAAGAATAATCTTTTTGTTCAAGTTTTAAATGTTCTTTGTTTTGATTAAGTTTTTGATTGTTTAATCTTGATGAATACAAAGCGTCATTCACTTCTTGAATAGCTACTAGGTTAGTTTTTTGGTATTCTTTTAACGCTTTTTCAAGTTTGATTTTGTTAATTTTTAAATTAGCTATTCTTGAACCACCTGTGAATAATGGTAATCCAGCTGAGCCGCCAAGCATCCACAAGGCATTATTTGTAGTAAATAAGCTACCTAAATATTTTGAATTAAACAAAGCTAAACCAGATATGTCGATTGTTGGCAAAAATTCTTTCTTCGCAACACGAACATCAATCCCAGCTTTTTTAACCATAACTTCTGCTCTTTGATAATCTGGTCTTTGTACAATAATATCTGATGGAATAACATCAGGAGTATTATAAACATACTTAATTTTGTCATAAGAAATTCTACCAAAAGTTTTTGCGTTTTCTGGACTTTCACCAATCAAAACGGCTAACTGGTTTAAGAGCTCTATTCTTTGACGTCTTAAATCAACTAAGTCACTTTGTCCTGCAATATACAACTTTTGAGCCTTAATCATATCGCTTGTTGAAACAACGCCCTCTTTATTGCTCAAAGCCATTAGTTCATAAATATTTTTTCTAAGTTTTACAATATCTTCTTGAAGTTCAATCGCTTTATCTAATCTTACAATATTATAATATACAGTCCCTACTGAAGAAACAATTGCGATATATGTAGCTCTTTCATCAGAGATACTCGCTTGATATAACTTTTTAACAGAAGTTGTTTTATCGTGGTTTTTTAAGAAAATATCGGCTTCATAGCTTGCCATAAATGGCATTCCCATACCATGACCATTTCTTGGTAAATAGCTATCTTTTGGAAATCCCATAACACCCAAACCATATCGAGTGCTAACTTGTGGTAATTCATTCGCCATCTGTGCTCTAACATTTTGGAAATATTCATCAACAGTTAATGATGCAATTTTTAAGTCAAAATTGTGTGCCATCGCTTTATTAATATAACCTGTTAGATATTCGTCATTCATACCTTCCCACCAAGCAAGGTTGATATATTCATATTTGTTTTTTGTTCTTAATTTTTTATAAGGAACATCTTTTTTCTTAGTAATATCTTTATAAAGTGCTTTATCAGCTTTTTGTTCTTGTTTAACTGCGTCTGTTTTTTCAACACCCATTTTGAAAAACGCTTGTGCCGGTAATGTTTGTAGACCTACGATACTTGCTAATAAAACTGTTGAAACAATTTTTTTCATAATTTTCTCCAAGCTATTGAATTTTTTATAAATTGATGATAACATAATAATGTTGCAAATGCAACACATAAAACTTAATATAATTGTAACAGTAAAATTGAATGGAATCAAAATTGATGGAAAAGTATACAGAGTCGATGTATTACCAGATTAAATTAACAGAAAAATTGTGTAAAATTTTCTGTAAACAACTTGAAGATACATTGAATTTGCCAATAACAATGGACGAATTTACAATGTTAAATATAATTAAAGAACATAACGGTGATATTCACCAACGTGATATTGCCAAAATGCTTTTTAAGGATAGAGCTAATACTGGTAAAATGTTGAATAAACTTGAAGAAAAAGGTTATATTGAAAAATTTGAAAAAGTTAGAAATAAAAGACAAGTTAATATTTTAACACTAACTGAGGAAGGCTTAAAAACTATTGAATATATGCGTTCAGAATTAGAACCAATATTTAATGGGATAGAAAAAAGAATTTCTAGAGAAGACGAAAAGATTGCAAAACGTCATCTACAAAATGTTAGAGATGTGATAACAGAGGCAATAGAATTAGATATATAAATTATAATTAAGATAATGAGGTAAAAATGGAAGAAAACAAAAACGTAACTCCTGAAGTAGAAACTACAGAAGAAAATGAAAAAGAAAAGAAGAAGAAAAAAATCATTCTAACCGTATTGGGTATTCTAGCCATTGTGGTATGTGGATTTTTATATGATATGACAAGATATGAAACCACTGATGATGCTTATGTTGAAACAACAACTGTTAGTGTTGCACCAAAAGTATCAGGTGAAATTGTTGAAGTTTATGTTAAAGACAATGATTCTGTAAAAGCAGGTCAACCAATCGCAAAGATTGATGATAGGGATTATCAAGTTGCATTTGACCAAGCTGAAGCGGCTTATCAAAGAAAAATATTAGACCAAAAGAATGCAAAAGCATCACTTGAAGCAGTTAATTCAGAAATAGCTGTCGCAAAAAAAGATGTTGAGAGATATACAAATCTATATGCAGCAGGTGCAGTTTCTAAACAAACATTAGATAATGCAAAAACAAGATATGCAAATCTTTCTGCTAACCAAACACAAGCACATCAAAATATTTTCTCAGCAGGCAACAATGTTGCAGATGCTGATTTGAAAGCGTTGAAAGCTCAAAGAGATGCAGCTGCATTAAGACTTTCTTATACAACAATTTATGCACCTCAAGATGGTACAGTTTCTTCAAAACGTGTTGAAAAAGGTATGCAAGTTTCAGCAGGTTCACCTTTATTCACACTTGTTCCAAACGAAGTTTGGGTTGTTGCTAACTTCAAAGAAACTCAGTTAGAAAACATGAAAGCTGGCATGAATGTTACTATGAAAATTGATACATACCCACACCACAAGTTTAAAGGTAGAATTGATAGTATCCAAAGAAGTTCTGGTGCAAAATCTAGTTTGTTTCCACCGGAAAATGCTGTTGGTTCGTTCGTAAAAATTGTACAAAGAATCCCTGTAAAAATCGTTTTCACAGATGCTAACGATACTAAGAATTATCTTATCGCTCCAGGTATGTCTGTTGAGCCAAAAGTTCGTGTAAGATAATCTAGACAAATGTCGGATAAAAAATTTAATAAAACAGTTTATAACCTCCTTATGATACTTTAAAAGGAGGTTATAATGTATAAATTTTTAAAAATGTCTTCATTCGTATTGGTTCTAATTGGTGCTTTGAATTGGGGTTTAGTAGGGTTGTTTAGGTTTGACCTTGTGGCTCGTTTGTTCGGTGAAATGTCTATGTTGACAAGAATAATCTATATATTAGTTGGTTTATCAGCAATCGTTTCTGGTATAACTGCGTGTATGTGTTATAAGAAACATCATAGCAATTATTAATTTGCAAAATGATTATGCAATTAAGGGGCTTGCGGTCAAACCGCAAGCCCCTTAAAAATAAAAGTAAAGTAGCTCATAAGCCGTGTTCTGTTTCTAGGCAATCATCTGTCTGGTATTACGATTACTCGTAATCTCTAGCGATTTTTTAGGAGTTGGCGAACAACCTTAATCTCCAATTTAATCTTGCATTCGGCTTGGGTTTACCTAGCTAATATTTCTCAATATTACTGGTGAAGCTCTTAACTCACCGTTGCACCATCGCCTGTGGTTTTGCAACCCATCGGCAGTCTACATTTCTGTGGCACTATCCACCGGTTCGCACCGTCCGGAGTTTCTCCGGAAGCCTGTTCTTGAATGCACGGACTTTCCTCACTTATAAATAAGCGCGATTACCCGACTACTTTACGTTTTTAGTATAACATAATTCTCATGCGATTAACAAGAAAGTTTTGTTGGGGTAGAAATCCCTGATCTACAGTTCTACGTACAGAAACTTTGTAGAGATACTAAATTACATTATATGTCTCTTCCCATCACTTACTTATTAGGTTTAAGCACTTGCAAGTTTCTTGTTTCTGACAAGGTTCTTCTTGCATCTCTCAAAATTTTTCTATTCTCATCAGAAAGGCTCAAACCATTACAAAGTCTATCAATGAACCCATTGTTTACCTTAACTGCTTTTTCAAATGCACCTAGTTCTTCTAGAACGCCTTTAATATCAGCAAGTTTGTAACCAAATGATTTTTTTGATTGATAAATCATCGTGTCACCACTTTCAGCTTCAATCGGTTTTCCCCCAAGTTCAAAGTGAAGTTTGAAGATTGATTTTAAGTCTTGAAGCTCTGCTTGCATTGTATTGATACTTTGTTGAATTCTCAAATATCTTTCAAACAAGTAGTCAATATTATCTAATTGTTTTACTTGCCAATCGTATTTTTGAAGATAAAGTTTTTTTAGTTTTGGATAAGCAAGAGCTAAACCCATAGTGTCGTCCATTGCTCTATGGTGGTTCTCCATTGTCACATTGAATTTTTCTGTCAACGCAACAAGTCCGTGTGATTCTAAATCTGGACAAATTTCTTTGAACATTTGCTGAGAATCAATTTTTTCGTTTTCAAATTTCTTTTTAAATACCCTTTTGTATGCTTCGTTTAAGAATGAGTGGTCAAAAATTGCATTATGAGCAACAATTGGGTAATCTCCAATGAATTCAGCTATCTTAGGCAAAATTTCTGCTTCTGTAGGTGCATCTGCAACCATTTCTTGCGTGATACCGTGGATTGCCATACTTGATTTTCTAATATGTTGTTCTGGGTTTATAAGAGTTTGAAACGTATCTTTGATTTTGCCGTTTTCAAGTCTTACTGCTGCAAATTCTATTATTTTTTCTTTTGTAAAATCTAGTCCTGTTGTTTCTGTATCAAGTACGATTTCTATAACTTTTTTTCTTGCCATTCCCTTATAATCCCTTAATTTATTTTAATTCCCCAAAAGAATAATAGCATAAAAATGATATATATGCTATAGTTATTGAACAGTATATGGTTTATAGTGATTATAGGGAAAAACATAATGATTAAAGAAATAAATTCTGAAAATTTTGCAGAAGAAGTTTTGTATTCAGAACTACCAGTAGTGGTTGATTTTAATGCAAAATGGTGTGGACCTTGTAGAAAAATGATGCCAATGCTTGAAGAACTTAGCGAAACTTATTCTGACAAAGTTAAGTTTGTGAAAGTTGATGCAGATAATAATAGAGAATTGCTTACTCAATATTCAGTGAGCGGATTGCCAAGTTTATTGGTGTTTAAGAATAGTGAATCAGTAGAACGTATGGCAGGCGTAATGCCTAAGTCAACTATTGTTTCAAATATAGAAAAATATATTTAGGTATGATTTTAAACATTATTTTAGTATTAATAATTGCTGTTTTGGGTGTAAAGTTGTATTTGCATCAAAAAAAATGTGCAGAACAAAAAAAGAAATTTGATGGTGTTGTTGAAGCTATGAGTGATATTAATAATATTATCACTTCTGTTCGTTATGGGAATTTGTCAGCAAGAGTTGAAACTTCAATTCACCCAGAAATGAAAAATATCTCTGAAAGCGTTAATCGTATGATTGAAACCTTGAACGATAGAGAACAAATGATTGTTGAATATCAATCTGAATTGACAGGGCAATATAAACTCTTGGCGGCTTTATTTAACTCTTTATCTGATGGGGTTTTAGTGCTTGATGAAAAATATGTTATTTTAAGGGTAAATGCGAAGATAAAAAAATGGTTTAAAAAAGACGATATTGTTGGCGAAAATATTTTTGATTATATAAAAACGCTTGATGATAAGGATATTATTGATTTAAAAAATGATGAAATTTTTATTAAGGGTATTAAAGATTTATATTTTAAGGCAAGTGTTAGACAAATAAAAGGCAAAGAACACGATGACAAGTATATGCTTGTGATTACAAACTATACTAATCAAAAAGAGATAGACTCTTTGAAAGAAGATTTTGTTGCTACTTTGACCCACGATTTGAAGGTTCCAATTATTGCAGAAGCAAATATGCTTGAATTTTTCTTGCAAGAGAAATTCGGTACACTTAACGATAAACAAAAAGAAGCGTTAGAAAACATGAAAGCATCTAATAAAGAACTTTTAGATTTAGTTCAGATTGTACTTGAAACATACCGATTAAAAGAAGATGAAATTGATTTAAATTTAGAAAAAATATCTGTTAAAAAATTCTTGAATATCGTAGCAGATGAAATGACATATATTGCACAAAAAACAAATAACAAGATTGTTGTAATTGTGCCGGAAGATTATGATATTGAGATTGATTTTTTGCATTTTAAACGTGTTCTAAAAAACCTTGTAAATAATGCTATATTGTATGGAAAGAGCAATACAGATATTGAAATAATTGCAAAAATTGTTAATGAAAAATCACAAATAATTGTAAAAGATTATGGAAAAGGAATTTCCGCAGAAGACATAGAAAAAATCTTTAATAAATATTTTTCAGCAAGCAAAAAATTTAGAAAAATTGGTACTGGCTTAGGTTTGTATTTATCAAAGAAGATTGTAGAAGCACACGGTGGAAAACTCGGTGTAGAAAGCCAAGAGGGTGAATATACAAAATTCTATATTGATATGGAGCTTAGTAAAAAAGAAGCCTAAAAACTTTATTATTTTGTTTCAGTAACACCGAAACCACAAATATTTTTAATAAAAGCGTAGGCTGTATAAAGTCCTAGAGCTGCACCAGCAACTTTTGACCCCATAGACATAACTGTTTTTGTTGCATTAGGGTTTGCTGTAGTAGGTGCAGGAATTTTTTTAGCACCTCTTACGCCAATAGCTGCTATAGACAATGCCCATGGTAAGACGTCATCTGTTACCATTCCGACAAAACCTTTCACATAGCCAAGACCTTTATTTACAAAGCCTCTTAAATTATTATCAAGCTCCCATTTAAAGAGCTTATCTTTCATATTTGAATTAAAATGACTGTCGGTATTTAGATTTCTTGAGTTTTCATAATAATAATCAAGAGCTTGAAAGTCATGCTTATTTTTATTTATTTCACCGTGAAGTACGCCTCTTTTGTGTGCATCATAAGTAAGAATACCTACACCGACTGCACCAGCAGCTTTAACAGCATACCTTCCAATTAAACTTGAAATAGCCATTATACATCACCTCCTAACGAAGCAGGGGTAGAAACAGGTGTATTAACCAAAGTTGTTTTAGCACTCAATTGAAGCTTACAAGTTTCAATCTTACCTTTATCACTATCCTGTAAATTAGGATCTTGCGAAATTTTATCCAATACTGCCATAGTATTATCATCACCTGATGCAAGATTTGTGTCAAGTAACATTAATCCACGACCTCTAACCTTATGGTCATAAGGGTCTAACAACATTTTGTTTACAAGAGCGTTCAATGCTTTATCGTCCATTCTTGTTTTATCTTCTTGAAACCTTTTTACAACTTCACTTGCAGCATATTCTCTAAGTGTTGTATCGTTTCCATCTAACATCTTATCTAGCTTTTGAAGATATTCATCAGTTAAAATTGTAACTCGTTTTTTCGTTACATTATTTGCATAATTGTTTACATAATATCCAGGACCATAGTTTGGTTGAGAGCCACCAGGACCAACAACTGTACAATTTGGCATATTACCTTTCAACAATGGGTGATCTGGTGGTAATTTACTAGGGTCAATGACATTACAGTAAATACCTATACCTGCATAGTTTTGTGCACTATTATTAAAACCTGTTGAAATAGGGGTAGTCATATACGTAAACCTTTTGTTTCCTAACCTTTCATGTATATAAAGTAGATTTTTTCATGAAAATTGCTACATGTTTAAGAAATGTAAAAAATCGTTTTCAAAACAGCAAAAAATATGTTCATAAGCATTATTATAAATATAGTGTAAAAGGAGTGATGTGTATGTTAGTGGATTCAATAGGTGCTAATACAAGTTACAACAATGTAGCGACGGCAAGAGCAGAAAGATTTGTAAATGCGAGTGATAAATCAATCAACCGTTTAGTTAAAAAAGGCTTCAACCAAGCGTATGGTGAAGAAAACAAAAAGTTTGATAAACATGTAAATGCAACATTAAAAACACTACCTTTAGTTGCTGTAGCATCAGGTTTGGCTATGAAAAAAGGTGTAAAAGGATCATTAATGAGTGGTCTTAGCTGGGGATTAGCTTTAGCAGCTCCTGTATTGGTTGCAGGTGCTAATAAAGCAATTGTGAACAACAGTCCTAAGATGGCTAAGGAAGAAGCAAAACACCCAGTTGCAGCTGCAATGGCTAATATTGCTGCAACAATCGGTGCTTATGTTGGTTTAACTGCTTTGGCTGATAAGGCAATAGCAAGTCCAAAAGTTATGAATACAGGTAAAAAGGTTTTGAACCCTGTATTAGACGCAGGAAAGAAAGTAGCTGAAAAAGTTGCTAGTAAAGTTTCTACTCCTGAATTTGTAAAAACTGGCATGTCAAAAATTGGTACAGTTGCAGGTAAAGTTGCAAACGCAATCCCAGCATCTGTTAAGACATTTGCGAAAACAGTTATCGAAAGTCCAGCAGCTAAAACTATTGCAAGCGCTTCAAAAACAGCAGGTAAGCATTTAGTTAAGAATGCTCCAACCGTTTTAGTATTTGCGACATTGGGTGCTATTATTGGAAAAGCAGCTGCTGATACTAAGAAAGTAAATAATATGAAAGCTGAATTGAAACAAGCTCAATTTGATACAGCAAAAACTCTTGTTAATACCTATTCAGCAGAAAATAAGGCTTTAAGAAAAGAAAATGAAGAGTTGTTGGCTAGAGCAGAAGAAGCAGATGTTCCTAGCGAAGATAAAGCAGCTGATGAAGAATAATTAAGAAAATGTCAGATAATCACATTTAAGCTATAATAAATATATGGCTAAAGTTAAATCAAAATATGTATGTCAACAATGTGGTTATGAAACAGCAAGATATATCGGAAAGTGTCCTGAGTGTAATAGCTGGGGCACTTTTGTTGAGGAGATTGTTTCAAAACACGGTTCTGTTGAACATAAAAATTTTAGAGATGATGCTCAAGAACCCGTATTAATAAAAGACGTTACCGTTGGAAACGAAATAAGACTAGCAACAAATATCTCTGAATTTGACAGGGTGCTAGGTGGTGGGTTGGTTCAAGGCTCTGTTGTATTATTAGCAGGTGATCCAGGAATTGGAAAATCAACACTTTTACTACAAACAGGTGGTGAGTTATCAGCAAATAATAAAAAAATACTTTATGTTTCAGCAGAAGAATCTGCTAGCCAAGTTAAATTAAGAGCTGATAGATTAAAAGTTAACTCTGATAATCTTTATATTTATGCTCAAACAAATTTTGAAGGAATTAAATCAAGAATTTTAGAATTCGCACCCGATGTTGTAATTGTTGATAGTATTCAAGCTATTCATTCACCTGACATTCAAAGTTCAGCAGGCAGTGTTTCTCAAATCAGAGAATGTTGTAATGAACTTATTCATATTGCAAAAAGTAAAAATATAACAATGATAGTTATCGGACACGTAACAAAAGAGGGTAACATCGCAGGACCTAAGGTTTTAGAACATATGGTTGATACAGTCATTCATTTTGAGGGTGACAAATACAAATCATATAGAATTTTACGCTCTGTTAAAAACAGGTTTGGGAACACATCAGAGGTTGGAATTTTTGAGATGGGCAATTCAGGATTGATAGAAGTATCAAACCCAAGTGAACTGTTCCTAAAAGAATATAACCAATCACAAGCAACTGGTAGTGTAATAATTGTTACAAATGAAGGTACAAGACCTATGCTTGTTGAAATTCAAGCGTTGGTTGGAACAACACCTTACCCATCACCAAGAAGAGTTGTTAATGGGGTAGATTTTAGCAGGGTTCTACAAATTTTAGCAGTATTAGAAAAACGTGTTGGGTTAAATCTTTCCAAACAAGACGTTTATGTAAACGTTATTGGTGGGTTTGATATTCAAGAGCCAGCTGCAGATTTAGGGATTGCGTTAGCCGTTGCAACTTGCGCTAGAGATGTCGTTATTGATTCCCATACAGCTATTGTTGGCGAAATCGGACTTTCTGGCGAAATACGTGCCATAAATAACATTGATAAACGTATAAAAGAGGTAGCAAAGTTAGGATTTAAGAAAATTATTATTCCTGCTTCTAATAATGTTGAAGAAAAATTCGACGGTATTGAAGTTATAAAGGTTAAGAGAATTATTGATGCGATTTCTGCGTGCTTAACACAAGAGAAAGGGAGTTAGTATGATTATAATTATGGAGCCTGGGGCTACCAAAGAACAGATAAACAAAGTCGTTGAACATTTAGAGAGTTTAGATTTTAAGATAAATATTAACTATGGTGAAGTGTTGACGGTTATTGCTGCGATTGGTGATAAAAGGCTTGTTCAACCTCATTCTTTAAATTCTTTTGATGGCGTTAAAGCAGTAAAAATAATTCAAGATCCATTTAAGATGGCAAGCCGTGAATCTCAAAAAGAAGATACTGTTATTGAGTTTGCAAACGGAGTTAAAATTGGCGGTAAAAATAGACCTGTTGTAATCGCTGGCCCTTGTAGTGTTGAAGAAAATATTGACGGTTTATTAGAAGTTGCTTATGCTGCAAAAGAGATGGGTGCTCAATTTTTGCGTGGGGGTGCATTCAAACCAAGAACATCACCTTATGATTTTCAGGGGTTGGAAGAAAAAGGATTACAATATTTAGCAACAGCTAGAGAAAAAACAGGATTACTTGTAGTTACAGAGGTTATGGACACATTAGATTTACCTTTAGTTTGTGATTATGCAGACGTTATTCAGGTAGGTGCTAGAAATATGCAAAACTTTAAATTACTAAAAGCAATCGGGAAATGTAATACTCCCGTAATTTTGAAACGTGGTCCAGCAGCTGGGATTAAAGAATTCTTGTTGGCAGCAGAACATATTATGTATAACGGAAATACTAATGTAATTTTATGCGAAAGAGGTATTAAAGGATTTGATTCAGGATATACAAGAAATGTTTTAGATTTGGCTGCGGTTGGAGTTATAAAAAAATATTCGCATTTACCTATAATAGTTGACCCAAGCCACGCAACTGGTCAAAGATATTTGATAGAACCAATGTCAAAGGCAGCGATTGTTGCAGGTGCTGACGGTATTATGATGGAGGTTCATAACAATCCTGACAAAGCATATTCAGATGGTGCACAAAGTTTGACTATTCCACAGTTTAAAACACTAATGAAACATCTTGATAGATTGATTGATGTATTAGAAGAACAAGAATGTTCTTTGTAAAATTCATTGTTGGGTTCAATCAAGTCGTTGAACCCGACCTATAACCTAAAACTAAATAATAACAGTCATTCAGAATTTGCGGATTTGCACTCTGCCGAACAAAACAATTAAGTATTGTTTTGTGAGAGGGGACGACACGAAGTTAGTCCGGATAGCGAGCGACCAACGAGCAGAGTGCTGAGGTTTGAACGACATAATAGTAGAATATAATTATGTCGTTTAACCGAAGACACGTTTAACGCGAGTTGGTCAAGACAACAGATTAAGCCGACTGTGACAACGTCACAAATGACAAAACTCTGTGAGCGTAGAGCAAATACAAGACAGTTTCGGAATTCCTCTGAACATTCGAAATTTTTGGTTTATAGATTGTTAAAATTTACATCGCAAATTTTAGCAATGACGAATACACTCCTTATTTATTACCTGTTTCGTTACCTGCAACGCACAATGCAAGTGGGATTACTCTTGATACGCTTTGTGTAAGAGGGTTACCTTGTGCTACAAAAGTTGCAGCAAGACAAATATCGTCAATATGTGCTGCAAAGTCTTTTATTTTTACAGGTCTGTCGTCTACCTGTTTATTGAATACATGTTTATTGATTTGATGTGAAAGTCTGTTGCCAAGGTACATACCAGAAACTAGACCAACCATAGAACCAAATACTTTTGGGGTTTCTGCCATAATTTTTCTAGCCATGCCACCTTTTTTAACCCAAGGTTGTAATTTTTTAGTAACTTTGCCACCCACAGATGAAAGTCCTTGTACAAAAGCAATTGGAAGTGAAATATTGGTAATTTGTACAATACCTTCTTCAACTTTTTCTTTAAAATTGTTTTTGCGTTTGTCAAATAATGCACCACCTAATAATCCACCAAGGCAAGAACCTATACCCATACCGATAACTTCTTTTGTTTCGTAGTTTACGGAACCAAGATAAGTGTCTTTAAGTGGGGTTGAGAACATTTTTTTCAATGACAAAGAGTATTTTTTAGATTTGTCAAATTTTGATAATACAGCAAGGCTGGCTGCAACACCTAGAGCTGTACATAAAGCAATTCCATTTTTTCTCTTATGATATTCTTGTGGAGTTTCTTCTTCTTTTTGGACAACAGATTTATTACCAACAGGCATGTTGTTAGTCTTTTGACTTTGCAACATTGATTGTTGAAGTTGATACATATTATTAATGTTATCGTTAACTGTTAAAACCATGGTATACCTACACTTTGTATAAGTATTCTAAAATAAAAAATTGCCATTTTTTGACGATAAATTAACAAATGTTAAGCCATAAAAAGCCCTCAAAGAAACTATGTTAATACGTAATATGTAACTTAGTGGTTTAGTAACCTTTAATCTATATCTATCGGTTCACGTTGAATTGCATCAATAGCTTCTCTTGCTGTAAACACTATGCTTTCTGGTACGTTATCAATCGTGGTAAGTTGTCTAAGTACGTCAATAACACGTTTGAAGCAGCGTACAACATCACCCTCACCTTGTTCAACCTCGTTCATTATATCTTCCCATTCAGCACCATTTACCCACATTTCAATAAGTACTGAATAGAACGAATTTAAGTACATACAGTCATCAACATTATATTCTGTTTGAACTTTATCAACTCGACGTTTTATGTCCTTAATTTTGTTTAAGGTTTTTTTTACCTTAGTTGACAAAGGCAAGTGTGAATACATTTCAGCACGCATATCTTCTGTTGTGACTGTACAAACAACTGCTGCTAATTCAGCAGGAGTTAAGCCCTCTAAAACTCCAGAGAATATAATTTCTGCTAAGAACAATTCGTTTTCAGAACGGATTTGAGAAGCAGTTTTACCTTTTTCTGTTGGATAATCGTCTTTTAAGTATCCAAAGTGGTTTAATACTGCTCTATGCGACAAGAATTTGTTCCAGAAAATATCACGTTGTATATTGATTTCTTTTTCTAGTTGTTCTGCTCGTTTTTCATAACGTTCGCATAAATCAATCGATTTCATGTGTTTCTTATATATTTTACAAGTGTCACATTTATAAGAGTGCATTTCGTGTAGTTTTTCCTTAACGAATTTTTCAAAATTGATAGCTTCTTCTGTCAAAGGTCTATTTTTGTCACGTTCTTGTTTTCTGATTGTTTTTGCAATCTTTCTATTTTGGACATAAATATCTTTTGCTTTGTTATAATTTTTCAGGTCTTCGTTAGTCAACTTGCACCAACAGTTGAATTTAGATGCTTCTTCTAGTTTTTCGTTATTCAATTCTTGTTGTGCTAAAAGTCCTGTTAAACGTGAATTTGATGAAAAATATCCAAAACTTTTTAAGATAAGTTCTTTCGCTTCTTCAACGCTAAATCTTTGTAATAGGTTGAGAACCATAGAATAACTAGGAGAAAATCTGCTTTCAAGAGGGTTAGATTTGCTCAAAACAAGGTCTGCAACATCTTGAGGTGTTTGGAACGGTGTTCCAACTATTACGACATATCCAACTTCGTCCATACCACGACGTCCTGCACGTCCTGACATTTGTAAGAACTCATTTGCAGTCAAAATTCTGTGACCCTCGTCTGTTCTTTTGCTAATAGAACTTATAACGGTTGAACGAGCCGGCATGTTTATACCTGCCGCTAATGTTTCTGTTGCAAACACGACTTTGATAAGTCCTTTTTGAAATAGCTTTTCAACTAGAACCTTCCAAGATGGTAACAATCCTGCGTGGTGCGATGCAACACCTTGTAATAAATATTCAATGTGTTTGTTTTTGTATAAATATGGGTTTTCTGCAATATATTCGTCAATAATTTCTCGGATTTGTTCACGTTCTTGTTTTGTGACTAAATCTAATGAAACGCATTTCTCCATTTGCTCATCACATTTTTTTCGTGAGAAAGTGAAATATATTGCTGGTAACATATCTTTTTCGTGCAAGTTTCTTACGACATCTTTAACGTGTGATTTCTGCTGTGCTTTCCCTCTTGGTCCACGCTTAAACTCACGTTTTTCTGGACGAATTTTTTTGTTTAACAATCCCCCAGGAGATAAAAGTGGGAGAATTGTATTTGGTTGTGAACTGTCAAAATAATAGTATCTTAATGGTACAGGTCTAAAATCAGTATTGATAAGTTTTGTTTTAGAATGGACTGTATTAATCCAATCGGTTAATTTATCAGCATTAGCAACTGTTGCTGATAAAGCGATTATTTGAACGTTTGTAGGACAATAAATTATACTTTCTTCCCAAACTGTTCCTCGTTGTTCATCATTCATATAGTGAACTTCGTCTAATACAACATATTTAACTTTTTGCATATTATCGCTGATTGAACCAAAATTTGTGCAATACAACATGTTTCTAAAAACTTCTGTTGTCATAACTACAATTTGTGCATCTCTATTAAAAGAAGAATCACCCGTTAGGAGTCCAACTTTATCAGCACCATATTTTTCTGAAAAATCGTTGAATTTTTGATTAGATAATGCTTTTAGTGGAGTTGTGTAAAATATTCTGTCACCGTGTTCTAATGCACAATGAATTGCGTGTTGTGCGATTACGGTTTTACCTGCACCTGTCGGTGCACATACTACAACACTTTCGCCTTTAGAGATGCAATCGCAAGCCTCTTTTTGAAAATCATCTAATTCAAATGGAAATTCGTACATATTTTCTTCCTAACTATTCTGTGTACACTTTATTATGACATATTACTCAATAGGGTTCAATAATTCTAAAAGATGATAATTATTCAACTTCAACCTTTAAAATTTTAAAAATCGGTCTTAATTCTGGGTAATAATCGTTTCTGTATAATTCTGAAAACTTTTCATAACTCACTGGAGCAAGTACTTTTGTAAACTCTTTATCTAAATAAACACCCTCAATAAACCTTGCAAACAACTCTGTTGGACTTGAATAATACTTGTTTAATCTTGCAATACGTCTTGTTATTCTTGCACGTTTGCGTTGTTTTGATTTAAGGTTTAAGTAATTGACAAAAACATCAGGAATGTTTGGAAAATCCTTTCGTACATTAGTTATTGAGTACGTTTTAGGGTTAAACCAACTAAGTAGTTTTACTCTATCGTATTTTTCTAAATATCCCAGATTTGACCACATAGCATATCGTTTAAACTGTTTGAATTCTTCTGTAAGGCTAAACTTTGGATAAACTTTTCTTATCTCTGATGTTAGTTCTTTTATTGATTTATTTATGATTTGTCGTTCTTGTATTAGGTTTTTGCACAACGAATTTTCATCAACAAAGTTTGTTACACATAAAAGTTCTTCTTTTAAGTTTTCAATGTCTGTATCAAAAAGTACATAAGAGTTTTTGAATTTGCTATCTAATAAAGAATTAACGTAGTGAGCAAATTCGTGTAATATAGTTTTTATGGCAGAACAATCATCAAGGTTTTTAGAAATATCAATTCTTCCGTCTTTGAAAAAACCGTTGTGACCTCGTGCTTTTGTCGTTGTATGAATATCAAGCCCTATCTCAGATAGATAACTTATTAGTTCAGATTTTATTGCTGTTTTGTTTCGTGTACTAACCATTGAAGATATTCTTTGCTACATTCAACTATCGGTAATGCTATAATTTCTGGAACATTGTATGGGTGAAGTTCTGTTATAAGTGTTTTAATCTTATCAAAATTGCATCTTAGAGTTTTAATCATTAACATAACTTCTTTTTCTTTTTCAATTTCACCGTCCCATGAGAACAATGAATCAACTCTTTCTATAGCACTAACACAAGCTGCCATTCTGTATTTTAAAATACATTTTGCAATATCTTTTGCAATTCTTTTGTCAGGTACTGTACAATGTATTACTATAGCGTCCATTTTATACTCCTTTTATTCTTCTAACTTAAAAATCTTGTTTGGGTTGAGAATATTATTTTCATCAAGCGTTTTTTTAATAGTTTTCATCAATTTTAACGTAGTATCGTCTATTGCTTTATTTATGAATTTTCTTTTTTCTAATCCAATTCCGTGTTCAGCAGATAAGTTTCCACCAAGTTTTAGAGTCAATTCATAAAGCTCATCTTTAATTTTTTTGTATCTTTCAACTTCATCTTTGTTGTTGAAATCTAGTGCAATTTGAGGGTGTAAATTACCGTCCCCTATATGACCAACTGTTGAAACAGGTAAATTATATTTGTTGCAAATTTCGTGAATACCTCTTACTAATTCTGAAATTTTATCTCTTGGAACGATTAAATCATTAGACATAACATCAGGCTTTAAGCTAGCTGTAGCAGGAAAAGATTGACGTCTAGCTTGCCAAATTTTTTCTTGCTCTTCTTTTGTCTTAGAAATAATAATTTTTGTTGCACCTGATTGTTCAAGAACTCTTTTTGAACGTTCAATTTGGGTATTCATAGAACATTCAAAACCGTCTATCTCAACAATTAAACCTGCTTCACTTCCTACGACAAGCAATCCTGTAGGGTTGAAGTTTTCAATTGTTGTTATTGCGTTTTTGTCCATAAACTCGATTGTTGATGCCCAGATGTGTTCATCTATCAAGTTATTTACAGAAAGAGTTGCTTTTTCTACATCATCAAAGAATGCAAGCATTACTCTTGATGTTTCAGGTTTTGGTATAAGTTTTAAGGTCGCTTCTACAACAAGTCCAAGTGTTCCTTCGCTCCCGATGAATAATTGTTCTAAGTGATAACCTGTTGCATTTTTAATCATACTTGAACCTGTCTGAATAATATCACCGTTTGCAAGTACTACTTTTAGTCCTAGAACAAAGTCTTTAGTACTCCCGTATTTAAAAGTCTTTGGACCACCAGCACTTTGTGCTATCGCACCACCAATAGTTGATACGATTAGGTTTGATGGGTCTAGTGGAAAAAATAATCCAACTTCTTCAACTGCTTTTTGGATTTCACCAATAACTGCACCTGCTTGAACTTTTATTGTCATATTGGTTTTGCTGACTTCTAGAATTTTATCCATTTTTGTGAGATTAAGAATAATCCCTCCAGTTTCATTGATACAGCCACCAACAAGGTTTGTGCCGGCTCCACGTGCTGTTATAGATATTTTGTTTGAGTTAGCAAATTTAGCTATTCTTTGAACTTGTTCAACAGTTTCAGGAAAAATCACAACAGATGGCGGAATATCAGCAGAAATTCCGTTTGTACCGTCTTGAGAATATACATAACATTCTTCTTTTGTAGAAAGTATATTTTCTTTTGGTAAGATTTTTTCAAGCTCTGATGTTATTTTATTCTTCGTCAACATAAGATGTTAGTTTTCCAATACTGTTGTTTAATTTCTCTAGTTTTTCATCAATGTTAGTCATTTTATCCATAACAACTGATGCGTCATTTTTAGCTGCAAACTCAAGAATAGTTGTCATTCTTTCGTCCATTTGTTTCAATCGTTCTTCTAATGAAGCAATTTGTTGATTTTGGTTTAGAATAACAGCCAATTTTTCGTCCATTGAACTTATGTATTCTTGTTGTTGAGCAATTTGTGCGTTTTGTTCAAGAATTTTTTGTTCTAGTGCTTCTATTTTTGCTGTGTAATCAATTGTTTCAGGAATTTTGATAGACTCAATTCCATCACCTAATTTATCGGAGATGTTTGTAAGCGATTCACCTGCGTTATCAACCCACTCTGCTAACATTACTAAAGATTGGTTTATCAATTCGTTATAGTTTTTGTTGTCGTCTAAAACCTTGTTTATTCTTTCTAATGCTGATTCAATATTGTTGTATTGTCTAGCATTTGTTTCTGACTTAAGTTGAGAATTGATTTCTTCAAAACAATTTTGGAACTTGTCTAAAGATGAGTTTAAAGTTTCCGTATCTTTGTCAGATGACAACAATAAAGTGTTTACTCGAGTGCTTATGCTTAAAATATCTTCTTGCATTTTTTTGATATTATCAGTAACTTCATAAGTTTCATCTTTTTGCACTCTTTGATTGATTTTATCAAGAGTTAGGTAGATGTTGTTTAATTCTTCGTTGTTATTATTCAATGCAAGTGTGTTGATGTGTTGACCAAGTTCGTTTAAGTAAATTCTAATTTTTGCAAGGTCAGATTCAATATCTTGCATACAGTATGTGTAATCAGATTCTTCGTCACCTGATTGAAGATATGAAATGTTCCGTTTAAGTTCGCAGATTAGGTCTTTGATATCTTTAACAGACTCTTTTGTGAATGGTAATAATTCATTAATTTTAGAGTGAATTTCTTCTTTTGTAGTATCTTCTTTTTCTTCAACTTCTGGAGCTTCAGAGATAGTTTCTAAGATTTTGTTATATTGTTGAGTTGTGTTGACGTTAAGATTGTATAATCCATTTTTAAGCATTTCAAGGTTTTCTTGAAGTGCTTCAACATTTACTCCACCAACACCTGTTACTTTTGAAAAACTAAGTGAATTAATGTTTTCTTGTATTTTAGAAAAAATATCTATAATGCTTTTTTTAAGGTTTGCATTAGATTTTTCGATGTTTGTTGATAATAAAACTATATCATCAGAAATTGAATTAACATTAACGTCCCCAGAGTTTTCCGTACTTGTTTTAAGAATTTTTTCTAGATATTTAACGCCATCTTTAAGGTTTTCGTTAAGTGTTTCAATATCTGTTTTAATAAGATTTGTAGCTGTGTTTGATTGGTTGTACAAAACTTCTGCATTTTCGTTTAGTTTTGTTCCAATATTTTGTTCAAGTTGAGCAGATGTGTTTAGTAAGATTTGTTTGTCTATACCTGAATTGTTAGCTATAATGTCTAATCTGTTTACTTTTTCAGTTAGTTTGGTAACAAGAGGTTCAAATTCTGCAAGGTTTGTAGAATCAATACTTTGGTTTAGTCGAGCGATTTCGTTACGAACTTCTAGTAGGTTAGTTTGTAACACAGTGAATTCTTCTGACTTAGGTTCTTCGTTTTGTTCAAGTCTTGAAATATAATTTCCTATTCCATCAAGAGTTTGAATGATGGTGTATAACTGGTCATTGCAATTCTTTTCACTCATCATATTTTCTTTAATATCTGTAACAAGATTTTTTATTTCCGCTATACTCTCTGTTGTCATTTTCTCGTTCCCTAATTCAGTCATATCAACTATCTTAATAAATTATACTATTATTCTATCATGATTTTATCATAAATCTGAAAATACGTCAGAGTGTTAAGTTGCGTTAATAATTTTTATTTAACTATTTTCTTTCTTTTCAGAGTTGCGAAGCCAAAAGAAAGAAAATAGTAGAAAAAGAAAGAAACGGCACGCTAAGTAGACACGAAAATATTAGCACTCAACCGTTGAAGCTCATAACTCGGAATTTGTGATTTCGTTTTAGCTATCAAATTCCTCAAACAAATTCGCTGTCTGGGTTTCGTTTATGTTTTCGTGCCTACTATGTTGTTTTCAACAACAATTAAACTATTTAAAAATTAAATTTGAAAAATTTTCAACAGAATTATTCGGGACAGTAGTGGAACTCTTTTCAGGTCCCTGCAAAAATTAAATCCCTATATATTCTCTGCGACGATATAAGCAGTAGACCAGCAGTTTTGTAAATTAAATCCACCACAAAATCCGTCTATATCTAAAACTTCTCCACAAAAATAAAGTTTAGGAATTTGTTTCGATTCCATTGTCTTTGGATTGATTGTTTTTAGGTTAACGCCTCCTGCAGTTACTGTTTCTCCGTCTTTTTTTGTTCCTTTAATTTTGACCTTGAAATTAGTAATTGTATCAAAAATTTTATCACGCATTTTGCCATCAATTCTGTGGCATTTTGTTTCTTCTTGTACATTTGCATATCCTAAAATAAGGCTAACAATTTTGTGTGGAAAAATTTCTGACAATATATTTTTAATCTGTTTATGTGGGTTTGAGTTAAAAATTTCTTGTAAATTAAGCTCTTGATTATAAAGATTGAATGTTAATTCATACGGAAATTTGTCATAGGCTTTTAATGAAGAAATTTTGTAAACTAAAGGTCCTGAAATTCCAAAATGAGTGAATAAAATATCTCCACTTAGACCTGTTTCATAGTTGTAAACATCTTTTAGTGTCACGCCCATTTGTTGAGAAAATCCTTTTTCTGTAACAAGTCCGACTAGAGCAGGTTTAGTTGGAACAATCTCTATTCCAAGTCGTTTAATCATATCATAGCCATTATGTCCACCTGTTGCATAAACAAGCTTGTTAAAATAATAGCTGTTCATATCTGTAACGACCTTGAATCCGTTTTCGGTTTGTTCAATTCTCAATGCTTTTTCTTTTATAAATTTTACGTTTTTCAAATGTTCAAGAAACTTTGTCCTAACCTCTTTTGCAGAATTTGATTTTGGAAAAACTCTCATATCTTCTTGTACGTAGGTTGGAACTCCGATTTTTTCAAAAAATTCTATGGTGTCAGCTGTTGAAAACTTTGAAAAAATAGAGTACAAAAATTTTTCACCACGAGGGTAGTTTTTGGCTAATTCTTTAAAGTCGAACTCATAATGTGCAAGGTTGCACCTTCCACCACCTGTAGGTAAAAGAGTCCTTAAAAAGTTGCCATAATCAATGATAGAAACTTGTATCTGTGGAGAAAGTTGGTTTATAAAATATGCACAAGCACAGCCTGATGCACCACCACCGATTATTCCAATACTAGATATTTTAGATGAATCTTGTACCATACAAACAAACCGTTTCAGGATCATCAATATCGTCATAGATATCTGTTATAGTTTTCTTTAAAACAGGGTGTATAAATGCAGGTGCAATTTCAAGCATTGGTACTAACATAAATGCTCTTTGATGTATTCTAGGGTGTGGAATTATTAGTTTTTTACCGTCAATTTCTTCATCAACAACTTTGTTATCATAGAATAAGATATCAATATCAATGGTTCTATCTTCGTATTCTGATGAATTGCGTTTTCTACCTAGCTGGTTTTCAATACGTTGACAAACTTTTAGTAATTGATAAGGATATAAAGGTGTTGAGATTGCAACAACTGCGTTCACAAACCAATTCTGTGAATTAAAGTGCCAAGGTTCTGTTTCATAAAAAGATGAAGTGCTGACTAATTTTATATTTTCGTCACCACCTAAAAGACTTGTGGCTTGCTGAATGTAGCCAACTCTGTCACCTAAATTTGAACCTAAACCTAAATATACTAAAGCCATAAGATAATTTTATAACTCAATTTCTTTCCCGTCAAGTGAAAAATATTAACCTTTTACTGCTCCGTCATTTTCGCCAGAGATAAAATATCTTTGCATAGCAAGGAAGAAGATGACAATAGGTATAGTTGCAAGGATTGAACCTGCTGCTATGAATCTCCAGTTAGAAGAAAACATACCTTGTAGATTGTTTATCCCAACAGGTAAGGTGTACATACTGTCTTTTGTTAAAACAATACTTGGCCATAAAAATTCGCCCCAAGAACCGATAAAGGTGAATATCGCTAGTACTGCAAGTGATGGTCTAATCATTGGAACGCAGACTCTCATAAACATTTGAAATACGTTACAACCGTCAATGATAGCAGCTTCTTCAAGTTCTCTAGGAATTTTTAGGAATGCTTGTCGCATTAAAAATATTCCAAATGCGTTTACTGCAAACGGCAAAATTAAACCAAGATATCCCATAAAATTGTTTACGCTATCTATTAGATTTAGTTTGATAGTGATTAGATAGACAGGTAACATAATTGATTGAAACGGTATCATAATTGTCGCAAGTATAGAGAAAAATACTATTTTTTTACCTTTAAATTCCATTCTTGCAAGTGGATAAGCTGCGAGTGCTGACAGGATTAGGTTTAGTAATACAGTAAATCCTGCAACCACCATACTGTTTATAAAATAGCCGATAAAATCAACTTGATGCCATACACCGATGTAGTTCTGCCACGTGAAATCTTGTGGGATTATTGTTGGTGGATAGGCAAAGATGTTCTCGTTCACACCTTTTAGTGAGGTTGACAATAACCAGATGAATGGAAATATTGATAACAATGATACGAGTATCAACACTAAATGGATTGTGAATTTAGAATACAGCTTTTTTAACATACGATTATAATAGCATAAATTTTGAATTGATAGAAGAAGTCTTGAGAAAAATTGTAGAGATGTGGAGTAGTTTATGGGTGAAAAATTTAACCAAATATAACAAAATTGACCAAAGTTTTGAAAACTTATAGAATAAAGGGTATGAAAGACGAAACAACATCTTGTAGTTATTATATTAGAAATATTGCGCATTTAATGGCTAATATGCAGAATAGGTGCTTAACTATGTTTGGATTGACGAACCAGCAGGCACGTATTTTGATGTATATTGATAAAAATATTAGAAAACAACGAAATATAAAAAGAAAAGATTTAGAAACTTTTTTGAATTTAAAGGGCTCATCTGTAACAAGTTTGATGCACGGATTGGAAAAAAACGGGTTTATTGAGCGTTCACAATCTTCAAAAGATGCAAGACGAAAAGAACTTATATTGACCTCAAAAGCAAGAGCTTTGGTTGAACAGATGGATTTGGTATTTGAGGCTACGGATAATCAACTTCAAGAAGGTATGACAGAAGAAGAAAAAATGACTTTTAGGTTGTTACTTGGTATCGCACATAATAATATTAATGTGTAAACATTCTCTTACGCAACAGCTGGAGTTTTGGTGTTCAAGCTATTTACATACCCAACTAATGCGTTATAAACTCGTGGGTTTACGTGTCCTTCTTCCACTTGTGTTTTTAATATACTTAATGCTTTTTCTTGTGACATTTCTGGCTTGTATGCTCTTTTTTCTGTCAATGCAGAATATTTATCAGCCAAAGAAACAATTTCTGTATTGATATCATATCCTCTTGATGCGTTCTTCATCGCAGGATAACCTGTACCTTGCTTGTTCTGGTGGTGGTATTTTACGATATTCAATACTTCTGGCTCAATGTTTTGCGTAGATAAAATTTCTTCGCTTAATCTTGAATGCAAATGCATAATTTCGTTTTCTTCAGGTGTTAATCGAGTATTTTTATTTAAGATTTTTTCAGGGATAAGTACTTTGCCAATGTCGTGCAACATAGCACCTTGTTGGATATGTTTGATATTCGCTTCTGCCTTCAAATCAACGGGTAAATAATTATAAATCCCAATAGCTTTATTTCTTGTGTCGATTGAGTGGTTGTAAACGTGTTGTTTAAAGTTCTCAACATTAACAATAGGTTTTAAGTTCTTCTCTGCTAAAATCTTCGTGATTACTGGGTTTGATGTGATAGAATCTGTGATAACTTGTGTATTAAGCAGTCTATTTAATTCCCCATTGACATTGATTCTGTCATTTTGAGGACGAGAGATAGCGCCTCTGTTAATTTGTGGCAAATTAACAGCAAACACACGTGATATTGGGGTATTATTTAACACACTAAAATTCATCGTACACTAACCTATATACTATATAAGTATTTTTTTTAATGTGGATTGCATGAATTTCAACATTTTTTCTTTAAATGTTACGAAATAGTAACAAAATGACGAGGTTTTTATTAACTTAGTAATTCCTATTAATAACTATATTCTTCAACTCAAAAAAATGGCAGATAAATCTTCTCATATTATAAGTGACAGGTTTTAATTTTTGGTTTATAATAACGTATATAATTTGGGAGAGAAGATGAAAATAGATATAGAAAAATTGTTGAATTATACAAAATCACTTGCTGATACAAGGGTTTTAGTGGTTGGCGATTTAGCACTTGATGAAATGGTTTATGGTGATACAGAAAGAATTTCTAGAGAAGCTCCTGTGCTTATCCTTAGACATACTCATACAAACCTAATTCTAGGCGCTGCTTCAAACGCTGCTCACAACTCTTCAACAATAAACAACGGAAAAGTTAGTGTGCTTGGGGTTATCGGTAATGATTACCAAGCAAACGATTTGAGAAAAGCATTTTTTGATGCAAAAGTAAATGATGAATATTTGGTGGTTGATGAAACTAGAAAAACTGTTACAAAAACTAGAATTTCTGGTGCTTGTTCTCAATCAATTACTCAACAAATAGTAAGAATTGATAGACAAGATTCAACTCCGATTTCAACTGAAACAGAAGATAAGATTGTCGAACAGTTAAAAATAGCTGTTCCTGAACACGATGTAATTATTTTGTCGGATTATCATATTGGAACTTTGACAGATAAGGTTATCTCTGAAACTATAAGATTGGCAAAAGATTATGGAAAACCTGTTATAGTTGATGGTCAAAAAGATTTACAAAGATATCGTGGTTGTACTTCTATGACACCAAACCTTCCTGATACTCAAAAACATGTTGGGTTCTATATCAAATCAAATGAAGATATGCACAAAGCTGGTAATAAACTTATCGCTGACACAGATTGCGAATATGTACTTATCACTTGTGGTGATGAGGGTATGGCATTAGTTAATAAAAACGGTAAAATGTTAAGAGTGCCTGTATTTAATAAGTCAAAAGTGTTTGATGTGACGGGTGCAGGAGATACAGTTACAGCTCTTTATTCACTAGCTATTGCAAGTGGAGTAGAGCCTGTTTATGCTGCAATCATTGGTAACATCGCTGCTGGAATTGTTATTAAACAATTTGGTTGTGCAACCACAACAATTGATGAATTGGTTGATTTTATCGAAAATAATACAAAGTTATTAAATAATACTGAAATTGGAGAATATTGTTATGAATAAAAGAATAGTTGATATAATTATTGTTATTGGTTTGTTATTGGTGTTATTTGTAGGTGTAATTACTGCAAAAAATATGCGTTCAACTGCATCAAAACAGATTGAAACTACTTCAAACATTGAGTTTGATGTATTACTTAGAAGTGTTTCACTTTCAACAACAGAATGTCCAATTAAGGTTGGTGACAAGACTTTTATCAGTATCAGAAATGTTCCTTATTCTGATTTAGATGTTGTTGGAGTAAAATTCGTTCCTAAACATATTATGTTACCTTCAAAATCACCAAAAGGTTATATCTCTGTTTTAGATGAAGGTCAGTTTGATATGTATGACATCATTGTTAGAGTAAAAGACAAAGCTCAAATCACAAAAGACGGTGCTGTTGTTGGTGGTAACAAAATTAAAATGGGATTGCCTATTACTTTAGAAGGTAAATTATATAAGTTTACAGGTTCTGTATCAGATGTGAGTATTGAAGGTGAAGAATAGGCTATGTTTATAAACAGTATTCTAGATTTTGTACATCAATATACTGGTAGAGTTTATGATAAAAGTGTAATTTTGCAGAATTTGGATAAAGCTATTTTTGCGATTATTATAGCATTGTTTGTTTTATCTACTTTTGTGAGTTCGGATATGATTGGTTATTTGGCACTTGGTGTTGTGCTATTAACTTTTGTAAGAGTAATTTTTAATAAGACAGATAATTTTAAATGCGAAACTTTTGAGATATTTTTGTTGGCATTTTTTATGCTTACACTTGTTAGCCTTGCAGGTTCAACATTATTTCATTTGAGCTTGAAAGGATTTATGAAAACATTTACATATATCTCATTTTATTTATCTGTAGTTCATCATTTGAAATATAATCCAAAGAATATTTTACCGATACTTTCAACCATAGCATTATGTGTTAGTGTTGAATCTTTAGTGGGAATTTCACAGAGTTTTTCTAAGGTTGATGAAATATCTGGTTGGCAAGATGTTTCTAATCTAAATCCAGAAGAAGTTATGACAAGGGTTTATGGAACATTACAACCATTAAATCCAAATCTTTTGGGCGGATATTTTGTTTTGACTATTCCGTCTGTTATTGGGTTATGTGGTTATTTCTTATATGAAAAACGATATATTTTGTCAGCAATCTTTGGTGTGTTGTCTGCAATTACTTGTACAGCTTTATTCTTGACAGGTTGCAGAGGCGCATATTTGGGATTGTTTACTGTTTTGGGTTGTTTCTCTTTAGTGTCTTTAAAATTCTTTTGGAAAAATTATAAAAAGTTATATTTGAGCTTTATTTCTGCCGTTATGGCATTAGGTGTGACTGCAATTTTAACTATTACATCATTAAGAATGAGAGTTTTATCTATATTTGCGATGAGAAGTGATAGTTCAAATTCGTTTAGATTTAATGTTTATAAATCATCAATTCAAATGTTTAAGGACAACTGGATTGTAGGGATTGGTCAAGGTAACCAAAACTTTAGAGAAATTTATGGTTTGTATATGAAAACAGGGTTTGACGCTTTGAGTGCGTATAATATTTATCTAGAAACAGCTGTTGAAAGTGGTGTTTTTGCTTTGATTGCGTTTTTAGGATTCTTGATAAGTATATTAAAAGATGCAGTTCGATATATTAAAAATTCAGATAATTTGAAAAATATAATATTAGTATCAATTCCTACTATAGCGATTATGGGTACAATGGTTCACGGGTTTGTTGACACAGTGTTCTTCAGACCACAATTACAGATTGTTTTTTGGACAATGGTTGCTATTTTATCAAATAGATTGTATTTGGAAAAATAAAAATGTTTGTAGGGATTTAGAAACGAGTTTTACTACTGTCTATGATAATTTTAATCCGTCATTGCGAACGATTAAACAGTCTGTAATGTATTAAGTGTGGCAATCCATAAATCAACGGTTGGCGCAAACATAAACTAATAGCTATAAATTATTCAAATATAAACAAATCTGATATATCAACATCTAATGCTTTAGCAATTTTATAAAGTTTAGAAATTTTAAAATCGTATTCAGCTCTTTCAATCATACCCATATAAGAACCTGAAAATTCGCAAGCAAACGCAACATCTTCTCTTGAAAGTCCTTTCTTTTCACGAATTTGTTTTATGCGATTACCTAATTTCTTTCTAAAATCTAAAACCATATAACTATTGTCGTTTTACAAGCTAGACTTGTCCACAAGTCCCACTTGTGATACAATTATGCTTAAAGAAAGGATAGAATACGTAAATTATTCATTTAACAAAACAAGAAGTATATTATAAATTTTCTTAAGTTTATCGGACTTAAAAGAACGTAATAAACGTTTAATTTCGCTATAGTATTCTTGTTGATTAGGGTTATAAAGATTAACCTTTTTAATGAAAAATATAGATGGGTCGACATCAAAGTAGTTCGCTAATTTTTCAAGAACTTCACAAGAAATAAATGTTTTACCATTTTCAATCGCTGTAATACTTCTAGGTTGAAGTTCTAAATATTCAGACAATTTTTCTTGTGTAATATTTTTTTGAAGTCTTAATTCTCGGACTATTTCACCTAAATTTTTTTTAATATCGCTTCCTTTAATCATAAGAATATCATAATGTATTTTTTGTATTTCTGGATTGCCGTGGCTCTTACTACGTTTGAGCCGTGCAATGACGAATAATTATTTAACTTAAACATTTCCTGTAGAGCTGTTTCTATCGTCCTCAAGTTGTTTCAACTGTTTCATATCAACGTTTTCATCTTGAATGAAGTTGTTAACAGGAACATCAATATCAACATTTACATCTGCATCAACCATTTCAACATCAGCTTTTGGATATTCATATACCTTGCCATCTTCTAATTTAACAGCAACAATTCCACTTAAGAATTTAATGAAACATACCCTTCCTAAACCCTCTGGAGTCATAACAGACGAGCCAATAGGTGGCATACCTTTAGCTGCGTTGATATAGTTTGAATACTCATATGTCAAGCAACAAAGCAATCTGCCGCAAGTACCTGAAATCTTGCAAGGTGAAATCGGCATTCCCTGATCTCTTGCTAATTTAACATTGATAGGTTCAAACTTACGTTTGAATGTATTACAACAGAATGGTTGTCCACAACAGCCACAGCCCTTCATAATTGAGGTTTCATCTCTTACCCCAATATGTCTTAAGTCAATCCTGATACGTTTGAAGGTTTGGGTTAAATCTTTTAATAAGGCTCTAAAGTCAACCCTTTCTGGCGCTGTATAATAAAAAGTTATTTTTCTTCTGTCAAACGTCAATCTGCACTGTGTTAATACCATGTTTAACTTGTGTTGCTCAATTAATGCTTTGCATTTGAAGAATGATGTAACTTCTTCTTTTTGTATATCTTCATAAGTTTGCAAATCACGTTGCGACATAACCCTCACAAACTCAAATGCTTCAGGTTTATGTTTTGCATTCTCCCATTTTTCAGCTACTTTTTTGCAAACGATAGAAACCTTAACTGCTTCTTCCCCTTTTTCTGTTCTTACAAGTACCATTTGACCGTGTTCTAATTTCACGTTCTCTGGAACTTTTATTGGGTTAAAACTATCTTTAAGATAGTGTGTTGCATATTTAATCATTATTAATAACTTTCTTCTTCTTTTAATTTTCTATTCATTAATTTTGATAACACTTCTTGAGGAGTGATATCAGTATATACAGCTTCATAAATAGCTGATGAAACAGGAACCTCTTCTCCTAGTTTTTCTGCTAAGTCGCAAACTGCTTTAGAGGTTTTTACACCTTCTGCAACAGAACCTAGTGTAGCCAAGATATCATCAATTTTTTTGCCTTGACCTAACATTGAACCTACAGTGTAGTTTCTAGACATAGGGCTTGAACAAGTCGCAATCAAATCTCCCATCCCTGAAAGTCCATAAAGTGTTGATGGTTTAGCACCCAATTTTACGCTTATTCTAACGATTTCTGCCATACCTCTTGCAAGTAATGTTCCCATACAGTTGTCGCCTAAATCCATTGCGTGTGCAAAACCTGATGCGATAGCGATAACGTTTTTCAAACTTCCGCCTAATTCAACCCCGATAACATCAGTGTTTGAATACAATCTGAATTTATTTGGTACGTTACAAGCTGTTTGGACAAATTTTGCAGTTTCTATGTCTTCACAAGCAACAGATGCTGCAGTCGGTTTCCCCATCAAAACTTCTTTTGCTAAGGTTGGTCCTGATAGGATAGCTAGTTTTTGGTTAGGAAGAACGTCTTTTATAACTTCTGACATTCTCATTAATGTATTAAGTTCAAGTCCTTTTGAAGCATTAACAACAACTTGTTCGTCTTTGATACCTGCTTTTTTTAACTTTTCACAAACATCTCTTACCCCAGCTGTTGCAACTACCGATAATATAATATCAGCACCATTTATTGCTGATTTTAAATCGTCTGTGATAACTACTTTGTCTGCAAGCTGTACTTCTAACGGTTTTGAACAATGTTTATTTTGTATTAAATCTTCTGATAAGTCGCAGGTTCTTCCCCATACGCAAACTTCTTCAAAATTATCTGTTAACAACCATGCAAGTGTTAAACCCCAACAACCTGCTCCCAATACTGTTAATTTCATACGTTTATTTCCTCTTTTAAAACCCTTCTTAAAACTCCACAATATGATTTTAGTTTTTTATCTGCTGCTTCTATATCAATCTTTTTCGTTATAGAAACAATAGCAGTTTTAATTCTCCAATCACATTGACTTAATTTCTCAAATGCTACTGAGTTTTCTACTTTTGCAATCTGAGAAACAATTCTTATGGCTCTATCTTTTAATTTTTCGTTGGTAGCTTTTAAATCAATCATAAAGTTTTCATAGGTTTTGCCAATCTTAATCATAGAGCCTGTTGTAATCATATTAAGTATCATTTTTTGAGCTGTACCAGCTTTTAATCGGCTTGAGCCTGCAATAACTTCTGGCCCAACTTCAGCACAAATTAGTGTACCTACTTCTTCTGCGATCTTAGCCTTTGAGTTACAAGTTATACCGATTGTTTTACAACCGATTTCGTCTGCATATTTAAGAACTCCCAATAAATATTTAGGGTTCCCACTAGCTGATATTACTACTGCAACATCATCTTTATCAAGAATTTTAGCATCTTCATAACCTGCTTCAAAGTTGTCTTCTGCACCTTCAACTGCAAATCTTAAAGCATTATATCCACCTGCAATTACTCCTTGTACCATATCAGGTTCAACACTAAAGGTTGGTGGACATTCTGAAGCATCAAGCACACCTAATCTGCCAGATGTTCCTGCTCCAAAATAAATAAGATGACCGCCTAACAAAAACTGACGAGCAACTGTATCGATTGCTTTTGCGATGTTTTCTGATTCATATTCAACCGCTTTGGCAACGATTTTGTCTTCTTCGTTCATCATACGAACCATCTCAATAGTAGGTACTAAATCGATGTTTTTTGTGTTTTCGTTACGGTATTCTGTAATTATTTCTGCCATAATCTTCCTTTTGCGGTTTTAGAATTACGCCAATTCTGACATTAAATTTGCCATTTCAATAGCAGTTTTAGCTGCATCAGAACCTTTGTTTCCAGCTTTTGTGCCAGCTCTTTCAATAGCTTGTTCAATATTATCAGTAGTAAGAACTCCAAATATAACAGGAACTTCTGTTTCAAGACTAACTGAAGCAACACCTTTGCTAACTTCTGCACATACGTAATCGTAGTGAGATGTAGAACCTTTGATTACTGCACCTAATGTAATAATAGCGTTATATTTTCCTGATTTTGCACATTTTTTTGCAATAACAGGAATTTCAAATGCACCTGGAACCCATACTACTGTGATGTTTTCTTCTGGAACACCGTGTCTTACTAATTCGTCTTTTGCACCTGACAACAATCTAGAACCGATGAATTCATTAAATCTTGATACTATGATACAGAATTTTTCATCTTTTGTTGTCAACGCACCTTCTATTATTCTCATAATTTTCCTCTAATTATATTACCCCTGCTCTTATTCTATAATATATAATGCTAATTTACAAGTTATTTTTAATTGTAAAAATAACTTTCAAATTTTAATTTTTTAATTCGTCATTGCGTTCTTCGTAATGACGTGTAGAAAAACTTTTGGGAGACCCTGTGAACAAGCCTACACTGTTTCTGTCTTAAATTGATATCCTGCAGGTTGAACTGGTTGAGCAGGTTTTACCATTATTTCAGGAATTTTACAACCAATATTTTTTGCTATTTTTTCTTCTATATAGTCAACAATTTTCTTTTCTATGTTTGTGCAGAAGTTGTTGTTGATTTCTTTTATGAAGTAGCAAGGACTTGTTACGTTTATCTCAATGATTTTTTCATCAATGATATCTAGTCCTGCCATATAAATTCCCATACTGTTTAGAATTTTTGCTACGTTTGTAAAATTGTTTTTTTCTGAGTCTGATAAAACACCTTTTTTAATATAATCATCACTATGCGTATTAAATTTAAAATCATCTTTTGTAGGTAATTTTATAACAGTTTCATCAAGAACCGTATCACCTAGCGTTAGAACACGTTTATCACCATATTTTACAGCTGGTAAATATTGTTGAACCATAACAAGTGAGTTCTCATCTTTTGTCATTGTTTTTATTATTGATAACGTATTTAAGTCGCCTTGTTTAAGGTACATAACTCCACTACCAAAACATTTATCAAGTGGTTTTAATATTATTTCTCCACATTCATTTAAAAAGCTTTCGATTTTATCTTTAGATGCCGTAACTATATGTTTTGGCATATATTCTGAAAATAGTGTTGAATGAAGTTTTTCATTGAAGTTTCTAATAGCTTTTGTGTCGTTAATTATTTTTGCGTGTTTAACAAAATCCATAACATAAGTTGCATTGATATAATCGTTGTCAACTGGTGGGTCTGGTCTAAATAGTACTCCGTCAAAATCATCAACTTTCATATCAACAGAGGTTTTGTTATAAAAAATGTTTTCTGAACTAATATAGGTTTCAAAACAAATTGCAGAGGCTAGTTTATTTTCTAAATATAGCCTGTTATTTGTTGTGATAAATACTTTATTGCCACGAGCAAGAAGTTCTTTTATTATCCAAAAGTTTGTAACAAGATTGTTGAATTCAAAATACTTAAACTCTATTTTATCAATGACAACAAGAATATTCATAATTCACCTCATCTAAATAATTTCACAGGATAATATTAGCACATAAGTAGATGATATCAATACCTGATTGACTACAAAATTAAATTGCTTTACTATAGTAGATATTATAAGAGCATATAGGTATCCAAATGAAGAAAAATATATTAATAGTTGGTAATTCAGCAAAAGAATCTTGTTTAGCAAAAATCTTATCAGAAGAGTTTGAAGTGTTCGTTGCCCCAGGGAATGTAGGCATGAAAGACTTTGCAACTCTTGTTGATATAAGAGAAAATAATGTCATTGAGCTTTTGAATTTTGCGTTAGAAAACGACATATATTTTACAATAGCTTGTTCTGAATCTGCAATTAAAGCTGATATATCTAATTTATTTTATGATAACGGGTTATTAATTTTTGCACCAACTGCTGACTCTGCTGAGTTTGCAACAAATAGAGCTGTAGCTAAAAAACTGTTTTATAAACTAAGATTACCGACTCCAAGATTTGCTATATACGAGAAGAAAAATCTTGCGATTGATTATTTGAAAAAATGTGAATTGCCAATAGTTATTAAAACAGATGAACGTAATATAAAGAATTATGATATGGTTTGTCCAACTTATAATATTGCAAAATCTTATATTGAGGATTGTTTTGCAAGTGGTGAATCAAAGGTTATTATTGAAGAATATGTATACGGAACAAATTTCTCATTTTTTGTATTGACAGATGGCTTTAAGGCATTACCTTTAGGGAGTGTAAGAGATTATAGATATTCTTTAGATGGTGATGGTGGCGTATTAACTGACGGTATGGGTGCTTGCTCTCCATTTATAAAATTATCTTTTGAACACGAAGATTATCTTATGAACGAGGTTGTCTATCCTGTAATAAACTACCTTTCTGATAATGGTAAACCATATATGGGAATTCTAGGTTTTGAGGGTGTTCTTACCCCAGAGGGTGATATTGCAATTACAGAAGCACTTCTATTTTTAAAAGACCATAATGCTCAGGCTGTCCTTTCTTTGTTAGAAAATAATGTGTTTGAACTTATGCACTCTTGTGCTATCGGAGCTTTTTCTGATGAGTATGAAATCATTGATATAAAAGACGAGTTCTCAGCTAGTCTTGTTTTATCAAGTGGAAAAGTTGTTAATGAAGTGATTACAGGACTTGATGAAGTTGATGAAAATGTGTCAATAAATCATCTTAATACAAAACAAAATGAATACACTGAGTACGAAGTGTTAGGTGATAGAGTTTTGGTGGTTTCTACTACTGCAAAAACTTTAGGTAGAGCTGTTTCAAATCTATATGATGAAATAGAAGGAATTAAATTTAGAGGAAAACATTATAGAAAAGATATTTGTAATGTTCCATCAAATGTTTAGATAATTATTTAGTAAGGATAAATTTTTATGACTATAAAATTTGGTACAGATGGCTGGAGAGCTATTGTAGGAGAAGATTTTAACGAAGATAACGTCAAGTTGGTTGCAAACTCTATTGCAAAATATGTGTTTGAAACTTACGGTATCGAAAAACCTATAATTGTAGGTTATGACCCAAGAAATATGGCAGATACGTTTTCAAAATTGACTGCTGAAATTATCGCTGGATATGGGTTTGACGTTTATTATAGTGATAAAGTTGTTCCTACCCCAACTCTTGCATACTGTGCAAAAAATAGAAATGCCTGTGCAGTAATGTTCACAGCATCTCATAATCCACCTGAATACTTAGGTATAAAATTTATTCCTGATTACGCAGGGCCAGCAACTCAAGAGATTACTGATAAACTTATGGAGAATTTGGGTAAGGAATTTTCTTCTGGTTGTGCTCCAAAAGAGTTTATGTATGACGATTTTAGCAAGGAATATTTTGAGCATATTGAAAAACTTGTTGATTTTGATTTGATAAGAACGTTAGATAAAAATATTATTTTTGACGGCTTGTATGCTGCGAGTATCGGTTATTTTGACAAATTGTTAAAAGATAATGGTATAAAATTTAGCTCTCTTCACATGGAGCATGATGTTAATTTTGGTGGTGGAATGCCTGAACCAAAACCTAAGTATTTGAAAGCTCTTATTGAAACAGTTAAGGCTGAGCCAAACTCAGTAGGTTGTGCAAATGACGGTGACTCTGATAGATTTGGGTTTATAAATGAAAATGGTGAATATGTTACTCCAAACGAGATAATTTCAATTTTATTGTATCATCTTGTAAAAAATAAGGGCTATACTGGTTGTTTGGTTAAAACAGTTGGTGCAAGTTTGATGTTGAATAAGACGGCTGAAAAATTGGGTGTTGAGGTTGTAGAAACAGCGGTTGGATTTAAACACGTTGGTGAAGCAATGAGAAAAAATGATTGTATCATTGGTGGTGAAGAATCTGGCGGTTTGAGCATAAAAGGTCATATTCCTGAAAAAGATGGAATACTTGCTAACTTGTTGATATTAGAAGCTATGGCATATACAAAAAAATCTATGGTTGAATTGCAACAGGATTTGAAAGAGTTTGTTGGTTGCGATTTTGTGAATGATAGAATTGATTTTAAATTGAATGACCGTTCAGAGATAGATAATGTTATAGAAAAATTATCAACAGTAAAAACGTGTGCAGATATGAATTTGAATAAAATTGATAAAAAAGACGGTATAAAACTTTATTTTGGTGAAGATAGTTGGGTTTTAGCTCGTCCAAGTGGGACAGAACCACTTATGAGAATTTATTTTGAAAGTGGTAGTAAAGAAAGATTAAAACGTCTGGAAGACGATATTTTAAAAGTTGTAAACTAGGTTAATTACTAACTTTTGTTACAAAAACTTGCAATATTTAGAAAAAAGAGTATTATTATAATACTACGATTAAAAATAAATATTAAATTTTATTAAATAATTGTTTTAAATACATTTATTCCGCTTGACTATGAAGTTTGAAGTAGTACGATGTTGTAACATGCTCAAAGTATGGGGTATTGTCATGCTTTGACGGTGAAAATATAGTGCAAGAGGCACAATACAATAGCGAAACAGCCTATATTAACCAAGTTTAAAAGTACGTACATCAAAATAGAATAGACGAGGTAATTTAATGTCGACAACAAAACATGCAAAAAGAGTTACTCCAATGGGTATCCCTAATACTCGTTTGGATTACTTACCTGACTTAATTGATATTCAAAAGAAGTCTTTTGAATGGTTCTTAAAAGAAGGTTTAAAAGAAGAATTACTTGCTTTTAGCCCTGTTAAAGACTACACAGGTAGATTAGAATTGCATTTCTTGCCAAACTATACGTTTGACAATGCAAAATATACTATTGAAGAAGCTAGAATACACGATGCAACTTATGCAAAACAACTTCGTGTTATGGTTCGTTTAGTTAACCGTGACACTGGTGAAATCAAAGAACAAGAAGTATATATCGGTGATATTCCTACAATGACTGACAAGGGTACATTCATTGTAAATGGTGCAGAACGTGTTATCGTTTCTCAAATCGTTCGTTCTCCAGGGGTTTACTTCAAGAGAGAAACTTCTCCAACTGGTAAACGTTTGTACAACGCAACCATGATTCCTAACAGAGGTGCTTGGTTGAAGATTGAAACAGACGCTAACGACTTAGTATATATGAAGATAGACAAGAACAGAAAAATCTTGGCTACTACAGTGCTTAAAGCAATGGGTATCACTGTTACAGAAATGGAAACTTTGTTCACTCACTTCGATTTCTTGAAGAAAACATTGGATAAAGATACAACTGAAACAACTGATGATGCTTTGATTGAATTATACAAAAAACTAAGACCTGGTGATCCTGCATCACCTCAAGGTGGACGTCAAATCTTAGAATCACGTTTCTTTGATGATAAGAAATATGATATCGGTAGAGTTGGTCGTTACAAATTAAACAAAAAACTTAACTTGAACATTCCTAAGAATGTTAGAACATTAACAAGAGAAGATATTATTGCTTCAATCGAATACCTAATCAACCTTACTTATGATGAAGGTACATTGGACGATATCGACCACTTAGGAAACAGAAGAATACGTTCAGTTGGTGAATTGTTACAAAACCAATTCAGAGTTGGTCTTTCAAGAATCGAAAGAATTGTAAAAGAAAGAATGACTTTACAAGATTCTGAAACATTGACACCATTGAACTTATTAAATACAAAACCATTAGTGGCAGCATTAAGAGAGTTCTTCGGTTCATCTCAGTTGTCACAGTTCATGGACCAAACTAACCCATTAGCTGAAATTACACACAAAAGACGTATCTCAGCTCTTGGACCTGGTGGTTTACAAAGAGAAAGAGCGGGCTTTGCTGTTCGTGATATTCACCCTTCTCACTACGGTCGTATCTGTCCTGTAGAAACACCTGAAGGTCCTAACGCAGGTTTGATTGGTTCACTTGCAACACACGCTAGAGTTAACGAATATGGATTTATTGAAACTCCATTCTTCGTTGTAAAAGACGGTAAGGTTACTGAAGATGTTGTTTATATGACAGCTGATGAAGATGAAAACTTCCGTTGTGCTCCAGCTGATATCGAGTTGAACGAAGATAAGACAATCAAGAACAAAATGGTTCCTGCTAGATATCGTTCAGAATTCATTATGACAGAATCATCAAAAGTCGACTACGTAGCTGTATGTCCTATTCAGATTATCTCTGTTGCGACATCAGTAATTCCGTTCATCGAACACGATGATGCGAACCGTGCATTGATGGGTTCAAACATGCAACGTCAAGCAGTTCCATTGTTGATTACAGAACGTCCTGTAGTTGGTACTGGTCTAGAAGCTAGAGCGGCAAAAGACTCAGGTATGGTTGTTGTATCTGGTGTTGACGGTACAGTTGAACGTGTAGTTGGTGAAGAAATTGTTATTAGAGATGTTGAAGGAAAAGCTCATCTTTATACTTTAATGAAATATGTTCGTTCTAACCAAGACACTTGTATTAACCAAAGACCTATCGTAAATGAAGGTGATAAGGTTCACGTTGGTGATGTAATTGCTGACGGTGCGTCTACAAGTTGTGGTGAACTTTCATTAGGTAAAAACATTTTGGTAGCATATATGCCTTGGGAAGGATATAACTTCGAAGATGCTATTTTGCTATCAGAAAGATGTGTACACGATGATATCTTTACTTCATTACACATTGAAAAATTAGAAATAGATGCAAGACAAACAAAAATCGGACCAGAAGAAATTACTCGTGAAATTCCTAATGTTTCAGAAGAAGCATTAAGACATTTGGACGAAAGAGGTATTGTTCGTATTGGTGCGAGAGTTTATGCAGATGATATTTTGGTAGGTAAAGTTACACCAAAAGGTGAAACAGAACACCCACCAGAAGAAAAATTGTTGAGAGCAATCTTTGCTGAAAAAGCAAGAGATGTAAAAGACAATTCATTGAGAGTACCTCACGGTGAGGGTGGACGTGTACTCGATGTTAAGGTATTTGACAGAGAAAAAGGTGATGAATTACCACCTGGAGCAAATACAGTAATCAGAGTATATATTGCTCAAAGACGTAAGGTATCTGTAGGTGATAAATTATCAGGTCGTCACGGTAACAAAGGTATCGTATCAAGAATTCTTCCAAAAGAAGACATGCCATTCTTACCAGACGGAACTCCTGTAGATATAGTATTGAACCCACTAGGTGTACCTTCTCGTATGAACGTAGGTCAAACTTATGAGTGTTTATTAGGTTTGGCTGCATACTTGACAGGTGAACACTACGAAGCTCCATCATTTGATGAAAGATATGGTGCAAACACATCAGAAAGAGTTACTAGAGAAGAACTTCTTCGTGGTATCAAAGAATCTGGATGTGATTGGGTTAGAGAAGATGGTAAAGTATACTTGATAGATGGACGTACAGGTGAAAAATTTGATAGACCTGTAGCAGTAGGTTTGTCATATATCTTGAAACTTGTTCACCTTGTAGATGACAAGATTCACGCAAGAAGTACTGGACCATACTCATTAGTTACACAACAACCGTTAGGCGGTAAGGCACAGTTCGGTGGTCAAAGATTCGGTGAAATGGAAGTTTGGGCACTTGAAGCTTACGGCGCTGCTTATACATTACAAGAAATGCTTACAATCAAGTCTGATGATGTGAATGGTAGAAACCACGCTTACGAATCAATCGTTAAGGGTGATAACATTCCAAGACCTGGTATTCCTGAATCATTCAAGGTACTTGTAAGAGAATTGCAAAGTATAGGTTTGGATATTACCGTTGCTAAGAAAGATGGTGTTGAAGTTGATTTGATGACAGATATGGACGATATGCGTAAAGCTGCTCCAAAAAGAGTGTTGTCAGACATGGATTCAGAGTTGTTGAACATCAATTTCTTTGATACTTCAATGTCATCAGGTGAGATATAATAAGCGTAAACGAGTGTTAGGCTCGGTAAAAGCCGAGCCATAGACACACTTAACGTAAGCGAACAAGAAAAGGAGAAGTTAAAATTGTCTACAAGTATTGATTATTTTGATTATATAAGAATAAGCATTGCTTCACCGGAAAGAATCTTAAAATGGTCTTATGGTGAGGTAACGAAACCTGAAACAATCAATTACAGAACTTTAAAACCAGAAAGAGATGGTTTGTTCTGTGAAAGAATTTTTGGACCTACAAAGGACTGGGAATGTTTCTGTGGTAAGTATAAAAGAGTACGTCACAAAGGTATTATCTGTGAAAGATGTGGTGTTGAAGTTACTGATTCTAAGGTAAGACGTCATAGAATGGGTCACATCAAGTTAGCTGCACCTGTATCACATATTTGGTTCCTTAAAGGTATTCCATCATATCTTGGTTTATTATTAGATATGACATTGAAAGATTTGGAACAAGTTATTTATTTCAACAACTATGTTGTAATGGATGCTGGTGACAGTGAATTCAAAAAACTTCAATTATTAACAGAAGAAGAATATGAAGATTATATGGACGCACACGAAGAATCTACATTAAAAGTAGGTATCGGTGCAGAAGCTATAAAAGAATTATTGGCTGAATTAGATATTAATGCTTTAGCACATGAAATCAGAACAGAATTGGATAACGGTGTTACATCAGTTCAAAAGAAATCTAAGTTGATTAAGAGATTAAGACTTTTTGATTCTCTAATTTCATCAGAAACAGACCCAACTTGGATGATAATGGACGTATTGCCTGTTACTCCACCAGACTTAAGACCAATGGTTCAATTAGATGGTGGTAGATTTGCTACATCTGACTTAAACGATTTATACAGACGTGTAATCAACAGAAACAACCGTCTACAAAGATTGTTAGAAATGGGTGCACCTGAAATTATTGTAAGAAACGAAAAACGTATGTTACAAGAAGCAGTAGATGCTCTTATTGATAACGGTAGACGTGGTAGAACTGTTGTTGGTCCTAACAACAGAGCGTTAAAATCATTATCTAACATTATTGAAGGTAAACAAGGTCGTTTCCGTCAAAACTTGTTAGGTAAACGTGTTGACTATTCAGGTCGTTCAGTAATTGTTGTTGGTCCATCATTGAAACTTAATCAATGTGGTTTGCCAAAAGAAATGGCTATTGAATTGTTCAAGCCATTTGTTGTAAACAAACTGATTGAACGTGGATATGTTCAAAACATTAAATCAGCTAAAAAGAAGATTGAAAGATCTGATCCAAAAGTATGGGATATCTTAGAAGAAGTAATTGATGGACACCCAGTAATGTTGAACCGTGCTCCAACCCTTCACAGACTTGGTATTCAAGCATTTGAACCAAAATTAGTAGAAGGTAGAGCTATTCAACTTCACCCATTGGCTTGTACAGCGTTCAACGCCGACTTCGATGGTGACCAAATGGCTGTTCACGTACCTCTATCTATTGAAGCTCAAACTGAAGCTAGAATGTTAATGTTAGCTACAAACAACATCTTAGCACCAGCGAATGGTAAACCTATTATTACTCCATCTCAGGATATGGTTTTGGGTATGTATTACTTAACAATTATTGAAAAACCTGATATGGAACCTAAGGGTAACTATTATAGTTATGCTGATGCTTTAGCAGCTTTAGAAAGTGGTGTTCTAGAATTACACGACAAGATTGTTGTTCGTGATGAACACGGCAAGAGAATAGAAACTACTCCTGGTAGAATTATTTTCAATGAAGCTGTAAGAGAGGCTTTGGTATAGTAGATTAAGTTAACGAAAAGAAATTTATAAGGGAAATATAGAAAATGGAAAATACATATTCACGTACAAAAACAAAAACTCCTGAATTTATTAACAAGTTAATGGATAAGGGTGCTATAAGAAAGTTGCTTTCTCAAATGTATCTTGAATACGGTGGTGCAAAGACAGGGGAATTGGCAAATACATTAAAGAATTTGGGTTACAAATATGCAACTCGTTCAGGTGTAACTATTTCTATCTCTGACTTATCAGTTCCAGAAACTAAAAAGGAATTGTTGGCAACAGCTGAAAGCGAGATTGAAAAGTCAACTAATAGATATTTAAAAGGTGAAATCACAGAGGTTGAAAGATATACAAAGGTTATTGATACTTGGTCTGAAACAACAGCTAAGTTGACAGAACAAGTTGTAGAAAATTTCGACAGATTGAACCCAGTATATATGATGGCATTCTCTGGTGCGAGAGGTAACTTGTCACAGGTATCTCAGTTGGTTGGTATGCGTGGTTTGATGGCCGACGCAGCTGGTCAAATCATCGACTTGCCGATTAAATCAAACTTTAAAGAAGGTTTGTCAGTTACTGAATACATCATTTCATCATATGGTGCACGTAAAGGTCTTGTAGATACAGCGTTGAAAACAGCTGACTCTGGTTATTTGACAAGACGTTTGGTTGACGTTGCTCAAGACGTTATCGTAAGAGAACATGATTGCGGTGGCGACAACTATATTAATATGACATCTATCGTTGATGGTGACAACGTTATTGTTCCATTGATTGACAGATTGTTGGGTAGAACAGTTGCAGAAGATATTTTTGATACAGATGGAAAGACTTTGTTGATTGCTAAGAATACAACAATGGATAGAAGCGATATCGAAAAGATTTCTCACTTGAAATTAGACTCATTGAAAGTTCGTTCAGGTTTGACTTGTAGCTTAGAATATGGCGTATGTCAAAAATGTTACGGTTGGGCTATGACAACTCAAAAATTGGTTGATATTGGAGAAGCAATTGGTATTATCGCTGCTCAGTCAATTGGTGAACCTGGTACACAGTTGACATTGAGAACATTCCACACCGGTGGTGCGGTAGGCGTTAAAGAAGCTAAGAAAGAAATCAAGTCAAGAGAAGACGGTGTTGTTTCTTCTTCTATTAAGACTAGAGAACAAAGAACACGTCACGGTGACGTATTTAATATCGCTATTAATGAAGCTGATATTGAAGTTAAAGGTGAAAAGAGAACTAATAAATATCACGTAATGGCTGGTTCTGTAGTATTTGTTAAAGACGGCGACAAGGTTAAAAAAGGCGAATTACTTGCTGAATTTGATCCAGCTTCTCAAAACGAAAGTGGTCGTTTGACAGAAACTGCTTATATGGATATTAACTCAGATGTTGCTGGTCAAGTATTTTTTGACGGTTTTGACGTTGACGAAAAGAAAGATAGACAAGGTAACATTTCAAGAAATGCTAACAAATCAGGTATTGTTTGGATTGTAGCTGGTGATGTTTACAACTTACCTGGTGGTTCTACTGTATTGGTTAAAGATAACCAAAAAATTAAAGCTGGTGAAAAATTGGCAGAAACATTGGTTATTTGTGAACACGGTGGTGAAGTTAGATATAGTTCTGACCTTGAAATCGAAGATACAGTATTTGAAGGTGAAAAGATTAAGAAGATTGTTAAAGGTAAAGAATTGACAATTGTTATTGCATCTTTAATTCCATCAAATGCAACATTTGAACAAACTAAGAAAGAACAATTCTGGACAGTTGGTGAAGACGGTGAAAAATATATCGTTAAGGCTCCTGTTGATACAACAGTTGAAAACGGTATGGTTATTGCTGAGCTTGTTGATGACGAATATTCAGTTTCATCATCTGGTGAAATCAAATATATTGATGTTCAAGTTGACGAAAACCAAGTTATTACAAAAGCTGGTGATATTGTATTTATTCCAGAAGAAGTTCACCAATTAAATAAAGATTCATCATTGAAGATGGTTGAAAACGGTACTTTAGTTACTGAAGGTACTGAAATTGTTAAAGACGTTTATTCACATATCGATGGTATTGTTGAATTTAATGAATTTAATGATGTTATCCATGAAATAACAATTAGACCAGGAGAAGTTCATACACTAGCAAGTGCAAATGACTTAAAGGTTGAAGAAGGTGCTGTTATCAAAAAAGGTACTGTAATTGCTGAAGGTGTTAAAGCTAAACAAACATCTATCGTTACAATTATGGAATCTGCTTTCAATGATATTTATGAAGATGATTTGGAAGAAGAAATTGATACAACTGTTGATTTAGAAGAAAAACCTGTACAAATTTTGGTAAGACCTGTACAAGTATTACATGTTAAACCAAAAGATGTTGATATCAGATTTAATTCATCAGATGATTTAATTTCTATTGTTTCAGAAACTCAATTACAATACAAAGATGGAGCAAGAGTAAGAAATCTTGACGGTGCAACTTTAACAAGAACAAGCTTAAAGTTGATGATGGAAGGTTACTTGTCACATCTTAAAGGCTTGATTGAATTAGATTCAAACGGACAATTGAAGATTGTTGTATTAGAAACATTGATTGTACGTCGTGAATTAGAAGGCAATTCTAAGTTGAATGATTCATTCCAAACAGAATTGTTAGTAAAAGACGGTGATGTAATTGATCCAAAAACAGCTGTTGCAAAAACAGAAGTTTTAGCTTTAAGTGATGGAGTTGCTTCTATCAACGGAAACGAAGAAGAAACAAGAAGATTGTTACTTCAATCTAGCGAATATGAAACAGAAATTGCAATTAAGGGTAAAGCTAACGTAAAAGCTGGAGATTTCATTAAGAAAGATTCTGTTTTAGCTGATAGTGGAGAAGTTGCAGAACTTTCTGGACACGTAATCGAAGTTAATAAAAAAGGTATCGTGGTTAGAGCTGGTAGACCATACTTGATTAGCCAAGGTACACAGCTTCAAACAAAAGGTAACTCATTATTACAACGTGGTGACTCACTTGCAACATTGAGATACGAAAGACAAAAGACTGGCGATATCGTTCAAGGTTTGCCTCGTGTTGAAGAATTGTTAGAAGCTAGAAAACCAAAAGATTGTGCTGTATTAGCAGAATACGATGGCGTTGCAATCATTGAAATTGAAGATGAATCACCAAGATTGTACTTAGAATCAGAAGAAATGGGACGTAAGGAAATCAAATTTAATGTTGATTCTAGAATTATCGTTTCTAATAAACAAAAAGTTACAAAAGGTGAACCATTGACAAGTGGTCCATTGAATCCACATGATATTATCAGATTAAGAGGACCAGAAGCAGCACAACAATACTTAGTAGACGAAGTACAACGTGTATATCGTTCACAAGGTGTAGAAATTGCTGATAAACATATTGAAATGATTGTTGGTCAAATGACAAAGAAAGTTGAGATTAAAGAATCTGGCGATACTAATTTCTTACCTGGTGAAAAGGTTGAAGTTCACGTATTTAATAGAACAAACAATGAAGTTGTTGCTAACGGTGGTAGACCTGCTGAATGTGAATATCTATTGTTAGGTATCACTAAGGCATCTTTGAACACTGAAAGTTTCATTTCAGCAGCATCATTCCAAGAAACAACAAGAATCCTTACAGAAGCTGCTGTAGATGGTAAGAAAGATATGTTAAGAGGTTTGAAAGAAAACGTTATTATCGGTCGTTTGATACCAGCTGGTACTGGTTATCATCACTTATCATTCGCAAGTGAAGAAAAGGATAGAGAAGCTCAAAGAAGAGCAGCTGCTCAAAGAAATCAAGCAAGAAAACCATCTGCAATTTTGGAAGAAATTGAAGGTATGTTTGGTTCTCCAGACTTGTTGATTAAAGGTGATGAATAATCGATTTTAGTCGAATAAAAAAAAAGAGTTACGAAAGTAACTCTTTTTTTTGTTTTATTTAAGGAGTGAGAAATAAATGTTATTGATTTTATGTTGAAATCTAGCAAATTTTATTTTTAGAGGGTTTAATTATAATGTAGTTACGAGAGAATTTTATAGAAATAGAGATATATTATGAAAGTAAGAGATATAGTAGCAAATATGGTGGCAGGTTCAATAGTATTAACGACTGCATCATGTAAAAAGGAATCATTGCATAGGGTTACTGATGTTGTCAAAAATCCGATTATTGAAAGAGTTGATTCTTTTGCAAAATCAAATTTGAACAAGATGGATACAACGGGGTTAAAGATGTTTAAGGTTGATACTCTTGAGATATCTAATAAGGAATTAAATAATCCTAAATTGTTATCAAAATCTATTTTGCAGAATGTAGATGTTAGAAAAGACTATGTTGAGGGTAAAACAGGTTATTATAGCGGAAACGTTATGAGTGTGTCTGATTTAAAAGAGTTGTGGACAAATAATTTAGAAAAAGATTCTATAGCATACTGTATGCAGAATAAGGTTTTTACAAATAAGTCTGGAAATAAGTATTTTGTGCCTGTAAATTGTTATGGAAATGTGAAGTAGTTTTTTGTAAGAATTATTATATTGGTTGAAATTTTTACTACCCATATTGATTGTTTATAAAAATAATAAAATATTGAAATAATGAAGAAATATTAAGAAAATAGCTTAAAAGCTGTAATATAAAAGAATTTTACATGTAATGAATTTACTTGATAGAGTGCTAATAATATAAAAACAATTATTAAAATATTTTAAAATTATGGTTAAATCGCACTAAAAATGCTTGCATTAGTATTTTTAGCAGATATTATAGTAAAAGGCACATAGTATGTGTCAATGTTTAGTCGAAATAAAAGAGGATTAAATGGCAAAAGACGTAATAGAAATAGAAGGTAAAATAATAGAATCAATGCCTAACGCTATGTTCAGAGTAGAATTAGAAAATGGGCATGAGATTTTAGCTCATATATCAGGTAAAATAAGAAAAAACTTTATCAGAATTTTACCAGGTGACAGAGTAAAGGTAGAAATGACTCCATACGATTTAACAAAAGGTAGAATTACATTTAGATTAAAGTAATGTGAGTAAATAAAAGGTAAAAAGTAAAACAAAATTACACAAAAATAAAGGGTAAAAAAATGAAAACAAGATCATCAGTAAAACCTATGTGCGACAAGTGCAAGGTTATCAGAAGAAAAGGCAGAGTAGCAGTTATCTGTGAAAACCCAAAACACAAACAAAGACAAGGATAGATTTTATGTAGAGTGATGGCGAACGAAGTGAGCCTAGCTCAAAGTAACGTGAAACTTGTAAATGACAGTTTGCGAAGTGAACGAAATGAATCGAGTGTAGCGTGAAACAATAATCTAGAAGTCCAACCGCAAGACTTTAAAGGGTGGTGGAGAGGAAGTATTTAAGCCTCTTAAATAAAAAAATCTAACAACAGGGTGAATATAAATTCACCAGCCAAAATGAAAAGGAGAAAATAAATGGCAAGATTAGTAGGGGTTGATTTACCTCGTAACAAAAGAATGGAAGTAGCTCTAACATATATCTATGGTATTGGACCTACTCGTAGCATGAAGATTTTAGAAGCAACTGGTATTTCACCTGACTTAAGAACAGATGATTTAACAGATGAAGATATTAAACTATTAAGAAACGAACTTTCAAACTATAACATTGAAGGTGACTTAAGACGTGAAGTTTCTATGAACATTAAACGTTTACAAGAAATTAACTCATTCAGAGGTATGCGTCACAGAAGAAACTTACCATGCAGAGGTCAAAGAACAAAGACTAACGCAAGAACTAGACGTGGTAAGAAAACAGGACCTGTTGCTAAGAAGAAGTAGCGGGAGTGAGCTGAGGGCGTAGCTCTTTTGCGTAAGTGACAAAGTCACGCTAGCAAAAAGCGAAGACCCGTTAAACGCGAACGAGCAAGATAAGGATTTTAAATTCTCGGATTTTAAATTCGCAAATTAGCAACAAAAACTTAGTAAAAGAAATATAAATACTAAAAAAATAAAGGATAAGAAAATGGCAAGACCACAAAAAACAAAAAGAAAAGAAAAGAAGAATGTATTGCAAGGTGTAGTACATATCCAATCTACTTTTAATAACACAATTGTTACATCAACAGATACTCAAGGAAATGCAATTGCTTGGGCAACAGCTGGTGCAACAGGTTTTAAAGGTGCTAGAAAGGGTACTCCATTTGCAGCACAATCAGCAGCTGAATTAGTTGCAAAAAAATCAATTGACCAAGGTATGAAAAAAGTTGAAGTTTATATCAAGGGACCTGGTTCTGGACGTGAAACAGCTATCAGAGCTATTCAAGCAGCAGGACTAGAAATTACATTGATTAAGGACGTTACACCTATTCCACACAACGGATGTCGTCCACCTAAGAAAAGACGTGTTTAATTTTGTGCAATATTTATTGCAAATGATTTTAACCGTTGAAATTTAAGTAATACAATCGGTGAGAGCTCGCAAGAGTCATAGGTGCCTCACCACAAGGAAAAAGGAGAATTAACTGTATGGCTAGATATACAGGACCTACAAATAAATTATTCCGTAACTACGGTGTAAAAGATTTATCAAATAGAAAGTTGACTTCTTCTATGAGACAAAGTGCTTCAGGTCAGCACGGTGCAGTAAGAAAGAAACTTTCTGAATATGCTATTCACTTGAATGAAAAGCAAAAAATTAGAATGACTTACTTAGTAAGTGAAAAACAATTCGCAAAATATTACAATGAAGCAGCTAGAAGAAAAGGTGTTACAGGTACTATTTTGTTACAAATCCTAGAATCTCGTTTAGACAACGTTTTATTCAGAGCTGGTTTTGGTGTTACTCGTAAGCAAACAAGACAAATCGTTAATCACGGTCACGTTCTTGTTAACGGTAAGAAAGTAGATATTCCATCTTACCTAGTAAAAACTGGTGACGTTATAACAGTTAAAACTAAGAGTTCAGAATTCTTGAAAACAGTTATGTCAGCTATAGATTTATCTTGTGCTCCTGCTTGGATTACTGTTGATGCTGAAGCATTGAAAGTGACTTTCGACAGAGTTCCTGCAAGAGAAGAATTAGATCCTGACTTCAAGGAACAATTAGTAATTGAGTATTATTCTAAGTAATCTAAATAGGAGAATTATAATGGATTTAGAAATTAAAACTGTTAATACTGCCACAAGTTCTGATGGCTCACAATATGGTAAATTTGTAATCAGCCCATTAGAAAGAGGTTTCGGTATAACAATTGGTAACTCTCTAAGAAGAGTATTGTTATCAAGCCTTGAAGGTACAGCGGTTACATCAGCTAGAATTGAAGGTATTACACACGAATACACTGCAATTCCTGGTGTTTTGGAAGATGTAGTTGACGTATTGTTAAACTTCAAAGGTTTATCAATCAAAACTGAATCAGCTGAACCACAAGTTTTAAGAATCGATATAGACAAACCTGGTCCTGTATTAGCAAGTGATATAGAATTGCCTGCTGGTGTTAAGATTGTAAACCCAGACTGGTTGATTTGTACAATTGCTGAAGGTGGTAGTTTCCACGCAGAAATCACTGTTGAAACAGGTAAGGGATATGTTCCTAATGATGTTCCAAGAAACAGAGAAGGTGTTGCAATTGATATGTTACCTATCGATGCTACATTCATGCCAATCAAACGTGTTAAATATGATGTAGAAAATACTCGTGTTGGTGACTCTATTGATTTTGATAAATTGACTTTAGAAGTATGGTCAAATGGTACAATTGATGTAACTACAGCTGTTTCACAAGCTGCTAATTTGTTGATTGAACACTTTGTTCAAATTGCTTCTATTTCTGGTCAATCATCAGTTCTTCCATCTTTTGAAAAAGCTATGTCATCATCAGTTATTGAAGATGAAGCAGTTGAACCATCAGAAGAAGAACCATCAATTTCTATTGAAGAATTGGAATTGTCTGTAAGAGCTTATAACTGCTTGAAAAGAGCTAGCATAAACTCTATGTCTGAATTATTGAAGAAATCTGAACATGATTTATTAATCATCAAGAACTTTGGTAAAAAATCAGCAGACGAAGTAATTGAAAAATTACACGAACACGGATTAGATCTTGCTCCAAATCCAGAAATGGACGAAGATGGCGTTTTAATCGGTGAATAGTTAGAAAATAAATAGTAAATTATATAAGGAAACAAAAAAATGAGACACCAATGTAAAAAACATACGCTTAGTAAAGCACAAGACCAAAGAAAAGCCTTGTTGCGTTCATTGGCTACCGAACTTTTTGTTCATGGTGAAATAAAAACTACTATGTCTAGAGCAAAAGCTCTTAAACCATACGCAGAAGGATTAATCACTTTGGCAAAGAAAGGTGACTTGAACTCAAGAAGACAAGCTGCTAAGTTCATTTTTGACAAAGAAACAGGAAAATATATGGATGTTGAAACAGCAGAAGTATTCGAAAAACAAGAAGAAGGTAAGAAACTTATCTCTCAAACTGTTTTGAGAAAGTTGTTCAGCACAATTAGCAAAGAATATTCTGAACGTAACGGTGGTTATACAAGAATATTCAGATTACCACCTAGACGTGGTGATGCTACAGAAATGGCATTGATTCAATTGGTATAATTGATGAGATATGCCTTTCAAGTCCAGTATGTTGGTAAGAACTATGCGGGTAGCCAAATTCAGTTTGAAAATGGTGAACAAATAGTTACACCAACAATACAGGGTGAACTTGAAAAAGCACTTTGTACTTTGATATTCGCTAAAAAGTGTAAGTATACACAAAATCTTCATGAAGATTTATCAAATGATAATTTTGTTGAAGATAAGCGAAAAAATAATAGACCTATAAAAACAGTCTTTTCTGGAAGAACTGATAGAGGTGTAAATTCATTAGGACAGGTTGTTCATTTTGATATAGATAAAGAAATTGTTGCTTCAAATCTTGTCTATCATATAAATGAGATTTTACCTAGTGATATTTCAATCTCGGATTTGAGGGTTGTATCACCTGAGTTTCACGCTCAAAAATCAGCTGTAAGAAGATGGTATCGGTTTGAGTTTATCAATCGTAGATACAAACAAGCTTTTGACGGTGATTTATTAAGAGTGAAATATCCAATAGATATTAAAAGAATGCAAAAATCTTTGAATTATTTATTAGGTGAACACGATTTTTCAAGTTTTAAGAGCTCCGGAACGCTTAACCCAAGCAAAGTCTGTATTTTATATAGGGCTGATATCTCTAAGTTAGATGATAAAGTTGTGGTCGATATTGAAGGAAACAGATTTCTTTATAATATGGTCAGAACAATTATCGGAACGTTGTTAGAGATTGAGGGACACAACTTAGCACCAGAACATATGAAAGAAGTTTTGGAGGCTAGGGACCGCAGAAAAGCGGGAAGAACAGTTAGTCCTTATGGACTTACTTTAATGAAAGTAATGTATTAAATTATACGGAGAATAAAGCATGAACAAAACATATTCAGCAAAACCTCTAGAAGTTGAAAGAAAATGGTATTTGATTGATGCAGAAGGCGAAACTTTGGGTCGTCTAGCTGTTAAAATTGCTAACATTTTAAGAGGTAAGAATAAACCTGAATACACTCCAAACGTAGACACTGGCGATTTCGTTGTTGTTGTAAACGCAGAAAAAGTTGTAGTTTCAGGTAATAAAGAAACTGATAAGATTTATTATCACCACACTGGTTATCCAGGAGGTTTGAAATCTGCTTCTGTTAAAGAAGTTAGAGAAAAAGATGCAACAAGATTGATTGAAAAAGCAGTAAAAGGTATGTTACAACACAATACTTTAGGTGCTCAACAATTTAACAAATTAAAAGTTTATGTTGGACCTGAACACCCACATGCTGCTCAAAAACCAATCGTGATAGAAAAGGAGGCTAAATAATGGCTAATAACGAAATTATTGCTACAGGTCGTAGAAAAAATTCTATCGCAGTTGTAAAACTTGTAAAAGGTAAAGGTAGAATCTTTGTTAATGGTAAAACATTAGCTGCATATATCGGTAACAGACCAGCTGTTGAAATGATGATTTATAGACCATTAGTTTTAACTGAAAACCAAGACAAATATGATGTTAAGGTTAAAGCAGTTGGTGGTGGTATCGTTGGTCAATCTGGTGCTATCAGACACGGTATTGCTAGAGCTTTACTAAAAGCTAATGAAGAATATAAAGCAGTTTTACGTTCAGAAGGCTTGTTGACTCGTGACGCAAGAGTTAAAGAACGTAAAAAATATGGTAGAAAAAGAGCTCGTAAGAGATTCCAATTCTCAAAACGTTAATATATTATTTGCATGTTATTGGTTTTATTACCAAGAGTTGCAAAAATTACTATATTATGGAAATGGCTTGCAGAAATGCAAGCCATTTTTTGTGCTATAATTAGATTATGAAAACTTATGTAATAACAGGTGCAACATCAGGAATAGGCAAGGCTTTAGTTCAATATTTTTCAAAGGAAAATATTGTATTTGCGGGTTATCGAAACGAGGATAAAAAACAAGAACTTTTGGATTATTCAAAGAATATTGTGCCGTTTTATGTAGATTATACAAAACCTGAAACCATAGATGATGCTATAAAATTTATTAAATCAAAGACAGATAAAATAGATACATTATTAAATGTTGCAGGTGGAGTTGTAGCAGGTGCTATTGAAAAACTTGATATTTCAGAATTGCGTAGGCAGTTTGATATAAATGTGTTTGGAGCTGTTCAGTTTTCACAGGGTTTAGTTGATATTTTAGATGATGGGAAAATTATTAATATAAGTTCTATGTCTAGTTATGGAATTTATCCATTTATTGCTCCATATTGTGCATCAAAACGTGCGTTAGATATCTTGTTTAATTGTTTCTGTTTAGAAACTAAACGAAATATTAAGGTTGTATCTGTTAAACCTGGTGTTATAGCAACTCCATTGTGGACAAAGTCTTTAAAAGAAAATGAAAAGACCATTGAAAAGTGTTCTGACGGATTTAAAAATGAAATAAGTTATATGCAATCAAATGCTAAAAAGAATGAAAAAGCAGGTTTACCAGTAGAAGTTGTTGTTCAAAAGATAGCAAAGATTGATAAACTTGACAACCCAAAACCATCTTATTGTATAGGTATAGATTCTTTTGCCACAGCAGTCGTGTCACGACTTCCTCAGAGTTTGTTGAACAAGATTATAAAATTAAAGTTGAAAAGAATTAAATAGTCCAAAATCCAACTATTGAAAATGTGTACACAATGTCATATAACATTAACAAAGAAAAAACAATCTGTAAGTGTTCATTTTAGATGGTCAGAATTTGAGATAGCAAGAGCAAAAAAAATTGCTGAGAAATTGGGTATGCCATATCAAACATATTTAAAATCTACTTTAAAACAAGCTATGGATATTGATGAGAAAAAATTTATGTAAATCTATAAACTAAAAAATTCTAACATATTGTTAGAACTTTTTATAAATATAATTATGTAAATTCCCTTATAAACCTTGAACAGAAATACTTGTAATACCTGTACTTCTAGCTGCGTCCATTAGTTTTACGACAGCTCCGTGTTCTGCTTCAGGTTCAGTTGATATCATTAATCCATCAGGATAGTTCTGTAATCGTTCTGTTATTGCGTTTTCTAGTTCTTCAGCAGGAATTTCTGTATCGTCAATAATATATCTGCCATCTGTTGTAACTTGAAAGTTCATAGTTTTAAATTCTTTATTTTGGGTTTGTTCTTTTACTGCTTGAGGTACAACAAGTTTAAGACCTTGTTGATCCATCATCGGTGCAATAACCATCATAATGATTAATAATACCAAAAAGATATCTGTTAATGGTGTAATATTTATCTCGTTAAAACTATCTCTCATTTTTGTATCCTGACTTTATTGAATTTGCTGAGTTTGTTCGTTTTCTTCAAGCATTTTTTGAGTTTTCTTAGCAAGTGGTTCACCTGCAACAACAAGTTTTTTGTATTGAGCTTCTTGTGCAGCGTTCATAATATCCATAATCACACCACTTTTTACTTTTTCATCTGCTCGAACAACAACTTCTTCTTTTTGAACCATTGGTTTGATTTTTTCTAGTTCAACTGCTAAGTTTTCGATATTTACGTGCTTGTCGTTCAGGTAAACACGACCTTCACGTGTAACAGAAACGGTTGCATTCTTTTCTTCGATAGAAGTACCGTTATTGATTTCAGGGATTGTTACGTTGTTGTCAACTGACTGGAAAGTTGGAGCAACAACCATCATAATAATTAACAATACCAAGAAAATATCTGTTAATGGTGTTATATTTATTTCTGTAAATAATGCGTTTTTACCTGATTTAATAGCCATTTTTCACCTGTCTTTATTATAAAGCTATACTTGAAGATGAAGTGCTAGTAGTTTCGTCATCTGAGTCAACAAAACTTAAGAATAACAATTTGATTAACTGGAAATCATCTTCATATCTTTTAACTGTAGATTGGAAAGTGTTGTAAGCAATAACTGCACAAATCGCAACCCCAAGACCGAATGCTGTAGCAATCAACGCAGAACCGATACCCATAGCTACTGCAGCTGATTGGTTACCTTGAGTTGCAAGATCTTGGAATGTGTACAAAATTCTAACAACTGTACCAAACAAACCTAGAAATGGTGCTACACCACCGATTGTACCAAGGATTGTTAAGTGGTTTTCAAGTTTTCTGATTGCTAAACTTGCCGCAATATCAAATGAACGAGAAAAACCTTTCTTTTGTTCATTGAAAATTCTAACAGCTTCTTCTGTTACTTCGCCAACTACACCACCACATTGGATTGCTAAGTTTTGTGCGCCAACTAGGTTGTTTTTAGCTAGTTCTTTTTGTAATTTTGGAATAAACATTACAACATCACGTTTGTTCTTGTTGTAAAATGATAGTCTGTTTATAACAGCTGCTAATACTAAAATTGAACAAACTAAAATTGGTAGTAATACTGGCCAATCCATTTGTATTGAATGTAATAATAATTCCATAATTTTATCCTCTTTCCTTTTTCCTTTTCGTTATTAATATCTTGATGCTCCAAATACGTTATAATCGAACGTAAACTGGATATCTATGTTTGAACCTTTGTATTCAGCAGGTAATGGTCTAAATGGTGCTGTCAATTTAACCGCATTTAATGCAGCTTGGTCAGCAGCAGGTAATCCAGACGATCTACTTACTCTGCAAGATAGAAGTTGACCGTTTTTAGCTATCTTGAATAAAAGAACAACACGTTTGCTTTCGTTACCTTTTGGAGGATTCCAATTAAGTTTAATCCTTCTTTGTAAATCTCTCATATAAGGTCCGAAATCAGGTTCTTTTAGTGCATCTATACCAGGTCTACCACCGCCACCACCAGGGTTGCCAGAGTAGCCACCACCACTACGACTTCTGCCTGAACCAGCTGTGCCGTGTCCAGTACCAGAGCCTGTACCTCTATATGATAATGATGGAGTAGGAGCGTGTCTACCAGCTCCGCCTGAACCAGCATAAGAACCGCCTGAGTGTGCACCTGATTTTGCTCCTGTTCCGCTAATTGGACCTGTTGACAAGTAGTTGCCTCTTGGAGCTGCACTTGGTACAGGTACGCTAAAAGGTGACGTAGGTCTTGCGGCTACGTGTCTTGGTGCAGATACAGGTCTTGATGAAGGTGCTGCCGTTGGTCTTTGAGCAGGTGGCTTCGGTGACGGACGTGTCTGTGTTGACGGTGCTGTCACATGACTCTTTGGAGCTTCTGCAACCTTTTTAGGTGCATGTTTTTGTTGTTGTATATGTTCTTGTCTTATTTGCTTGTTTTGTTGTTTTATCATCTTTTGCAAACTTGATGTTGAAGATGATGGTTTCGATGGTTTAGCTTTTGGTGCTGTAGGCATTGAAACAGGTTTTTTCTTATCACGAATACCACCTGTACGAGAATTCATCTCTGCACGGTTTTTAGTTTTTGGGTTTTTAGGTGGAGCTGGGTTATCTACTAACACAAACTCTATATCCTGCTTCTTTTCAAAATTAGGAGCTTTGAAAAGATGAATGTTTATTCCAAGTAGAGCTAGTAAGGTGATAAGTCCCCACGTTAAACCTACTGACCCTGGGTGTAATAATGTTGAAAGTGCAATTGCTTTTTTGAATTTTATACCTTCATCATCGTTTTTTACAACGGCAGGGATAGTATAACCCTTGTTTTCTTCTTCGTCTATAATTTCGTATTTATTTCTTAATATGCTCATTATTTTATTCTCTTATTGAATTTTAGAACAAAGGAAAAAATATATTATCCTCCATTTATCCTAAATCAATAGATAGTTTTTAATCGTAATCTGCAGATGATGGAGTTGTGGTAATAGGTTGTGTCAAAATAATCTCAAATGATGCACCCGCAGGGATAGAAACGCTGTTTCCTTTATCCCAAACAGATTTCACTAAGCTACCACCGGCACCTACTGCTGTACCCAATGCAGCACCTCTACCAACGTTTCCGCCAGCAAGTGCTCCGAATACTACACCTGATAATGCGCCTGTTGCTGAACCAACTACTGCGTTTTTACCATAATTTTTCATAACATCTTTTTTAGTTCCACCAACTAATACACCAGAACCGTCATCTGTTTTGATAACAGCAGAAATAGGAATTTGTAATCCGTTAGGTGTAACGATTTGGTTAAATCTTATACATAACTTTCCATTCATGCTGCCGTGTTTAGCTTTGCTAACTTCAATAACATTACCAACAACAGAACTTCCTGCTGGTGCAATTAATGCACCGTTATAATAGAAATCAGAAGCAAGTGCAAGTGTGAATGATTGTCCTTGATAAGCTGTGTCAGAACTAATTGCACAGGTTGAAACTACAGGTAATGATTGACCAGATGGTACAGTAACAACTCTACCTTTTAATACTGATGATGGTGAACCATAGTTGTGTGAATAATAACTTTGTTGATATTGTGGTGCTTGACTGGTTGCCCCAAATGAATAGTTTGCACCTGCGTATGCAACTGTTGTAGTTACTAATAACCCTAATACTAACAAATTAATATTTTTTTTCATATACACTCCTTTTAAGAACCCCGTAGTACGTCCTACATATATTGTAATATCAATTTGAATAATGTCAATTTGTTAAGGTGTGTGTAATAAATGCCGGCTTAATTAATACGATTAATAATTGTGTGCCAGCACAAACTGTGACGTGTTCACCCATTTTTCTTGCGGGTCCAGGAACACATTGTAAAACCCCAACGAAGTGTCTACAAATAAGTTTGTGGTAATGAGGAACTGTGTCATAAGTTTCAGGTGCTGTTAGTTGACCACCTATTTTGTTTCCGTTAGTTGTATGTATATATGCACATTTTAAGGGAATAGTGTAACCATCGATGAACTTCATTTTTGTAATACGAACAATCATAGAAGCGTGAGTTCCGATAACTGGTTCATTTTTTTTCTCTATATATCCATAAAACATTGTTCCTTTGGGTATTACAATTTCTTCAAACTGATAAACATCGTTGTTGCATACAAATCTGAGTTCATTTGTGTCATCAGAATATGCTGTAGAGAAATCTTGAAGTGTAATAACAGGTATAAAACTGTTTGCAGGAATTTCTATTCCGTCATATTCTCTCGGTAAATCAGACGTGTAATCATCAGCTTTTGCAATACCAAATGCTCCAAATATAAGTATTAGTGATATGAATAAAATTAATTTCTTCATAGTTAATATTATATATAATGTTTTTTATATTTTAATCAAACATAAGGTTGAAAAAGTGGTTATTGTGTTGTTAAGTAAACAAGTGAAAAATATTGTAAAAGTAAACAGATGTATTGACTTTTGAATAAATAAAGAACGATACTTCATTAATCGCATCCATAATGTATAATATTCAACTATAACTTTTTACTTCTTTTTATTAGAGCGTTCTCGTACGGAAATTCTTATATTTGTTCCAAAAAATCCAAACGCTTCTCTTAATTTATTTTCAATATAGCGTTTGTAATGGTCTTTCATTAAAGTACCGTTGTTAGTGAATAATACGAATGTTGGTGGTTGAACTCCAACCTGTGTTGTATAAAGGATTTTTAATCGTTTATTTTTAACACTTTGCGGTGGGTTCATTACGTAAGCATCGTTTACAACCTTGTTTAACAAGCCTGTTGCTACACGTTTTGTACATTCTGCATAGACTTCATTTGTTTTTGTAAAAATTGTATTCAATCTCTGATGAGTTTTTGCGCTTATATAAATCTTTGGTACATAGCTTAAAAACGGTATTTCGTGAACTAAATTTTCTTCAAATTTATTGATAGTATTAGCTTTTTTATCTTCAACCAAATCCCATTTGTTGATTGCAATAATCATACCTTTGCCAGCTTCTGTTATAATTGAAGAAATTTTTTTGTCTTGATCAGAAATTCCCTCTTTTGCATCGATAACCAAAATAGCAACGTCGCATTCTCTGATTGAACGGATAGCTCTATCTACTGCAAATTTTTCAACGCCATAATCGACTTTAGCTTTTTTTCTAATTCCTGCTGTGTCAATAATAATGAATTCTTGCTCTTCATAAGTAAGTTTACTATCGATGCTATCACGAGTAGTACCTGAAACATCTGATACAATAACTCTGTTTTCTCCTAACAACGCATTTACAATAGATGATTTACCAGCGTTTGGACGTCCAACGATAGCAATCTTTATTATTTTATTTTCTTCAGACTCTTCTTCATCAACCTTGAATCCCTCTGTAATCATGTCTAAAAGGTCGCCAACTCCGCCAGAACCGTGCAATGCAGAGATTGCAATAGGTTCTCCGATTGCTAAAGAATAGAAATCGGCTGTCATTAAAGTAGCATTATGTGAATCAATCTTGTTTACAGCAAGAAAAATCGGTTTTCCAGATTGTCTTAATATATTAGCAATATCATAATCAATTGGGTTTATTCCGTCTTTTCCGTCAACAATAAAAACAATTCTATCAGCTTCTTCGCAAGCAATCTTTGCTTGGTCGTAGATTGAAACCATTATTTCGTCTTCATCTCCAGGAATAATACCACCTGTATCAATAACGGTGAACTGTTTGTGTTGCCATTCAACGTCAAAATATATTCTATCTCTTGTTACACCTGGCATGTCGTCAACGATTGATTGACGATTACCTACCAAACGGTTTACGAATGTTGATTTGCCAACATTTGGTCGTCCTACTATTGCAACTACTGGTTTGCGTTCCATAATTTACCTTACTTCTCTAAACTTTCATATAATTCAATGGCTCTTTTTATTGCACCGTCCATATTGTAATATTTGTAATCGCCAAGACGTCCTAAGAAATATACGTTTTCTAAATTTTCTGCCTCTGCTAAGTATTTGTTGTATAGCTCAAAGTTTTCATCTTGTGGAATTGGATAATATCTTTCGTTTTTACCTAATTCAAAATCTTCTGAATATTCTTTTGCGATAACAGTTTTAGATGATTTGTCATCTAAATAATATTTATATTCGTGTATTCTTGTAAAATCATAGTTACAAGGATAGTTTACACAAGCGTTGCATTGATAATATTCTTTGTCGTGTGTTTCTAATTTGAATTTAACACTTCTGTATGGCAAGTTGCCATATTTATAATTGAAGAACTCATCAATCGAACCTGTGAAGAAAATTTTGTCGAATTTTTTCCAATTTAAAACAGTATAATCAGTGTTCAACTGAACTCTAATGTTTTTATGGTTAAGCATATTTTTGATAACATCTGTGTATCCATTCAAAGGAATACCTTGATATTTATCTTGGAAATATCTGTTATCTTTACTTAAATACACTGGAACACGTGCTGTTACTGCACCATCAACATCAGTAGGTGATACCCCCCATTGTTTTGTTGTGTATTCCAAGAATATTTTTTCATAAACATAGTTAGCTAGATATTTCAAATCATCATCATCTTGTTTTTGAAACTCTAGTATAGGAACTTTCGTATTGATATTGAAGTTGTCTAATAGTTTGTGTTCCAATAATTCAGCATAAGATTTTGGAAATACATCATATAAGGTGTTAAAGTTGAAAGGAATATGTGTTTCAATCCCATCAAGTATACCAATTACTTTGTGCATATAAGTATTGAAATCAGTAAATTGCTTTAGATAGTTCCAGACCTTTTCAGAATTTGTATGAAAAATGTGTGAACCATAAGCGTGTATCATAATCCCGTTTTTATCACGGTAATCATAACAGTTTCCGCCAATATGGTCTTTTTTGTCTACAACTAGTACTTGTTCATTAGATTTTTCAGCTAACAAGTTTGCAATGGTTGCTCCTGAAAATCCTGCGCCTACAACTAATATCATATCGTATTCCTTATATAGTTTTACTTCCTGAATTATACAACAAATTTCAAGAAATTAAAAGCATTAAGCATTAACGTTAAAAATAGTATTTTTTCTTTCTTGTATATTTGTTGAGAAGTCTTCTTTCCAGCCAAGAGAGTTGATTTCGTTATTATTTATTTTTCTACTAAAAGAAGTTAATCGTGATACAAAATGCTTTTGTGGTGTTCCAAACATAACAGCATCTGCTAGAGTTGCTTTTGGATTGTATAAGTAATTTATTCCCAATACGATATTTGCTTCATTTTTAGGGTCAGCAATTATATAGGTAGGTTTTCCCTCGTTGTATATATTGACAATTTTTTTTATAGTTTGTGTTGGGTCTTCAAGTCGTTTGTGATTATCAAGAGTGATATTTAGATAGTCTATATGATGTTTTTTTAGTAGTTTTGTGCGTTTTTTTGCTTCATCAGATGGAACATTTACATCAATAACATTTTTTACTCCAGATTTTCTTAGTTTGGCAATATTTGATAGAGGATTTTCACCACAAACATAAACATCATTTACAAAAGTTGCTTTATTATTTTTGAATGTATCAGCAATACTTTTTGTGGTTTTGTGTGAAAATAAAATGTTTTTTGTGTCTCTGAAAAATGTTTTAACTTTTTCTTTAGCACTTGTTCTTTCTCTTAATTTATCAAGGTGTTGGATAAATTCTTTTTCTGTAAGGATTGTATCATTAGGGTCGCTTTTGCCGATGGTGTGGGTAAGTGTTCTACCTTTTGAACTATTTAAAACTGTTCTAAAAAGTCTGTCTTGTTTGAATTTTGAGTCGTAAGCTCTATCTATTACTTTTGCAAAATCTTTTGAGTATCTGTTGTATTCTTGATCTTGCCAATAAACAGTTTTTCTATCAAATTTCCCACTTTTTTTAAGATAATTCCCTATTTTTTTTGCTAAAAATCCAGGGAGTGTACAAATTTTATTTTGGGTAGCTTTGTCTTTGACTTTTAAAGATTGTAAGAATCCTTCCATAGAGTATATTTTTACTCCATCGTGTTTGAATTGAGAAGCTGTAAAATTACACAATATATTATATGGAAAGTTGAACTTGTAACAAATATCCCAGTTTTTATCATTTATACTAGGTGATGTGTAAACCTTTTTATTTGCAACAATTTTTCCTACATTTGTTGATTGATGAATTGCAGAATTTAATGTAATCATATTTATTACAAACCCCTGAATAATAATTGTTGCTATAACACCATAAATCTTTAATATAAGTTTACAATAGACGGTTTAGGCTGTTAAGAAATTCTGATTTTTTAGTTTTATCTTCGCAAGAAATTAGTCCTGTCCAAGAACCAAAGACTATATTTTGAGTGTCGGGTGTTAGATAAAAATGGTCGATTGCGATAAGTATTTCAGGGTTATATAGATTTTTTTCTTCAATAAGTTTTGCTTGTTCTGATTTAAAAAGTTCTTTTTTTTCAATGCTTGCACCATTTGTTTGAAGATATGGTATAAGTTCAGCGTTTTCTGACTCATTGATTTTATAAATTATTACAGTAAATTTTTCATCTTCTGTGCTTGCAATGTCTACAAACTCTGGTGATGAGGTTTTACAAATTTGATTAACAAGTTTTAGGTTGTTTTTTAGAGTTGTTAAAAATTCGTCGTTTTTGTTTGTGAAACTCGGCAAAATATAATAGTTTTTGTAAACGTAAGCACCAGTTTTGTCTATAAATCTTAGTTCTTGATTTGAATTATGTAATTCAATCAAATAATCTATAACAGCGTTACTGTCTTTTGATGAGTTTATTTTTTCTATAATTTCTGAGATAATCATACGTTGATTATAGCATAAATAATATATTATCTTTGCGTACATCTATGATTTGCGTATAGAAATAGTTCCGTCATTACTTACTTTTATTGGAATTCTGTCTTCTATTGATTCGGGGTAAGCTAATCCCTCCCATTCAGAATACCTAGAGTACCCTCTGCCTGTACCTTTTGTGAACAAGCCTTTTTCACCACTAACGCCGTCGTTAAGAACTCCTAGTTCATGTCCTATGGTTTCCATAAATCCAACACTATTTGTTGGAATTTTGCCTGCGTATTTTCTGCCAGCTAGTTCAAATTCGTGGGTTGGTGTGATTACAAGAGTTCCACAGTTTCCAAATCCGCCAAATTGTGGATAACCGTTTTTTAATGGACCTTGCATTAGATAAAGTAGATTAGATTTCAAGTTCTGGTCTTTCAAGTTTTTGAAATATTCTGTATCTGTGAAATGTTTTGCTTTAAGTGAGTTTGGAGTAACCTCAAATGTAACATTTTCAGCAGTTCTTACTCTTTCAAATGCTTTAGCTGCTCCTGAAAATGCTTCTGAACCGTCAGTTTTTATTGCACTAATACGTCTTAAGAACATTTCGTTTAGAGGTTTGCTTTTATCAATAAATGTACCAAATGCACTGTGTGCCATATCACCTAGGATAAGTGGTGAAAATACGACGTGAACTTTCTTTTCTGGATTATCTTTTATGAATTTATCAAATATTTTTACAGAATCACATAACATACTTGAACCTGATAGTGAGCAATCATCAGGGATAACTACAGTAACTTCGTTTCTGCCACTAGTTGCTTTTTCAAGTTGTTTTATTAATGCACCAATATAACCTCTTTGCTTTTGAGGTTCAATAATATTTTTGTTCATTGTCTTCATCGCTGATGCAAGTTCTTCTAAAGAATATTTCTCTAGAATTTCATCAGCAGAAAGACCTTTTATGTTGTCTAGAAGTTCTCTGACTTTATCCATAGTCATCGTATCAACTTTGTTACCAAGGCGTTCTAGTCTTTTTGCAACAGGAGTTCCTTGAACCCAGTCTTTGTGCATTTTGCAAGGTTTTAATGTTTTTGTTGTTAGTTCATCTGTTCTTAAGGTAATCAACTTTTCAGGTGAAAGTCCATTGATATCAGCGTACCAGCCAGAAATTAAGCTGTTACTTTTTTGCATTCCGTTGTTTGTTTGTGGATTTATATCTAGGACAAAAACGTTTTCTTTATCTCCGTATAAATGATTATATTGTGCTCTCATTATTGGTGTTGCATCTTTTTTAGTTCTAACAACAATTGCTTCTTGTCTTGTAAAATCTACTAAGGCTTTTTGAAGTTCTACATCATCTGTAACACGTTTTGCAGCGTTTGTTGCTTCTTTTAGACCAATTTTAGGCTTGATTTGACGATATACACTAGCTTCATATTTTGCTAATTCTTTTGTGTTATTTGTATATGTAAATCTTGAAATTTTATCAGGTAAACTAACGTTGTAATTGTTATATCCGTTAAAACGTTCTACTTTTTCAAAAATATCTTGTTCAAGTGTTTTGATATGAGTATTTTCTAATAGTTTTTTCCCTGTATCAATTACTCTTGACACACTAGGATTAGATGGAACTATGTATTTTATATTTTTTTCAACATTTTCAAATGTTGCTAAATTGAAAAATTTAGAAAAAATCATACCTAACCTTATAAACCTTATCCATTAATATAAAGTATTTTCCTGATGAAAATTTGATAGATTTAGCTTAAATTGTTACAGTTTGTAAAATGTTAAAATCCTTTAGTTGAGCATGATATCATGATTGTAAAGAAATGTAACAACATGCCTAAACATGTCAAAAAAATATTAAAGATTAAAAAAAGTTATGCCGTAGTAAGAAGTATAGGGAAACAAAAAAGGGAAATTTGCAACGATGGGAATGTCATCTTCACAAGCAAGATTACTAACTTTGACTTCAAGAATGCACCAAATTGAATACAAGGCTGCAAAACTTGAAGCTGAAAAGTTGCAAATGGCTAACGAATCATCTAGAGTTTACGAAGATTATTTATTCGCACTAGAAAAAACAAATGTTCAAGCAGGTTTCTTAACAACAGATGGAACAACTGCTTATATCAATACTTCATTACAAATGTTAGAAGGTAATACAGATTATAAAATTGCAAATACCCTATATTTAAAAGATGCAGAGAGCGACAAAGTTTATGTTTCACCAGCAATGGCAGCTAAATACAATTTAGATGGAACAGGTGTTGTTGGTGACTTAAACACATTTATGGCAAACGCAGGATTTATCGCAACAGTTCCTGGTTATTCAGTTATCCCTAACGAATTAGGAACAACTTCTTATTCTCCAGTAGCAACAAATGTTGAAGCTGGTGCAAAAAGAAATGTTCCAAACATTAACCCTGATGCTGGTTATCAAGCTGTTTCTCACAGCACAGTTCCAGCAGATGCAGTTGCAGTTTCATCAGTTACTGGTGATTTTGACCCTGCAAAAACTTATGTAATCAAATCAAAAGATGATTTAGTTGCATTACAAAATTTAGCAAACGCTGGTAAATCAACAGCAGGTGTTAAATTTGTTCTTGGTGCTAACATTGATATGTCTGGTGTTAACTGGACTGGTATCGGTAGCACTCAAGCTAATGCTTTCAAAGGTATTTTTGATGGTAACGGTTACACAATCTCTAATTTGACTAGTACAAATTCTGGTTTATTCAAATATGTTACTGGTAATCAAGTTTCAACAACAAGCACTTCAACTGGTGTTACAACAACAGCTACTGAAGGTGTTATCAAAAATGTTAAATTGACTGGTTTAAATATTACAAACACAAGCGTTGGTGTTAAAGGTGGTATCGCTGGTTATGCTAAGAATGCTTATGTTGACAACTGTTATACAGAAGGTTCTATTCAAGGTTCTAACTGGACAGCTGGTATGATTGGTCAAAACGAAGGTAGTGCAATCGCAAATTCAACAGCTAATGTAAATATTACAGCAACAAGCACTTGTGTTGGTGGTTTCTTAGGACACGATACAAACGGAATCCTTTCAAACTGTGTTTCTATGGGTAATGTAAAATCTAGTAACGTATACGTTGGTGGTTTGATTGGTCACGAAACTTCTCAAGGTGGTGTAAATGGCTCATCATTCATTTTTAAATGTTCAACAATCAGCACAGTAAATGGTGCAGGTGGAAATGGTGCTTTCATTGGTCAAATTGATGGTGCTTGTTCTGCTACAGTTATTGGTTCTCAATATTCTTCAGCTTCTGGTGTTTCATCAGTAGGTGGTGGTGCTGATAAATTAACAAGTAATGGTAGCGGAGCTTCTTTAACAGGTAATGCAACTAGAGAAGTTACAACTAACAAAGTTACTGTTCCATCAAAAAATGCTGTTGCTGCTAACATCGCTTTAATGCTTGAAAAATCTGGTCAAACAGTTGATGCTTCTAAAATCAGCACTTGGTTAAACCAATTTTATCAAGTTGATGCAAACTTCTCTGATGGCTCATTGGTTAAAAAATCTTTAAAATTAGCTAGTATAAATGATGCAGTTTCTAATTACTTAAAAAATGGTTCAAACCCATCAATCGCAACAGCATTAGTTTCTGATATCACTAACAACACATTGACAGCAACTGCAGGTTTCCAAAACAATTATGTTGAAACAAAAGATTATGAATATTCTCCATTTGCAGACAGTTCTTCAACATTACCATCAAAAAATACTCCTATCACTGCTCCATCAGTAACAAACGTTTCAAACAACTTATACACAGTTTTACATGATAATGGTTATGCAAACGCTAGTTCTCCTGATGATGTTATGAAAGTTTTAAATTGGGTTACTAACAATTATCCAACATCAACTCAAGCAAGTAAATTAGCATTAGCAAATTTAAATGCTTATATCAACGATATCGCAACTGGTGCTAACACTGATAAAACTGAATTAAACAAAATTTATGCAGCTATTCAAAACAGTACTTCATACACAATGCCAGCAGCAGCTCAAAAATATTCATCAAATGAATATACAGTAACTTCAATGGTTGAACAACCACAATCATCATCTCTTCAATGGGATATGAATGACAAAGATATTGCAGACGCTGTTAACTACTATGAAGTTCTTAAAAATGGTTACATTTTAACAACTGATGAACAATCAAAAAGCAACGAATGGTTAACAAATATGATTAACTCAGGTTCAACAGTTTTAGTTGAAGTTAATAGAAAAAATCAAACAGCTTTTGAAACAAGCGTTGCAACAAACACTAATATTCAAGAAGTTTCTGATGAAACTTTAATCAAAAAAGCAGAAGCTAAATATGAAGCAGATATGAAAAAAATCGATATGAAAGATAGAAAATATGATAGCGATTTAGCTGCTTTAGATAACGAAAGAAACGCCATTAAACAAGAAATGGAAACATTGAAAACTGTAGCTAAAGAAAACGTTGAAAGAACATTTAAGTTGTTCTCTTAATAATTAGCTAAATTACTTGTTGTCTTACAGAATTTTTGCTAAAATTAGTGTATGCAAAAAGAAGACAGGAAAAATCGTACATCAAAATTACGAAAAATTGAGTTGATTGCTTGGTTCTCTATCCTATTAGTCTTTGTTTGTTTGATTGCAGGTTTAATAATCAGACATAACAACAGTTTTGAAACTCATGATATTTATTTTCCTGATGTGTACGGCTTAATTGTTGGTTCGCCTGTTCATATTATGGGTGTCCCTGTTGGTTATGTTACTAAAACTAAAATTATAAAAGATGATACTATTTTAGTAAGATTTAAGGTTACGGATAAATCTGTTCATTTACCTAAAAATACTTTAGCTACTGTTGAAATGTACGGACTCGGTGGTTCAAAATCTTTAGAACTTTATCCCCCTGATTCAAACAAAATTATAAATCAAGAACTTTTGGTTAGTGGAAATGATTATTTTTTAGTTGAACGTCCAAAGCGTTTGAGAGATTGCTGGACGTTGTTATATCAGATGTATAAAACTCTTATGAATATTGTTTATGCAGTTTCAAATTTTGGTGCAGAGATAAATGAAATTAACATCTCTCCGGAAGCAAACAATTTTAATGACTCTGTGCAATTTTTGAATTATTCAAATAATTGGATAGACAATTCGTCAAAGAATATGGAGAATTTTAGACAAGTATTAGAACATTTTGAAAAATAAAGGAAGAAGATAGACTATGAACAAAGAAAAAGTAAAAATTATTGATAATCCTGTAATCTGTCAGAGCTTATGTACAATGAGAGATAGAACTACGGATAGTCAAGGAGTAAGGATTGCGGCAAGAAAGATTACTAGAGTATTGTTATATGAAGCATCAAAAAACTTACCTTTAGTTGATAGAGAGATTGAAACGCCTGTAACAAAATGTGTTTCAAAAGATATCGATTCAGATATAACAATTATTATTTCTCCTATCTTACGTGCAGGTTTGATTTTTACTGATGAAGCGATTGATATTCTTCCTGATGCTTGTATTCGACATATTGGTATGTATAGAGATGAAGAAACTTTGAAACCTGTTTGGTACTATAACAAAGTTCCTATGGCAACTCCAAATCCTGAAAAGTTCTTTGTTTATATAACAGACCCAATGCTTGCTACAGGTAATTCAATGTTAGAAGCAATAAGACTTTATGCAGATAAAAATATTCCTATTAAGAATATTAAATGTATAAATATTATTGCTGCACCTCAAGGTATTGAGCTTATCCAAAAAGAATTCCCTGAAATAGAAATAATAACTGCTGCAGTTGATGATGGTTTGAATGAACACGGTTATATTATTCCAGGCATGGGTGATGCTGGTGATAGAATTTTTAATACAGTAGTGGAAAAATAAACAAATTTTTGGTAAAGTTTATGTATTAAAGTTTATTATATTTAAGTTAGACAGTTTCTGTATAACGTAGTGGAAAGAAGGTAATATATGAAAAGAGCAATTATTGTAGTTATTGATTCAATGGGTATTGGTGCTATGCCTGATTATGCAGAATTCAATGACGTAAAAGAATGTAATACCCTAAAGAATGTTTGTGCTTTTAATAAAGGTTTAAAAGCTCCTAATATGGCTAAACTTGGTCTTGGCAAAATTCAGGATTTTGAAGGTATAGAAAATGTTGCTAATCCTATTGGTCAATATGGAACAATGCAAGAAAAATCAAAGGGTAAAGATACAACAACTGGTCACTGGGAAATTGCAGGACTTGTTTCAGAAAAACCTTTTTCTACTTTCCCAAATGGATTCCCAAAAGAGCTTATTGATAAATTTATTGAAGAAACAAAATGTGGTGGTATTTTAGCAAACAAACCAGCTAGTGGTACTGCTATTATTGAAGAACTTAATGACGAACATCATAGAACTAAGTTCCCTATTATTTATACAAGTGCTGACAGTGTGTATCAAATTGCAGTTGATACAGATTTGATACCTTTAGAAACACTATATGATTGGTGTGTAATTGCAAGACGTCTTTTAGATGAGGGTAATTATCACGTATCAAGAGTAATCGCTCGTCCTTACAAGATTATTGACGGTAAACCTACAAGAATTGGTAAAGATAGACGTGATTATTCGGTTGAGCCAACTGGTGAAACAATGTTAGATAGAGTAAAAGCTTCAGGTGGTGAAGTTGTTGGTATTGGTAAGATTGAAGATATCTTTTCAAAAGCTGGTATTACACACGCTATCCATACAGGTTCTAATAAAGAAGGTCTTGATTTGACACTTAAAGCTATTAAAGGTGAACTTGATTTAGATTCTATTAGATATGCTTCTGTTGATAAATTTAATCCAAACAAGTCTATTATTTTCACAAACCTTGTAGATACAGATATGTTGTATGGTCATAGAAACAATGCAGAAGGTTATGGTAAAGCTATTGAAGAAATTGATGAATATGTAGCAAAATTCATTGATGAGATGAATGATGATGATTTGTTAGTAATCACTGCTGATCATGGTTGCGACCCAACAGTTAAAGGAACTGACCATACAAGAGAATATGTTCCTGTACTTTATTATCATAAAGGCATTGAACCCAAAGATCTTGGTTTGATATATGGTTTTGATAATGTCGCTGATGTTGTTACAAAGTGGATATTTTAGAAATTTTGTTATATACTAAACATGCAATTACCGTTGGTAATTGATGGAAATAATAAGGAGAAATAAAAATGAAAGTTAAAGTTGAAGATTCTTGTATAGCATGTGGTGCATGTGAATCAATTTGTGACGCTGTATTTTCAGTAGAAGACAAGGCTGTAGTTAACGAATCTGCTGTTGGTGAAAACGAAGATTGCGTTAAAGAAGCTGCTGATTCTTGCCCAGTTCAAGCTATCGTAGTTGAATAATTTTGTACCATATAGGTAATAAAAAAGACGAGATTTTTATCTCGTCTTTTTTAGTTAATTTGTCATTGTGAGTTGCGGATTTTCGACTCTGCCGAACAAAACAATTAAGTATTGTTTTGTGAGAGGAGGTGCCGTGTCACAAAGTGACCCAACCCGTAAGAGCGTAAAACACGGAATGAACGGCTAAATTCGTTAGAATTTAAAAGTGAATATAGTGTTTAGCACGCCCGAATAATCCAAGACATCAACGCAAAGTGCAACGACTGAAGCATCCCTCTGAACATATTTTGTTGGGGTAGAAACCCCTACCAACAGTTCTGCAACCACCTTATTTTTCTAACTCGTTAGAATAATACTCATCTGTTGCTACGCATACACAAGGCTTTCCAGTCAACTTAAATATCTCTTTTGCTTGTCTTGGTTCTGATTCCACAAACAGTTTACATTGTTTTAGTTTCTTATAGATTTCTGCTTTGTATTTTGCGTGCAATCCTAATTTTCTTCTCTCTTCTGCTGTTTTTACGTCCAACATATACAATTTTTCATATTTAACGTTGTTATCTTTCAGCCATTGTTCTGTTTCTTTTCTGAATTTTTCTAGTCTTGATGTAACAATTGCTTTTATGCAATAACTAGGTATAAACAAAGGTTTTGCAGTTAAACAGAATTTTCTATATTTTTCACCGTCATCATTTTCTTCTGAGGTTGGGTCTACGCACAAAACTCCGTCCATATCATAACAAGATGCGGTGGCGATTTTGTGGTTCAAATAGTTCCACTGAAACAGTCTTGGAGCCTGACAGATTTGCATATAGTAATCAACTTTATTTTTTGATTTTTCTGTTGCAAATACAGTCAAATATTTGAAATTGAATCGTGAATATTCTTCACTCGATAACACATTTTTAACTTCATTTATTGCATGTCCGCTCAAGATAGAATCATCTACTATTAAGATGTTTTTAATTTGTCCTTTTGTTGGAATGGAACGAACACCATTTGAACTATATAATCCGTTCTTAAATTCTTGTAATGAACATACTTTTTTGTTTAAGAACGCTGCCATCATATAAGCTGGTATCATTCCACTTCTTGGAATTCCAACGATTAAATCTATTTCATTAAATGGATTTTTTTGTACATAATCTTTTATTATATTACTCAAATCTGAATATGTTCTATAATTTTTTATGTGGTTCTTTGGTGTGAACTTAATTCTAATTCCTAGTATTGTTAAAACTTTGTGTTTGTCTTCATTTTTTATAGAAAATATCTGTTGTAATAAAGTTTTTTCTTTATAATATTTTTTGACATATTTCTTAGGTATGAAACCAGCCATTTGTTTATATAACGTGCGTTTGTTTGCTTTTTTATAGCTCATTTCATATTTAATGCTTGATATCATTTTTCTGTACATAGACTCTTGTAAATCATTGAGTAAATTATTTTTTTCTAACAATGTTCTAATTTGTGTATACGCTGAAATTATATCATTAAGCGTTTTCCCTCTTTGACTTGTTAGTGAATTTTTAACATCAATTCTATAATTCACCATAGCTTGATCTAAATAGGTTATTGATTTTGCTAAAATCAATGTAGCATAATTGAAATATACATCATTTACAGTCTTTTGTTCTTGAAAATAAACTTTATTTTCTAACACAAAATCTCTTTTATAAAGTTTTGTCCAAACAGAAATTGAACAGAATTGGAACAAATTGTTAGTGATATTTTTATAATTAAAATGTTTTGTAGGTAGCAAGTTTACTAGTAATGATGTATCTTTTTGGTTTATAGCGTTATTATCTTTTCTTACTTCATTATACTTACAAATACATATATCAGAATTTTCTTCCACAATTTTATTATACATATCGTGCAAGAAATTTGGTTCTAAATAATCGTCGCTGTCTAGAAAATATAAATAATCACCTTTAGCATTTTGTATACCAAAGTTTCTGGCTTTGCCTGCTCCACCATTAGTTTGTTCTAGTATAGTTATTCTAAAATCTTTGTTTTTGTATTCGTTTAATATTTTTAAAGAATTATCTGTAGAACCATCATTGATTGCAATAATCTCAATTTCATTTAGCGTTTGATTGATTACGCTATCTAAACATTTAGGCAAGTATAATTCAGTATTATAAACAGGTATAATTACACTTACTTTTGGATTTCCAATCATATTAATTCCTTCTTTCTTAGATTAAATCTAGACAAATCTTAAAAAACTGTGCATATATTATATCATATAGATATTATATGTATCAAATGTGATATAAAAGTACATGTTTTAGACCAAAAGAAATTATTCGTGTAAAACGATATTGCCAGTCTTTAATGTTTCTTTTACATTGATAACACGTTGGTTAGAGCTACCAACCCAGTGGATATTTACGTCTTTTAGTTCGTCAATAAACTCACCTTCACAAAGAACGTCTATGTTTTCTAGACCTTCAAGATGGTGGATTTCTTCCCAGTTATAACCTGTGTATAGCCAAATAGTTTTTTCAGGGAAAAGTTCTTTTGTTTTTTTGATAAGTCTGAATACTTCAGAACGATTAAATGGGTGAAGTGGGTCACCACCACTAAAAGTTATACCTGAAATATATGGAGCACTAAGCTTTTCAAAAAGTTCTTTTTCAGCAGTTTCATCGAATGGTATACCACCACCTACGTCCCAAGTTTCTGGGTTTTGACAATGTTTGCAGTAGTGGTTACAGCCCGCAACCCAAAGCACTACACGTAATCCGTCACCATTTAACATATCGTCAGTTGTAATATTATGGTAATTCATTCTCTCTTAAGCTCCCTAAATTCCTCTATTCTTAGCAAAAACACTGAGTCATTTTCTAGTTTAAGGTTTGCTTTTAAAACTCTTTTCGTTATTTGGCAAATCCTTAAACCTAAATGACATATATTATGTATGATTACATACTCTTTCTATCTTTAATTTCTTCCATTTTGTGAGCAGCCAATCTTGAATCACCTTTAACTCTAGAATATGCTAGATAACCGTTCATTCTGTCGATTTTAGTTAAATTCTTTGAGCCGCATTTTGGACATACGTCCATATCTAATTCCTGATGTCCGCAATCATCACAGTATGATAATGCAAGGTTAACACCTTCATAGAATCCCATATCCATAGCTCTTCTAAGAAGAGTTTCTACAGCTTTTTTGTTGTAGTTGATAGGATATTTAACATACTGGATTTTGCCACCGTTCATCAAATCCCAGAAACGTTTTTCCAAATCTTGTTTTTGGATTGGGCTGATATTTTCTGATACGTGGCAGTGGAATGAGTTTGATACGTATGGTTTATCTGATACGTGAGCAACTACACCGTATTTTTTACGGAATTGTTTTACTTGTAAACCACAAAGGTTTTCAGCAGGTGTTCCGTATAATGCGTATAACCAACCATCTTCTTCTTTAAATTCATTAACTTTCTTGTTGATGTATTCCATAACTTCAATAGCGAATTGTCCATCTTCAACAAGAGATTTTCCGTTGTAAACTTCTTGTAATTCGTTTAACGCTGTAATACCAAATGAAGCTGTTGCAGATTTTAAGATAGGTTTAATCTTATCGTGGATACCAAGGTGTCCGCCCAAGAAACCGCCTTCACAGAATGCTAATGGATTAACAGATGCTTTCATTTCACCAAGATAATCATAAGTTCTGATGTGAAGCTGTCTGATAAGTTCCATATAGTAATCTAGAACTTCATAGAAATCTTTACTTTCTTTCTTAGCTTTTGCATAAATCATTGGTAAGTGTAAGCTAATTGCACCGATGTTGAAACGACCAACAAATACAGGAGTATCGTTTTCATCAGCTGGGTGCATACCGCCTCTTTCAAACCAAGGAGATAAGAATGCTCTACAACCCATTGGTGAAACAACTTTACCATATTTCTTATACATACTAGCTACATAACCTTCACCTGATAGTGATAACCAGTCAGGATACATTGTTTTTCTAGAACATTCAACACCTGCATGGAACAAATCTTCTGAGATTTTGCCTTCGCCGTGAAGATTTTCATCATATAAGAATACTATTTTAGGGAATAATACAGGCTTTTTACATTCTTTTTTACCTTGTCCACCTTGTCTGATTTTTAGCATAGAAATTGTTGCTAATTTTTCAAACTGACTAGTTCCTAAACCTGTAGAAACTGTGATGAATGGGTAGTCCCCTCTAGATGATGCAACTGTGTTGAACTTGTATTCCCAACCTTGAAAACCTTGTTCAAAGTCTTTTGTTACATCTTCTAATGCTGCTTCTCTTGCTTTTTCAAACGACAAACCTAGACATAAATATCTGTTGTATTGTCTTTCATAAGTTTTTTCTGCGTAAGGTGCTAAAATCTTATCAACTTCTGGCACAGTGAAACCACCATATTGTTGACTTGCAGCAGCCATTACGATATCACCGATTACATCAAACGCAACATCTAGTGATTTTGGTTCGTTGTACCAAATGTTACCCATTTCAAAACCATCTTTAAGAACTGATGCTACATCGAATAAACAACAGTTCATAGTGTCACGTCTTGCTGACATATCGTGAATATAAATGTAACCATCTCTGATTGCTTGTAATTCATCTACTGATAAGAAGAATTTTTTGTACAATTCTTTGTTTAATTCGTTAAAAATTAATGATCTCTTTGTTGATACCAAAGCTGAATCTGCATTGGCATTTTCTTTGTCACCAATGTACATAATTCTTTGAGATTCTTGGAATACTTTATCTAACATAGTTACGAAATCAATTTTGTAGTTTCTATAATCTCTGTAGCTCTTTGCAACTTTTGGATTTACGTCTTCAAGTGCACTTTCTACAATACTATGGATTTTGATAATTTCAATCTTTTCTTTACCAAATCCTACTACACTTTTATTAACAATGTCACAAATTTTTTCAATTTCAGCATCTGTTAATTTGATAATCATTCTATCTGCTGATTTTTTAATTGCAATAACTACTTTAGATACGTCATAATTTTCAAGAGTTCCGTCTTTTTTAATAATCTTGATGTTATTGGTTGAAATTTTAGGGCAGAAATCTATAATTTGACCTACTGAATTGTTTGATTGAATTTTTTCTGCATTAACTTTCACTGTCGCTCCCTTTATTGTGTTTGTCATGTTTCCTGCTGACTTATCAAATCCTACAACACTTTCTTCTCTTTTTGTTGTTGTTTCATTCATAATATCTAAAAAACCTCCGAATTTCCCAAAATTTTTTTGAGTACACACTATTAGCTGCTGATTAAGTAACCAATTATTAAATATCAACTTCCGTAAATTTATCAACTTCCGTTTATTGTTATATCTATTGTAACCTTAATTTTCATTCATGTAAAGTCAACCTTTTGGACGATTTTTTGTAAAAATTGAGGAAATTTTTTTTATTTGTGATATATGGGAGTTTTGGCGATTATTAATCTTTGTTAAAAATAATTGTAATTTTTACATTCTTAATATTAATATTTTGTAATCCCTTGAAACTATTGATATAACTAAAAAAGAGAGCTGTTAACAAAACAACTCTCTTTGTATATATTACATATATATTATATTACTCTTAGTGAACTAAAAATCTTAAATATATATAAGCAGATGACATTAATAATGACAATAACATCGCTGAAACACCGTATTTAAGGAATTTCATGAATTCAATAGGGTGTCCTTTAGCGGCAGATGTTTCTGAAACGATAACATTGGCAGCAGCACCGATAATTGTCATGTTTCCGCCAAGGCATGCTCCTAATGACAAACTCCACCATAGTGGTTGAACAAATTCTGATCCCATTTTTGTAGCGATTTCTGAAATCATTGGAGTCATGGTTGCTGTATAAGGGATATTGTCGATTATACCTGATAAAATACCTGAACCCCATAGAATTACCATAGAAGCTAATGTTTGAGAACCGTGAGTGATGTCAATTAACCATTTTGCCATTATTTCGATACCACCTGCGTGTTCAAAACCACCGATGATGATGAATAAACCGATGAAGAAGAAAATTGTGCTCCATTCAACATCTGTTAATATATCACCTGGTTTTTCAAACAATAACAAGAAGCTGGCACCAGCCATAGCACATACACTTGTTTGAATGTGAGTGATATCGTGAGTTACAAAACCTAAGATAACTAATAATAATACTGATAATGATCTAATCATAAGAGCTTTATCTTTGATTGAGTTTGAGTTGTCTAGGTTAGCAACTTCTGCCATTCTTTCAGGAGTTGTTTTCATCATTTTTCTGAAAGAGAAAATCATAACTCCTGTAACTACTAGTAAGATAAGTGCAACGATACCTGTTAATTCGTTGATGAAGTCCATGAATGATAGACCTGCTGCACTACCGATAATGATGTTTGGTGGGTCACCGATTAAGGTTGCAGTACCACCGATGTTTGAAGCTAAGATTTCAACAATCAAGAATGGGATTGGGTTGATGTCTAGCTTTTCTGCGATTACGAATGTAATAGGCATGATTAGAATTACTGTTGTAACGTTATCTAAAAACGCTGATGCAATAGCTGTGAATAAAGCTAGGCAGAACAAGGTTGTTTTTGGGTGACCTTTTGTTCTTCTAAGCATTTCTGTTGCTACCCAAGTGAACATGCCACTTCTTGTTGCGATACTAACAATAATCATCATTGATACCAACAAGAAAATTACATTAAAATCAACATAGTTGATAAAATATGCAGGGTCAAAGTTTCCTGCTATTTTTTGGTTTTGTCCTAATAATCCCAATAAAAGTGTTAAAGATGCTCCTACTAGAGCTATTGTAACTTTAGGGATTTTTTCTGTTGCAATAAATACATACGCAAGAATAAGAATTGCAGTTGAGATAATCAACGCATTACTCTGCGCAAATGCAAGAATTGTTTCCATTTTTCTCTCCTTTTCTTTCCCAGATACAAGTCCTAGTATAAAACAAACATGACTAATTATGAAATTTAAAAAATAATGCTATAATTATGAAATGGAATATTTCTCATTAAAAGAGGTATCTAAAGAGTTGGCTGTATCAGAAGCCACTCTTAAAAATTGGATTAAATTAAAAAAAATTAGTCCAATTAATTTTGCTAATAATACGAAAAATTTTGTTGATGAGGCAGTTGATAACAAGATACGTTTTTCAAAAGAATATATAATTGATTTCAAGAAAAATCTTCAATCAGGAAAAATTGATTATCTAAAATCAAGAAGAAACAAAAAATTTATTTCAGGCAATAATTTGTATAAGGGATATTTGTCTGTTGAGTCAAAGAATATCTCTGTTATTTCAGAGCTTTTAATAAAAATTGATGAATTAAAATTAGAACTTAATAAATCTATTATTAATATATTAATAGCCGAGTGTAGTTCAAGGTTGATGAAGAACATACCTCTAAAAACCCTTATAGAGAGCTGTCAAGAAGGTGCTGAAAAACTTGTTTTTGATTTAATTGATGATAACCAAAAAGCTTTAGGTTTTATAAATAAATATCCTGAATTATTTGAATTTGATTATGTTTTTGAACCTAATGAAGATGTTCTAGGTTTATTATATATGTCGTTATCAAATATGGGGGAGAGAAAATCTCGTGGTGCATATTTCACTCCTAATAAGGTTGTAGAAAAACTTGTTTCTTCGATAAATATAAAAGAGGGTTCAAGTTTAATTGACCCATGTTGTGGTACTGGGAATTTTTTGTTAAGGTTGCTTGATAATGTTAAATTAGACCAAATTTTTGGTAACGATATTGATGAAACAAGTGTTGAAATTGTAAGAATAAATTTATTTTTGAAATATCGTCCTAATAATATTGATATATTATATTCAAATATTACAAACAAAGATTTTTTAAATGTGTTTAAAGGTGAATTTGATTATATCATTGGTAATCCACCTTGGGGTTGTGAGTTCTCAAAAACTGAGAAACAGAGATTAAGAGAAAAATATAATTCAATTAAGGGTAAGAATATTGAATCTTATGATTTGTTTATAGAAAAATCTTTGAGTTGTTTGAATAGAAATGGAGTTTTGGCTTTTGTTTTGCCAGAGGCTATTTTGAATGTAAAAAGCCATGAGCCGATTAGAAAAATTATATCAAAAGGTTGTGAATTGAGGTTTTTAGAGTTTTTAGGAAACGCTTTTGACAAAGTTAATTGTCCATCAATTATTCTTCAATTAGAAAAAACGTCACAAAAAATGAGTTTAAAGGGTGCTCAAATCAAGACAAAAAATGAGGGTTTTGTAATCTCAAAAGAAAGAGAGGTTAATCCTGAACAGTTTGAATTTGGGGTTAATGATAAAGAGTATGAGATTCTCCAAAAACTTTATAATGCTGATAATAGGCTTTATTTAAAAGATAATGCAGATTTTGCACTTGGAATTGTGACAGGGAATAATGCTCAGCTTTTATCTGATAAAAAGACATCTGATAATGAGGTGGTTATAAAAGGCTCTGATATTGATAAGTACAAAATTACAGAGGGTGATAATTATATAAAGTTTGAGCCAGAAAGGTTTCAGCAGGTTGCATCTGAAAGTTTTTATAGAGCAAAAGAAAAATTGTTTTATAAATTTATAAGTAAGAAGTTGGTGTTTGCGTATGATGACAAACAAAGGTTATCGCTGAATAGTTGTAATATCCTGATTCCAAAACTTTGTGGTGAATCTAAAAATAAAGAACCTATTATATATAATATAAAATATATTATGGCAATTTTGAATTCAAGAATAGCACAGTTTGTGTTTGAAAAACGATTTAATTCAATAAAAGTTTTGCGTTCGCATATTGAAGATATACCTATCCCTGCCTGCAGAGAGGAAGAACAAAAAGTAGTAGCAGGCATGGTTGATGAGATGTTGAAAAACCCTGATAATAAGGAACTTTATGACAGATTAGATATGTATATTGTTAATTTGTATGGATTGAAGACGTTTACATATTGAACCACGATAAAAAGCTAAAAATACTCCATTTAACCCTTATACAAATAGTTAATATGATTTAAAATGAGGTTATGAAAAGAATTATAACTTTATTAACATTTTTTGTAATATCAATAACACCTGTATTAGCAATAAAAATAGGGTTATATACAGATATGTCATCAGTCAAGGTTTCAGCATCAGAGGAAGCTCAGATGATTGATGTTAAAACAAATAAACAAGTTTGTATAATTCGTAAAATGTTGATGTACGAGGTTATACCAAACGGTGATTCATCAATGATTGTGCGTTCAAACTACGGTCAATGTACTATTCATACAACCGATGTAGTTCTAAAACCGCTTGATTCAAACGCTTGTGTTTATACAAAAGATAAGTGGTATCGTGGAATTTTACGTATCCAAAATAAAAATAATAGTTTAACTGTGATAAACGATGTTTGTATGGAGAATTATGTTCAAGGTGTACTTCCTGCTGAAATGCCATCAGGTTGGTCATTAGAGGCACTAAAAGCTCAAGCAATAGCAGCTAGAACTTATGCTGTAGCAAATTATGGGAAACACGCATCTAAAGGGTTTGACCTTGTTGATACTCAAATGGATCAAGTTTATGACGGTATAAGAGCAGAATCAGAAGCTTCAAACAAAGCAGTGCTTGAAACTGAAGGAATTGTCATGCTTTATGATAAAAAACCAATTTCTGCTATGTATTCATCATCAGCTGGTGGACAAACAAAATCTGCCTTGAAGTCGTTTGGCTCTGATATTCCATATCTTCAATCAGTTCCATCTTATGACGATGAGATAAAAGCAAATGGTCATGGAGTTGGCATGACTCAATATGGAGCGAAAAATTTGGCTGAAATGGGTAATAATGCTTATCAAATCTTAACTCATTTTTACAATAATATACAATTTGCAAAGCTAAATCCTATATATTATAAATAGACTAAAATTCAGTATTTATGCGGTTTAGCATGCTGTCATTCTCCCATGCTCTTATTATTATTGAGTTTTAATGCTTGCAAATTCTTGAAATATATGTATAATAAGGAATGTAGAAAACATAGTGTTTGTTATTAACACTGGTGTGTAGAAAAAGGAGATTATTATGAACAAAGACGAATTAGTAAAAGAAATCGCTAAGAAAGCTAACGTTTCTCAAAAATCAGCTTCTGATATTTTATCAGCTACTTTAGAAACAATTGAAAAAACAGTTGCTAAAGGTAAAAAAGTTACTTTAGTTGGTTTCGGTACATTCGAATCTAGAAAAAGAGCTGCTAGAACAGGTAGAAACCCACAAACTGGTGCTGAATTGAAAATCGCTGCTAAAACAGTTCCTGCTTTCTCAGCTGGTAAAAAATTCAAAGAATTAGTTAAGTAATTCTTCTTGTTCACAAGAATTATTGGCGAAGTCAATTTATTTGACTTCGCTTTTTTACTTTTTAGATATTGTTATTCGCAATCATGATATAATATGTGTATGGACATAAATGATTTAAAAATTTTAGCTGAAAGAGTTGAAAAAAATAAGGAGTATCTTTGACTTAGAAAAATTAAAATCTGAGTTACATGATGTAGAATCTAAACTACAACTTCCTGAGGTTTGGGCTAATCAGAAGTTGGCATCAGAACTTGGTCAAAGAGTCAGAGAACTAAAAGAAAATATTGAAAATGTCAGTAATTGGTCACAAATAATAGAAGATGCTCAAGTTGCTTTTGAAATGGGTGATGAAGAACTTATAACTGATGCTGAAAATCAGTTAGAACAATTAAAACAAGCACTTGATAAATTTGATTTTCAAAAAATGCTTAGTGGAGAATATGATTCAGCTGATGCAATTTTGTCAGTAAACGCTGGTGCAGGTGGAACAGATGCACAAGATTGGACACAGATGTTACTTCGTATGTATACCCGTTGGGCAGAGAATAAAGGCTGGAAAGTTGAACTTCTAGATAAATCAGATGGTGAAGAAGCTGGTATCAAATCAGCTACTATAAAAATTACTGGTAAATATGCGTATGGTTACGCAAAAGCTGAAAAGGGTGTACATAGACTTGTACGGATTTCTCCATTTAATGCAAATGGTAAACGTCAAACTAGTTTTGCATCTTGTGAAGTTTCTCCTATTATTCCTGATATAGAGAAAACAATTATTATACCCCCAGAAGATTTGGAAATAGATACAATGCGTTCAGGTGGTGCAGGTGGACAGAATGTCAATAAAGTTGAAACAGCAGTTAGAATCTTGCACAAACCAACAGGTATTGTTGTAAAATGTCAGCAAGAGCGTTCACAACTCCAAAATAAAGAGTATGCAATGCAAATTTTGGTTTCTAAGTTGCTTGAAATTAAACAAAATGAACACGAAAAGAAACTTGCTGAACTTAAAGGTGAAAACTTTGATATCAATTTTGGTTCACAAATTCGTTCTTATGTTTTCCACCCATATAAAATGGTTAAAGATCATAGAACAGGGTACGAAGTTGGTAATGTAGATGCTGTTATGGACGGTGACCTAGACGGATTTATTGAAACTTATTTGAAGTCAAGAGAGTAGTTGACAGTTAAAATTGTAGGTGTCATTAATAGTGGTCGGCACTACTGTCCATGATAATTTTAACCCGTCATTGCGGCGGATTTTGTGTAGGCTGACCGAGTGAAACGAGGGAACGCCGAAGTAACGCCGAAAAAATGAACGATAGTTTTACAAAGTAAAACAAAGTGAATGACTTGAAGGCGTGAAACAATAATCCAAGACAACGATAGTGTGGCAATCCATAAACCAACGGTTCTGCGTACATAAAAAACTTTTCTGGATTACCACGTCACTCCGTTCCTCGTAATGACGTGCAAAAAATATTTTTTTGAGACCCTGAAACAAGTTCAGGGTGACTAAACCCAAATATATACAGTCATTCCGAATTGCGAATTTACGGACGAACGACACGAAGTTAGTTCGGATAGCGAACAGATTGAGCCGACTGTGACAACGTCACAAAAGGTGAAACTCTGTGAGCGTGGAGTAAATTCAAGACTATTTCGGAATCCCTGCAAACACTAACCGTCATTCAGAGCGTACCATTAATATCTTTTGAGGCAAGCGTGGAATCCCTGCAAACCCAAAATCATATTACCCTTTGTAAATATATATTTTAAAAATGAACCTTTTATGAACAAAATTCGTTATAATAATGAAACAGATTCAAATTGAGGTTTTTATGAAAAAAATTTTTATTATTTTATTTTTATTACTTTGTATAATTCCACAGAATTCAAATACTTATGCTTTAACAAAATCTCAATATTATGAACAAATAATTTTGAATGAAGTTAAACAAAATGAAAAAGTTCAGTTATCAGAAAATGAATTAAAACAAGCTATAGAGCGAACAAAAAATGAAATTATAGGTCTTCGTTTAAATATAATTCCAAAAGGTTATAAAACCTCTCATATTTGTTATCCAAATAGTGTAATAAAACAAATTTCTATATATACCGTTGATTCAGTTATCAATCGTTATTATGATGCACATGGAAACCGAATTGGTGTTATAGAATATTATAGAAAAGACAATACTTTAGCTAAAGCATATCTTAAAGAGTCTATAACATCCCCAAATTATAACAGTAATCAAACACAAACCTCAAAAATAAATAGAATTGGTGGATCATATGTGACCTATAATGGTAACAAAATCCGTAGGATTGGTGACATGTATGTAAGTTACTAATATCCAATATTTTCAATCAACAAACCTAATCTTTTTAATTGTTGATTTTTTGCAAACTCACGACCAATATTCTTAGCAACAGAAATATCCCTATCAATAAATTTCCAAAATCTTTCAGGAAATTCTTATAAATATTTGTAAATTTTACTCTTTATATTTGAACCTTTTGCATAAAATATTCGTTACAATGATGTAAGATAATTAAAAGGAGTTTATATGAAAAAAATATTGATTATATTAATGATTCTATTTTGTACAGCTTTATCATGTTTAGCTGAAGAAGATTATGTTAAATTTAATCCCAAAACTCAGCAATGGGAATATACTTCACAAGAAATTGAATTCCAATATGATAATTGTGGTAAATTAATAAAAGTCGGTAATATGAACGTTACATATCTAGATAATGGTCAAATGGATTACATCGGCGATATGAAGGTAAAATATAGAAAAGATGGCAAAATCAAAGAGGTTGGTAAACATTGGTTTTATTATGATAAAGAGAATAAGTTAAGAGCAATTGGTAATTTTAATTCATTACGTGATATATGGGGAAATCTGTTAACAATTGGTGATTATTGGATTGAATATGAATACGTTTATCCTTATGGTAAAAGAATTAAACGACTATTTGAATAATAAATTCATCGATTTCTCATCTTAATAAAATCCATAAACCAACGGTTCTGTATGTTCAGAGGGATGCTGAAACGAGTTCCACTACTGTCCATGATAATTTTAAACCGTCATTCAGAGCGTGCTGTAATTATTTTTGTAACGCAAGCGTGGAATCCCTATAAAGATGTTATAGAGACCCTGAAACGAGTTCAGGGCGACTAGAACTAAATAATAACAGTCATTCCGAACTTGTTTCGGAATCTCTACGTACATTTAATGTCTAAACTTTTTATTTGATACTTGAATGTTAAACAGTTATTGAATTTGAAAATTTTTCAATAGAATTATTCGGGACAGTAGTGGAAACGAGTTCAGCATGACGCAGACACTACAACCCTGAACGTCGTCCTGAACTTGATTCAGGACCCCTGCAAACATGTGCCGGGGGATTCTTCGGTCGTTACACTCCCTCTGAATGACAGTCTGGGTGCGTCATTCAGAGCGTGTTGTAATTTTTTTTGTAACGCAAGCGTGGAATCCCTATAAAGATATTATAGAGACCCTGAAACGAGTTCAGGGTGACTAGGACTAAATAATAACAGTCATTCCGAACTTGTTTCGGAATCCCTACGTACATTTAATGTCTAAACTTTTTATTTGATACTTGAATGTTAAACAGTTATTGAATTTGGAAATTTTTCAATAGAATTATTCGGGACAGTAATGGAAACGAGTTCAGCATGACGCAGACACTACAACCCTGAACGTCGTCCTGAACTTGATTCAGGACCCCTGCAAACATGTGCCGGGGATTCTTCGGTCGTTACACTCCCTCTGAATGACAGTCTGGGTGCGTCATTCAGAGCGTGCTGTAAATATTCTGTATCGAAAGCGTGGAATCCCTGCGAGTATTCAATTACGCATTACGCATTACAAATTTAATTCCTTGCATAATTTCTTATGCACCGAGCAATAAAGTGCCATCAAGTGTTAAATTTGTAGTGTTTTTAAGATTAGGGTATTCATCAAGGTTATGAGTTTTAACAAATTCGATTGCAGAATTTCTTGCCAACTCAAGAATTTTTGCATCACGTATAATATCGGATATCTTAAAATCAGGCAACCCACTTTGACGTACTCCTAAAAATTCCCCAGGACCTCTAAGCTCTAAATCCTTTTCTGCGATGACGAATCCATCATTTGTTTGGGTCATTACTGACAATCTGTTTTTTGTTTCAGGAGTTCTTGAATCACTATTAAGTATACAATAAGACTGTAATTCACATCTGCCTACACGACCACGTAATTGGTGTAGTTGAGAAAGTCCAAATCTTTCTGCGTTTTCAATAACGATAACAGTTGCATTAGGGACATCAACTCCAACTTCTACAACGGTTGTTGATACAAGAATGTCAAATTCTTTTTTCTTAAACTGTTCCATAACTTTTTCTTTTTCTGAATTATTAAGTTTGCCGTGTAAAAGTCCAATTCTCAAGTCACTGAAAACAGTTGATTGTAATCGTTCAGCTTCTTTTGTCGCTGCTTTTGCAGACAAGGTTTCACTTTCTTCAATCAATGGATAAACAATATATGCTTGATGACCTGCCTCAATCTCATCTCTGATAAGTTGGTAGGTCTGTTTTCTAGGTATTCCCATTTTTGTTATAACAGGTTTTCTACCTTTTGGAAGCTCATCAATTATTGTTAAGTCTAAATCTCCATTCATAGTGATAGCAAGTGTTCTTGGAATTGGAGTTGCTGTCATTGTCAAAATCTGCGGGTTTTGAGCTTTTTTTCTTAGTCCAAGACGTTGCTTTACCCCAAACCTGTGTTGTTCATCGATTACAACAGCCCCAAGATTGGCAAAATCAACTCTTTCTTGAATAAGCGAATGTGTCCCAACGGCAATATTTATTTGTCCATTCCTTAGTCCTGTTTCAAACTCATCACGTTGTTTCTTTTTTAAACTTCCCATAAATAATCCAACGCTCAAACCTAGTGGTGTTAACCAATTAACCATATTTTTGTAGTGTTGTTGAGCAAGAATTTCGGTAGGTGCCATTATAGCACCTTGATATCCGTTTTCAACCGCTGCAAGCAAAGCTATGCAGGCTACAACTGTTTTACCACTACCAACGTCACCTTGTACAAGTCTTTGCATCGGTTCTGTTGAGTTCATATCGTTTAAAATCTCGTTTACTGCTCGTTTTTGAGCTCCTGTTAGTTCAAACGGCAGGTTCTTGATGAAGTCCATCACAAGCCCATCTCGTTTGATTTCTAAAGGTAAGGATTTGTTTTCTTTTTGGTTGGTTTCTCTAATTATTGCTAGCTTAAGCTGGATTAAGAATAATTCTTCAAAAATCAAACTATACTTAGCTCTTTGTAGCATTTCTATATTGTCAGGGAAATGGATTTGTTCTACAGCTTCTTTTTTATCAAGTAGGTTATATTTTTCTCTTAAATAATCAGGCACAACATTAACAATACTATCTTTGTACATCTTAATAGCATTATTGATGGCTGTTCTAAGTGTTTTTATATTAAGGTTTTCGCTTAATGGATAAATTGGAACAATTCTTCCTACGTTCAAGTTTTCTTTTACGTCATTTGAACTCTTGAAAAAATCTTGTGGCATAATTGAATGCGAAGTGTTTTTAAGAGTATATTTGCCATTGTAAGAATTTATCGCAACTGTTCCAGAAATAATTATTCCTGCACCTTTTGGGAAAAATCGTTTTTTTATGGCTAAGGAATAATTTGTACATTTTGCATAAAAAAAGTTTATTTCAAACGAGCCTGTTTCATCAGAAATTTTTACCTTCACAACTCCAAGACCGTTATGAGTTATGTAGCACTCTGTTTGTTTTATATGTCCAAAAACAGTTATTGTTTTGCCTTCCTCAAAGTCTTTTATTTTGGTACGTTCAGAATAGTCAATATGTTTTCTTGGAAAATAAAACAATAAATCACTAGCAGTAAAAATTCCGAGCTTGTGTAATAATAAAGCGATTTTTGGTCCAACACCTTTGATGTATGTAACATCTGAAAACGGGTTCTTGATTTGATTTGCGTATGCTTTTTTATTATTTGTTTCTTGTTTTATTGTTTCTATAAAAAAATCTATATATCGTTTTCTTTCAATATATGTTGATGTTGAATAAATTTTGAAGTATTCAAGTACTGTTTTCCAACGCTCAGCAATAGATGAGGTTCTGATTTGACCTCTTATATACGAGATTATAAAATCTGCAAAATATTGTTTTTTACCACGAATGTTGATGTATTTGTTTTTAATTTCAACATTGATGGCTTTCTTTATGACTTCTAATCTATCCAATTAAACGAATAACCTCATACAAATCTAGTGTGTGTTCTTTACCACGAATTTTTACGTTAGAAATCTTGATTGTATCAACTATACCTCTAACATAATCAAATGTTGAACTACTTATCAAAAGGTTTGTTTTATAAATTTTGTTGTTGCCTTCAATTCTGCTAGCAAGGTTTACCATATCCCCAATAACAGTGTATTCCATTCTTTTTTCAGAGCCAATATTTCCAACGAAGGCTTCGCCTGTATTTATACCTATCCCTATTTCGATTTTAGGTTTTCCTTCATTAAGCCATTTTTTCTGTAGTTCGTCAACTTTTGCGAGCATTTCACAAGCACATCTTACAGCGTTTTTAGGGTGATTGTTATCTTCGATTGGAGCGCCAAAGATTGCCATAACAGCATCACCAATAAATTTGTTTATTACACCATTATATTTTGTAACGATAGGTTCTATTTCTGTGAAATATTCGTTTAGGATTACGCTAACTTCGTCTGCTGAAAGTTTTTCACTCATAGAGGTAAACCCTCTTATGTCAGCGAATAAAACTGTTACGTTTGCTTTTTTGCCACCGAGTTTTAGTTCATCAATGTTTTTAACTACGTTTCTCATAATGTCTTCTGAGATGTACTTGCCCATAGCTGTTTTGATTTTTTCTTTGTTTTTATCTTCTACTATATATCTGTATGAGTAGGCAAAAATCATTGTTATTATTACCATTGAGATTGGTGTTAGGATATTTATTGCATATCCATAACGGAATAATAACGCTGAAATTCCTATATAGATAGCAATTACAAGACATACTCCTGATACTGCATAAAAAAGATTAAGGTTCTTAATTATGAAGAATGCTAGAGCCATAAGCAAGATTGTTATGACGAAGTTTTGCCATGCAGAGAATGGTTTCATAAAGTTGTTGTGCATAATGTTATCAAGAGTTGTTGCTTGAATATCAAGCCCAGAATGGTCGTTTGAGATTGGAGAGCGTTTTACGTCTGATAATCCAGATGCTGCAGCTTTTACATTTGCACCAACGAAGACAATTTTGTTATCGAATTCTGATGGCGAGATTAGTGGTTTTTGACCTGCTTTTAATTCATCATAAGAGTCCATTATGTCAACAGCTGAATAGGTTTTGTGTGTGTAGCCGTTGTGATGGGTGTTAGGTTTATAAAATCTTAGAAGTGAATACATTCCTGAGTTATCTTTAAGAATAGGTATTCTAACTTTTGAGTTGTAACCTATAATTTCTTTATCTGTAATAAAATAGCTTTCATCGTTGTTTAAATAAGAGAAGGTTTTTAATGCGATAGATGGGTAAAATGCGTTTTTGTATTTAATCATGTCTATTGCGACACGAGTGTAACCGTCTTCATCTTTTATAGTTGATACAGTGCCAGCTCTTTTTACGGCATTAAGGTATTCTTTTGGAAATATCAAAGCACTTCCATATTGGTAATCATCTGGGTTTGAACGAAGGTCTTGAGCTTTTATTGAGTATTTGTTTTGTATTTTTTTATCAAAAATATTTCCTTCGGTTTTGTTTGTGTAATCTTTAGGGATAAAAATCAGTCCAGATATTGCGTTATTCATTTTGTTAATACTGTTAAAGTATTCGAGGTCGGTTTTGTAATCATCAATAGAGGTTACTACACTGTCCATAATGATAGCTTTTGCGTTTGTATATTCTCTAAAATAGTCATAGATGTTACAGTAGAGGTTACGTTTCCAAGGCCATCTATGTCTACCGATAGATTTATCATCAATTACAATAAGTACGATATCAGGACTACCTGATTTTATGGCAGTAAAGTTTTTCATCATGTAGTTGTAAGCTTTTGGCTCAATAAAATTGTCTGTAGCCCAGTAACTTAGAGCAAAAAGTAGTACTATTGATATAAGAATAAACAAAAATTTTAAAAAACGCATATTTACCTCTTTATTTATGATATAATTATGTCATAAAAAGGACAAGTTATGAATAAAAATTTAATTCAAGTATTATCAGAAGAAAAAGTGTATCCTATTATTAGGGAAAGTGACCCAGAAAGAGCGAAAGAGATTGCTGATGCTTTAATTAAGGGTGGTATAAAGATTTTAGAAATAAATGTATCTAACTCACAGATATATGATGTTATTTCAGAAGTATCGAAGAAAGCTGTTGTTTGTGCAGGTAGTATAATAACAACTTGGCAAGCAAATGCAGCGTTTGAAGCAGGTGCAAAGATGTTTTCATCACCTATTTTTCAGTTTAATATGGTAAAGATATCAAAGAATATTGGCGTTCCATTTATCGCAGGTGCTACAACAGCAAGTGAAGCATACAATGCTTGGAAAGCACGTATACCATTGATTAAGATATTCCCTACAACTGCTATGGGTGGTGTTCAGTATATCGAAGATATTTTAAGACAGATGCCGTTCTTGAATGTTATGCCTATGGGTAATATCAAGTGTGAAGAAGTTAATAGCTATTTAGAAGCAGGTGCAAGAGTTGTTGGTATTGGTCGTGACTTGTGTGGCAAGTCTGATATGGCTGAGATTACTTCTTCTGCAGAAAGATTGATTAAGTCTGTAAAATAGTAATTGGTAGAGATTATATTAATACAACAATATAACTTTATGGTTTGTACTTGCTAAAGTAACTGTATTAAAAATAGTTTAAATATAAGTGAATAATAAAAGGGTTTGTATGGTTAATTTACGACAAAGTCAGGGTAAGACTCAGAAGAAGGATAAACGGAAAAAGGTTTTGATATCTGGGTATTATGGATTTGATAATTTTGGTGACGAGGTTATATTAGGAATCTTGTTGGACAAGTTGAAGGATTGTAATGTTACAGTTATGACGGCAAACCCTAGAAAGACTTTTGACACTTATGGAGTGCATACTATACAGACATTTTCTTATGACCACGTTATGAGAGAGATTGCAAGATGTGATGTCTTGATATCTGGTGGTGGAAGCTTGTTGCAGAACGTGACTAGTAATGGAAGTTTGTTGTTTTATACAATGATAATCAGATTTGCATTGATGTTGAATAAAGACGTTATGATATTTGCACAGGGAATTGGACCTATAAAGGGGTTTTTAGCTAATTTTATTACTAAGAGTGTTTTAAAAAAGTGTAAATATGTATCTGTGAGAGATGAAAAGAGTAAGAAACTTTTAGATAAGTGGAAGATAAAATCTAACTTGGTTTGTGACCCTGTTTATAGTTTAGAGGTTGAGAACCCTGAAAGAACATCTAAGATTGGGATACAGCTTAGGAAGTATGATACTTTGACAGATGAGTTGTTTGATAATATTATTAAACAGATTAGAAAAAGATTTTATGATAGAGAGATAGAGCTGTTGTGTTTGCAAGATGAGGTTGATACAGGAATATCTCAGGTGTTTATTAATAAGTTGAGAGCAGTTGATAAGAGTATCAAGGTTAGGTTGGTTAATGGTCTTAATAATAAACAGATTATTGAGCGAATTTCTCAGTATGACTGCTTGATTGGAATGAGATATCATGCTTGCTTGGTTTCAGCTAAGTATGGGGTTAAGACTTTGGCAGTGGCTTATGACCCTAAGGTTGAGTTGTTGGCAGAGGACTTGGGATTACCTTGCTTGTCTATGGTTGATAAAAAGAACGATTATGAAAAAGCGTTTAATACAATGGAAGACTTGTCAAGATGGAACTTGATGGAAAGAGTAAAGAGCAAAGTGTTTAGTTGGAACGCAACAGGGATAAATGAGATAAAGAAAGAAAAGGTTAAGGGCTTCAAGGGCTTTTGGAATAAGAAGTAAATTCTTATGTTGTTGTTTGTAAATTTGTAGGTTCTGTGTGACGCAAAATAAAGTATAAAACGTCATTCCGAACTTGTTTCGGAATCCCTGTGGACACAATCCGTCATTGCGAAAATTTGCAACGCAAATTTGTGGCAATCCATAATCCAACGGTTCTGCATGTTTAGGGGGATCCTGAAATAAATTCAGGATGACACCAAAAACAAACATTTTATGTCATTCCGAACTTGTTTCCATTACTGTCCATGATAATTTTAACCCGTCATTCAGAGCGTGCTGTAATTATTTTGTAACGCAAGCGTGGAATCCCTGCGAACACAATCCGTCATTGCGAACGATTAAAAAAATTGTAATCTAGTAAGTGTGGCAATCCATAAATCAACGGTTCTGCAACCATAATCCAAGACGGTTTCGGAATTCCTACGAAGAACCGTCATTCAGAGCGTGCTGTGTATATTTATTTATCGCAAGCGTGGAATCCCTGTAAACACAATCCGTCATTGTGAGCGATTGAAAAATTTGTAATCTAGTAAGTGTGGCAATCCATAAACCAACAATTCTGCATGTTTAGGGGGATCCTGAAATAAATTCAGGATGACACAAAAACAAACATTTTATGTCATTCCGAACTTGTTTCGGAATCCCTGCGAACATTTATCAACAGAGTAAAAATAGGAATAATTTATAAATTCTTTGCAATAAGATAAAGGGTTTTGAGTTTATCTTCGGATAATTTGAGAGCTCAAAACGTCCAATAGATAATAACGATTTGTCGAAAGCATTGGAACTGATTGATAAATGGCAAGATGTTATAAATTATATAAACAAAAATTGATACAAAAATACAATCAGTATGGAATAATTAAGGTAAAGACTTATTAATTGATTCTATTAAATTCTTGTTTAATTGAAAATTTCAAAAAATTATAGACATGTGTCTAATAGACAACTGGGTAGGTCGTGTATTATAATATGTTTTGTACCAAAAATAAAAGGGGTTAATGTTATGAAAAGTGCAAAGTTTATGTTCGGTGAGACGACTACTATTTTGACCTATGATTTAGCTCAATCTAATATCTCTGCAGAGAAAATTTGTGACGAAAATCCAATGTTTCATACTGCTTTTTATGTGAAAGGTAATATCCCTTTTAATCTGCCTAGTACAACATTATTAACCATACAAAATAAAGATGATGCTGAAAAAGGGTTTCGTAATGTCGTAAATAAGCTTGACCCAAATGCTAAAATAAAAAAACTGTTTATACTTAATGTTTCTGATATGGACGCTTTTATTGAAGAAAATGAATAAAGTTTTTATGTAATCTTTGAATAGTGACAAAAATATTGATAAATGTCTAATAAACAAGAAAAATTAAAAAATAATGGAATTTATATTTGATTAGAGGATTTTAGTATGTTTGACGATTTAAGTAACAAAGAAAAACAAATTTTAAACCTTTTTGAGTTGGAAGAAATTGAAGATTATTATGACCTAAAACACGATTTGGGTATTCTTGATCCTAATCAAATTATTCTTTCAGCACTTGTTTATAAAGGTTACATAAATGGTACAGTTACAAGAGATGAATTAGGTAACTGCCACGTTGAATACGATTACTCAATAAACAAACGCAAATTGTCTAATCGTGCCCTCGTTGCCTACGGTCTAAGAAAACCTGAAGATGTTGGTTTGGCATAGTTGCTTATTTGTATTAATTTGATTGTGTTTGCAAGGATTCCACGCTTACAATAAGGAAAGTGTTTGTCACCCTGAATTTAGTTCAGGGTCTCTAAAATATCTTTGCAGGGATTCCACGCTTTTGATACAGAATATTTACAACACGCTCTGAATGACGCACCCAGACTGTCATTCAGAGGGAGTTCAACGACCGAAGAATCCCACTGAACATTCAGAACTGTTGGTTTATGGATTGCCACACTTAATATATTGCATACCGTTCAATCGTTCGCAATGACGGATTGTGTTTGCAGGGGCCCTGAATTAACTTAAGGACGACACTTCATAAAATATTTTTGAACAATTATATCTCTAATTTCGTTATATAATTAGATTAGTTACAAAGTTTCCAATTCTATAAAAATAGTTCAAGTTTTATGCGAAAATATATAAAAGGAGTGTATATGAAAAAGTTATTATCAGCAATCGTATCTTTATCATTATTATCGTCAATAGCAGTTGCTTCAACGATAAACGCTTACGACCAATACGGTCAAAAGACAGGCTCATATCGAGTAAATAATTCTGTAACGACAAGTTACGATAGATATGGTGCAAAAACAGGCTCTTATCGTGTGAATTCATCAGGTACAACAACTTCTTACGACAAATATGGCACAAAAACAGGAACATACAAAAAGACCACAACAGGATATACTTCGTATGACCGTTACGGTACAAAAACTGGTTCATACCGAGTAAATTCAAACGGTACAACAACCACTTATGACAAATATGGTACAAAAACAGGTTCTTATCGCACAACTCCATCAGGTCAAGTTATCCACTATGATAAATATGGACGCAAAGTCGGTAGTTATAAATAGTAAATCTTTGCAGGGATTCCACGCTTGCTAACTCCTACGGTCGCGTTAAACGGGTCTGCATATTTTGAATTAAACTAATTCTGTTAAATTCAAAATATTTCGCCCTCTGCTCCCTTGGCTCTGAATGACGGTGTGGGTTTGCAGAACCGTTGGTTTATGGATTGTCACGGCTCTTACTAAGTTTGAGCCTCGCTACGACATACTTAAACCCGAACAATAATAAATTTATTCACTAATAATAGTTGCGCCTTCTTGGACAATTTTCATTGTTTTAACTGTAGCTTTAACATTCAAGTTTTCCATTATGTCCATTGTTGTTGATGTAACTTTGTCTACAACATTATTTTTTGAAATAATTAACATAGATGAACCTGCACCACTAATAACACAACCTAATACATCGTCTTCGTGTTTAAATGCTTCTGTTAATTCTTTTAATCCAGGAATCAATTTTTCTCTATATGGTTGATGTAATTTATCTTTCAATGCCAACTTCATTAATTCTGCATCTTTAGTCTGTAAAGCTGTCATAAACATTGCCATACGTTTTACATTAAATACAGCATCTTCTAATGGTACGCATTCAGGAATTACTGAGCGTGAAACTTCTGTCGTTAATTCAACATCAGGGATACATACTGTTATATTCCATTCATCAGGCCAATCAAGTTTTCTATAAACAATGCTTCCATCATTTTCTAGTGATGACATTACTAATCCACCAACAATGGCAGGTGTAATGTTATCAGGGTGACCCTCAATCTCTGTAGCAATCGACAACAATGCTGATTCATCAGCTGGATTGCCCAAAAGTCTGTTCGCTGCAATCAATGCACCAACAATAACCGCAGCAGAGCTTCCTAATCCTCTAGTTACAGGGATTGATGTTTGAATGTTTATTTTTAATTCTGATGGAGTTTGTCCAATAGAATTGTATAAAAGTTCCACAGCTTTATAAACAACACTGTTTTCATCACGTGGAATATGGTCAATGATAAGTTTGTCAACATCTTCTTGTTCAGATAAGATATTTATTTCTACACCTGTTCCAGGTAAAACTGTTTCGTCTATTGTTACTATATTATATATAGGTAATGCCATTCCCATACAATCAAATCCAGGTCCAATATTTGCTGATGTTGCAGGAACTTTTACGCTTACTTTCATCTCTATAAACTCCTTTTGTACAATTATATCAAAAAAATATTTTTTATTACAAACTGTTAAGAATTTATTCAAATATTTTGATTTCTTAAAAAATATCATTAAATCATGAAGTGTAGAAATCGAGGTGTATATGTTTTTAATGGATTTTTTCAGACGTCATAATCGTTGTACTCATGACCACGTATCTCCAAGTGTTCAATACAGCTATTGTCCTGATTGTGGTGAACTTATTGAAAATGAATGGTATATAACCCGTTGTGCTTGTTGTGGGATAAAAGAAAAAGCTATTATTAAAAACGGTGAAATTATGCCAGAAGCTAATTTTTGTCATAACTGTGGTGGTAACGAATACGTAGTTGAAAAGTTAGACAAAATAAACTTTGTCGATATTAATTATGCAGTGTTAGTTAAAACAGTTGTTCCTGATGAAAAGGTTGTTCAAGTTACCCAAAGTTGGGAAGATAAATCAGCGAACAAACAAATATTGCTACAACTATTCCAATAAAATCGGCTATCAAACCTGTTAAAACAGCATATCTGAATTTGGTTATCCCGATAGAACCAAAATAAACAGACAAAACGTAAAATGTTGTTTCAGAGCTTCCGACCATAACTGCACAAAGTTTAGTAACATAAGCATCTGGTCCGAACTTGTGGGCGAGTTCTGAAAATAGCCCGAGTGTCGCAGAGCCTGAAAGTGAACGAGTTATCATAATTGGTACTGAATCAGTTGGAACTGATAATTTTGTTAAAATAGGTGATAATAAATCCGCAATACTATCCATTCCTCCTGATGCTCGGAACATTGATATTCCAACAATAATTGCAACAAGATATGGAATTATGTTAATAGATACCTTAAATCCGTCTTTTGCACCCTCTGTGAATTCTTCGTATATTGGAACTTTTTTTATAATCGCAACTGTTAGTATTAATAATATTAAAGCAGGTAACAAATAAAGTGAGATGGTATTAATCATTTACTGCCTCACTTTCATTATCTGTGTTATTAATTTGTGGAGTCCATAATTTTTGTAAGATCTTCGCAACGATAATGGCACTAATAAAAGCCGTAGATGTAACAATCATAGTTGGCAGAATTATTTCTGTAGGGTTTTTAGAGCCTACTGCAACTAATATTGCAATAACTGTAGCAGGAATGATTTGAAACCCTGCTGTATTCATCGCTAAAAATAAGCACATAGAGTTTGATGCACTCTTTTTATCCTTGTTTTGTGCCTGTAGTTCTTCCATTACCCTTAATCCAATAGGTGTTGCAGCGTTAGTCAGTCCAAGTGCGTTAGCAGAAAAACTCAATGCAATATTTCCTACTGCTGGATTATCTTCAGGAAGTTCGTTAAATAATCGTTTTGTAATTGGATTAATTAGTTTTGCAAGAATTTTTACAAGTCCTGATTTTTCTGCAATACGCATTATTCCAAGCCAAAAAGCCATTATCCCAATAAGCGAAAACGCAATTTTTACGGATAAATCTGCTCCTGATAAGATTGCATTGACTACATCTTGGGTTCTATGGTTTATAACCCCAAAAATTATTGATGAAACTATTAAAAAATAAAAGATGTAGTTCATAAAACAATTATACACATAAAAAATAAATAATAGAAAAGCTAAATATTTCTTAAAAAAGTATCAAAAAATTTTTTAATGAGCGTTATTTTAATAAATAATTAAAATGAGAAAGGGTTATGGTATGTCGATTAGTTTTAATGGTATAAAAAATTGCCAAGTTTTGAAAAAAGAATATTCAAAAGAAGGTATGTATGTTGATGATTATGGCGAAATCAAACGTGGTAAGAAAAATTACCAAGAGGTTGTTTTGAGAGCTAAATTGACAGATGATAAGGACGGCAATCACCTTTCACAATATCAAAAAGCAATGCCAAAAGGTTTTGAAAACGCAAAAGGTAAGGATTTAGTTGATATTCATATAAAAAGATTTGTTCCTGAACCAGATGAAGATGATATTTTGTATCCAAATCTAGCATATTCTGAAGAAGCGAATGCTACAAATATGATTGAATTAAATGGAAAGCAGTTTGAGATAAATAATGATAACAAGCTTCCAATGGCTTCGTTTTTGGCACATTTAACAAAACGTGATTTGGATTTGACTGGCATGAGTGATAATCAGAAAAATGTAGTCGGTGTGATAAATAAATCAATTGATGAAAAAGCACGTGATTATTTGGATATGTAGAAGTTTTGAAAAACATAACACAAGGCTCGGCTCATTTGAGCCGAGCCTTGTGTTTATTAAAACAAAGGGCGATTTGGTGAAACCAAATCGCCCTTTGTTAAACCTAAATTAAAAAAATTTCTATTAAATTACATTTTTTCTCATTTTTTCTTTAGCTCTATCAAGAGATTTTAGTCTTTTTTCAGTGATAGAAACTTGTTTTTTTAATGCTTTACGTTCGTTTTTGTATGATACATATTGAGCATCAACATCAGCGAATTTTGTTTTAAGGTCAAGTAGTTGGTTTCTGATATCTACTTGAGCGTTTTCTATTTGAGAAATGGCGTTTTGGATATTTCCATTTCCGATAGTTTCTTCAGCTGTAGGAGTAGCAACAGGAGTAGCAGATTGAGTGTTTGCACTAATTGTAATTGGAGTGAAAGTGTCTTGAGCCATAGCAATCGGTGCAGCTAATAACATACAGCTGATTAAAATTGTTTCTTTCATAGTATAAGTCCTCTCTATTGATAACTAATATAGTTATACGGTAAATAATGTTTTTTAGGTAGAGAATTTTGTAAAAATCGTATAAAAATATGATATTGGGTTACTAAGTTGCTAAGTTATTAGTGATATTAATAGATAAACAATTCTATGATACTTATTTTAAATCTCCTTAAATATTGTTATGTAAATAAAGTGTAATAAATTACTAGTAAATATTTGCAATTAAAACATGTTTAGTTTAGTATGTTATTGCCGATATAAGAGAATGTGAAAACACATTCTTTTTTAAATAGGAAAGAAAAACAAAAAATAAAGGATAAAAACAATGGGTATCAAAGGTAAAGTAGACAAAATGGTAGTTTTAGCTTGTGAAGATTGCAAAGAAAGAAACTACACAACAACAAAAAACAAAAAGAATATTAAAGAAAGACTAGAATTAAAAAAATATTGTCCAGTTTGTAAAAAACACACAGTTCACAAAGAAACTAAGTAGTCTTTAGTTATAAGTTTGACTGTTAGTTAATGCAGTTGGACTATTTTAGGCAAGAATTTAGGGGAAAATTCCCCTTTAAGCGTCCTTAGTTCAGTTGGTAGAACGTCGGTCTCCAAAACCGGATGTCGAGGGTTCGAGTCCTTCAGGGCGCGATTTATATAAAAGGAAAAATAAATGAATAATACATTAAACGGTATAATTGCATATTTAAAATCAGTAAAATTAGAGTGGGCGAAGATTACGTGGCCTGAAAGAAAACAGGTTATTGCTGAAACGCTAGCTGTAATTGTGATTATATTCTTGTTTACTGTTTCAGTGTATTTGATTGATATTATTTTTAAAGCAGTGTTGGGACTTATCCAACAATAAGATAGGTGAAAAGAATGGTTGAAAACGAAGAAAACTTTGAACAAGTTGAAGAAATGGCTGTAGATACAGCAGAAGTTTCTGATAATGCTGAAAACAAAAAATCATCAAAAAAGAACGTAAAACGTTGGTATATTGTTCAAACATATTCAGGGTATGAAAATAAGGTTAAGAGTAATCTTGAAAAACGTATTGAATATATGAATATGTCAGACAAGATTTTTAGAGTAGAAGTTCCACAAAAGACTGTTACACAGATTAAGGGTGGAAAGAAACTTGAAAAGGACGAAAAAATATTTCCTGGCTATGTATTAGTTGAAATGATTATGGACGAAGATAGCTGGTATGTTGTTCGTCACACAGCAGGTGTAACAAGATTTACAGGTTCTGCTAAAAAACCTATCCCTGCAAAAGATAGTGAAATTAAAAGAATTATTAATAGAGCTGACTCACAAACTCAAAAAATTGAGCTTGATGTTAAAGTTGGTGATAAAGTTAGAATTGTATCAGGTCCATTCGCTGAATTTATCGGTGATATTACAGAGGTTTATCCTGATAAGTCTAAACTTAGAGCAAGCGTTTCAATCTTTGGACGTGAAACTCCAGTTGAACTTGAATACAAACAAATCCAAAAAATTTAGTAGGGGTTTTGTAAGTTCTTTTGTTTAAAAGATTCTGAACTTGGTTCAGAATGACAAAAGAAAAAGATTGAAAAATTATCAAACATAATCCGAAGAAAAATTCGGAACAAGAAAACATAAAGTAAGTGGAAGGGAAAAACCCGTTTGTACCACGAAAGGAGATAAAAATGGCAAAGAAAGTAGTAGGAAAAATTAAACTGCAAATAGAAGCAGGAAAAGCTAATCCATCACCACCAGTAGGTCCTGCATTGGGTCAACATGGTGTTAATATCATGGATTTTTGTAAGCAATTCAATGCTCAAACACAAGATAAAGCAGGATACATCATTCCAGTAATTATTGATGTATATGAAGACAGAAGTTTTACTTTTGTATTGAAATCACCACCTGCACCTATTTTGATTAAAAAGGCTTTGAACTTGTCAAAAGGTTCATCTAACCCTAAAAAAGATAAAGTAGGCGAAATCACAAGAGCACAATTAGAAGAAATCGCAAAAATTAAGATGAACGATTTAAACGCAAGAGATATGGATGCTGCAGTTCAAATGCTTAAGGGATCATGCAGATCTATGGGCGTTACAGTAAAGGAAGACTAGTCAAAGACTAAATAAATGGAAGGACTTTTGTCCGTTACCACCATGAAAGGAAATTGAAAAATGGCAAAATTAACAAAAAGACAACAAAAAATGCAAGAATTGTTAGAAGGTTTTGAACAACCAGCTACTATTCCTGCAGCTATAGAAAAATTACAAGAAATATCAAAAGCTGTATCAAAGTTTGATGAAACAGTTGAATGCCACATGAGATTAGGTATTGATGTAAAACACGCTGATCAACAAATCAGATCAACAGTTGTTTTACCAGCTGGTCTTGGTAAAGAAGTTAGAGTATGTGTTATTGCAAAAGGTGCTAAGGTTACTGAAGCAACAGAAGCAGGCGCTGATTTCGCAGGTACAGAAGACATCATCGACAAGATTTCATCAGGTTGGTTTGAATTTGATACATTGATTGCAACACCTGATTGTATGGGTATGTTAGGTAAATTAGGTAGAGTATTAGGACCTAAAGGTTTAATGCCTAACCCTAAGACAGGAACAGTTACTTTAGATGTTGCTAGTGCTGTTAAAGCAGCTAAAGCTGGTAAAGTAGAATTCCGTGCTGACAAGCAAGGTATGATTCACTGTCCAATCGGTAAAGTACAATTTGCAACAGATGATTTGACAAAGAACTTTGCAACATTAGCAGATGCTATTTTGAGAGCAAAACCTGCTTCTGCAAAAGGTACATTTGTAAAATCAGTTTATATAACAACAACTATGGGACCAAGTATCAAGTTAGATAACAAAGGCTTGGCTACCGAAGTTAAAGAAATTGTTGGTTGATACTTTGGGGTTGTTTAACAACCCCTTTTTTTTAGGTTTAAAACGGACGAAGAATTATTCAATTCTTCGTCCGTTTGTTATTATGTTATTTTTTGTGAAATATTGAATGGAGTATACTCGTCATTGTAAGCGAAAAATCCATGTGTACATTTAATATTTAAATCTTTTATTTGAATTTTATTATAATCAAAAAAAGGCCTTCAAATGAAGGCTTTTTTGGTGTCTGTTAAGTATGCGTATTATAGAGTATTAAGTTATTATTCAATATAATCTTTAAACGATTGTAAGCTATCTTTAAATCTTAGTTTTTGTAAAGCTTTTGTTTCAAGTTGTCTAATTCTTTCTTTTGAAAATCCCATTTCGCTTCCTAGCTGTTCGAGAGTCATATATTTGTTGTTGTGTATTTCAAATCTATGTTCTAAAATTTTTTTCTCTCGTGAATTCAAATCTTTAAAGATTGTATCAATATCTTCTGTCATACAATATTTTTCTGTTACTGATTCTGGTGTGTGATAGCTTGTATCTTCTATAAAATCTGCTAGTGATAAATCATCAGTGACAGGTGTTTCAAGGCTTATTGGTTCGTTTATGATAGCGTTTTTTATTGTCGAAAGTTTTCGTTTACTTATTTTTAGTGCTTTTATAAGTTCCTCATCGCTCGGTTCTCTATTGAGTTTGTACAACAAATCTGTGTAGGTTTTTTTGTAGAATTTAATTTTGTCTAACATGTGAACTGGTATTCTTATTGTTCTTGAGTTATTAGCTATTGCTCTTGTAATAGTTTGCCGAATCCACCAAGTTGCATAGGTAGAAAATTTAAAGTTTTTGTTATGGTCAAATCTTTCTGCTGCTTTTAATAAGCCTAATGCACCCTCTTGAACAAGGTCAAGAAAAAGTATACCGTGTCCTATATAGTGTTTTGCGATACTTACAACTAATCTAAGGTTTGCTTGAACCAAGTCTTTTATAGCTTGAGCTTTTTCGGTTTTTGTTCCTTCTTTGATTAGTTTGCCCAATCGTTTTTCTTCTTCTTTTGTAATCATTTTTGTTCTGCTAACGTCTTTAAGATACATTTGAAGAAGGTCATCATCAAACGCTATACAATTAAATGAACGTGGTTTATCTTCTCTGTATATCTGTTCTTTGATACATTCTGTCATCTCTCGTCCTCAGCTTTTTTCTTAATCCTGTTTTTTAGGACTTATTTTTTACCTTCTACTTTATATGACGTAGTTTTTTTAGTTTTGTTGCATTATTTTAAAATTACAGTAATAATAAGTATATGGATCCATTGTATTTACGGAAGTTAAGAATAGATAGACAGATACAACAGCAGATGAGGAATTTGAACTCTACAGAGAAGAATTCTGCGACAAATTCTGCTAATGCTTCTGGTGTGCAAAATAATGAGCCTGTAAAATCTGGTGAAAATATGAATAATCAGGCAAACCAGCTTGTAAAAGACATAAGAGATGAGGTTTTAACACCAAGAAGACAGCGTAAATATAATTATATTGCAAGTATGGAACGTTCAGATTATGTAAAAAAGATGATGAACTTGCCAAGAACTTTGCCTGAGTTGTTAATACAGTTACAAAGACCGAATTACAACAACGCTCATAATGTTATGAATAACCAAATGCCTCAACCTGATGTGTTAAAAGGACAGGTTAATAATAACGAGGAACACTTTAATCAAGAAGAAAATGGTTCAAAAAATAATCAAAATAAGAATGAAAACCCTAATTCTAATCAAATTTTTGATGATGGATTTGAAACAGTTTTAAGAGATGAAATTAAAAAGCAAGATGTAATAAGAAATAATAATCAGCAACAACAAACTACAAATAATATAAAACAACCGTTAGGTGAAATTGGTAATAATGGTAATAAAGCTGATAATGCTAATGCTGTAAAAAATCCGAATATGCCAATTGATGAGGAATTTTCTCAATTACAATTACCACAACGCCCAAATAATAATTTAAGACCGAATAATCCAATGGATAATCGTCCTAATATGCCAAATCAACCGTTGCCACCAAATAACAACGGAATGCGACCAAACTTGCCGTTGCAACCAGATAGACCAATG
>DABG01000001.1 GCA_002103075.1 Candidatus Gastranaerophilales bacterium HUM_9 | reverse complement strand
AAGTAAGACTGGATATAACTTTGAATTTAAGAACGGTAAGTTTATAGTACAACCAAGTTTACTAATCTCATACTCATTTATCCATACATTTGCACACGATAATGGACGAGGAAGCCATGTCGGTTCATCACCATTGAATGCAATACAGGTAGCTCCTGGGGTTAAGTTTATAGCGAACTTGAAGAATGGTTGGCAACCATATATGGCAGTAAATATGAGATGGAATATTATAGATAAGACACACTTCTCATTGCAAGATGTAACAATACCTGATATGAGCATAGATCCGTATGTTGAATATGGAGTTGGTTTACAACGCAGATGGGGTGAAAGATTTACAGGCTTTGGACAAGCAATGATAAGAAACGGCGGCAGAAACGGCGTAATGCTTTCATTCGGATTCAAGTGGCTGATAGGTAAGTAAACACTAACCACCTAACAGTCGTCCTGAATTCATTTCAGGACCTCTAAGAACATAGTACCCGTTATTGCGAAGCTCAAACATAGTTTGAGCTTCGCAATCCATAACCCAAAATTGATTCTAAATGTTAATATTCTTAATCAAAATTGTGTTTTGGTTATGTTTGGTTTAAGATTATTATAGAATTCTAAAATAGGGAAGGGGTCTTTATATGAGATTTGATTTTGGGGATGTTATTACAGCTATGGTTACGCCTTTTGATTCAAAAGGAAGTGTTGATTATTCAAAAGTTGAAAGTCTTGCTGATAGACTTTTTCAAAACGGTTCAGACTCAATCATTGTGACAGGTACAACTGGTGAATCTCCAACGCTTGTGTATGATGAAGAATTAGAAATCTTAAATAGTGTAAAACGTGCCTCTAGAAATACAAAAAAAGTAATTATGGGTACAGGTTCAAATTGTACTGATACAGCAGTTATGATGTCTAAAAAAGCAGAACATGAAGGTGCTGACGGCATTTTATCTGTTGTCCCTTATTATAACAAGCCATCTCAAAAGGGTATCATTGCACACTTCTCAGCTGTAGCAGAAGCAGTTAAAATCCCCGTTATTTTATATAATATTCCATCAAGAACAGGAATTTCAATGTCTGTGGAAACAGCAAAATATTTGACAGAAAAATATGAAAATATTGTTGCAATAAAACAAAGTTTTGGTGATATAGATGTTGTTACAGAATTAAAAAGAGAATTACCAAAATCAGTTGCTATTTATAGTGGTGATGATAGTTTAACTTTGCCTATGTTGTCAGTTGGTGCTCAAGGAGTTATATCTGTTGCATCTCATTTGTTTGGCAACGAAATTAAGTCAATGATTAGAAACTTTAAGACAGGTGATGTTACATCAGCTATGAATATGCACTATAAACTTTATCCTGTGATGAAAAAGTTGTTTATGGCACCTAATCCAGTACCAGTAAAAGCAGCATTAGCTCATCAAGGAATTATTGAAGAATATGTTCGTAAACCATTAGTTTGTTTAGACAGCAACGAAAAAGAAAGTTTGTTTAAAGTTATAGATGAATTCAATAATAACTAGCCTAGTTGTATTATTGAATTTGATTTATAAGTTTGGTTTAAAAAGATAAAAAAGAAAAGTCATAATTAATATAAGGAGTAAAAGAGTTCATGAAAAACAGAATTATAATGTTTTGGGGAATTGTCGCAATATTAATTGCATCAATTTGTATTCTTTTTTCAAAACCAACAAGCCTTGGGCTTGATTTAGTAGGTGGTTCACGTCTTGAACTACAAGCACAAAAAACAGAAACAATTGCTGAAATCAAACCTGAAATGATGGATAGTTTGATTTTTGCAATCAAAAAGAGGGTTAATGCATTAGGTGTTGCTGAAACTCACGTTTCAAAAGTCGGCACAGATAGACTTATTGTAGAAATACCGAACGTAAAAGATTTAGATCAAGCTAAAAAGATGTTAGGTGATACAGCTGAGCTTGAGTTTAAGAAAAATATCGCAAAAGATGGTCAAACTCCTCAATGGGTTTCTACAGGTTTGACTGGTAAAGATTTAGCATCAGCATCTGTTGGTAGTTCACAAACTGGTCAATGGGTTGTTGATTTAGTATTCAATGCTACGGGTACTAAAAAATTCGCTGATCTAACTCAACAATTAGTACATCAACAAATGGCTATTTTCTTTAACGGTGAACTTCAATCAGCACCTGTTATCCAAGAACCTATCTTAGAAGGTAGAGCACAAATCTCTGGCGGAGGTGAAAACGGTGGTTTTTCATCTAAACAAGCAAAAGAAATGGTTGATTTATTAAACGCTGGTGCGTTACCTGTTCCTGCTAAAATCATTCAAGAAAACACAGTTGGTCCTACTCTTGGTAGTGATAGTATCAAAAAATCAGAATTTGCTGGTATCATAGGTCTAGGTTTGGTAATGCTATTTATGGTAGGTTACTATAGATTGCCTGGGTTGGTTGCAGATGCTGCTTTATGTATTTATGCAATTATTTTGTTTGCATTATTCAAAACAATCGGTGTAACTCTTACATTGGCTGGTATTGCAGGCTTTATCTTAAGTGTAGGTATGGCGGTTGATGCTAACATTCTTATCTTTGAAAGAACTAAAGAAGAATTAAGAGCTGGTAGAACGCTTTACACAGCTATTACATCTGGGTTTGATAGAGCATTTACAAGTATCTTTGACTCTAATATGACAACAATTATTACTTGTGCAATCTTGTATTGGAAAGGTACTGATATTGTAAAAGGATTTGCTCTTACACTTGCTCTAGGGGTTGTAGTTTCAATGTTCTCAGCAATTACAGTAACAAAGAACTTTATGTTATTGATATTTGGTACAAGCACATTGACAAAACCTTGGTTGTTTGGTCTTAGCCAAAACGAAATTGGCACAGCTTATCAAGCGACTGAGTCAAAGAAAGAAAATGCAAAATTCGGTGTATTAGATTAATAAATTTAGATAAGGGTAATTATTATGAAATTAAATATAGTTAAATATAGAATATTATGTTTATGTATCTCAGCAGCTATGCTTATACCTTGCTTGGGTGCTATGATATATTCATCAGTAGTTTCTCATTCTCCATTGAAAGTTGGTATTGACTATACTGGTGGTACAATTCTTCAATATGGTGTAAGAGAAAACAATATAACACCTAAAAAAATAGGTGAATTAAGAACAAAATTAACAGAAGAAGGCATTAATAACCCTGAAATTCAGGTTATTGATGTTAATAACAACCAAAAATCTGCAATCAAAGGTTTGATTTCTATTAGAACACAATTTATCGGTAGTGATTCTGATTTAAGTAAAAAAATCACCAAAACAGTTCAATCTGAGTTCAAAAATTCTGACTTAGATCAGATTGCATCAGTTGGTCCTACTTTGGGTAAAGAATTATTCGCAAACTCTTTAATAGCTTTAACATTGGCGTTATTGGGTATTATTTGCTACTTGACAATAAGATTCCAGTTTGACTATGCACTTGCTGCTATCTTAGGTTTGGTTCACGACGTTATTATTGTATGTGGTATTTTCTCAATCTTAGGCTTGTTATTTGGGGTTGAAATTGATGCACTGTTTGTAACCGCTATTTTGACGGTTATAGGTTTCTCTGTTCACGATACAATTGTTGTATTCGACCGTGTTCGTGAAAACTTGAGATACTATGCAAAGAAAATGTCATTTGGCGAAATTGTAAATTTCAGTGTTAATCAAACTTTAGCAAGAAGTATCAATACTTCACTTACTACTTTGATAACATTGTTTGCACTATATTTCTTCGGTGGTGTTACTACTAAAAACTTCGTATTAGCAATGATTTTAGGTATCGCAGTCGGTACATATTCAAGTATCTTCTTCTGTACTGTTCTTGTTGATATCTGGGAAGAAAAGAAACGTGCAGGATTAAAAACTACAACTACAAAGTAATTTAGTAAGTAGAGGAAAATATGAAAACAGAGTTATTGGCTCCAGCAAAAAATATAGATATTGCAAAGCAAGCTATAGATTGCGGAGCCGATGCTGTTTATATAGGTTCAGTTTCTTTTGGTGCTAGACAAAATGCATCTAATTCTATAGAAGATATTAAAGAACTCGTTAATTATGCTCATAAGTTTTATGTAAAAGTTTTTGTAACTGTTAATACGATTATTTCTGATAATGAAATAAATGATGTAAAAAAGCTTATTAAAAAACTTTATGAGATAGGTGTTGATGCCCTAATTATTCAAGATATGGCTATCCTAGAAATGTTTATAAATGGTGAATTACCACCAATTCCGTTACATATCAGTACACAGTGTGATAATAGATCGGTTGATAAGGTTGGATTTTTCTCAAAAATGTGTTTACCAAGGGTTGTGCTTGCAAGGGAATTATCATTAAAACAAATTGAAGAAATTCATAAGATGTATCCTAAAATTGAGCTAGAATGTTTTATACATGGAGCTTTGTGTGTTTCATACAGTGGCCAATGCTATTTGAGTCAGTTTATTGGTGGACGCTCTGCAAATAAGGGGCAATGTGCCCAACCTTGTAGAAAAAGATATAGTTTGATTGATGACAAGGGTAATATTATTGCATCAGATAAACATCTATTGTCTTTAAAAGATTTTAATACTTCTGATATTATTGAAAAAATGGTTGATATTGGAGTTAAATCGTTTAAGATTGAAGGACGATTAAAAGATGAAGTTTACGTTAAAAATGTTGTCGGGTTTTATCGTCAGAAATTAGATAAGATTTCAGAAAAAACTTCTTCCGGTAAAGTTGTTTTAGGATTTGAGCCAGATTTAAAGAAATCCTTTAATAGAGGTTATACTCATTATTTTTTAGAGGATAGAAATAAATGTTTTAATTTTGATACTCCAAAATTTGTGGGCGAAAAACTTGGTACTATTTCAAAGATTACTGATAGATATTTTGAGATAAAGAATTTAAAAACCATTATAAATAAACAAGATGGACTTTGTTTTGGTAAAAATTCTGAATTTGGCTGTATAGTAAATAACGTTGAGGGGAATAAGATTTTCCCTAATAAGATGAATAAGTCAATCAATGTTGGGGTTGAAGTATTTAGAAACCTTGATCGAAAATTTGAAGATACTGTTTTAAAAACGATTGCAAAACGTCAGATTGGGGTTGATATAAGTTATAACGACGGAGTTATAACAATTTGTGATGAAGATAAAAATTCTGTTTTAATCAATATTGAAGAAACAGAACTTGTAAATAATAAAGAGAAAATGATTGAAAACTTTAAGAAGAGTTTTTCAAAAACTGGGGAATCTGATTTTTATATTGATTCAATTTCTATAAAATCTGATTTACCGTTTATTCCTGTATCAAAAGTTAATGAATATAGACGTATTGCGTTTGATAAATTGATGATAGAACGGTTGAAAAATTACAAAAGAGAAATTCAAAAACCTTTAAATTATACCAAGTTTATAAAAGAGGAGCTTGATTATAGAGCAAATGTTCATAATTCTTTAGCTGAAAAGTTTTATAAAAAGTGTTCATCAGAGGTAATCGAACATTCTTTTGAATCGAAAGTACCTTATAGACAGGTTGAATTGATGAGAACAAAACATTGTTTGAAGTATGCGTTTGATATGGGCAAATCACCGAGAAATTTGATTTTAGTAGATGAAAAAGGGGTTGAATATCCTTTGAAATTTGACTGTAAACATTGTGAGATGTGTATACTTTCTCCTGAAAAATGATTTTTTTGTACGCAGGGATTATTCGCTACGCTCTGAGTTTTTTACACGTCATTACGAGTCGTGAACAACGTGAGCGACGTGGTAATCCAGAAAAAGCCTTTTTTGTTCGCAGGGATTCCACGCTTGCAATAAAGAAATACTTACAGCACGCTCTGAATGACAATCATTTACTTACCAATCAGCCACTTGAAGCCGAATGAAAGCATTACGCCGTTTCTTCCGCCGTTTCTTATCATTGCTTG
>DABG01000010.1 GCA_002103075.1 Candidatus Gastranaerophilales bacterium HUM_9 | reverse complement strand
AACGCCCGGTAGCTGTGTTCCAAGCGGATAAGTGCTGAAAGCATATAAGTACGAAGCCCACCACAAGATGAGATCTCTCATAGCATAAGCTAGTAAGTCCCGTTGCAGATTACGACGTTGATAGGTCCGAGATGTAAGAATGGCAACATTTTCAGTCGACGGATACTAATAGGACGAGGGCTTTTCCTAAAAATCAAGATGAACGAAGTGAAACAACGGTGTCGGCTTGTTGAAGAACAAGACGAGCAGGTTGTTGAACGGAGGTTTAGAATGACCACCGTTGCGAGCGAAACGGAAGTGAAGTGAGCGAAGCAATCTAAGATTGCACAGGTGGATAGAGAAAGGTGATTACGAAGCTGATATAATCTTTATGCAACTTTCAACGCACGGACTGTGCAGCTAATCTTGAGAGAGATAGCAAAGACAGATTCGTCGGTGACAAATCGTGAGGAAAACTCCCGTTCCCATCCCGAACACGGTCGAAAAGACTCATTGAGGCGAAAATACTTGGCGGGCCACTGCCTGGGAAGATAGCTAGTTGCCGACACCTAATTTAGATAAGAAAGTGATTAAGCAGGATTGTTTAATCACTTTTTTGTTGAGAAGTTTTTTACACGTCATTACGAGGAGCGGATTTTCGGTAGGGTGCCGTGTCACGAAGTGACCCAACCCGTAAGGTTGAGTAAAACCACGCTTTTGCGAAATCCCGAATAATCCAAGACAGCGGAGCGACGTGGTAATCCAGAAAAAGTTTTTTATGTACGCAGCAGTTGATTTATGGATTGCCGCACTTATTATCTTATTATTTTTCTAAATATTTAGCGTCCATCTCTTTATAAAAATCTATCTGTGATTTATTTAAACCAAACATTTCGTTCATTGTAATCTCTGCAAATCTAGCATCTTTTTCAGTAAAATTGTTCCAGTATTTACCCAAATCGTGTACAGCACGTGTATAAGTGCATGTAGCATTTACGCATTTCTTTGCATAACTTATATCATCTGCGGTTTTTACAACATCTTTTCTTTTTAGTTGTAAAGCCGAATTCATTACTGTTTCACCAAAACCAGAATTCCAAACCTCATTTTCAAATTCTTCCATTGTTTTTGGATCAATAAGTTGTTTGCTAAGAATAATATTATTATATTGGTTTAGCGCTGATATTTTTAAAACCTTTTCTAATTCTTTTTTAGATAAACATTCTGCTATCTCTTGGTCTTCTTTTGCGTGTCTTAATTCGTGGTGAATAGCTCCAAATACTTCTTCCTTTGATGTATTTGTATATAATCTAACTGTATTTATATAACTTTGCCAACATGCTCCAGATTCTGAATTGTTTGTTGGTTGTATGTCTAGTTTGATATTTGCATTTTCAAGGTCATAATTTTTTATTGCTGTATTAAGAACTGCTTTCATATAGTCTTCATTTGAAACATTATCATCAAGTCGCATTCTTTCTAATTTTTTGTATTGATTCAACATTTCTTTTGTTTCTTTGATTGATAAATCTTTTCGTCTAAATACTTTTTGAAACTTTGATTGAACTTCTTTTATATTTTGTTCTAATTTAGCAAATTGTATATCAACTGGGTCTAATGTTTTATTTACTTTTTTAATTGCTGTTGCATGATGCCTTAATAATCCTATTCCTACTGCAACTGCAGTTGCACCAATTCCAATTATCGTGTTTCTTGTTGAATGATTATTTTTATTATCAGTGGTATTTTGACTTAATTCTACGGTATCAGAATTTAATACTCGTAGTGGCGGGTTGGTTGAATTTGATTGATAATAGTTATTAGATTTAAATTTGTCAAAATTTTGAAAATTTACATTATTTCCATTAAATCTTACTTGATTATTATTATTAAATGTTGGCAGATGTTTAAAAATCATATTGATAATTGCTAAAATTTGAGATATTACAATTACATAAAAGATTGAACATAAAATTTTTTGACAGTGTGTTTTATAAAATTATTATCTAGTCTAAAAGAGTTGTATTCGAATATTTTTTTCTCTGATATAGTGTTTTCTGTAAACAATTGTTACCAAATTTTTATTTTAAGGCAATTTGATATCTTGATTGAACTTTAAGTCCCTGTCATTATATCTGAAAGGCCCATTGTATGAATTGTATGAATTGTATGAATAGTATGAATTTTAATCCCATTACTCCTCAAGCTCCTGCTTTTAAATCTAGAGTAATTATGAACACTCAAACTGCTGATGCACTAAATAATATTTCTAATAAATATGGTGATGAATTTAAAACAAATCTTCTAAATCAGTTAGAAGATATTAAATATAATAGAAATGATGATACAGTAGAAATATCTTTGAATAAAGTAAAAGATGATTCAGGTATGAATTCTGTCATTCATAATATTTTAGGTCTTAGAACTATCCAAAATGTTGATGGTGATACCTATATTTCAGAACCTGTATATAAAGAACTTGTTGAAGTAACTCACGGTGACATAGATACGTCAAAGATGTCAATAACAGATAAATTTGCATATTTCATGAAAAATAAAAAGACAGTCCCCACAAACATAATTGATATGTATGATACTGCAAAATCAAGTCCACATTCTAAAAATCCTATAAATGATTTCTTGAAATATGCTAATATATTTAATTCTTAATTCTTTTTACTATCTACCTTTTTTCATTTATAATTAGTATAATTAGAAAAAAGGAGCATAATATGACTAAAGTAACTCTAATTAAAGGTGATGGTATAGGTCCTGAAATCTCAGAATCAGTTGTGAAAATTCTTGATAAAGCAGGTGCTGATATCCAATGGGAAGTTCAAACAGCAGGACTAGATGTTATAGAAAATGAAGGTGTGCCTCTGCCTCAAAGAGTTATTGACTCTATCAAAACAAACAAGGTCGCTCTAAAAGCTCCAATTACAACTCCAATAGGAAAAGGGTTTCGTTCTGTTAATGTTCAACTTCGTAAAGAGCTTGATTTATACGCAAATGTAAGACCTTGCAAAAATCTACCGACAATAGAAACTCGTTTTGACAATGTAGATATTGTTGTAGTTCGTGAAAATACAGAAGATTTGTATGCAGGTGTTGAAGAAAAAATTGATGAAAACACTTGTCATAGTATAAAAATAATTACAAGAGAAGCCTCTCTAAGAATATCAAAGTTTGCGTTTGATTATGCAGTCAAAAACAACCGTAAAGAAGTTTGCGTTGTTACAAAAGCAAACATCTGCAAATTATCTGATGGTTTATTTTTAGAATGTGCAAGAGAAGTTGCAAAAGACTACCCTACAATAAAATTTAGAGAAATTCTTGTTGACAATTGTTGCATGCAACTTGTACAAAACCCGTCACAGTTTGATGTCCTAGTTCTACCAAACCTTTATGGTGACATTGTTTCAGACCTAACAGCAGGTCTAATTGGTGGTCTTGGTGTAGCCCAAAGTGTAAATATTGGAAAAGATTGTGCAGTATTTGAAGCTGTTCACGGTTCAGCACCTGATATTAAAGGTCAAAATAAGGCTAACCCTATGGCATTATTGTTATCAGCAATCGAGATGTTAAAATATATTGGACAACCTGATTGTGCAATAAAGATTGAAAAAGCATTGTTTAAAACTCTTGAAAGTGGAATAAAAACAGTTGATATTAAAGGTTCTGCTACTTGTACAGAGTTTACAGATGCAATTATTAGTAATTTATAAAAATATATGAAAAGGAATTTATTATGACAGAATATTTATTTGATCCAGGATATAGCCAACATTTAGTAAGCCTAATCTTCTCACTAGAAGATATGTATGGCGATATTAACAAATTCAAAAACTTAGGTCAAAAGAAGTTTAGATTTAAACAATATTATCCAGGTATACTTAAATTAATCAAACAAAATACAGCATTTTATCTTGGTTGTTTGTTGTGGGCAACATATTTATCTAATCAAGAAACTGGTGAAATCACTGGTAACTATTGTTTGGGTAAAGAATATGACGAACATAAATCTTTGATAGAGCTTGATTTTTTGATTAAGTTTTCTCAAACTTTTTCAAAAGATACAAAATATTATATGGGTATTGATTACAAATTCCCTGAAGAAGATGAAGCTTTATTAGGAACATATAGAGAGTTTGCAGTATTAAATGAAGGGTTTGTAAACATTAAATCAACATCTGATTTAAAACTTCCTGATTCATTGAAAAAACCATCAAAAGAAGAATTAGAAACAATCAAAACAACTATTGAAAAGGTTGTTTCTACAGGAAACTTTGATTTGTTGTTTGATATAAGAGGTTTGATTTTTTAGTCTATGAACATAACAGGTGGAAAATATAACGGCCGTAAAATTCAAGCACCAGACGAAAAAATAACTCGTCCGACTTTATCAAAGGTTCGTATGAGTGTATTTAATGTGTTATATTCTTTGCTTGGCGATTTTGAGGGCAAAATTTTTCTTGATATGTTTGGTGGCTCAGGCGTAATGGGACTTGAGGCTCTTTCTCGTGGATTCAAGTCTGTAATTGTTTTTGAGAAAAATAAGCAGGCAGCTGATGTTATAAGAAAAAATTATAAAGCATTAAATGAACCTTTAAATTTGACACTTGGTGACAGTATAAAACTTATTAAAAAAATAACTCAAGCTGTTGACGTTATTTATATTGATCCACCGTATTTAGATGGAATTTATCAAGCTAGCTTAGAAAATTTGCCTGAACATAAAATTATTATTTTAGAACACGTTGTAGATATCGATTTAACAGGATTTAACGTTATAAAACAGAAAAAATACGGTGATAAATATATTACGTTTATCGAAAAAATTTAGTATTGTTTTACGTAATAGTTTTCATCATTTTTAAGTTGTTCAACGATATCAGGGTGTTTGGTTGCTAAATCAGGGTTTGATAAAAGTTGAGCAACTTTTTCACGAATAGTGTATTCGTTTTGTTTAACCGAGTTTTTGAGAATGGTATCGAGTTTTGTTTCATCAATATAATTGTAGTATTTGTTTAATCCCTCTAAACACCAATATAGCTTGAATATTTGTTTGTTAATTGTGTATTTTTTATCACGAAAAACTATCTTTGATAATCCGTCAAAGGATTCATTTATGTATTCAACAAGTTTGTTTGCATATTGTATTCCAAATTCTTTGTATTCGTGCATTTCGCAAAGTCCATCGATTATCATTCTTGATACATTTGCGTTTATGTCAATGGTTGCTTGAGCAAAAATCAATGGAAACTTTGAAAAATATTCTTGATATTTTTTTGTTTTAGAAAACTCAAGAAATTTGTGTGCAACAGCTTCTCTGATTTTACCGTCACAGTTGATAAGGTTAGAGATAAATGTTTTGGCATCAGCTTCTGAGTTGAGTTCTGTTAATTCTATTGCAGAAAACTGTTTTTCTGGAATATTGCCGACTTTTAAAAACTCGATTAGTTCATCATAAGAATAAGTGTTTGAACAAAGCTCTAGTGCTTTGTCAAAATTTTTGTCTAAAGTTTCTTCGTAATTTGAACTCAAATCATTTTCCTTATTAAATATAAAAAAATTATATCATAATAGATATGTTCAAAATAGTATTTATGAATGATAAATTGTTGGTTAAAATTCGTATAATAGTTATTAGGAGATTAATCAATGAAAAATTTTGTAACATTTATCCGTGGAGCTTTGTTGATTGACGAAAAATCACAAACCCGTATCGGCTTATCACAATTCAAAGAAGAAAAAGAAGACTTTTCTATTAACGAAAATTCTATAAGAAATAAGGATATAAAATTATCTGATTTATTAAGACGTAGTTAATAGTTGTAAAAAGTTTTTAATCAATTAGCAAAAAATATTTTTATCATACTTGATACTAGTATGAATAGTGTTTCTTTGCGTATCCCCAACTTTTTTAGACGAAATTCTAATAATACAATAGATTCTGTTGTAGGTGTTTTTAAAAAGAACAATAAACCAACAGCGGATAGAATTGTTTTGATGCAGATGGTTGAGAACTCTAAAAAGGTTATGGAGGAATATGGGACTCTTTTTAAGTCAAAAACATTAGAAACACTTTATCAGCCTGAATATCATTATCAAGGTCATCTTCCTAGGACAACGTATATTATTGATAAAAAGACTGGCGAAAAAAAGAAAATGTTTATTACTAGAATGAAATTTTCTGGTATAGGTCAAGAGATTGATGAGAAATATACAGGTAGAACATTAGGACTTAAGAACTTGGGTTCAAAGATGTTCGGTACAAGCGATGTAAAAGGTAATCCAACTATAAGATATGGGGTAATGCGGTCTTATAACAACAATCGTTATGCAGGTACTCAAATTCGTTTAACACAGGTTGAGGTTGAACGAGCTATGCAACTTCATCAAGATAGTATTCCATTGGTATCATTGCCAGAAGCATTGCCATTTCATACAATGATGGGGTTTAGACCAATTGAAAAAAATACAAGAGTTCGTACTGTGGCGGAAGTGAAACAAATTATAAAAAGATTAAAAAATTCTTGTTGCATGAATAAAGAGAATATGACTCCAATTGTACATTATAAAGACGGCGAATTTTATGTTGATGAAAACCAAACTGTAGCGAATGCTTTATTGCGTCATTTTAAAACATTAAAAGATAAGGGTGTTGAAAGAAATTTTCATTCAGAAATTCCAGCAAATAATGTTGATATGGAATTAAGAGGAAAAGAATTAGAGGCATGGAAACAACGTGCTATTTCCCAGCCTATTTTATTAAACAAAAGTGAATGTGTAAAAAAGTCTTGATTAATCTAGCTTTTTAGCAATTAAATATATGAAAAGTTTTCTTATTATTTGTGAGATAGAGTACAAAATTTGCTTTACTCTAATTTTTGTTTGTAATACAATCAAGGTGTTAAGAGAGAAATATTTTACATAAAAAGGAGTAAAATTATGGTAAAAGTTGCAATTAACGGATTCGGTAGAATCGGACGTAACACATTAAGAGCTGCAATCAAAGAAGGTATCTTTGATAAAATAGATTATGTAGCAATCAACGACCCTGGTCTAAAACCAGAAGATGCTGCTAGAATTTTCAAATATGATTCAGTTATGGGTAAATTTGACGGTACTGTTGAAGCATACGAAGAAGGTATCGTAGTAAACGGTAAGAAAATTAAATTCTTCGCTGAAAAAGATCCTGCTCAATTACCTTGGAAAGATTTAGGTGTAGAAGTTGTTGTTGAATCAACAGGTTTCTTCACAGATGCTACAAAAGCTCATGCTCACATCGACGCTGGTGCTAAGAAAGTTATCATTTCTGCTCCTGCTTCAAACGAAGACAAAACTATCGTTTTAGGTGTAAACGAAAAAGAATATGATGCTGCAAAACACAACGTAATTTCAATGGCATCTTGTACAACAAACTGTTTAGCTCCTGTAGCTAAAGCTATCAATGAAAAATTCGGTATCGTTAAAGGTTTGATGACAACAGTTCACTCATATACTGGTGACCAAAGAATCTTAGATGCTGGACACAAAGATCCACGTAGAGCTAGAGCTGGTGCTTTAAACATCGTTCCTACAAAGACTGGTGCTGCTAAAGCTGTTGCTCTTGTATTACCTGAATTAAAAGGTAAATTGGACGGTTTCGCTATGCGTGTTCCTACTCCAGACGTATCTTTAGTTGACGTTGTATTTGAAACTGAAAAGAAAGTTACAGTTGAAGAAGTTAATGCTGCATTGAAAGAAGCTGCTGATGGTCACGTACTTTGCTACACTGAAGAACCACTTGTTTCTTCTGACTACATCGGTTCATCTCAATCATCTACAGTTGACGCTTTGTTAACAAGAGTTATGGGCGACAACATGGTTAAAGTTATTTCTTGGTATGATAACGAATGTGGTTATTCTACAAGATTAGCTGAAACTACTTTGATGGTTGCTGAAAAATTATAATTACTGTAATTATAATTAGAAAATAATCATAAAAGCGGGGTTAAAGTTTTACTTTAATCCCGCTTCATTTTTCAATGTTTTTTAAATCCGCTTTTAGGAGAAATCCTAATAAATAAAATCTAAAGTGATATATGGGTATATTATGCAGTATAGACAACTGTAGAAAAGTCACCATTTCTAAGCATGTTGTCAATTTTAGTTGCTGCCAAATCAATTTTTTCTTGAGTTGTTAAACCATCGGTTTTAGACTTTTGTTCAAGTCTATCAATTTTTTGTTGTTGTTTAAAATTGATTCTTCTTTTAACATAATTCCCTACAGGGTCTACAGATTTTTGTCTTGGGGCAAAACCATTGCTGAAAAATCCAACGCCACCACATGTTTCAGCCATAGAAACCTCCTTTCACACACATTAGTAAAAAGTAATTTTTTTAGTAGTTTTTGCGGGTTTGTAAAAATATTGTTACATAAATAATAGAGGTTATAAATTTCTGACAAATTAAAAGTTTTGTGCTAGACTAAAACAAGAAAATATTATGCGCTTGTAGCTCAGTAGGATAGAGCGGTGGTTTCCTAAACCATGTCCGTCGTGGGTTCGACTCCCACCTTGCGCAAATAAAACAGCAGGTTTTTACCCTGTTTTTTTTATGGAGTCGAACCCAGTGTGTTTGTTCAACGCTTTAACTTTTTAATTGTAAATAAAGTGCAAGTGTGAGATGGGTGTATTATCGCTAAGACTTTAAGATAAAGCCTTTTATGGCTATTTTATTAGAATGAGATGTACTTGCACTAATTGGATTTTATCTGCACTTTTTTATATATTATCTGCATTAAAATCACATCAATTTCAAAATCAAACTCCGAAAGTTAGCAATATATTTACGCTTTAGCCATGTATATTTAGTGCAAACAAAAAAGTATTTTCTAATTTGAGATGTATTAAATTATCTCTGAGATTGAGATGAAAACACTTGACTTCTATTGAAACAAGAGTAATTAATGTCATTGTAAAAGGTCTTTAAACAAGGTTTAAAAGGGTTTTAAATGAACAAATTACATTTACTCCATGAAGCAGAAAAATTATATTGTGTTGAAAATTTATCCCCAGAAATGATTGCTGAAAAATTAAATATTTCACGCAGAACTATTTTTAATTGGAAAAAGAAACACAACTGGGATAATCATATCGTCAGAATAAAAGATTTTTCTAAACAATTTGCTGGTGATATTTATAATGTTGGCGTGAAACTTCTTACAAAATTAAATGATGATATAGATAATAATAGGATTTTAAATAAACATGAAATTTGTGCATTAGAAAATATTATCAAAATCATAAATAAAGAAGAAAAAGGACAAACCAAGAACTTGAATAATTTTTTAAATAAAAAGAAGCCTGCAAAGTTGTTAACACCAGATGTCATTGAAGAAATTAATAACGAAATTTTAGGTTGGAATGGTGCATATTAAATTGTGTCGAATTGTCTCTAAGAATGAGACGAAGAGTTGATTTATTTGAGACAAAGAGTGATTAATGACTGTGTAAAAAAGGAATAAAAACATGGTCGAATTTACTCCAGAAAAATCAAAGAAAATAGCACTTGCAAGATTGGATTTGCTTAATCAATGGAAAGAATTTTGTAGAAAATCAGATAATAAACTTCAAGCAGATTATGACTTTGTTAATTTGCACAATACTTCTAATTCACATCTTTTTGAGGTATTAGGTACAATAAGTAGAGGTACACTTCACCGTTGGAAAAATATTATTAACGAAACAGAAGATTATACAAAGCTTATCCCTCAATATAGGTATGCAAAAGTAAATGAATACAGAACTTGTTTAACTGATGAAGAAATTAAAATATTTATGGGATTATTACTTCATCCAAATCGACTTTGCATAGGTAAAGCGATTGTACTTACAAAATACAAACTCCAACAACAAGGACAATCATACATTCCAGCAGATATTACTTTTAGAAAATATGCTAATTGGTTCAAAAAGAATAATTATGACAAATGGGTTTTAGCTCGAGATGGGGAAAAAGCTTTATCCGATAAGGTTGAACCATATATTAAACGAGATGCAAGTTTATTAGAAGTTGGAGATATTCTTGTAGCTGATGGACACGTTTTAAATTTTAATGTAATTAATCCATTCACGGGTAAACCCATAAGAGCAACTTTAGTAGGATTTTTAGATTGGAAGTCGACTGCGTTAGTTGGTTACGAAATTATGCTTGAAGAAAATACACAATGTATTGCAAGTGCGTTAAGAAATTCAATTATTAATCTTGATATGATTCCAAAAGTTGTATATCAGGATAACGGCAGAGCATTTAGGGCAAAATACTTTAATGATGATAGAGGATTTAGCGAGTTAGGATTTAATGGACTATATTCAAAACTTGGAATAGAAACAGTTTTTGCAAGACCATACAATGCTAGAGCCAAGGTTATTGAAAGATTTTTTAAAGAGTTTCAAGAAGGGTTTGAAAAATTATTACCAAGTTATGTCGGAAGTGCTATTCAAAATAAACCTGCGTATTTGATGCGGAATGAAAAATTGCACAAACAATTACATAACGATTTTGTACCAACTTTAGAAGAAACAATAAAAATGATTGATATGTGGTTGAATTTCAAAAACTCTCAACCTTGTCCTAATGAACCTAATAAAACAATAGCAGAAGTTTTAGAAAGTAGAAAAAGTCAAAATATAGATATTAATTTACTTGATGATTTAATGCTTGCAACTGAAGTTAAAACAATACAGAGAAATGGAATCAGATTTTTAAACTGTGATTATTTTGATGAAAGACTTTATGGCTTTAAAAGTAAGGTTCTAATTAAATACAATCTTTTTGATTTAACAAGTATCAAAGTTTATACAACAAAAGGTGAATACATATGTACTGCAGGACGTGTAACTGAAACTCACCCAATGGCAAAATTGTTGGGAACGGTTACTGACTTTGAAGATTACAAACAAAAAATTGTAAAACAAAGAAAGTTGCATAAGAAAACGATAAATTCAGTAAAAGCATACCTCACAAATGATGAAACAAAATTTTTAGAAACAAAAATGCTTGAAGAAAATTCAAACTCCATTCAAACTGAGTTCAAAGTACGTTCAAAAGGTGTTCAAAAAATATTCAAGAATAATTCAGAAAAATATGAGTATTTGATAAAAAATGATCCAAATAATTCTTGGATAATAGAGTTCAAAAATAGCAAGGAGTACAAATTACTTTATGAATAGAATTTTTATTAAAACAACGAACGTGAAAAATTTTATTGGTTTAGTTGAAAATCTTCTAAACAAACCAAAGAATATTCCTAAAATGGGGCTCATCTATGGCGAACCAGGGCTTGGTAAATCCCAAACAGCATTATGGTTGGCTTGCAAATATGATGCGATATATTTAAGGGTTACAAACTTAATGACAGGACGTTGGTTGTTAGAAGAAATTGCAAAAGAAATGGACGAAATTCCGAGATATTTAACGTCGGATAATTTTAATTTGATAGTACAAAAATTAAAACAAAAACCACAATTAATCATTGTTGATGAAATTGATTACTTGATGAACAACTTGAAGACAATAGAAATTTTGAGAGATATTCATGATGAAACTAATTGTCCAATAATCTTTGTTGGTATGGGATTGGCACATAAAAAACTAGAACGATACAAACATCTTTTTGATAGGTTTTCTGAAATTGTAAAATTTGAAACTTTTGGGGTAAATGATTTGTCACAAATTGTCAGCCAGTTATCAGAAGTTACATTTACCCCCGATGCTGTTGAATATATCCATACAAAATACAACAGATTCAGGCAAATAGTTCAGTTAATAAACCAAATGGAAACCTTTGCCAAAGATAATAATTTAACAGAAATAACAAAAGAAATTACGGAGCAGATTTTATGAATATAGAAAAATTAGCCAAACACCTAAAAGAATTTACACTAGACGAAATTAATATGATTGCCGAATGTGATTGCAAAACAGAGTTTGAACACCTTTTGAACGAAAATAAAATAATCTCTGAACAAGGTTTGTATAGATATGTAGAAATTTCTAAAGAAAAAACTTTTGATTTGTATCCCAAACCAACTTTTAGGAAGAAGAATCTTTTATTTAGTGATTTGGCAAAAGATTATCTTGTAAATAGAAAACTGACAAAAGATACTTTGAAAGGTTATAAATCACAGTTAAAATACAATATTTTGCCATATTTTGGCGAAATTCAAATCAATAAAATCACCTATGAAATGATTGTTGATTTTATGCAGAAAATGAAAGAAAAATACAAACCAAAAACCGCAAGTAATGGTGTTACATTACTTGGAAGTATTTTGAAATATGCGTTTGAACAGGGACTAATTAGACATAATCCGTATTATGGTGTTAAAAATTCAATGTGCAGATAGGAGAGTTATTATGACCAAAATGAAGTTTTAGAAATTTAAATAAATTACGAAAACCATTTTAATGCCGTATTTACAATATCTTGTGCAAGTTTTGTATCATGCTTATTTGTATCACAAGCTTTAAAAAATGGTAGAAATATTGTTTCCTTATTATCTATATAATTATGTATATAATCTACAGTTTGCCCCCTTGATTTAGTGGCACAAAACATTACATCGCAATTATTATTATCAAAATAAGTTAAATTTGAAGAAACAATAGCTAATGTATCACCTCCTGTTGCAATACCTATTTTTAATAATTTATTATTAATTAACGCAAGTTCAAATATACAAGTCATATCACCGATTTTAGGAATATAAAATTCATTTGGCTTTTTCTTCTTAACGTCATTTTGTATTCGTATAGATATAGTCTTAGGGTCTTTTTGTAATAAGCTAAGAATTTCTTTTAATGTTGTTGTTTTACCGCTATTGCTCACACCCTCTACTGCAATTAATAATTTTTGCATACAAGTCTCCTTTGATATTTTATAATATTGCAAATATTTATTTAAAACAACTATTAACAAATGACAAAATTATCAAAGTAAGAATTTTTTATAAATGTAAAAGATTATTTGTGATTAATTCAATCGCCCATTGTTCAACATTTTTGTTTTCGCTTATTACAAATCCTTGTCCACGACAAACACTTTTAAGTTGGCAAAATTCTTCATTTAATTCTACCCAACGTTTTTTATTTGTGTGATATGTTACATTTACATTCATAAAACATTTTGGAAGTTGCCAAATTGATTTATTCTCGTTTGCTTTTGTTAAGGTTGTACTTTCTGAAAACTTAAATCTTCTACACCCTCTTATGTCAGAATTTTCTAATAATTTTGTAATCTGCGACAAATAATAAGTTTGTTTTCTCGTATTCAGTTGATTTATAAGCAATATGTGGATGAGTTTTTGTAAGTTGTAATGCTTCCTCCTCCCTATCTTGCGAATTGTTTAAATCTAAAATTCTCCCGATTTTAAAATAAGCATATATACAATGTTTTCCCATCTTATCTTGTGTACAAAATTTATGAGTCTTAATATCAAATTCTCTGAACCATCCAAAGAATAACAACAAATCTCCAACTTTTACATTATTATTTATCAAATATTGAGCGGCAGCCGAGCATTGCCCGAATAGCCCACTTTCTATATCAGGGTCTAAATGACAAGTCATTATCTCTGTGCCATTCAATTTTGGTTTAATTTTACTTTTTTCAAAAATTTTACCAAGATTATAACCACAAATTTGAACATTATTATATCCCAGATTTGTATGTTCATCGGGTATTGGCAAGGAAATTAATTTGTCGCCAATAATAAAACTAGGACATCCGCCTGATGCACTATCAACCCCTTTTCTACTTAATATAATTTTCATAGTTGAATCTCATATTATTTTATTTTAATACACCTCTTTCTGCATACTAGTGATTTTTTATAATTTGTTCAATTAAAGTGTCTATATCCGATTCACTATCACTTGTACTTTCGGAAAGATTCTTTAAAAAACGTTGTTTACTAATTCCTTGTATTCGACTTTTAACGATATTTATTAACTGAATATCACTACTGTTTAATGGAATTTGTTTTAGTTGTTTTTGCCGAATTTCTTTTAATTGTAATAATATTTTTTTATTTTCATCTGACATATCTTACTCCTTTCTATTTAGTAACATATATTATTATAATTGAAATTATTAAAATGCTAGATGATATTATATATTGTAAATGAATCCATTTTATTTTCATTTTTAACCTTTGCAAATTTTCTTTATTGAGTTTTAAAATAAGAGCATTGTTATAAATATAATTTTTTAAATACTGCTCCCTATTTTTACATTTAATTATAGGTAATTCTGTTTTTAGTAATTGATATGCATTTTGAAAAGATTGAATCCAAATTATTCGAATCAAAAAATAAAAATATATTAATAAACTAATTAACATTAATGTTATTTTATATGTTTCATTAAATGCATTATTTTTTATTAAATAAGCAATACACCCAGAATAGATAGTAATTGGAAAAGTAAACATTTTAAATAAATTTTCTATTTTTTTCAGAAAATCATTATATTCTTTATAATAAATTTGCACTTCCTTTTCATAAAAATCTTTTATATCTATTAATAGAGATAATTTATTTACAGTAAAAATACCTAATATTTTTTCTTTATGGTTTAATTTACTAGTCTCAAACTTTTGTTTAAACTCTTTTGTTATAAATTCCCGTTCAGAATTACTAACGCTTATATTAAAGAAAAAATCAATTGCATATTTTTTTAAGAAGCAAAGAAATATAGTAAAACTAGAAATATAAATAATAAATTTTATTAAATTAATAAAAACAGAATATAACATTATAAATCCTCTAAAATACCATCTTCTAAGTCTTGAATATTATAAACCGTATCCAAAACATCAAAGGTTTCTTCAAGATTGTTTCTTGCACTATTCCAACCGAAACCGTCAGTAAACCAAATAAACGTTACCCCATCTATTGTTGCAACTTCTTGAGCTAGTGTTTTATAACTTCTTGCTGTTTCATTTAATTTTGAGCCGCCACTTGAATAGAAATTTGTTTCGATTACATAAATTTGATTATCAGTTTTAATCACAAAATCAAAGCGTTTTTCCATTTTGCCTTGATTAGAAATTGCAGAAAGGTTAACACCCCATTTTTCTTCAATTTCGTGAATATACATTTCTTTGAAATAGTTTTGACCTTTTGTAAAACCTGCTTTTTTAATAAAACTTTCTACAAGGTTTTCCATTAAATGACCGCCACGATTTTTACGCCCGTTACTATCTAGCCCTGTTTCAACACCAGTTGCATAATCAACTAAATTACTTACAATATGATTTTCTAACAAATCAAAAAGTTTTGTTTTTCGCATAAACATTTTATAATCATCTATACTGTAGTTTTGTTTTCTAAAAGAAAAATTATATTCTCCATCAGCATCTGTAACAGAAATTTCGTTAGAGCGAACTGCTAAAAGCAATGGAATACATTTTAGGGTTTCAGGATATTTAGTAATAATATCTTCAAAATCTTTTTCAATGTTTTTTGAGCCAACTAGAGAATTTAAAATATTTAATTCAACCTTTACATCGTCAACATTTTTATTTACTTTATCAAAATCTACATAGTAGCAGTAATCTGCAATACAAGGTCTAAATGTAGATAGCCATTCTTTAAAATCTCTAGTCATAATTCCTCACTAAAACTTCTGTGATTTTGCCTCTACCGTCTGCATTTGCATTAATTTGACGAGAGGCAAAGACTTTTTTAATTTCATAGTTTGCATATAATTCATTCACTAATTTTGTGTCAGAATTTGAAAGCATAAATTTTATTCCCATTGTGTCTAATTCATCGCAAACATCACGTAGTTTAAACTGCATATCAATATCAAAGCCGTCTTTTGTATATGCAGTAAAACTTGAAGTCTCATTTAATGGTACATAAGGTGGGTCAAAATAAACCAAATCACCTTTTTTAACCTTAGTTAAAATTTCTGAAAAATCAGCACATTTAATTTCAGTCTTTTTTAATAGTTCAGAACAATTCAAAAGGTTGTTCTCGTCAATTATACGAGGGTTTTTATAATGTCCAAATGGAACATTAAATTGCCCTTGAGAATTCACTCTATACATACCATTAAAGCAGGTTCTATTCAAATAAATAAAACGACTTGCTCTTTCTACATCTGACAATTCTGTATATTGTTCAGTTCTATCAATATTTCGAATTTCTAAAAAATATTCTTTTGAAACTTCGTGCTTGCTTAAATCCTTAATAAGTTCATAAACATTATCTCGAACAACTGAATAAAGGTTAATCAACTCTTCATTCATATCAGAAATATAAGCCTGTTCCGGTTGTAATTCAAAAAATAAAGCACCGCCGCCAATGAAAGGCTCAAAATAACGATTGTAAGATTTTGGCATGTTTTTAATTAGTTCAAACATAAGCTGACGCTTGCCGCCAACCCATTTAATAATCGGATATGTTTCACTTTTCAATTGTTCTAAAACTACTGCCATGCTTTATCTTCCTTTGAAAATAGTTGCTCAAACCTTTTAACAGAAAGGTCTAAGTATTCTTTTTCTAAGTCTATTCCAATAAATTTCCTACCTAACTCTAATGCCATTATACCAGTAGTTGAGCTTCCTGTGAATGGATCGAGTATTAAATCGCCTTTGTTAGTTGACGCAAGGATTATGCGCCTTAACAATTCTAAAGGTTTTTGAGTCGGGTGTTTGCCGAATTCTTTTTCAGAAGGTTTTGGAGTATCTATTTGCCAAACCGAACGCATTTGTTTATTTGGCTTTTTAAGAATATCATCGTTCCAATCCCCATTTTTCATTGCTTCGTAATTGAAAGTATGCTTGCCTTTTGGGTCTTTTCTTGCCCATAATAAAGTTTCATGACTAGCTGTAAAATACCTACAGCTCATATTTGGCGAAGCATTCGGTTTAAACCAACATATATCATTTAAAATTTTAAAGCCAGATTTTTGCAACGCAAATCCACAAGCATAAATTGAATGATAAGTCCCCGAAATCCAAATTGTTCCGTTAGGTTTTAAAACTCTTTTACAAGCATTAATCCATTTTTGATGGAATTCAAAATCTTCGTCCAAGCCTTTGCTTTCATCCCATTTCCCTTTGTTGACAGAAACAACTTTGCCTGATTGACAGGTTATCCCCCCATTAGAAAGCATATACGGCGGGTCTGCAAAAATCATATCTATAGATTCAGGAGTTGCTCTATTTAAAATCTCAATACAATCACCCTGAAATAAAGTTATATCCTCTTTTTCATAAAACTTTTGCATGAGTTTATTTTATTATAAAAAAGAGAAGATAGCTATAATTTTGAAAAATCAAAATAAATCTTCGTGTTTAAGATATAATTTTATAATATAAGGGGATTCTTATGACATGGGCTCAAAAATTTTCAGAATGGTTAGTTGAAGAAAAAGAAGAAAATATTACGACTACGGATGGAAAACCTATTAAAGTTTTTTCTTTTAATTATAATAGTACTGATGACGAAACCATGTCGGATTGGGCTAAACATTTTAGGAACCATTATTGCCCTGACGAAAAAATAGATCTTTTAAGAAAGGGAACTGGTTTGTCAAAAAAGGATTATTTGTTAACCCTAAAATTCCCAGCTCAAACAGGTACACCTGGTCCAAGTGTCCGTTCAGGCGACTTTAGTGAAATATTAATATCTGACTATCTTGAGTATATATTGAACTATTGGGTTCCAAGAACTAGATATTCAAATAAAATTAATAGAAATTCATCCCCTATGGGGTCAGATATAATTGGATTTAAATTATTTGATTCGAATGAAACCAATAAGGATATTCTTACGGTTATCGAAGCAAAAGCTTCATATACAAATACAACCGAGAATCGATTGCAAAAAGCAATTGATGATTCTCGAAAGGATAATGTTCGAATAGCAGAATCTTTAAATGCAATGAAACAAAGATATATTGAGATAAATAATATTGAAAATGCCAAAAAGGTAGAACGTTTTGAAAATATATCAGATAGACCTTATACTATGTTTTATGGTGCTGCTGCATTGTTTTCTAACGAAATATATGACGAAAAAATTTTAAGAACATCGGATACTTCAAATCATGTAGATATTCCTCATTTAATGCTAATAGTCGTCAAGGGTGATAATATGATGAATTTAGTTCATGAACTTTATAGGAGGGCTGCTGATGAAGCTTAAACCAGGTAGCAATTCCAATGAATTATTAGGTATGACTCGTTCTGAAGCAAAAATGTACGAATATGATGTTCCAAAAGAGAATCGTATTCATATTAATAAAGAAAAAATTAAGGATTTATTTTTTCTTACAATAGCATTGCTTGGTGATTATGCTGTAAATTTTTATAAAGAAAATAGCACGAGTGCTATACTAAACGAATTAAAAGAGAGCTTAATATTTTCTGCACAATTTTTTGATGCATATTTTAATGCAAAATTACAAGATAAAGACAACGACTACTATGTAATAATGGGAAGCGCGGCTTATTACTTATGTGATTATATGGGAAGCACCAAAGTTCTTGCCAATAAACTTAAGCCGGATGAATTAAATTTGGATGTTAATAAATTAGATTTGCTATTATTGGATTTTTTAAGAAATGATTTTTCAGCAGAAATAAATGAAAGTGTTTATATCACATATATCAATAATATCATTTCTTCTTGGAACCAATTTTACTCAACAGGAGAAAATTTCGAAAATATTTTTTATAATTTAGATAATCTAAGAAAAGAAATTTATAAAAACGGTACTGATAGAGAATTACTTTTTATCGATATTTTATGTGCAGTTGTAAAAAAGAAATATCTGCACACTACCTGGTATACAATGCCGTTATTTACAGATATTGACAAAGAAATATGGAAACCCCTTTTGACTAAAATTGGTATAAAAGAATTGTGGCCTTCCCAAATTTTAATAGGTAAAAATGAAATATTTAAAGGTAAATCTGCAACAATTCAAATGCCAACTAGTGCAGGAAAAACTAAAGCAACTGAATTAATTATACGCAGTATATTTTTGGCCGATAGAACAAATTTAGCAGTAATAGTTGCTCCCTTTAGGGCACTTTGTCATGATATACAAGATGATTTACAAAAAGCATTCTATGGGGAAAATATAGAAATTGATGAACTATCAGATGTATATCAGATTGATTATGAACTTGAGGATTCGAGAGAACAAAAGAAAATCCTAGTTTTAACCCCTGAAAAATTATTATATATACTTAGACAAACTCCTGAATTAGCACAAGTTATTGGGCTGATAATATATGATGAAGGGCATCAATTTGATAGCACTTCGAGAGGAACAAACTATGAATTATTGCTAGCTTCTTTGAAATTGATGTTGCCCAAAAACTGTCAAACAATTCTTATATCAGCTGTAATGGGCAATATTGAAGATATTAATAATTGGCTAAATGGAGATGATGCTGCTATTATCAATGGAAAAGATATAGCTTCAACATATAGAACAATTGCTTTTACTAGCTGGATAGATACTCGCGGTAAAATTCAATTTATAAATAAAGATAATCCCGATCTGGAAGAATATTATGTTCCAAGAATCATTGAAAGTCAGCAGCTCAATAAAATTGGTAAAGAAAGAAATGATAGATTTTTCCCTCAAAAAAACGATTCAAACTCTATTGCTTTATATCTAGGTAAAAAACTAGTTAATCGAGGAGGTGTAGCTATATTTTGTGGGCAAAAACGAAGTATAAAAAATCTTTGCGACCAAGTAAATGATTTAATAGAAAGACAATATAATTTTGATAATATAATCAATTATTCAAATTTAAATGAAATTAGTAAAATATATAATTTATATAAGGCTAATTTAGGAGAAACATCATATACGAGTGCTGCTAAAATTGGAATACTAACTCATCATAGAACAATTCCACAAGGTATAAGATTATCTGTAGAAAATGCAATGAAAGAATCATTCGCAAAATTTGTAATATGCACTTCTACTCTTGCTCAAGGTGTAAATATGCCACTTAAATATTTAATTATCAATAGTACACAGCAAGGTACAGATACCATCTCTGTAAGGGACTTTCAAAATCTTGTAGGAAGAGCAGGACGTGCTGGAATGTATACAGAGGGAAGTATAATTTTTGCAAATAATTTATTATATGATTCTAGAAGAAATTTAGAAGAAAGGTGGAGATGGATGAGAACAAAAGAGCTTATCGATCCACATAATTCTGAAAATTGCAATAGTACAATATTTAAGATTTTTGACCCTATAAAAAATGGTTTAACAGGGAAGAACTCTCGTCATATAATTATGAAACCTTTAGATTTTGCTGGAGCATACATTAATAGTAAAATAGAGCAATTGATTGGAGCTATTATGCAACACGAAACAATAATGGAAAATAACCAAGATATTGGCTTTAAACGAGAAAATGTAGAATCCCAATGTAACGAGAAAATAAACATTATTAAAAATATAGAAAGTTTTATTCTCGCACAAGTAGATTTTCAAGATAATTACGAAGAAGAAATAAAAGAACTTGCAAAATCTACATTAGCTTATCATTTAGGCGATCAAAAGCAAAAAGAAGAAATTATAGAATTATTTAAACTATTGGGTAAACACATTTTAGAATCAACACAAAATAACGTTCAAAGAAAATATTTTGCAAAAACATTGTACGGAATAAACGAAAACATAGAATTGCAGAATTGGGTTGAAGAAAATTCTCAAAAGTTGAAAAGCATCGAAGATATTAATTCATTTTTAGAATTGATTTTTGAAAAATTGATGCAATATACTAACTCGAAATTTTATAATCAATGCAACCAACAAAGTGAGGCTAAAAATATAATAAAAATGTGGCTTAACGGAAAACCATATTATAAGATATTAGAATATTTAATCAAAAAAAGTATAAAGAGAAAGACTAAAAAAAGAACATTCGAATATCAAATAGATGATATTGTTGAATTTTGCGAAAATACACTTGCCTATGATGGAAGTTTATTTATTGGTGCCATAATTGAACTTTTACCAAATATTTATTGTGATTCAGATATTACAAATATTATTGAAAATTTAAAATTAATACAAAAAAGATTTAAGTATGGTTTATCTTCAAAACTAGAGATCATACTATATGAACTTGGATTTAGCGACAGAACTATTGTTCAAGAACTAAGTATTTATCTAAATAACATTCCTGAAAGAGCTTTGAAAAAATATATTATAAAAAAATATCTTCATGATAATAGAGAAATGTTGAGACCTGTTTTTACGACATTCCCTTTTTATTTTGCAGAAAAGATGGAGAATATATGATGACTGATATAATATATCCAATATTACAAAAGTATTATAATGCATTAAATAGTTTGAATTCTCTTAATATTGCAAAAAATATCTTTGAAAGTATCCCATTAATAGATAACTTTTTTGCTGAGTTTAGAAATATAACATTTGTTATGCAGAAAAGCTTTAATACTAAGGAATTAAAAGAATATTATACAACAAAACGAAAAGAATTTTTGAATGATAATAACCTAAGTTGGTTTATTGATAAAAGAAACGAAACTGTTAAAGAATATCCGTTTAAATTAGAAAAGGAAATTTTAGTATATGCATATCTTCCAGATTATTGTGGAAAAATAGTTGATAGTAGGCTTAATATTGACAATGATGTTCCTTTAGAAACAATTGAGCAAGTTATTAAAGCATATTTGATTAAATATAATAAAAATTCTGATATTTACTTTAGTATTGATATCTTATTTAAAGAAAATGGAAACGAAATAGATATTTATTCAAGAATAAAAAATGGAATTATAATAATGGATAATTTTATTAATGAAGTTATAACAGATTATCCATGCAACTGTTCAAAATGTAAAAATATAATAGAGAAAATTAAAGAACTTAAGACAGAAATCTTTTTAAAAGATTTTACTTTTTCTTGGGATTATACAATAGAAAATAATGAAATTATATGGGGGCAACAAATTGAAATGAGAGCCAGCGATAAAAACGGGTGTCCTATTTCAATGTCAGATATATGTATTCCAATTGATGCAAATTTGCCAATTAGCAAAAATGTAATAAATGATGATATGGAACTTTTTAAATTTTATGCTTCAATGTATTATACTATATTTAATCTTCAAAAGAAGAATATTATGCCAACATTTATTATTGTTTATGAGGATAATACAGTATCATATATTCCCTTTATACCAACAATAAAAACTACTTTTTATAGAAAAGCACAATATGTAGAAAAAATTGCAAGAAAAAAGGATATTAGAGTTGTTTATTTTATTGGTGAAAATTATTATTATCCAATAGAGAAAATTAAAGAAATTCAACAACCATATAGTCAACGCATTATACATGCAAGTACAACATTATTATCTTTAAATATGATTAGCAAAAAATATGAACATGTTATGACAATATCATTTGATACCAACAATATTGAATGCGAAGATTATGCTATAAATCAGATAAATAACCCTTATGAAGACATAAATTGTTATTGGTTAAATCCTATATTAGATGTATTAAAAGAGAAAAATCTATCAAAGCATTAGAAGACTGTTTATATTGCTATATAAATATCGTTTTGCAAGTTTTTTTATTGACGCGTTAAATTGTAATATCATTTTTTTATTATTCAGTGTTATTTCAGTATTTTCAATATTTTTATATCCAGTTCTATTTGTATATAATAAAGCAAGAGTTGGAGATATTGGAAAATAAATTTCAAAATCATTTCCTTGTAATTCAAATGGGTCAATATAACTAGCATAAATATTTATACACGGAGAATCTGAAGTAATAAAAGGTACCTCTGTATCGTTGTTTAATAATAATAATTTATATTGAGAATTTATAAGAGATTCTACTAAATATATAGATTTTAAATGAATAAAAATAAAAATAAAACTATCCTCGTTTAAACCTATGAATTTTTGTACATAGTCAGGCAACTGATAATCCGCATATTGTGATTCCCAATACTTTTTGAGATGTATTAAAGAATTCTTTAATTTATCAATTTGTTTTTCTGTTCTAAAATATTGGATTATAAGATAATGGATTAAATCCACATATAAATTAGTATTAAATTTTAATTTCCCTAAATTTTCTTCAATTTCTTTTGTGTTTGGTAAGTTTGGATATACTTCTTTCAATTTTTTATTTATTATTTTGAAAGCAGATTTGTGTAAAAAAGCTTCCAATTTAACATATAAATATAAAGAAACACTTGAAGAGTTCACATTATTGTTGAGGAAATCAATACTTTCGGATTTTATGATTTTGTCTAATATATTATAAAAATCATTTTCATACACTGAGGTGAATATATTCTCTTGAGATCTAGAAATTGATTTTTCATCAAGAATTCCTTTTATATAAGTCATAAACATTTTATGGTATTCAAGAGGAATATGTATAGGACAGGTGTTATCAATAAAACTAGAAAAATCACCATTAATATAATCACAAATTTTCTTGCAAAAATCTATTTCTACCTCGTCATTGTAACCCGCTAATTTACAGGTAAAACGTATTTCTTCATATGTAATTTTTTGTTTTGTTGAATATAAATTTTTACATGAGCACTCTTTCTTTAAATTTGTAATTTCGTAACTTTTTAAAGAATTATCCAAATCATATTTATATAAACTAAGTTTATCATTAAGGAAATTTTTCAAATATCCTTGCGGCACAAAATGATTATTTTTAGTATTATTCATATTTTCACTATACTACAAAATATCAATCTCATAGTTAATTTAGTCTTGTTCTTCATGTTAAATTACATTAATAAAATTGATAATTAGATACTTACTAAACTTTGTCAATATTCTCTTGTTTTTATCAGATAGAAAGTTTTAACTATCCTTGCATTAAGCTGTCATAATCAAGGTTATGTGCTCTTGCGTAGTTTAAGAATTCTTTCTCTTTTTCAGATACTCTTATCTGAAATTTTAGCACAACACCTGTTTTGGGTTTTCTTCCTGCACCTTTTCGTGCTCCACCCCTGCCATATGTTACTTTATAATACTTTTCTCCACTTTCTTCTTCCCATTCTTCACGAGTGATTTGTGTGTATTCTGGTTTCATTTCATCCAAAGTTATGCCTTTTACATATCCTTCTTTATCTCTTATGTAAATCAATTCTTTTGTCATAATGACCCCCTATAAACTTTTGATACGTTTTCTTGCTGTCTTTTTTGCCCATTCTGGAGTTTTATTTGTTGTTTTTATAAAGATTGTTACTATTATGATTAAAGCTCCTTCTTGGTATGTATATAAAGACCTTAAATTTGAAGTCCTAATCTCGTATATATCTTTTTCAATTTTTTTGGTTGAAACTCTTTCAAGTCCTTCATTTTCAACTAGTGCATAATCATTATCTAACAACTGTTTTTGTTCTATTGTTAAAGATTCATATTCTTGTTCTGCTTGCTTAATTTTTTTGATTTTATATCTCACAGTTGAACCTCTATATTCTTATTATACATTGTTTTTAGAATTTGTCAACATATTCTAAAAACATTTAAAACGATATTTATTAACCTATATTACTTATATACTGCCATATACTACCTACCGAAAATCTTCAATTCCTGCATTTTTTCTAATTTTATTCCACTCCTGACTAAATAAATCATCAACATCAATATCTTTTGAAGTCAGAGCAGATTATAAATTATGTACAGGAAAAACTACAAAAATAGAAAATCGAAGATTAGATCTTAATGATACATATAGAGTAATTTCGAGCAAACATATAATAGAAGCAACAAATGAAAAAGTTATAGTCACAGTTATTTTATATAAGAATAAGCCAGAAGAGCAAAAGCATACTCTTTTAGCTTAATGTTATTAATCATGTATATAATAATAATAGTGTATTTTAGGATCAACACCCTGAAGTTGTCTACCTTGTGCTTGTTCATTTGATAGCCATGAATGAAATTTTGCATCAACCTCATCTTCATAAGAACCACAAGGAAGATTATGTTCTAATTTATAATAATATTCTTTTTTTAATTGTTCTTTTTTTGCCATATACTCACTAACATCATACCGTATAATAGAAGACTCATCAAAATGAGCAAATGCAGGTGTTGTGAGTGCTAATAAAAATAGGATTGAAATAATTTTCTTCATATTTTAAACTCCTTTTAATTATCTTACATCATTGTAACGAATATTTTATGTAAAAGGTTCAAAAACCGATAAAATATTTACAAATATTTATAAGTATTGATAAATACGGTTTACTAATACATACAGAAGAAATCAGTAAAAATGATGAGCAAAATGTTGACAAAATTGCTTATGCAAAATTAAAAGAATTAAATAAATCATCAACATCAATATCTTTTGAAGTCAGAGCAGATTATAAATTATGTACAGGAAAAACTACAAAAATAGAAAATCGAAGATTAGATCTTAATGATACATATAGAGTAATTTCGAGCAAACATATAATAGAAGCAACAAATGAAAAAGTTATAGTCACAGTTATTTTATATAAGAATAAGCCAGAAGAGCAAAAGCATACTCTTTTAGCTTAATGTTATTAATCATGTATATAATAATAATAGTGTATTTTAGGATCAACACCCTGAAGTTGTCTACCTTGTGCTTGTTCATTTGATAGCCATGAATAAAATTTTGCTTCAACCTCATTTTCATAAGAGCCACAAGGAAGATTATGTTCTACTTTATAATAATATTCTTTTCTTAATTGTTGCCATTTCGCTTCATACTCATCAACATCATACAGTATAATAGAAGACTCATCAAAATGAGCAAATGCAGGTGTTGTGAGTGCTAATAAAAATAGGATTGAAATAATTTTCTTCATATTTTAAACTCCTTTTAATTATCTTACATCATTGTAACGAATATTTTATGTAAAAGGTTCAAAAACAAGGAGTAAAATTTACAAATATTTATAAACAATGAGAAGAAATAGATTACCAATAAGAGTTATTGGTACTAGCAATAATATTCCAAGATATAATTTTTTAGCAACAATTGAGCAATTCAAATGGAGTATTGATAAGGTTGGTGATATAAGTTATGAAATTCAATTAAGAGAATTCCCAAGAACAATCTTATCAATGACTAATTGGGCAAAAGAAAAATATGGCAAGTTAAATGATTTCCTAAAAGGTCATATCAATAGAGGTGAGAAATTAAATTCTATACAAGCTGACGCAATTAAATGGATACAACAATTATAATTAGTTTATTATTATTTTTCGTTAGTTAAATAATGAATTCGTTTATCTCCAATGCTGTATACATATTCCTTGCCATTTTTATCAGTTGTATAATGAATTCGTTTATCTCCAATGCTGTATACATATTTCTTGCCATTTTTATCAGTTAAATAATGAATTCGTTTATCTCCAATGCTGTATACATATTCCTTGCCATCAGGATTAAATAAATCGCCGAAAAAATCACCTGCAAAAACTGGCAAGGCTGTGCAAAGTATTAATAATAAAATAATTATTTTTTTCATAACGTTATACCTCTTCATCATTATAACGAAATTCATTTATAAATAGTTCAAAAAGAAAGGGAAATTTTACAATGAGTAATAATAATGATACTTTTCGGAGTTAAGTGCGTAAAAAGTGCGTAAAAATGAAAAAACGATAAAATTATAAATTTTGACGTTTTTCTAAAAATCGCTAAAAACTAGTATACAAAAAAAAAGGTTGCAATAACTTGTACTGCAACATTAAATAAACACGAGGATATTAAGAGAGAGTATAAAAAGAATTTTGTTTTAGTCCATCGTTTTAAGATCTGACTTAATTCCCCGATTAGTTTTATTAAATTTTAATTCCCGTACTTATATAAAGTGTTTTCTTTTTCTAAAATTGATTTTTTTTATTCAAATTTTCTCAATTTCGTAACACTCTGAAACATAGTATATACTTAAGATATACACCATATCCATATATTATTTCAAAAATTGAAATCCTATTAAAAATCATTAAAAATAAAGTACTCTAAACAGATGAATTCTTACATCATCTCTAAAGAAAATCTCGGTTTTGCCGAAAAATATATAAATATCATAAGGAAATTTTATGTATTCAAACGGAGTAAACTCATACACCCCAATAAAAGAAGATGCCTTCAAACCCAAAATGGATTCTCAGAATTTCAATTTTGATGGTGAAGCGTTTTCTGACCTTATGGATAAAGAAGAAGCATCTGGTAACGGTTTACGTGAAACAGCAAAAGAAATAGCTGAAGATGAAGCAATCTTGTCCACTGACGAAGAAAACCGTGCAATGATTAAAAAACGTCAAAATCCAACCGAAAACCAAAAAGTTGTTCCAAACGGTCAAGAAGACAAAACTCGTCTTCTTAAACTTATGGACATGTCAAATAAAATTAACCTTAATTCAATAAACATTTCAAAAAGTAAAAAAGAACTAGAAAACACCGTAGGTTCAGGTCAAAACGATGTCGATGAACCAGAAGATATAACAAGCGTTATTTCAAAACTTATGGCAAATAAAGAAGCTGAATCAGACTCAGATGAACCTAAAGCTGATGTTCAATCTTCGCTTGACTTGAATGATCATCTAAAAAATCTATATCAAGACAGAAAAGACAATTCTCAAGTTCTTCACGAAACAGAGGAAGAACTTGCAGAAGATGAATCTATTCTTTCAACAGAAGAAGAAAACTTGGAAATGGCTAGACGTAATATTGAGAAAAATAGACTTAGCGATGAAGAATACAAAACTACAGAAGAAGATATGTTGTTTATGAACGAAATTGTTGCTCTAAATAATCAAGTTCATATCGAAAAATCAGAAAGCAAAGAAAAAACAAACTCAATAATCAATGCACTTATGAGCCAAACAATGAACGTAACTAACCACAATAAAATTGACTTATCAGAACTAAACAAAGCCGATGTTGATTGTATAGTAGGTTTATTAAGAAGAGGAACTCAAGATTCATCAAGTTTCACAGATGAAAATAATGATGAATTAGACAACTTGTCACGTAAATTCTTAGCATTGTTAAAAGATTCTATTATAAATAACAAAGTTTTCAGAATAGATTTTGACAAAGACATTTCTGTCATTATAAAGATAAATAAAGATGGGCAATTAAATGTTGAACTTCAAACTACAGATGAAAAATTAGCGTTACACATAAAAGAAAACTTACATATCCTAAAAGAAAAATTTGAAGCACTAAACGTAAAATATGACAAAATAAGTTTAAAAGAAACAAAATAATAAGGAGAGAATCAGATGTATGATTCGTACACAACTGCACTAAATTGCCAAAGGGCAACAACACACTGGATGAGCGCACTGGCGGAAAACATGACGAATATGTACACCCCAGGGTTTAGAGAAAACAAAGTTACTTTTGAAACGTTTTTGGGTGGAGCAATTGTTGATAACCCTATGAAGAACCAAGGTCAAGGTAAATCTGCTCCTGGTACATCAAATGAAAACGTATTCTATGAAGGAAACGGCTTCTTTATCACACGTAATGATCAAGGTAAGATTATCTATACAAGACGTGGTGAATTTACATTTGACGCAGAAGGCGTTTATAGAGCTAAAAATGGCGATGCTGTTCAAGGTTATATTCTAAATGATAATGGTGAAATCATGGCTGGTACAAAAAGTATTAGTGCTGATTTATACCAAGAAACAGCACTTAAAGGCGGTGCCCTAAGTATTCCAACTACAAACATTAAAATGTGGATTGACCCAAACAATGGTAAATTCATGGGGAAATATGACGAATATGAAATCAAAGAAGATGGTACAATCTTCGGTAAAGCAGATGGTGGTAAGCGTTCTGTACCACTTTATAAAATAGCAGCAGCTAATTTTCATAACAACTATGGCTTATACGAAATTAGCGAAGGTAATTTTGTCGAAACAGAAGAATCAGGAAAACCTGTTATCGGTACTGGTCAAATTCGTTCAGGCTTGATTGAGCAATCAAATACAGATTTCAAAGGTAATATGAGTAATTACCAACAAGCGAAAATGCAAATGGAACTTGTAAACGCTTTGATTAAATCTAACAAAGAATTGCTAGAAGAAGCAATGCGACTTGTAAGTTCATAGCGGATTTTCGGTAGAGTGAGCGAATGAAATGAGCGAAACTCGTAAGAGCGTAAAACACGGAATGAACGACTAAATTCGTTAGAATTTAAAAGTGAAAGTAGTGTTTAGCAAGCCCGAATAATCCAAGACAGCGGATTTTCGGTAGAGTGAGGACGTAGTCCGAAACTCGAAGTGGCACGGAGCATAGCGAATAGAATTTGCAGAGCAAATCAAATGAGCGAATGCGTAGTGTGAAACAATAATCCAAGACAGCGGATTTTCGACTCTGCCGAACAAAACAATTAAGTATTGTTTTGTGAGAGGAAGTGAGCGAATGAATTGTCTGAAACACCAAATTAAACGACAATTTTATAAAATAAAACAACGCAAATGGCATATTACAAAGTAATTATATATTATTTTGCAAGTTTTGCCTTGGCAAAATACGAATTTTTATAGAGAAAATCGGGAAAATAAGTTAGTGTTAGTTAAACTCCATTTTGTAGCGAGAAGCGTACTTCTCGCTTTTATTTTGTTTTGAGGTGAGTCGTTGAAATCACTTATCATCTATATTTAACGGTAACTCTATAATAACTTCGCAACCGTTATTCGACAATAAACTAATAGTTCCATTATGTAAGGTTATAATTTCTTTTACGATACTAAGTCCAAGTCCATTACCACCAAGTTCTCTGCTTCGGTTTTTATCGACTCTATAAAATTTATCAAAGACTTTATCAATATGTTCTTCTGGTATTCCAATCCCATAATCTTTTATTCTTAACTCTACTTTCTTATCTTTTGTATTAATTGTTACATCTATCTTATCTGTTTTTGAATATTTGATTGAGTTTGTCAAAATATTCAAAATGGCTGTTTCTAATAATTGTGAATCGCCTAAAATAGGGGTTAAACCTTCTGGTTCAAAGTTTATAATTATATCATTAGATAAAATTTTAGAATTGTGGATTACACTATATATGCAGTCCTCAAGGTTTATTGGAATGAATTCGGTTTGTTTTGTAATTGTTTGGTGTTCAAGTTTTGAAATATCAATTATATTTAAAATTAAATTATTTAATCGTTTTGCGTTAAAATCAATAATGTTTACGCAATCTTCTCCATCTTTATTTAATCCCTCGTTTGATTTCAAAAGTTCTGATGCTAAGATTATACTTGTCAAAGGGGTTTTAACTTCGTGAGATATTCCAGCAAGCATTTCATTTTTTTTAAGTTCAATTTCTTTTAACTCATGGATTTTTTGTTTTAATTGTTTTGCCATATTGCTAATTGTTTTTGAATGTTCTGATAGCATACCTTTTTCAATAACGTATATTTCAGAGTCAAAGTCGCCATTAATAATTTTTTTAGCACTTTCTTGAAGTTTATCAAACGGAATTTTAAGGTCAAATATAAGATATAAAAATATTAGAATAATCGTTATAACACTTAACAAAAATGCAATTATAATGTTTTGTTGGTTACGTAAAAATGTTGTTATCATATTATCTTGCATCAATGCAATTTTTACTAAGTACTTTTTGTTTTTAATAGTTATTAATCTCTTTTTTAGAACCATTTTTGTTTTTAATGTTGTGATATAACTATCAAGCCCTTCTTCATCATTTGTGTTTAAATCAAATAATTTAATATTAATATCATCTCTTGATGCACCAATGATTTTGCCTGTATCATCTTGAATAAATACAGCGATATCAGTGTCTTTTAAGGAGTTACAAAATGTTTGCAGATTTTTAAAATCGTTGTTTGAGATAAGCGGTGTTATTGCCCATTCAACCATCAAAAATTGGTGTCCGATTTCTTCTCGTTCTTCTTCTATATATGAATTGTAGAACTTGAAAAATTGATTTGTTAATAGAATTAAACTTGTTGTGGTAAGTACAACGATAGTTAGAATAAAATATAAGATATATTTAAAGTGTTTTTTCATTTAGTTTGTATCCAATTCCTCTTACAGATTCGATTTCAGCTCCTAAAATTTTGAGTTTACGTCTTAGGTTAAGTATTTGGACGTCAATCGCTCGTTCACTTACTTCGTATCCTGCATCACCTTTAAGATGTAATAATAATTGATTTCTTGTGTAAACTCTGTTCGGTTCGCTTACAAATAAAACCAAAAGTTCAAATTCAGAGTATGTGAGATTAAGTTCTTCATTATTTATTATAGCACTTCTATTGAGCTTGTTAATCGTAAGGTTTTTATACTGTATTATTGAATTTGTATTTTTTTGGCTATCAACCTCTAATAATCTTAATTGGTTTCTGATACGGGCGATTAAGACCTTTGTGCTAAAGGGTTTTGTCATATAATCGTTTGCACCAAGTTCTAATCCCATTACGATATCGCTTTCTTCATTTTTAGCAGTAATCATAATTATAGGGATATTTTCTGTTAGTGGATTACTTTTTGTTTTTTTGCAGATAGTTAAACCGTCAACTTCTGGAAGCATCAAGTCTAACAATATCAAAGTCGGTGACCACTCGTCAATGCTTTTGAGAGCATCTGTACCGTTAAAAACTTTTTTTATATTTGTAAAACCGTTGGATTTTAGAGCCATTTCTATTAAATCAGAAATATCTCTTTCATCGTCTACGATTAATATTTTTGAGTTAAACATAATTCTCCCTTATATAGTAATTTATAAAACTTTTGTTAGTTTTCTGTTAGGAATTATTAACAGTTACCTAATATATTTTAATTACAATTAAAATAGAGGTTTTATATATGAAAGATACTAAGTTTGCTATAATTATACCATGTTTTAACGAGGAAGAGGTTCTTCCTACTACGATAAATAAATTAAAAGAACTTATGCACAATCTTATTCAAAAAAAAGTTGTTGCACCTGAGAGTTTTTTTGTTTTTGTTGATGACGGTAGTACAGATAAAACTTGGGAAATATTAGAAAATGCTTCAAAGAATTCTTTTTGTTCATTAAAAGCATTGAAGTTTTCTAGAAACTATGGTAATCAATTAGCAATTCTTGCAGGTTTAGATATGTCAAGAAAGTTAGAAGCAGACGCTGTTTTGACGATTGATGCTGATTTACAACAAGATATTTCAAAGATTGAAGAATTTATCTCTGCTTATGATGAAGGTTATGACATCGTTGCAGGGATTAGAAATAATTATAAAACTTCTTGGTGGAAGAAAATGTTTTCTGCAATATTTTATAAAACCATTAATCTTTTAGGTGTGAATTTGAACCCTAATCATTCGGAATTTCGTTTGATAAATAAAAAAACGCTGGATATTATTGGTAATTTCAAAGAACGTAACATCTTTTTACGTGGGTTGTTTAGCGATTTGGGGTTAAAAATAAAATGTATAAATTATGATGTATGTAAACGTGCTTTAGGTGAAAGCAAATTTTCGTTTATATCATTGTTTAAGTTGGCGATGACAGGAATCGTTTCTTATTCAACATATCCTTTGAGATTTGTGTTTTTAACAGGATTTATAATTTCATTGAGTTGTTTTATTGTGGCATTTTTGATTTTGTTAGAACAAATCTTGAAAGTGGATTTAATATTTGAAATAGAGTTTTATAAGGTTTGGACTACGTTTATATCAGGTATTCAAATCTTGTGTATAGGTATTATTGGGGAATATATAGGTCAAATTTTACTTGAGGTAAAAGGTCGACCAAGATATATTGTCGTTGAGGAATTATAGATGAAAGAATTTGTTTTAAAACATAAAAAAATATTTTTTATAATGATGATTATTGTGGGAGTATATTTGTTGTATTTCCATAATATTTGGATGTATAAATTGTTAGATGTAGATGAAACAAGATATGTAAATATGTCATCTACTATGTTTCACGATAAAGAATTTATGACTTTATATTTAAACGGTAAATTCTTTTTTGAAAAACCACCATTATATTTTTGGATAGAAAACTTGTTTTTTGGATTGTTTGGTGGAGTATCAGAGGGTGTAGCACGTATTCCGATTGGTTTGCAATCGTTGTTTGCTGCTTTAGTCGTTTATTTTGCAGGTGCAAAGGTTGTTTCTAAAAAGTTTGGTTTAATTGTGGCTTGTATTTTAGGAACAAGTCTTGAATTTATTATTATGTCAAAGATTGCTATTTTGGATATGTTGTTAACTTCTTGTATCACAATATCTGTTTTTAGTGGGTTTATGACATATTTTGTACAAGAACAAAACAAAAAATATTTTTGGTGGTTGTTCTATATTTTTTCAGGGTTAGCTGTTATGGCAAAAGGTATACCTGGAGTTGTAGTTCCATTTGGGGTAATGTTTTTTGCAGGACTTTATGCTAAGAATTTGAAAGAGTTTTTTAAACCAAAATATTTTGGATTGGGAACTTTATTGTTCTTATTGATTGTATTACCTTGGCATATAGCTATGTTGCATATACATGGCAAATTGTTCTTTGATGAATATATTATAAAACATCACTTGTTGAGATTTATTGGTTCAGATGTTATACATAGAGAACGTCCATTTTTATTCTATATTCCAATTTTAGCGTGGGGATTCTTTCCTTGGGTGTTCTCATTTGTTTCAATGCTCGTTGAAAAATGTAGAGGATTTAGATATAGAGCTTATGAAACATTAGAGAATAAGGACAGATTTGTTGCTTTATCAATAATTGGTGCATTGTTTACTATGTTGTTCTTTTCTGTTTCAGGAACAAAATTAGTTACGTATATTCTTCCAATGTATCCGTTTTTAGCAGTAATATTAGCTAATTATTGGTGTGAAGACGGTTGTTCAAAAATATTTAAAGTATTCTCACAAGTTTTGAATTCGATTTTAATATTGGTTGGATTTGTAATCCTTATTGCGAGAAGTTATCTTCCGTTTGATTTATACAACACTGTTTCTGAATTGAAATTTGTTGGTATGTCACTTTGTATAGTTGCTGGTGGCTTAGGTGTTGTGTTTGCAAAAGATGGTAAAAAGTTAAAATTATTCACTGTATATACCGTTTTAATGGTACTTTTGAGTGCATTTGGAACCCATCATTTTTTCAATATTAATGCAAAATTTGGTCAAAATGATTTGATTGAATATGCACAGATTGCAAAGGCTCAGAATAAGAAGATAGTTGGTTATAAAACAGGTAAAAAGTATAGTTTAATATATTATTCAGGAGCTAAAAAAGTGTTGTTCTTAGGTGAAGATGATGAGTATTTAGTTCCACAATATTTGAATGATAAATCAAACCTTGTGATTATAAAAAACAAGGATTTTAAGAAATTGAAATTTAAGTATACTGTTGTGAAAAAGGGCGTTAAATATTCTATTGTGTCAAAGTAGAGTGTGTGGGTTTATTTTATTTGGCAGGTAGGATTAATTTAAGATAATGAAGAATCCCTGTGTATAATTTTATTATGCAAGTTTTAAATCATCAACAGAAAGTGTATAACCTAATCCTTTTAAAATTTTACCAATCGTTGAAATGCTTGGTGATGATTTAGTTTTACATTTTAAAATTTCTGTTAAATTACTTCTATCAATTCCTGTTTTTTCTGCAAATTCTTTTATTGTTCCACGAGCTTTAATTACTTGTTCTAAAGCTCTAAAAAATTCTGAATAGTCACCTGTTTCAATATAGTCCATTATTGAAATTTTTAACCACCCTTTTTGATATTCAGAATCTTGCAATTTTTCATGCATATAATCATCGTGATTGATAGTGTTGGCTCTAATTTTATCTAAATCAAAATTTTTTAAATTATCTGGCATTGTATTATCCTTTATAGTTTCTTTTTTTAAAATCTTCATAATATTTATTAGCTTGTTTTATTGTTTTAACTTGGTCTTTTTTATCACTTCCAGATAGAAGTAAAATAATTATATTCCCAAGTTCTTTATAATAAATTCTATATCCTTTTCCAAAATCAAGTCTTAGTTCACATAATTCACTATTCTTTAATTTTTTCCAATCACCTTTTAAACCATCTTTTAATTTATTAACTCGTTTTTGAATTCTTAACTGATAATCTAAACTAAGATTTTCAACCCATTCAGTATAAGGACATTTACCGTTTTCTGTTTCGTATAAGATGATTTCTTTCATATTTTTTAGTGTAGCCTATGACCAACATTTTGTCAACTTTAAATATGTTAAATTTTAGACATTCTAAATGTAAGAAAACTTTTATTAAGATACAGAATGTTTTATAGTCTATTCAACTGACTTAAAATCTGTAATAACAAATCCCATATTTTTTATTTTTTCAATAAGTTCTTTATCTTGTGTAATTTCAAACTCAACAGAGTGATTGTCACGTTTTCCATCAGCATACAGGCATGGGTGGATTAGTGATTCAACAATTTTGTTATCTCTCTTGATGCTCTTTAATCCATAATACAGGCTCTTATTACTCATCATTAGGGTATAAAGTACTCCGATTTGATAGTCATTTGTTTTTAAGTTGTATTTTTTTACAACAGGTCTATTTATGAAAGTAAACGTGTTTAGAAGAATGTTTTTTAAAATATTTATTGCGAATTCTTTATTAACAGTTGCCTTTAAACTTGGTATAATATAAGGTTTTTCGCCTTGTGTTCTTACAAATGGAATTTTGTATTCTTGCGCTAGTTTGCAAACTAATTTGAAGATAGGTGGTATTGCGTGTGTGTGAACATGTGAATCAATATGTGATATATCAGGGTAAACATTTAATATTTTTTCTATTTGAGTACGGAATTCTTGTTCTATTTGGTCAAGAAACTCTTTCCTTTTTGCTCCGTAAGATTTAAGAATTAAACTGATATAAGAATTATTGAATTCATTATGATTATCACAAAGCAAATTAAGTCCATTTGAAAGTGCTGTTCCTTCAATAATATTCAAATGAACACCTACGCTTAGACCTTGAGCTTGTGGAATAATTCTTGAAATCGCATCATCAAATGCAACACCGTTTGCTGTAAGACTTGTACTTTTTAATAGACCAATTTTAAATCCTTCTAAGACTGCATCATTAAAGGCTTCGCTCATTCCAAAATCGTCTGCATTTAATATGAATTGGTTCATCTATTATTTATCCTCATATTTTGTTATATGTTATAATAACAAAAATGAGGTATGAATTCAATGAATACGTGGTTTAAGATAGATGAAAAAATAAGGTTCTTAATAATTGGAAGTTTGAATGCTTGCATATCTTATTTTATTTATGCGTTGATTTGTTTTCTCTTTGGAAAAGAAATTTATCAGTTAGCGTTAGTTTTAGCTTGGGCATTATCTTCTGTATCATCATTCTTTATGCAAAAATTATTAGTTTTTCAAACAAAAGGTAATTATTTAAAAGAATATATAAAATGTTGTGGAACTTGGTTTGTTTCTTATCTTGTAAATGCGTTTTTACTTGAAATGTTTGTTTCTAAAATTCATTTAAACGTATATATTTCTCAATTTATAGCAACTTTTATGGCTGCAGTTGTTACTTATGTGTTTTTTAAAGTCTTTGTGTTTATTAAAAAATGTTAATGTTTGAAGTGTTATATGTCAAAAAACCTTGATGAGTTTACTTATTTAAATAAATAGTAAATTAAAGGTTAGTTACATGAATTTTAGTACTCAAAGTGTTGGTGTTGATAATACTGTAAATATGTTTGGCAAAGTTCAAAAAGATGCAAAGAAAATTGAACGTGCAAGAGTTACAGAAAGTATTGATACAGTTGAATTTTCTAATAAGGAAGATAAATCGAAAAATGGAAAATTTGATGTATCGGAAGCTGTAAAAAACTTGGGTAAAGGTATTCTTAGTCCATTTACTGCGATGATTAAACACCCTGTAGCAACAGTTGGTTTGATTGCTGGTACAGTAGCTCTTACAACTTTGATTCCTGTTTTGACACCTGTCTTAGCTGTTGGATTTGGGGCAGTAGGTCTTTATCAAGTTGGTAAAGGTACTTATGATGCAGTAAAAAATTACAAAAATGGTAACTATGATGATGCTGAAAAATCTTTTGACAAAATAGGTCAAGGGATTGTTGGAACAGTAATGTCTGCAGTTGGAATTAAACAAGGTGCGAAGGTTGCAAATGAAGCTAAGTTGATGAATAAATTGAATGTTAAATCACTTACTCCTCAACAAAGAACAGAAATAGCAACTAATGTTGATAAATCAGGATACTTTAGTGCATTAAAAGATAATGTTTCACTTTTGTTCACAAAAAATGGATTAAAATCTGTTGGTAAACAATTTACTCCATCTTCTATTAAAGCTCGTTTTACTGATTTTGTAGAGGGATTTAAGGGTAACAGAAGATATGGTGTAGAATGTGAAGAAGAATCTGTAGTAAAAAGAAAATTGACTCCAGAAGAGTTTAGGACTACTCCAGAGGGCATTAGACGTGCTAGTTTATCAGACGAAGAAATCCAAACAGAAGTTAATAATTTATATAACGAAGCTTTTGACAAATTAGGTGTTCCAAAAGAACAACGTCCAAAATTGAATATAGCAAAAGCTTCAGAAAAACATGGTGGTTCATATTCTAAGAGTAAACATGAATTAGAGTTTAACCCTGAGTCATATAAAGCAGGTACTTTTGAAGTAGAAGATGTGATGATGCATGAGGCTACTCATTGTAAAGAAGCTTTGTTACGTGCAGGTATTCCTCAAGAAAGAGCAAACCAAATTGTTAAAGAACAGTTGATTTCAAGAGTTATGAATGGTGAAAGCGAACAAGTTGTTGTTAAAGGTAGCTTTCTAGGTGCTGATATGATGACCCCACCTAAGATGTCAGCTAAGATGAAAAATGAATTTATAGAATTTGCAAAAAATGATTTATATACAGGTGAAATGAATTCAGATTTGGCAGTATATTCTAATGTCTTAGAAACTAAAGTATGTCCTCGTCATACAAGTCCAGTAAATCCTGCAGAATTAGCAGAAAAACAACAAAAGGTTCAACCGTTAGTTGATAAAATCAGTAAATTGATTGCAGATAATCCTGATTTTGTTTCACAATATGGCTCAGAAGAAAAGGCTGTCTTAGAATTAACAAGATACTCTGTGTCACATAATGTTAGATATAGCATTTTTACTGATGTAAAAATTAACAAAGGTTCTTCTTGGGCTCCAGATTATATAAAGGTTCCAGAATTATCTGGTGAAAAATTGGCTGAGGCTGAACAATCATTAATTGATAACATTACGACTATCGAAGGTAATGGAAGAATGTCTGGTGTTAATGGTATTTTTGCTGGTGGCAAAGACTTTAACCAATACCAATTTAGCCCTGAAGAAGTTCTTGCGCAAAAAAATGGTAATAATTTTGTTATTGAAAAATTTGCTGATAAAATTCAAAAGATGAAAGAAGCTGGTACTATTAATCCGGAAGAAGAAGCAAGGTTGACAACTGCAATTGAAAAAGCAAAGTTGGTTATTGAATACAAAACAAAAGGCTTGGAGTATTATAAGTATTATACAGAAATGATTAATAATCCTAATAATAAAGAATTGACCGAAACAGTAAAAAATTTAGAACGCGAATTGAATGTTTTAGATGCAGAAGTTAAAAAGGTAAGTGCAAAAGAAGTAAAAATTGTGTCTAAATATATGAAATATTATAAAGATGTGGCAACAACGGCAATTCCAACCTCAGCTATTACAGGCATGTTGAATGCACTTGCTGAAAATGATAAAAAGGTTGCGTAGATAAAGTTGCTATAAAAGTTTAGACATTAAATGTAAGCAGGGATTCTTTGCTTGCATTAAAAACACTTTATACCCCTATAAATAATAAAAAGTGCGATTATAAAACAATCGCACGCATTCAATCAACAACTAAATCAATAAAAATTTGTTTTTATATTTCGTTTCTAAACACAAAAGCTCTCTTAAATATGAAATATATATACTATTATCCATATTTTTAAGGTTTTGGCAATAGTGGTATATACATTTTTAACAAAACTTTACATCAAGGCAAGTTTTATCTAGAAAATAACTTTATATATAAGTAAGGTAGTTGTGTAATAGGAGTTTATTCTATGTTCAGTAAGGAATTAGTGTCTTTTGTGGTTAATTATATCAAAGAGAAATTGTGTCAAAGTGAAGAAAATACAGTTAAAGAAATCCGTTTTAAAGATAATTATTTTACAAAGTTAGCGTATGCAACTGTTGTTGTAAAAAGATAAAGCTATTAAAATAGAATTGTAAACATATATTGTTTTTTTGTCATGCTCTAATAAATTGTATACAATGGTAATAATACAATATTGGGAGTGTGATATGAAAAAATATTTGTTAGGTATATTGATGATGTTGATTGTTTCAACACAATCAGTGTTTGCGTATTTTAATGATATGCCCGCTAATCATTGGGCAAATAAAGAAATTTCTGCGATGACGGAACAAAATATTGTTGTTGGTTATCCAGATGGTAGTTTTCACCCAGACGAGAATGTTACAAGAGCTGAGTTTGCGGCTATGGCAATAAAAGCGTTAGGACAAGAGTCAGCTAATGTTTTTCAACCAATAAAATTTATTGATATAGATAGTTCTTATTGGGCTTATGATGCTATTCAAAAGGCTGTTTATTTTGATTTGATTACAAATGATAAAGAATCAGAAAAATTCAGACCAGAAGATTCTGTATCAAGAGCAGAAGCAATAAATATTGCTGTTAATTCTTTGACTACAGAACAAATAAGTGCTCAAAAAGCACACGATGTTTTAGCAAGAAAATACAAAGATGTAAAAGATGTTCCAGATTGGTTTATGATACCAGCAGGCAAGGCTGAAATTCTTGATATGATGTCTATTAAATCTGATAGAAAAGGTTATATTGATGCAGTTAGACCAGCAACAAGAGCAGAAGTTACTGTTATTCTTTATAATATGATGATTCAGGCAAAACTTAATCCAAACGCAAAATTAGCAGAATTTATGCGTAAAAAAACGGGTGAAGGTTATGTAGTTAAGGACTCTTATGTACAAGGTTCTGTTGGTACTATTAAAAAGGGTGCAGTTGTTCCTATTAAAGTATCTAATGGATTTTCTTCTCAAACGGCAAAGGTAGGAGATGAATTTATTGCCAATGCTGATGAAAACTATATTACAAAAGACAAATATATTTTGATGTATAAAAATACTCAATTTAAAGGTACATTGAAAAACGTTAAAAAAGGTAAGTTGTTTGTTAGAAATGGTGTTCTATTATTAGGTTCTGATACTTTGACTACTCCAAATGACCAAAACTTTGCGCTAGAGTTGGTTGGTGACGTTACAATGAAGAAATCAAAATTTATGACTTGGATTAGAAAAGTATTTAAAGGTGAAAAGATTATTCTAAATTCAGGTGATACTGTTTATGTTAAGTTTATGAGAGAGCTAAAAACCGATTTAACAAATGGTTGGATATATTATCAAGATTAGATAGCTCAAATAATATGAAAATATTAAATACCCTAATCCAAATAATTGGATTAGGGTTCCTTTTATCAACGCTATGTATGTATATGTTCAATAAATCATTAGCCGCTAAATGTTTTGAAACTGTTTTCAACGTTTTTACTAACAACTTTTTGGCAGGCTTCCATTTCTGTCTGGAGTGCAGATTGTTCAGTGTTTAGTTGTTCAAGCTGTAATTGAAGTTTTCTGTCCTGTGCTTGTAAAATTTCTGTTTTAGCGTTTATGTCAGAAATTTGTTTGTCATATTGTTCTTGTTGATAATAGTACTTGTTCATTGCATCATTATAAGCATTTTCATCAGTAATAGTTTCAACAGACAAATCATAGACTATAGAATCGTCTTCAAATTTTACAGAAGAAAATCTTCCATTTCCATCGGTTTCAAGTAGTGCTTGTTTAGTTTCAGTTACTTTTGTATTGATATATACTGCATTATAGTATGCAAGTTTGTCTTGTTGGTTATCAATACCGTTATTGGCTGTAGCGTTTTTGCCGTAAGCACTTTTTAAACTTTGATCCATATCGGTAGCGGTTGTATAGTAGGTTTTTCCGTTCATCTTAAATTGATAAATTCCACCAGTGTATACTCCGTTGTCATCAAAACACGCTGCCAAGTGTTCGTAATACTGACTGTTTGCAGCATCTTTTTTCATATCTTTTAGAACTTGGTTGATTTCTATAGATGTTGTTTTTGACTCGTTGAAGTCATCTATAGAAACTTCTGTAAGTTCACTGTTACCAACAGCAGAGTAATTGCTGAAGGACGGTGCGTTTGTAGCTGTGTTAAGTTTAACGTTGCCACCTACTTGCATAGCTGCAATCTCTGTTTCAGATAGATAATATGTTCCATCTGTATAATATTTCTTTTGGTCAATGTTTCTGACTTTGATTTCAGAACCTGACGTTTTTGCAGCGGTAAGTTCTTCACCACATACGTATTTGGTGTTGTTTCCTGTTCCACTTTTGTAGTATGTTTTTGAGGTATCAAATGTACCACCATAAGAATCTTTGATTTGTTTAAGTTCGTCGTGGTCGGTTAAATCAACTTTTGTATAAGTATTTGCACCGTTTTTCCAAGTGTCGTTAGCGTCATCATACGTCCAACCGGCAATAGCACTGTTTGTAGTTCTGCCAGCATACATTGCGTCAAGTTGTTCTGCTGTATCTGCGTTTGTGAATTGATCAGATGGTTTGAATGTGTATGACAATGTTTGACCTGAACGGTTTAGTTGGAACGTAAAGTAATCATTTTTACTATCATAATTTTTAGATATAATTGTTGCTTGTTTTTGAGAAGCTGTGAAATGGTTTGTTTTTGTCGCTTGTACTTGAGGGTCGTTTAGATTTTGTCTTTGTCCTGTGTATAGTTTTTCGTAATGATAACTTGTTACAACATAGTTAAAATCACTGTTAGCTTCTGGTAATCTATAATAGTTTTCAAGTACAGAGGTATTTATTCCGTCGTTCCAAGAGTATTGTAGTTTCGTATAATTGCTACTATCAGGACATACAGGAACAGACATTGTCAACATTTGGTTAAACAAATCGGCTGATTGATTAGAAAGTACTAAACGTTGTTGGTTAATCTGCTGACCTTCGTATTCAACGTTAGTTTTTCTTGCCGACAATGCTAAATATCTTGCTTGTGATGCTGCCAAACCCATGTTTTTTGTCCTTTATTTTTGCGTTGTTGTCATGGTATATAATACTTTTTTTTGAAAAGTCAATTATATAATAGTAGTATAACTATTATAAGAGTTGGGTTTCAAGTGTTTAAGGTTGTTGTTTTAAACTTTTCGTGTAGAAATATTATACTTTAGTTGGAGAAAATTCAAGACAGTTTCGGAATTCCTGTAAACATAAAATTACGCATAATGCATTATGCATTCCGAATTGTGTAATAAGCTCTGCGTACATTCTTTAAAACAACGTCAATTGCTTTTCAAAATGTTTCTTCAAAAAAGAGTTTCTATGATACTTTGTTATTCCAAATTTATCTATTGCCTCAAGGTGTGATTTAGTCAGATATCCTGCATTTTTGCACCATTCATATTGTGGAAATTCTTTATCTAATTTTTCCATATATCTATCTCTTGAAACTTTTGCTAAGATACTTGCAGCCGCAATAGACGCTGATTTGCTATCTCCTTTTATAATAAATTGTTGTGGGTATTCAAAGTTTCTAATCAATCTATTCCCATCAACAAGAACAAGGATATTTTCTTTTTTGAGCTGGTGGATAACATCTTCACACGCAAGCTTCATAGCTTTTAGAGAACAATTTAAGATGTTATATTTTTCTATTTCATCAACCTCTATGCAAATAGTTGAATTTATTGTTTCGTTTTTGACTATATCGAATAAATATTCGCGTTTCTTTTTAGTTAATTGTTTTGAGTCGTTTAATATGCTCAATTTTTCAATAAGTTGTTTGTTAGTATTCTCAAAATACACGGCACTAGCGAACACTCCACCTGCTCCAGGTCCTCTGCCTGCTTCATCTGTACCTATTATTGTTTTTTTGAAATCTCTATCAAACTCAAACCTTTGTTTTGATGTTTCTGGTTGCGAATTTTTCATAGTCGAATTATAACACATAAATCTTTATATTTGATGTAAAATATATTATAAGGAAGAATTATATTATAAGGAATTAAAAATGCTAAAAGGAAATGAAATAAGACAATTATATTTAGATTTTTTCAAAAATAAACATCAACACACAATAGTAGAAAGCTCTAGCCTTGTGCCAGATAACCCTACAGTATTATTGACAACAGCAGGCATGTTACAGTTCTTGCCAATATTTTTAGGTGTAGTAAAATCACCTTATGACCCTGCAAGAGCTACATCTTGTCAAAAGTGTGCAAGAGCAGGTGGAAAAGATTCTGATATTGAAAATGTTGGTAGAACTCCACGTCACCATACATTTTTTGAAATGTTAGGTAATTTCTCTTTTGGTGATTATTATAAAAAAGACATTATCCCTTGGGCTTGGGATTTTGTAACTAATGTTTTAAAGCTTGATAAGGATAGATTGTGGATTACAATCTTTGAAACAGACGATGAAGCTTATGAAATTTGGAGAAGTGTTGGAGTACCTGATGAACGTATTAAACGTAAAGGTAAAAAAGATAACTTTTGGGGTCCTCCAGGGGCATCAGGTTCTTGTGGACCTTGTTCTGAAATCCATTATGACCTAGGTGAAGAATACAAATGTGATGACCCTCGTGGTTGTGGTATTGATACTTGTGAATGTGACCGTTGGGTTGAAATTTGGAATCTTGTATTTACAGAATTGTATCAAGATGAAGAAGGTAATCAATCACCTTTAGAAAGCAAAAACGTTGATACAGGCATGGGCTTAGAACGTATTGCAATGGTTTGCCAAGGTGTTGCATCTACTTTTGAAACAGATTTGTTGAAGCCTATTCTTGACGAAGTTTGCAAAATGGCTGGTGTAGAATACAAAAAATCTGAAAAAACAGACGTATCATTGAGAATTATTACTGACCACGCAAGATGTGTATCTTTCTTGATTTCAGATGGTGTTATTCCTGGAAATGAAGGAAGAAGTTATGTTTTAAGAATGATTCTTAGACGAGCTTTAAGACACGGTAAAATCTTGGGTATGGATTTGCCATTCTTGTATAAATTGGTTGATGTAATTGTTGAAAACTATGGTGAAGCATATCCTGATTTAGTTAAAAATAAAGCTAAAATCGTTGATACAATCAAAAAAGAAGAAGAACGATTTGCAAAAACCCTTGATAGAGGTTATAAAATGTTGGAAGATTTTATTTCTTCTAAGAAAGATATTGATGGAGTTAGTGCATTCAAATTGTATGATACTTATGGATTTCCATTCGAACTTACAAAAGAAATTGCCGATGAAAACGGTTTAAGGGTTGATGAAGCTGGATTTAAGGTTGCTATGCAAGAGCAAAAAGACAGAGCAAAAGCGGCGACTGCAAAAATTAGTGTAACAGGTGATATGAAATATGCAAAAGTTGAAAAAGAAGTTGGTTCAACAGAATTTGTTGGATACACTGAAGGTGAAGCTGATGCAAAAATCCTTGCAATAATTGAAGAAGAAGACTTTGTTGATGTAGTCTTAGACAAGACTCCGTTCTATGCTGAATGTGGTGGTCAAATTGGTGATTCAGGTGTTATTGAAAACGACAATTTGAAATTAGAAGTATTGACTACATTTAAGGTTAATGAATTGTATGTTCACCGTTCAAAAGTTGTGAATGGTGAAATAGAAATTGGTGCTAAAGTAAAAGCAATAATTGATAAGGAACGTAGAGAAGAAATCCGTGTTCACCACACATCAGCTCACCTTTTACAAGCAGCTTTGGTTAAAGTTCTTGGTGACGAGGTTAAACAAGCAGGTTCGCAAGTTGAAGAAAACCGTATGAGATTTGACTTTACGTTCTCAAGAGCTGTTACTCCAGAAGAGTTGGTAAAAGTTGAAAAACTTGTTAATAACTGGATTAAATCAGATATCAAACTTCATACTGATGTTTTATCTATTGAAGAAGCAAAATTGACAGGTGCTACAGCATTGTTTGGTGAAAAATACGGCGATGTAGTTCGTGTAGTTTGTGTTGGTGATGGTGAAAATTGTATTTCAAAAGAATTTTGTGCAGGTACACACGCATCTTCAACTGCTGATTTAAGAGTATTCAAGATTGTTTCAGAAGGTGCTATTGCTGCTGGTACAAGAAGAATCGAAGTTGTTGTTTCTGACGCTGCTTTAGAATATTTGAACAAAAAGGTTGCTGAGATTGATAAATTAGCTTCTAAATTCAAAGTTCATTATGATGAAGTAGCTGAAAGAGTTGAAAAACTTTCTGAAGAAAACAGAGAACAACAAAAAGAAATCGTTGAATTGAAATCGGAAAACGCTCGTTCTAAGTTTGCCACATTTATTTCTAGAGCAAAAGATATTGAAGGTGGTAAGTTATTCATTTCTAAAATAGAAAATTTGGATAATGATGCAATAAAAGCAGGTGTTGAGTTCTTGACCAGCAAGTTAGGTGAATCAGTAATTATCCTTGCTTCAACAAAAATGGTATTGGTTAAGGTATCTGACAGTTTTGTAAAAGCAGGTATCAATGCTGGTAAACTTGTTGGTGAAATTGCTCGTGCTACTGGTGCAAATGGTGGTGGTAGACCAAACTTTGCACAAGGTGGTATTAAAGATGCCTCAAAACTTGATGATATATTAGAAAAGGTTGAATCTGATTTGTTAGGTTAATAAATATGAAAAAGATAGTTTCGCTATTAGTTATAACATTTTTATTAGCAACTAATGTTTCCGCAGAAGAAATAGTGAAAGTTGATATGGATACTGCAATAAGGGTTGCATTGTCAAAAAATGTTATGTATCAGGCTAAGAAGAAAGATGTTGAGATTGCAGAGAAAAATATCAAGATTGCTAACAGATTGAAAAACCCACAACTTTTTTCACATACGTTAATTGGTAGAGTTACACGTGGTAACAATAGTCAATTAGGTATGAATATTCCAGTTGAGGTTATGAAACGTAGTGCAAGAAAAGGTGTTGCTATCGCAGAGTACGAAAAAGCAAAAACAGAGCTTGCAAAGTATGAATATAACCTTAAGATTGATGTTATGGACGCATATTTTGAGGTTTTGTGTGCAAAATCTCATTATATCTTGATGGAAAGAAAAGAGTATTGGTATAAGAATATTTTATCAATCGCTGAACATAAGAAATCGACAGAGCCACGTTATGAGATTAACGTATTAAGAGCGAAGATTAAACATGAACGTGAATTGATTGATTTGAATTATTTGAGTTCTAATGTGAATGAAGCTATTTGTAATTTTAACAAGGTTTTGAATACAAACGAACGAGATATAACTTATGATACAGTAGAAGCATCTTTGAGAGATAATTCGTATATTTTGAATATAAAATTGCCATCTTGTGAAAAATTGGTTGATTTTGCGATGAAACATAATTACGAATTGAAGATTGCAAGAGATGATATAAAAATTGCAGATAAAAATATAACTTTGGTTAAACGTCAAAGAGTACCTGATTTGTATTTAGCAGGTGGCTATGCTTATCAAAAATTGAGTACCCATGACCCTTATGATGGTGCGTATGTGAGTGCAGGCATGGATTTACCTATATTTTATACATATAGACCAGAAATTCAACAGTCAAAAATTGTGTTGGATAGGTTGAAGTACAATAAGGTTGCGTATGAGGATTTGTTGAACTATACAATTCAGGACAATTATTACAAGTTTAATGCTCATAAAAACAATATGGAACACGCACAAAAAATTTATAACGATATGGATAGACTTCTTACCCTTGAATCAGAAGCATATAAGAAAAATGAAATCAGGCTTATGGACTTGATGAATATAGAAGACTCTCAACAACAGTATATGACAGAGTTTATTGAGTCTATTCACTTGTTTTATAAGGCATATCTTGATTTGTTGAGAAACTTGGGTAAGGATTTGGACGAAACTTTGTAGAGAGTATTTTTGTTTGTTATTGTAAGCGTGTTACAAGTGTTTTGTAAGTGTGGAATCCCTGCAAGGACTTTATAGGGATGCTGAATCAAGTTCCACTACTGTCCATGATGATTTTAAACCGTCATTGCGAACGATTGAACGGTATTCAATGTATTAAGTGCGGCAATCCATAAACAAACCGTTCTGCATGTTTAGAGGGATTCTTCGGTCGTTACACTCCCTCTGAATGACAGTCTGGGTGCGTCATTCAGGCGGATTTTCGGTAGGGTGCTGGTCACGAAGTGACCCAACCCGTAAGGTTGAGCAAAACCACGCTTTTGCGAAATCCCGAATAATCCAAGACAACGTGCTGTAATTATTTTTGTAACGCAAGCGTGGAATCCCTGCGAACATTTTCTGTCCAGTTGTAATAGTTTACTTATCTATCTATTTTTTCAACAAGTTTGTTAAGCATATTAGAGAAAATATCAGAGTGATATTTGTCAATGATATCGTGACCTTGTTTAACAAGTTCTCTAACCCTTGTCTTTGCTTGTTCTAAGCCGTATAAAGAAACATAAGTAAGCTTTCCTGCTTCTTTATCCTTGCCGATAGTTTTGCCAAGTTCTTCAAATGTTGCAATCTCGTCCATAATATCATCATAAATCTGAAAAGCTATACCATAGATTTGACCGAATTCGTCCATCTCATTAACTTGTTCTTGTGTTGCACCTGCAATAATAGCACCAGATTTCAACGCAAGTTTGAATAGGTCTGCAGTTTTATGCGTGTGGATATATTCAAGAGTTTCAGCTTTGTCGCCTTTAATATTACCTTTTTCGCTTTCAATATCAGCAACTTGACCTGCAATAAGTTTATATGCACCTGCTGTTGTAGTGAACTCATGTAGAACCTTGATAAGTGTATCAGAAGACAAGTTCTTTGATTTTTCTATTATAAGTTGTGGTGCAAAACTTAAAAGTGCATCACCTGCTAAAACGGCAATAGCTTCACCAAACACTTTGTGGTTAGATGGTTTGCCACGTCTAAAATCGTCATTATCCATACAAGGTAAATCATCGTGTATAAGGCTTTGTGCGTGTAACATTTCTATTGCACAAGCTGTTGGAAGTGCATCTTCAACCACACCACCCATAATTCGACAAGTTTCTAAACACATTGTTGGACGTAATCTCTTTCCTGGTAGAGTCACTGTATATTTCATTGATTTAAAAATATCCTCAGGATATTGTACAGGCATGTACTCATCAAGTTTTTTGTCTACTAATTCAATGTATTTATTCATCATCTAATTCCTTATATATTCCTTGTTTTAAGGTTCTTCTTGAACCTTGACGTTTGTTTGTGCTAATTTTTACTGCAGTTTTGTTATGGGTTTGTTTAAATCTGCTTTCAACTTTTTTACCTTGAAATTTTACTTTTTCTTTGTATTCCTGTGCTTCGGTTACAAATTCTAAGTAACTTTCATACCTTGTATTTGAAAAAGTTGCTATATTATCTAAGATTTTACAACCATCTTCATGAATATGCAAACAGTCTTGATATTTGCAAGTGTTTTCATAAGGTTTAAATTCTCTGAATAATTTCCCTACCTCGTGTGGCATCAAGAAATTAAATCTAAGATTACTAAACCCAGGGGTGTCGATAATGTTTATATTATCGGATATTTTCATTATTTCGCAGTGTCTTGTTGTGTGCGTACCTCGTTGAGTTTTTTCGCTCACGTTTTTTGTTCTCAATTCAATATTAGGGTTAAGTGCGTTTATCAAACTTGATTTGCCAACACCTGATTGACCACAAAGAACAGATGTTTTGTTTGTCATAAGTTGTTCAAAGTCATCTATTTCAAGCCCCTCAATAGCAGATGTAAAAATGATATCATATCCAAGTGGTTCATAGATAGAGAACACTTTTTCAATGATTTTATCATCTTTAGATAAATCGTTTTTATTAAAGCATAGTTTTATATCAAGATTGTAGTATTCTGCAAACGCAATATATCTATCGAGTTGTTTAAAGCTCAATTCAGGCTCTTGAACCGCAGAAACAATTACAACTTGATCTATATTTGCAACAGATGGACGTGGGATAAAATTTTTACGTTTTAAAATTTTTGTTATATATCCGTTTTCAAATTCAACATTGTCGCCTACTAAAATCTTTTGGTCTTGTTTTTTTAATACTTCCCTAATTTTGCATTCAACAATATTATCGTTGTTTTCAAAATTTTCTATATAATAAAAATCAGAGTGTATTTTAAAAACTTTGCCTTTACTCATAGTCTAAATTCTTTCAAACTGTTCTACTATATTTTTTAGTGCATCAAGTTTTGCAAGCTTTGCAGAGTTTGATTTTAATTCTTCAATTTTTTCTGGATTATTTTTTAAATCAATTAAAAGTTTAAGAAAATAATTCGGATCAATATCGCTATCTTCTGCATAGATACAAGCATTGTGTTCTTCAACAAACTTCGCATTTTTTCTTTGGTGGTCTGCTGCTGCATAAGGATATGGAATCAAAATTGGAGCAATACCAGATGCAAAAATTTCTGAAAGACTAAGAGAACCTGCTCTTGAGATTACAATATCAGAGGCTTTTAGGATTGTTGTCATATCATCAAAATAAGGTTTTACAATCAGGTTTTTATTCTTTTCATAATGTTTAAATATTTTAGACAATCTATCTGTGATATAGTCATAATTCTTTTGACCTGTTTGGAAAATGATTTGATATCCGTGTTCTTGCACTAATTCTTTTATTATTTCTACAAACGAATTGTTGATAGACTTAGCACCTTGAGAACCACCCATTACACAAAGTACAGGCTTTTCCATATCAAGATTAAGTTTTTCTTTTGCATCAATTTTTAGAACCTTTTTAAATTCAGGTCTTAATGGGTTTCCATTTACAGTGCAATTATTATTTTTAATAAAAGGTAAAGCTCCTTCAAATGCTAAAGAAACACATTTTGCGTTTGGGGCGAACTTTCTTGTAACGATACCAGGTTGCATGTCGCAATCGTGCAACATATAATTTGGTTTTTTAAGGATATTTGATGCAAAAAGTAATGGTGCAGAAACATATCCACCTGTGCCAAAGATTGCATCAGGCTTGTATTTTAGGATATAATACATACTTTTTATGATGGCTACTAAAAGTTGAAATGCCCAAAATATAAAGTGTAGACTTAGTTTTCTAGGCATACCTTTAACGTGCACTGGCAAGAATTGATAGCCTTTGTTTTGAGCTATTCTGTATTCCATATTGTCAGGGTTTCCAACATAAAAAACATTATAATCTTTATTTTTTATTAGTTCATCAGCCACTGCGACTGCAGGATATATGTGTCCACCAGTTCCACCACCAGTGATAAAATATGTTTTCTTATACATTTTGTGCTAACCTTATCTTTCTTTGTTTTTTTCTTGAAATATTTAATAATACACCAACCATAGCAAGAGAGATGATGACAGAAGTACCACCATAACTTATGAATGGCAAAGGAACACCTGTTGCAGGAAGCATAGAACTAGATACCCCCATATTCATAAATGCTTGGAAACAAATTGAGAAGGTGAACCCAATGGCAATAAGTTTGTAATACATATCTCTGCATTCAGATGCAATAACAAACCCTCTTTGAAGCACTGTCCAGAATAATCCGATTAATAAAAGGCAACCGATAAAACCTAGTTCTTCACCAATTACTGCAAAGATAAAGTCTGTGTGAGCTTCAGGTAACCAAGCAAGTTTTTGTTTAGAAGCACCAAAGCCACTACCCCATAATCCACCTGATGCAAATGCTACCATTGATTGAATGATATTGTAACCAGCACCTAATGGGTCAGATTCAGGGTGTAACCAAATTGTTATACGTTGAAGCTGATATGGTTGTAAGAATTTGCCTATCAAATTGAAGTTCATACAAGCTCCAATGCCACTAACTACAACAAATGTAGCAATTCCACCAAGTATTGGTAAAATCATTCTTTTTATCCAAGAAAGTGTTCCACCTGCTGTTAAGTACATAACAACAGAGGTTGCAAATAATAATATACACATACTCAAGTTAGGTTGTTTTAAGATAAGTGCAACCATAAGTAGTATAACTGCATAAGTTGGGTATTTTTTTGAATCAAAAAAACTTGGGTCTTTGTGAAACGCTTTTGCAAGCAACAAAACAATCGCAGGTTTTGCAAGCTCTGATGGTTGCAAATTTACAGGTCCAAGACTTATCCAACGCTGAGCACCGTTGATTGTTTCTCCGATACATAGTACTAAAAATAGTAATGCAATAACGATTAGTGTGAAAAATCCTGTTGCATTATAAAGTATTCTTAAATCTATTTTTGAAAACCATCTTAATAATACATACCCGATTGCGACACCCACAAGTTGAATTATAGTAAAGTGTAATGGGTTTATACCTGCATTTACACATTTTGGTACACTTGCAGAAAATACAAACATAACTCCGATTACGACAAGAAACAATACAACAAGTGTAAGAATTCTATCAGGTGCTGCTATATAATGATCAGTTACTGTATTAAGTTGTCTATTTTCGTTATTTTGATAATACATAGTCTTTAAATACCGTTCCTCTTTCTTCATATCCTTTGAACATATCGAAACTTGCACAGGCAGGTGATAATAGAACTACGTCAGGTTTAAGCTCAATGGCTTTATCGATAGCTGATTCTAAAGTTTTTTCTATTATTATATTATCAAACCCGTTTTTTCTTAGTTCTGTATCAAACCTTTCGGTTGCTTCACCAATTAGTTCAACCGTTGTAATGTGTGATTTTACTGAGTTACAGAATTCTGTAAGGTCTGTTAATTTATCTCTGCCACCAGCAATAAGTACAACATTTTTGTTGTTAAATGAATCTATTGCAACGATTGAAGCCTCTGGATTTGTTGCTTTTGAATCGTTATAGAAAGTTATTCCGTTAAATTCTCTTACTTTTTCAAGCCTGTGTTCAGGTGCTTTAAAGCTCATTATCGCAGATTTTATGTGTTCGTTTGAAACACCAATGATTTTTGCGATAATTATTCCGCACATTATGTTTTGATAATTGTGATGACCAACAAGTGGAGAGTCTTTTAAATCAATGATTTTTTCTTTCTTCTTATCTTCTCCGATATAATATATTGCATCATCTTTTATGAATGAACAATTTTGTTCTTGTTCAACATCAAACAAGAATACATTGCTATTACAAGTTTTAGAAAACTCTAAAAGTTTTTCATCTTTAGCATTGAAAATAGCATATTCAGGAGTTTGTGGCTCAATGAATAATTGAGCTTTTGCTTCAAAATATTTTTCTACGCTACCGTGCCAAGTGATATGGTCAGGGGTGTAGTTTGTCCAACAAGCAATTTTAGATTTGAATGGTATGCTGTGAACAATTTGAAACGAACTCATTTCACAAACAAAATAATCAAGTTCTGTATCAAGCAGACTGCAAGGTGGAATACCTATGTTGCCACAAGCAGGAGCTTTGTATTCTGTTGATAAAATATGTGAAACAAGCGATGTAGTCGTTGTTTTACCATTTGTCCCTGTAATTGCAATAAAGGGTTTATCTGATTCTAAATATGCTAAAGAAACTTCTGAAATTATTTTAACACCACTATTTTTTAATCGTAGATAAAGTTCGCTATCTAGTGGAACAGATGGACTTGTTACTGCAAGATAAAGGTTTGATAAAAATTCTTCTGAGTGACCACCCATCTCGACTTTTATACCGAGAGCATTTAGTTCTTCTATTTGTGTTTTATCTTCTGGTTTTTCTTCTCTCATTTCGGTTATGTAAACATTAGCGCCTTCTTTTGCAAGGTATCTTGCTGCGGCTTTTCCACTAACTGATAACCCTAAGATTAAAACCTTTTTATCTTTCCAGTCTGTTTTCATAATTTCCTCTACATAAATGCTTTAAATAATGCTACTGCTATTGCTCCAAAAATCATTGATACGATTGCAAAAGCTGTTACGATTTGTTTTTCATTGTATCCACACAATTCAAAATGGTGGTGAATTGGTGACATCTTGAATACACGTTTTCCTGTAAGTTTAAAACTTGTAACTTGAATAATTACAGAAAGTGTTTCAATAACAAATATACCTGCAAGGATAATCAAATATATTTCAAACTTACCCATAATCGCAAGTACACCAAGCAATCCACCGATTGCAAGAGAGCCTGTATCACCCATAAATACTTGTGCTTTTGGTTTGTTGTAACGCAAGAAACCAAGCAACGCACCTGTTACAGCTGCTGCAATGATTGCTATATAATTGTGTCCTGAAAGATGTGCAATGATTGCACAAGCTAAAAATGCGAATATACCTGTTGAGGTTGCTAATCCGTCAAGTCCGTCTGTAAGGTTGTACGCATTTGATGCACCTGTGATTGCAAAGATTGCAAGTATTGGGTAGAACCATTTTAAATCAATAGAGAATTGACCCATTGATAATGTCGTAGCTTCGTTGTGTGTAACGATTAGATATAAAACAGGAAGAAGTGCGATAAGGATTTGTCTTAAGAATTTACCTCTAGCACTTAGACCTTTGTTTTCTTTACCTTTGATTTTAAGAAAGTCGTCTTGAAACCCTGCAACTGTGTAGAATAAGAAAGTTATTAAAACAATCCAAGCGTTTGTATCAAATTTTTGCGCAAGGAATAATGTTATAGCTGACGCAACAAGTGCTGAAAATACGATGAATACACCACCTGTTGTTGGAGTACCTTCTTTTGCTTTGTGATTTTCTGGTGCTTCCTCTCTTATATATTGTCCAACCATTTTCTTTTTTAGAAAATCAATGTATGGAATTCCTAGTAATAGACAAAGAATTAAGCCTAATAAAAAGGCTACAATCATCATTATCATTTGATATTTTCTCCTTTTTTATTTCTTAAATTAGATATTATTTCTTCAAGTTTCATTGAGCGAGATGCCTTAAAAAATATTGTAGCACCTTTTTCTATATTATTTAATATGTAATTACTAACTTCATCGTTTGAATTAAAGTTCTTTGTAAACCCTGTTTTTATGTTGTCAGAGATATGTTTTGCCAAATCCCCAACTGTAAGAATTTTTGTATTTGACGAGATATTTTTAGAATTGATAAAATCTGCAACTTCTTTATGGTATTGAACCTCGTTTTCACCAAGTTCGCCCATATTTCCTAAAACTATTACACAGCTAGGATAAAAGTCAAAGATTGTATTGAGAGTAGCTTTCATTGATTCAGGGTTTGCGTTGTAGCTGTCGTTTATTATATTGTATCCGTTGATTTCTTCGATTTCCCAACGTTTTTCAATAGATTTGTATTCTTCTAACCCTTTTGCTATCAAATCTTGTGACATTCCTAGTTCTAGACCTGTTTCTATTGCAGAAATAGAGTTTTCAATGTTGTAATCCCCTTCAATATTCAAGGTGTATTTGTGGTTTTTATACTCGTATTCAGAACGACCGATTTCTTTTTTAAGGATTTTGACATCATTTATTGAATAATAAATCTTTCTGCCATTATAATTAATATTGTTTTTGATAAGTTCATTATCGTGTGCTATTAAAATGCCTTCTGGTCTTTGATGAGATGTGATTTCACATTTTGCTTTTGCAATATTTTCTCTTGAGCCAAGTCGTCCGATATGAGCTGTGCCAACATTAGAGATTATTGATATATCAGGTTCTGCGTATTTTGAGATAAGTTCAATTTCTCCAAATCCTCTCATACCTGCTTCTATTATTAAAACTTCGGTGTCGTCAGTGATTGAGAACACTGTTTGACAGAATCCTATTTCGTTGTTGTGGTTTGCAGAGGTTTTTACTGTGTTGAATTTCTGTGAACAAACGGAATACACAAGTTCTTTTGTTGTTGTTTTTCCTGAACTTCCTGTAATCATAACGACTTTTGGATTAACTTGATTTCTTCTGTAGTTTGCAAGTTGAAGATACGCTGTCAATGTATTTTCTACTTGAAGTGCAAATTTTGCGCCTTTTTCGATTTTGCCTGTGGTTGTAAAGTAGCCAACTGCACCACTTTCTATCGCTTTATCAATAAAGTTTTCGCCGTCAAAATTTGCGCCTTTTAAAGGTAGATAGAAATCTCCTTTTGATATTGTTCTTGTGTCTGTTGAAAAATTTAGAATATCTGTGTTTAAGTCTTTTTCATCTGCAAAAATAACTTTTGCATTAGTTATTTTTATTATCTCATCAATTCTTATCATAGTTTGTATTTTACCATAAAAAAATAATCAAGTTTATTTTCTAAGAGTTTTTTGAATAATTGACACATAATCTTCGGTTATGTTATATATGTATACATAGATTTGTGTGTAAAATATACGTAAGCATGGATTTATTTTTAGTATGAAGTGTATCTTTAGAAGGGATTGAGATGGGGCTTATAAGAGACATTATTGATATATCGAATGATGAATATTATTTTAGATGTGTGTTGTTTAGAAGTTTTGATGTTTTCTCATTTCAAAAAAACGCTCAAGAGCGTTTGTTGTTTAGGTTTATGGGGTTAAGATTTACTATAACTAAAAAACGATTAAAATCTGATGAGATAATAAGTTTAAATTCTAAATATGAATCAGGTGATTTGTCTGAATTGACAGTTCCTATTGTAAAGAATAGCCGTCAAACTCTTGATGAATTGATTACTACAAACAAATCTTTGGTACGATATGGTGATGGTGAATTAAATCTTGTGTTTGGTGAAGATTTACCGTTTCAAATTTATTCAAAAGAATTAGCAAAACGTATGAAGGAGATATTGTTATCAAATGATGACAATATTATGGTATCTTTGCCTGATATGTTTGGGAGCTTAACACAGTATGAGCCTATCACTGCTCAGTTTTGGCGCAAGTATGTGGTTTTGCATAGAGAAAAATTATACAAAATATTTGATATGAGTAAAACCTATTATGATACAGAGGTTACAAGGGCATATATTGGAGTTGAAGATAAATCTGTTTGTGAAAAGCATTTTGAGGATTTTAAAAAAGTTTGGCAGGATAAAGATATAGTCATTGTAGAAGGTTCAGGTTCTAGACTTGGTGTGGGTAATGATTTGTTTGATGGAGCAAAATCTATCCAAAGAATAATTTGTCCAAGTCGTGATGCTTTTTCAAAGTATGAAGAAATCAAGAATGCTTGTTTGGGACATTCAAAAAGGAAATTGTTTATTCTTGCATTAGGTCCTACTGCAACAGTACTAGCTTATGATTTAGCAAAAGAAGGTTATAGAGCGCTTGATGTTGGTCATTTAGATATTGAATATGAATGGATGAAACATCACGCACTTGAAAAAATATTGATTAAAGATAAGTATGTAAACGAAGTGAAAGGTGGTCGAAAGATTACTGTAATTCATGATGAAAAGTATTTGAACGAAATTTGTCTTGATTTATCGGAAGAAATGGTAAACGATGATGAAAAATTTTCATTCAAAGAGTTTGCATCTTCAATGTTTTCTGTTCAACCTTATGGTGAAACCCATTATTTAGTAAAGTTTTTAGGGTTCAAAATTAAGTTTCCAAAAGCAGAATTTAAGAAAAAGAAAGAATCTAATCCATATTATTATTACAAAGAAAACGATATTGATATTACAAAAATTCCGCCGGCAGAGGGACAAATCAGAGATATTCAGCTTGCGAATTTAGCGTTGTTAAAAGAATTGGATTATGTATGTAAACAAAACGGTTTGAAATATTGGTTGGATTTTGGAACAGTGTTGGGTGCTGTTCGCCATAAAGGTTTTATTCCTTGGGACGATGATATTGATGTCGGAATGCTTAGAGAAGATTATGGCAAAGTGGTAGAAGCTTTTCAAAAGAGTTCAAGAAATCCCGATATATATGCAGAGTTGACTTGGAGCAAGAATGCGCAATTTATCTTGCTAAAAGTTAAGCATAAGAAAGCACCACATTTGTTTGTGGATATATTCCCTTACGATGTTTATGGTGAAAAAATGACAGAACCTGAACAATTAGAACGTACAGAGTGGATAAAAACAAGACGAGAATATTTGCGTACTCATAACAGACCTAAGAATATTACTCAAATAAAACAGATGATAAAACAAGGAAGAAACGAACTTTTAAAACCTGTTAATACAGATAAGCCAGATTTAGTTTGGGGAGCTGATTATAATCATCATTGGAAAAACTGGTTTACTTCGTATGATGTTGCTTTTCCATTGAAAGAAATTGAGTTTGAAGGCGAGAAGTTTTTATGTATGAACAATGTCGATAAATTTTTGACAAATGTTTATGGTGACTATATGGCATATCCTAAAAAAATCGGGTTTGGTCATAGTATGTTTGTGAACTTGAGAAGAAGTGAACGAGAAGTTATAGAGAATTTGATAAAAAGGGACGATAAATAATGAAACGAGTTATTACTTATGGAACTTATGATGTTCTTCATTATGGGCATATAAATCTTTTAAAACGAGCAAAAGAGTTAGGCGATTACTTGATTGTTGCATTATCAAGTGATGAGTTTAACGCTGTTAAGAATAAAAAATCATATTATACTTATGAGCAAAGGAAGACTATTTTAGAGGCTTGTAGGTATGTAGATTTGGTAATTCCTGAAAACGATTGGGATCAAAAAATTTCTGATGTACAGAAATATCAGGCAGATATATTTGTAATGGGTGATGATTGGAAAGGTAAATTTGACTTTTTGAAAGACTATTGTGAAGTTATTTATTTGCCAAGAACTCCAGATGTATCAAGTACGCAGACAAAAGAATATTTAAATTCAAAATAAGAAAGATTATAGAAATATGTCAAAGATTTCAATAATAATACCGATTTATAATGTAGAAAAATATTTAAGAGAGTGCTTGGATAGTGTTGTATCACAGACTTTTAATGATATAGAAGTTATTTGCGTAAATGATGGTTCAAAAGATTCTTCGTTGGCTATAATAAATGAATATGCAAAGAATGATAATCGTGTTGTTGTTGTGGATAAAGAAAATGGCGGTTATGCAAGTGCTATAAATAAAGGTCTAGAGGTCGCAACGGGTGAGTATATCGGGATTGTAGAAAGTGATGATGTATGTACTTCTAAGATGTATGAACTTTTGTTTAATAAGATTGACGGAACGATAGCTGATTACGTTATCGGCGATTTTTATTTCTTGAGTGAAAGAAAAACAAAAATTAGTGCGTATAGTGCTGGTTTGATTGCTGATGAAAACGGTTATTTTAATTTGAATACAAATCCACGATTGTTGGATAAACCTGCATATCCTTGGAAGGCTTTGTATAGAAAAAGTTTTTTAGATAATAATGGTATAAAGATGTTGCAAGACGGCAAAGGTGCTTATGAAGACCAGCCTTGGAATATGACTTGTTTGGTTAAAGCTAAAAATATTATGTCTGTGGCTGAACCATTGTATTATTATAGAGTTGATGCAAATGGGTCTTCAACGAATAATGGTGGTCAAAAACTTACTAATTATATTAGACGTCGTCAACAAGCAAAAGAAATTTTAGTGGAAAACGGATATTTTGATAATCTTGAAATAAGAGAGTATTTCTATTCAGCAGCACTTAAGGGTTGTTATTTCTTTTATAAAAAGATAGCTCCTGAATTTAAGCCTGAATATTATAATCTTATGCAAGAGTTGTTGAAATCTGGACTTGATGAGGGTGTCAGCTTGAAATATTTATCAAAGAAACATCAAAAACGTTATCTAGAGATTGCGACAAAGCCTTATGAATATCATAGTGCAAGTTGGTTTAAGAAGTTGTTTATGAGATAGAGGAATTATGGAAAATAAATCAGAAAAATTTATAAATATGTGTTTATCTACTGATAATAATTATGTTCAACACTGTGTTGTTACGATGGCTTCTATTTTAAAAAATTGTGGTAATGATTACAAAGTAAGATTTTTTATTTTAGATGGTGGTATTAGTGAAAAAAATAAAAGAAATATAAAAAAATTAGCTAAAATTAAAGATTTTGTAATTTCATATTATGATATGACAAAAATCGATTTTTCCGACTTGCCGTTAAATAGATCTAGAATTTCGGTTGCGACGTATTATAGATTATATTTATTAGATATTCTACCAAAAGATATTAAAAAACTTATATATTTAGATTGTGATATTGTTGTAAAAACTGATATCGCAGAGTTATGGGAAACAGATGTTTCAGGTTATTATGCAGGTGTTGTTGAAGATGAGGGTGGTAAAACTCAACAAAAACGTTTGGGTTTACCTTTTGATTACAAATATTTTAATGCTGGGGTCATCTTATTTAATTTAGAAGAACTTAGAACATTTGATTTTAAAGAAAGTTGTTTAAAATATTATGAAAATAATAAAGATATAATTATTCTTCAAGATCAGGATATTTTAAATGGGGTATTTTATGGTAAATGCAAGTTTCTTAACTTAAGATGGAATGTAAATGCACGTATGTATTTAGGTAATATTTACGAACATTTTTATACAGATGAAGAAGTTAAAGCTGCAAAAAATAATATAGGAATAATACATTATACTGATGTTCAAAAACCTTGGTTTATGTCTTGTAATCATCCTTTGCAAAAGGAGTATTGGAATTATTTGAAACTCACACCATTTGCGAATAAGTATATGTTATATCTATTATATAAAGTTATTACGTGTATATTGGGAATAAAAGTGTGTAAAGATGCTTGGCAGTATTGTTTAAAGGTTTTGTATATTCCTTTGTATAAGCGAGTTAAAAAAGATGGAATTAAAAAATTTTATATTTTAGGCATTAAAGTCTCTGAAACTGAATATGTAGGATAATTTTATGGGTAATAATAAAAAGAATATAAAAATATTAGTTTGTTATCATAAAAAAGATAAGTTATTTAAGAATGATGTTTTAACACCAATTCATTGTGGTCGTTCATTGGCTCTTGAAAAAGCGAAAGTAGACAAGGTTGCAGAAGAGAATTGCAAGTGGTTACAGTCAAATATGATAGGTGATGATACTGGTGAAAATATATCATTTAAGAACATGACATATTGTGAATTAACTGCTTTATATTGGGCTTGGAAAAATTATGATAAGCTAGGTAATCCAGAATATATTGGATTAATGCATTATCGTAGGTTGTTTGATTTTTTGAATAAATATCTATCAAACGAGTTTTCAGAATGTATAAATATAAAAGATTGGGATAGTGAAAAAATTTTAAGTGTGCTTGATAATATTGATATAGTGTTACCAAAACCTTTTGATTTTGAAAAAGAAGGTACAAACATCAGGGAACAGTATGCAGATTCCCATTCTATTGATGATTTAAACACTGTTATAGATATTATGAATGAGAAATATTCTGATACAGATATGAATGCTATAAATGAATATTTAGGTGAATATAAATCAGCAATGTGTAATATGTTTGTTATGAAACGAGAATTGTTTTTTGAGTATTGCTCTTGGTTGTTTGATATATTAGATGAAGCTGAAAAGAAAATTGTAGTTAGTGAAGATCCTTATCAAAGAAGAGTTTTTGGATTCTTGTCAGAACGTATGTTTAATATGTTTATAGTTCAAAGACGAGGAGATTTAAAGATTTTAACTAGACAAATTATCAATATAAAACCGTTTGATTTTAGTAAATTTTCTTGGGCATTATTGTTGAAGAAAGTTTTTTCTATTAGTAATACTTTTGATAAATCTGCAAAAATAATAACAATTTTGGGATTAAAATTGAAAATAAATAAATAAAAGAGATTAGGGATTGAAATTTATGAGTGAAAATAGAGTTAATATATTATTAGCAGCATCATCTGATTATTTACCGTATGGGGTTGTAACAGCTGTTTCAGCAAAAGCTAATTTGAATAATGATACAAAATTAAAGGTATATTTTTTGTATGCAGATATTGTAAAAGATATTCCTACAGAAGAAAAAAATAATGTTTTTGAATATGCAAAAGCGACTTTTGATGAATATGATATTGAGTATGATTTTATTGATGTGAAAGATAAAATGTCAATATTCGAAGGTCAAAATATTGGACAATGGGGAAAAGCAATTTCATATACTCATTATATTTATTTATTGGCACAAAATGTGTTAAATGATGTAAAAAAAGTTATTTATCTGGATACAGATATGATAGTTAATACTGATTTGTCTAAGGTATACAATATTTGTTTAGATAATTATTTAATAGCAATGGGTTCACCACGTGGATTTGAAGAGATGGGTGAAGATGTTTGCAACTCAGGCTTTATTGTTATGAATCTAAAAGAATGGCGAAAAGAAAATACGTTAAAAACCTTATTAGAGTTTGGTTTAACAATTCCAAAATGTAATTTTTGTGATCAAAATTTATTACACCAATATTTTACGGTTAATAATCCAGATAGAATTCTTAAAGTTGATAAGACTTATAATATATTCCCTCAATTATTTACTGATATTGCGATTGAAGATATTAAAATATTACATTTTACAGGTTGGAAGCATATTAAACCTTGGTATGATTTAGAGAGCAAACAAAGAGCTGGTTATTTGTGGTGGAAATATGCTAGAATGACGAGTTTTTATGAAAAATTTTTGTTTATGAATGTTATCAGAAATACTCATAAACATATTCAATATAAGTTTTTTGAAAGAATATTTTCTATAAAAAAATTAGATGGAGTAAAATACCTTACATTTTTAGGTATTCAGATAAAGTTAGAAAGGAAAAATAATGTTTAAAAATATATTTTCAGTAACAAAGGAACAAAAAGAAAATAGAAAATATTTAGTTTTTCGTATTCTAGGTTTAAAATTTAAAAAACGAATAAAACGTGGTGCTATATATTGGATAAATGGTGAAAACAAAATAAGATTGAAAAATATTAAGGGATTATCTGTCGAATTTTGTGGTTCAGATTCTGTTATAGAAATTGTTGGCAACAAAGTTCCAGAATTTAAAAATTGTGAAATTCATTGTTTGGGTAATTCATATATAAAGATTGAAAGTACAAAATTTGTTTTATCTAATATAATGATAAAATGTGGCAGGGGTTCAGAAGTTAAAATAGGTAAAAATTTCTCAGTAAATTCAATGGTTGTAATGAACAATGAACCTAATATAAAAATTTCGATAGGTGATGATTGTATGTTTTCAACAAGTGCCTATTTAAGATCATATGATGGACATACGATATACAATGAAGAAACAAGAGAAGTTTTAAATTACCCAGAAGATATAAAAATTGGTAATCACGTTTGGTTTGGAAATGGTGTAAGAGTACTAAAAGGTGCTGATATTCCTGATAATACTGTTGTTGGGATTGGTTCTATTGTTACTAAATCATCTACTTCGCATGGAATTAGTTCAGGTTCAATCTTAGTAGGTAGTCCTGCTAAAGTTTTGAAAACTGGTTGTAATTGGTCAAGAAAATCAATTGAGAAATTTTTAGAAGAAGAAAAATAATGAAAATGACGTTTTATTCTGGCTCCGGTTATTCTATTTTTAAACCAGAGGAACGGAATTATAAATTGGGTGAGATGTTAGATTTAACGGAGTATATGAATGATAAAAATTAGTGTAATAATTCCTGTATATAATGCTGAAATGTATTTGAAAGATACATTAGAGTGTCTTTTTAATCAAACTTTAAAAGATATAGAAGTTATTTGTATAAATGATAACTCTAAAGACTCTTCGCTTGAAATCTTAAAAAAATATGCTAAAAAAGATGATAGATTAAAAATTATTGATTTAAAAGAAAATATGGGTGCTGCTGTTGCCAGAAATAAAGGTTTAGAGATTGCTCAGGGAGAGTATCTTGGTTTTGTAGATTCTGATGATGAAATTGATTTGAATTTTTATGAAGAACTTTATACCAAGGCAATGGCGACGGGTGCAGATATAGTAAAAGCAGGTTGTAAAACAGTTGAGTTAGATGGCACTGAAACTATAATGACAATGAATAAAGACATTGAAGAAAAAAGTCAGTATTATTTTATTGGTGAATGGTGGTGTGCAATTTATCGAGCAAAATTGATATTTGATAATAACATATTATTTCCAGAAGAGTGTCCTAAAGGTCAGGATTGTGTATTTTTAAATAGAGCAGTGTTAAAAGCAAATAGTGTAGAAACAGTTAATGATGTTTTTTATCATTATATTAGAAGAAGTGGAAGTTTAGATTCCAAGCAATTATCTTTTGAATCTGTGAAATCAACCTTATACGGAAAAAGAATTATTGCAGATGATATAAATAATTCAGGATTATATGAAAAAAGTATAGATGATTATAATTTTAGTTATTTGTTTGATATTAAGAAAATCTTTATATTTTTATTCCGTTCAGATGATGAACTTGTGAAAAAATACTTTGCAGAAACTTTGATAGATGTTTTTCATAAATGTAAGAATAAAAAGTATTTGGAAGAAAATTTCCCATATCCACTATTGCTTGATATGATTGAAAATAAAGAATATGAGAAGTTGTGTGAGTTTTTGATAAAATGTAAAAATGTAAAAGACTTGAAGTATATGAATATGACTTTTTTACAGAATTTGTTTTCTATACAAAAATATGGCAAATATAAGTTGTTAACGTTTTTGGGAATAAGATTGAAGTTGAAATAGTTGAAAATGTGTTCAGGGGTCCCTCAACATCTTTATAGGGATTCCACGATTGCCAACTTCTGCGGTCGCGTTAAACGGCAACGTTCACGTTTGCAGGCAAAAGTGTGATTTTACCTGACGCACGTTTCACTCTCGCTTTGCTCGTGCCTTTGCTTCCTTGGCTCTGAAAGACATACCTAGCCTGTCATCCAGAGGAAGTGTAACGACCGAAGGATCCCTGCGTATAAAATTTAATTACACATTACGCATTGCTAATTAAATACAAAATATTCTTTGTAAAAAACAAAATTTTTACACAAAATATACACATACGTATATATTTATGATAAACTAAACGTATATAGTATTAGGGGGAAGTTATGAGAATAACGGTAATTGGTACAGGATATGTAGGTTTAGTAGCTGGAGCTTGTTTGGCTGATATGGGTAACGATGTTATCTGTGTAGACAACAACGATGAAAAATTGAAAAAATTAGAACAAGGTATTATTCCGATATATGAACCAGGATTAGAAGAACTTGTGAAATCTAATGTGTTAGAAAATCGTTTGAGCTTTACCTCTGATATAGATATGGCTGTGAAAAAATCAGAAGTATGTTTTATCGCTGTTGGTACACCTCAAGATGAAGATGGTTCTGCTGATTTACATTATGTTTTAGGTGTAGCAGAAGAAATTGCAAAAGCAATGAACGGTTATAAAGTTATTGTTGATAAATCAACCGTTCCTGTTGGTACTGCAGAAAAAGTTACTGAAATAATTAGAAAACATACGGATTATGATTTTGATGTAGTATCAAACCCTGAATTTTTGAAACAAGGTAACGCTGTTGACGATTTTTTGATGCCAGATAGAGTTGTTATTGGTTCAAACTCAGAAAAAGCAACTGCTATTATGCAAGATATTTATTCACCATTCTTTAGAACAGGTAACCGTGTTATTGTAATGGACGTAAAATCTGCAGAGATGACAAAATATGCTTCAAATTCATTCTTAGCAACAAAAATTTCGTTTATGAATGAAATTGCTCAACTTTGCGAAAAGGTTGGTGCTAATGCAGAAATGGTAAGAGTTGGAATGTCTACAGATTCAAGAATTGGAAATAAGTTCTTGTTCCCAGGATTAGGTTATGGTGGTAGCTGTTTCCCTAAAGACGTTAAGGCTTTGATTAAGACGGGTGCCGATAACGGTATTGATATGAATATTATTAAATCTGCTGATGAAACAAACAAACAGCAAAGACAATTGTTTATAAATAAGATTATTGCTAGATTTGGTGAAGATTTGACTGGCAAAACTTTTGCTGTTTGGGGTCTGGCTTTCAAACCTAAAACAGATGATATGAGAGAAGCTCCTGCTATTACTATTATTAACGATTTGTTGAATAGAGGTGCAAAAGTTCAGGCGTATGATCCAAAAGCTATGAATTCAGCAAAATACCATTTTCAAGACAGAATTACTTATGCAAAATCTAGTTATGAAACATTGAATAATGCAGATGCGCTATTGTTATTAACAGAATGGAACGAATTTAGACGTCCTGATATGGATAGAATTAAAGAATTGTTGAAAACACCGATTATATTTGATGGTAGAAACCAATATAACATGGAAAGAACTGTTCAACGTGGATTTGAATATGTTTGTGTTGGAAAAATTTAATATTAATCAATTATTAACTAAATGTAAAAACAAATAGTCGCTGATGGTAACTTAATGTTTAAATTATACGTTTATGTTATAATTGAACACAACAAAACAACGATTTTGTTCAAAAAATAAAGAGAGGAATATATAATGCTAAACGGTAAAACAATTTTGGTTACAGGTGGAACAGGTAGTTTTGGTAAAAAATTTATTAAAACGGTTTTTGAAAAATATCCAAATGTAAAGAAAGTCATTGTATATTCAAGAGATGAATTCAAACAGTTTATGATGTCAAATATGCCTGAATTCAAGCCACATTTAGATAAGCTAAGATTTTTCATTGGTGATGTAAGAGATAAAGAACGAATGATGAGGGCGTTTGACGGAGTCGATATAGTTATTCATGCTGCAGCGCTAAAACAAGTTCCAGCTTGTGAATACAATCCATTTGAAGCGATAAAAACAAATATTCATGGAGCTCAAAATATTATTGATTGTGCTATAGACAAAGGAGTAAAAAAAGTAGTTGCCTTGTCAACAGATAAAGCTTGTGCACCGATAAATTTATATGGTGCAACAAAGTTGTGTTCAGACAAATTGTTTATAGCAGGCAATTCTTACTCAGGTTCAAAAGATACAAGATTTGCAGTAGTAAGATATGGAAATGTAGCAGGTTCAAGAGGTTCTGTAATACCATTCTTTAAAAAGTTAGTTGAAGAAGGAGCAAAAGAACTACCGATTACAGATTTAAGAATGACTCGTTTTTGGTTAAAGTTAGAACAGGCAGTGGAAATGGTATTAGAAGCAGTAGAACATATGCACGGTGGCGAATTATATGTAAAGAAAATCCCATCTATGAAAATGCCTGAATTAGCAAAAGCTATAGCGCCAGATTTAGCAATAAAAGAGGTAGGTATCAGACCTGGAGAAAAAATTCATGAACAAATGATTACGAAAGAAGATGCTCCAAATACAATAGAGTTTAAAGATTTCTATATAATATTACCTCAAATGAAGTTTGAAAAAATAAAATATGATTATCCAAATGCAAAACAGGTAGCACCTGATTTTGAATACCATTCAGGAAACAACGACAGATGGCTAACTGTTGAGGATATGAAAAAGTTAATAAAGGATATATCTGTCTAATTTATGTAATCACAAAATGAAGTAATTATAATTTGAGAAAATGATAAAAAATACTAATTTTGGTTGACAATATTAGTAAATTATGACATGAATAAGTTGATAATTAGTAAATATTAACAAATATTGTGGGTAATAATGGCAAGAAATAGTAATGTTAAGATTATTATCTTAGGTAGTAATGGAATGTTAGGAAGGGCGCTTGTAAAAGAAGGGCTGTTGCGTGATAAGAACATAATTGCTACTACAAGAACAGAGGTAGATGTTACAGCTATAGATAGCTTGGAACAATATATTAAAAGGATTCAGCCTGATATTGTAATTAATACTTGTGCAATTATTAATCATACTTTATGTGATGAAAATGTTAAACTCGCATACGAAACAAATGCAAGACCAAGTGCTATTTTATCTGATTTAGCTACTCAATATAATTTTAAATATGTTTATATCTCTACAGATGGTTATTTTAATGGTGATGGTATCCAAAAACATAATGAGGATGCTCAAGTGTCTTTTTTAAATGAATATGCTAGAACTAAATTTTCAGGAGAGATGTTTGCATTAACCAATTCAAATTCTTTAGTTATAAGAACAAATATTGTAGGATTTAAAGGTATAAAAGAAAATCCTACTTTCGTAGAATGGGTTATAAATTCATTTAATAAAAATGAACATATAACAATGTTTGATGATTATTTTACATCAAGTATTAGTGTTTCTCAGTTTTCAAGATGTTTGTTTGATATTTTAGAAAAAGATGTGAGTGGGATTATAAATTTGGCAAGCACACAAGTGTTTTCAAAAAAACAGTTTATAGAAGCTGTTGCTGAGGTGTTCAATTTTTCTTTAGACAATACTTCTGTAGGTAAAGTTTCATCATTATCTTCAAAAAGAGCAAATAGTTTAGGGTTAGATGTTTCAAAAGCAGAATCAATATTAGGTTATAAACTCCCTACCTTACAGGAAGTTATATTACAATTAAAAAAGGATTATCAAAATGTTTAATAAAGAAATAAGAATAGGAACTAAAAAAATTGGTTTAAGATATCCTACATATTTTATTGCAGATATTGCAGCTAATCATGATGGGGACTTAAATAGAGCAAAAGAGTTAATTTATTTAGCAAAAGAGTCTGGAGCTGATTGTGCAAAGTTTCAACATTTCCTAGCAGAAAAAATCGTTAGTGACTATGGATATAAGCATTTGAAAGGGATAAAATCTCATCAGGATAATTGGGATAAATCTGTTGCAGAAATATATGATGAATATCATTGTAAAAGAGAATGGAATGAGGAATTGATAAAAACTTGTAAAGAAGTTGATATTGAATTTATGACAACTCCTTATGATTATGAAGCAATAGAACAAATTGACAAGTATGTTAATGCATATAAAATTGGTTCAGGTGATATTACGTGGACTGAATTTTTGGAAAGAATATCGAAATTAAATAAACCAATTTTATTGGCAACAGGTGCATCTGACATGAATGATGTTATAAGAGCTATGGATTTGATTTCTAAAAATAATTCAGATGTTGTTTTAATGCAATGTAATACAAATTATACAGCAGATTTAAAAAATATGAAGTATGTGAATTTAAGAGTATTAAATACTTTTAAACAATATTTCCCTAATGTTATTTTAGGGTTATCAGATCATACATTTGGACACAGTGCAGTGTTAGGAGCCGTAACATTAGGTGCAAGAGTTATAGAAAAACATTTTACAGATGATAATAATAGAGTTGGTCCTGACCATAAATTTGCGATGAATCCAAATACTTGGAAAGAAATGGTTTTAAGAACAAGAGAACTAGAGAATGCTTTAGGAGATGGAATAAAACGTGTAGAGGATAATGAGCAAGACACTATTATTATACAAAGACGTTCAATAAGGTTAACAAAGGATAAAAAATGTGGTGAAAAGATTACTCTAGATGATATAGAGTATTTAAGACCAGCACCACAAAATTCATATTTCCCATTTGAAGTAGATTTAGTTTTAAATAAAACTTTGAATGTGGATAAGGTTAAGGGTGATTGTTTAGTACATGGTGATATATAATGGTTAAGGTCGGACTAAAGCTTTGGAATATTAATACAGATTTTTATTTAGAGGAAGCTTGTAAATTATATAAACAAAAAATATTTGATTATATAGAATTATACATAGTTCCTTCTCATCTTGAATTATTAAAAAAATGGAAAACTCTTTCTATTCCATTTGATATTCATGCACCTCATTTTGCTCACAAAATGAATTTATCAAAGCCTGAATATAGAGAATCGAATTTATTATTATATAAAGAAGTTCAAAAATATGCAGATGAATTAAATGCTTCAGTGATAGTTTTTCACGGAGGTTCAGGTGGAAATTATAAAGAAACAGCTAAACAATTATCATCATTTAGTGATAAAAGAAGTTTGATTGAAAATAAGCCTTATGAAACACTTCCGTTTGTTAATGAAGCTTTTTATGTAGGTTCAAAATTTGAGGAAATAGAATATATAATAAACAACTCTAATTGTGGTTTTTGCTTAGATATTGGTCATGCTGTTTGTGCAGCAAATAGTTTTGGAATAAACCCATATTTATATATAGAAAAATTTTTGAGCCTTTCACCTAAAAGAATTCATTTAAGTGATACAGATATAGATACGACATTAGATAAACATTTTAATTTAGGTGACGGAAACCTTGACATAAAACGAATTTTGTCAATGATTCCCCAAAATATAAATATAACGATTGAAACAAATAAAAAATCGAAAACAAATTTAGATGATTTTGTAAGAGATGTAGCAATATTAAAGGAAATACTAAAATGAAAACATTGGCAATAATTCCTGCACGTGGTGGCAGTAAAAGAATACCTAGAAAAAATATAAAAGATTTTTTAGGAAAACCAATCATTTCATATTCTATAAATTCAGCATTGGATTGTGGAATTTTTGATGAAGTAATGGTGTCAACTGATGATATTGAAATTGCCGAAATAGCTGAACATTATGGAGCTAGTGTTCCGTTTTATAGAAGTCCTGAAATGTCGAATGATATGGCAATGACAGCTCCTGTGTTGATAGAAGTTTTAGATAAATATAAGCAATTAGGTAAAGAGTTTGAATATGTAGCTTGTATTTATCCTACTGCGCCATTTATAACACCAAAAATATTGAAAGAATCAATGGAATTACTTATAAAATCAAATGTTGATAGTGTATTACCTATTGTTAGATACTCTTATCCACCACAGAGGGGGCTGATTATCGAAAATGGATTAGTAAAGATGTTATACCCTGAAAATTATAATGTAAGAAGTCAAGATTTTACTCCATATTATCATGATTGTGGACAATTTTATTGTTTAAAAACATTTGCATTAAGACAAGAACAGAAATTGTATTGTAAATCAACTATTCCAATAGAGTTACCAGAAACAGCTGTTCAAGATATTGATAATGAAGAAGATTGGAAAATTGCAGAAATGAAGTATAGGATTATGTACAATGTATAAAATCGGTTTAAAACTTGGGTCAATAAATACAGATTATTATTATGACGAGGCAATTCGTTTGTATAATGATGGAGTGTATGATTATATTGAATTGTATGTTGTGCCGAATATGACAGATACGATTGAAAAATGGAAAAAATTAGATATACCGTTCATTGTTCATTGTCCACATTTTGCACATGGATTTAATCTTGCAAAAATTGAAAACAAAGATTTGTATTTTGGTACTCCTCTTAGTGTTGATGATTTTTAAGAGTAAAAAAGGTGGTTTATGATGAATTCTAAAAAGAAAATATTGTTACAATGTCAAAGTTTAACATACTTGTATACAGGTTTAGCTTCTATTTTAACTAAATATTCTATAGATGAAGTTAATATAGACATTTTTTTTACTAAAAATGAATGTTCACAGGAGTTTTTGAATTATATAAAAATGAATGAAGTTTTTCAAAACCTCTATCTCATTAATAGTTCTATTTATGATGAAATAGATAAAAAATTGTTAAGACGGAAAGTTAATTTTTTTAATAAGATTTATTTTAATTGTCTATTAAAAAAAGATATTGCATCAATATTTAAAAAACAATTAGATAATAATGACTATTCTGAAGTTTTTTATTCAGAAGGTAGTCGTAGTTTTATATATCTTACGATTGCTTATCCAAATGCTCATTTCGTTATGTATGGCGACGGCTCAGGTTTGATTAATAATCCTTCTAATTCAAAGTTGATTAATTTTAACCAAAATACATCAAAAAAAAGATTGTTTAAATTGAAATCACCTGATGAAATTATAGCTTTAGCGCCATATAAAAAAGACGATTCTGTAGATATTACGGGTGTACCTATTTCAGCTACAAACCCTCAAATATTATTGGATATAATTAAACGTGATAAAGAAATTCAACATAAAGTTGATGATTTTGCAAACTCTATCAGTTCAGATTTTTCTCAATATGATAAAAAAATATTATTGTTGTCATCTCGTCTTGAGGATAAAAGGTTCTGTATGCAAGACGATGACCAAATAAATATTTATGTTGATATTATAAATAAATACACAACGGATAATTCTCTTGTGATATTAAAGCCACACCCAACAAGTAAGATAAATTTGTTGTCAAGTCTTAGAGAAAAATGTAGTTGTAAAATAATTGATATTCCTGATGATTTAAAACCTTTACCTGTTGAAACTTATGTAAATTTATTAAATCAAATTGATAAAATTATTACGTTTTTATCATCATCAAAAGTTTCATTAAAGGCTATTTTTAATATAGATGCACTTGATGGATATGATGTAATACAAAACTATCCTTTGAAAGAACGTGTTAATATTGATTTGAAAGTTTTTAGCGAAGTATGTAAACGATTTGATAATTGGGATAAAAAATCTATTGTATACGAGTGTGATGTGTTACCAGAATATAAAAAGTTCTATCAAAAATATTCTAAACCTGTTTTTGTTCCTCGTAAAAATACTTTTTTAGAAAATATTTTTTCTATAAGAAATATTGGAACTCCTGATGAAAAAAGAAAACAATTAACAGTCTTGGGGTTAAAGTTTAAATTTAAAAGTAGTAAAAAAGTACATTAGTCTGATTTTTATAAAAATTTTGATGCTTATAGAAAATATTTAATTGAATATATCTAATATTTTCCTTGCATAAATCTGAATAATTTGTTTAAATAGTCATGGAAAATAGGTTTTTTATGGGTTACGACAAGGATAAACGCTTATTATGGGCAGGAGGAATAAAGATGACACATGAGCTAAATAACAATATAAAACTTATTATATGGGATATGGACGATACTTTTTGGAAGGGAACTATTTCTGAAGAGGAGGTTGAAATAAATTCTGATAATGTCGAGTTAATAAAATCATTTGTTGATAGAGGAATAATGAATTCAATATCATCAAAAAATGATTATGAAGTGGTTAAAAATAAACTTTCAGAGCTCGGAATTTGGGATTTGTTTGTATTTCCTAAAATAAATTGGAATCCTAAAGGTGCTCAAATCAAACAAATTATTGAAGAATGCCGGCTAAGACCTGTTAATGTTTTGTTTATAGATGATAATCCACATAACTTAGGAGAGGCAAAGCAAATTCTACCTGAGATTAGTGTAGCTGAACCAACTATAATCTCAGAACTATTAAATTCTGAATATTTGAAAGGAAATGAAGATAAACAACATAAACGCTTGAAACAATTCAAAGTATTAGAAGAAAAACAAGTTGCTCAAAACTCTTGTTCGTCAAATGATGAGTTTTTAATTAAATCAAATATAAAAGTTGATATTTGTTATGATTGTGAGAATGAAAAAGAACGAATTTTAGATTTAATAAACAGAAGTAACCAATTAAACTATACAAAAATCAGATTAAATGAACATGAGTTAGAAGAGTTATTGTCAAATAAAAATTACAAAAATTGTTATATTCGTGTCAAAGATAATTATGGGGATTATGGGATTGTTGGTTTTGTTTCACTTATTAAAAATAAAGCAAAACATTTCTTGTTTTCTTGTAGAACAATTGGTATGGGAGTTGAACAATATGTTTATGCTACTTTAAATTATCCAGATTTTGAAAAGGTTGGAGATGTTATATCAGATGTAAAAAAAGATTATTGTCCAAATTGGATAAATAAAAAATCGAATGATATTAAAATTGATAAGGATACATTTGATGTCTCTGTTCTGTTACGTGGGGGATGTGATTTAAGACAGATGGAGCCATATATTCATTTTAAAAATTTTGTCACAGAGTTTAATTATAGACAATATCATAGAGATCATAGTGTATTTGCTTTAGACAGTTATTATAATTATCAGGAATTAGATGAAATTAAAGAAAAAGTTCCATTTATATGGGAAGATAATTTTAAAACAGAATTGTTCTCAAAAAAATATAATGTAATAATTTTGTCTGTTTTAATGGATTATACACAGGCAGTTTACCAGTTTAAGAAAAATAAAAATATAAAAATTGCATTTGGTAATTATGAGAAACCTTTTAATTTTGATTCTTTTACAGATGGTATTAATCAAGATTATACTTGGTTTAAAGAAAATTTTGAATTTATTGGCAGAATTTCAGATGAAGATTTTATAAAAAATCTCAAGTTTATTAGAAATCATATTGGGAATGAAACAACTTTGATATTGTTAAATGGCTGTGAAGTTCCTTATGAAAATAAAAATGAAGTGGATAGGTATAAAGTCCATATTGAAATGAATAAATTAGTAGATGAATTTGTTAAAGACAATAATAATACATACTTGGTTGATGTAAGAAAATTTGTGTCCGAACGTTCTCAGTTAAAAGATAATATACGCCATTATGAAAGAGAAGTGTATTATAAAATAGCCAAAGAAATATCAAACATTATTTCACAAAATTATGGAGAAAATATAAAAGTAACGAAATATAATAAAAATAAAAAAAGAATATCAGTTCTTTTAGAAAAAATATTTTCTATCAAAAATAGTGGTGGGTGTAAATATTTAACAATATTAGGAATTAAAATAAAATTAAAAAAAAATAAAAATTAGTATTAGTATTCGTTTTTATTATTATATAGTTAAATAATCCTTGCATAAATTAGAAAAATTTGTTTAAATAGTCATAGATAAAGGTTTTTTTATGGGTTACGACAAGGATAAACAAATTGAATTTGAAGATAGAGGATTTGTTGATATCGAAGGCTATATCTGTGCTGATTGCATAAATGATGAATATCTTAAAAATTGGATTATCGAAAATGCTACATCTGAAGAAGTTTGTTCTTATTGTGGTCAATCAAAAAAATCTATTTCGATGGAATTGTTCACGAAAAAGATTATGGAAACAATTAATTTCTACTATGAAGATGTAAATAATTATGGTGAACAAGTCTACAACGGTGATATTTGTGCAATCTATGATACAGAAGATATCTTGCAAACAATCGCTGATAAATTAGGTATAGATTTTAATTCAAAGTTGATAAACGACTTAAAACCCGTAATTCAGGAAAAGACGTGGTGTAAATCAGACCCTTATGGTCTAGATATTGATGAATCTTTAAAATACTCTTGGCAAAGGTTCTCAAACCTTATAAAACATAAATCTAGATACATGTTCTTTTCAGAAAAATCTTCATCAGATTCAGGTGTATTATCACCTCTTGAAATTCTTGATAACATAGCGTCTGACTTAAAAAACTACAACATGATTCACGATTTACCTAGTAATACAACCCTATTCAGATGTCGTGCCTTCAACAAGAAAGAAGATATTAAAACAAACGTTGAAGAACTTGTATCACCACCAGACAATCTTGCAAAAGCAAACCGTATGAGTGCTGAGGGAATCTCTGTTTTTTATGGTGCGTTTAAAAAAGATGTTGCATTGAGAGAATCAACAACAAAGTCTTCAAGCTATACAGTTTGTGCTGAATTTAAGACTTTACAAACTTTTAACTGTCTTGATTTGACAAAAATAAAAGGTCTAAAATGTCCAAGTTTCTTTGATACAGAGCATTATAGAGAAGCAGAGATGTATCATTTTTACCACTATCTAAATAAACAACTTGTTTTGCCTGTGAGCGATTTTGCTTCAATTAGATATGCTCCAATCCAAGTGTTTGCAGAGTATTGTAAAACAATCTTAGGAGTTGATGCGATTATCTATGAAAGTGCAAAAGTTCGTGGAAATAAATGTATAGTTCTATTTTTCAACAAGCAAGAATGTTTAGGAAATGATAGTCCATATTTTCCTCAACCACCAAAACTTGAACTTAAGAAAGCTGAAACTTATTCCATAACCCCTAACTATAGCTATGATAGGATTTAGGCAATTTTAAGTTTGTAGCCGAGTTCTTTTAATAATTTTAAAATGGTATTAAATTGTGGTGTTACATTCCCATTGAATATAGCATATAAATTGCTACGTGATATTCCTGTGTTTTTTGAGATAATAGAAATATTTTCTTTTTTTCTGACAACATATTCTAAGGCATTTACAAAAGAGTTTAAATCACCGTCATTCATATAATCTTCAAGGCTAAGTGATAACCATTCTTTTATATCTTCATCGGTTTTTAAATTTTCCATGATTTCATTATCTATATCAAAATTTTCAAATTTACCCATTGTGTTGTCCTTTCACATATTTAACAATTTCATATTTGCAGTGTACTATATGTAGTACACTTTTTCAAGTGTCGAAATTTTTACAGAGTATTAAATGATACTATATAAAAGGATTTTAGCTCTTTTTGTAACATTTGTTAACAACATGCAAAACAAAAAGGCAATTTTTTTGTTTGGATATACTTTATATATACACAGGAAATAAAACAAGGAATAGGAGAATATAAATGGGTTCTTTCGATATTAGATTTTTTACATCTGCTTTTAATAAATCAAATGATGTTAATTCAACAGATAATACTAATGAAAAAGAATACGTTACCTCTACTTTCGGAACAGAAGCTCCTACAGAAGTTCCATCAGAGGATTTGTTAGAAAAAGGTATTGATACAAATGAAGTGTTTGGAGCATCTTTTTCTAAGCCTGTAGAGTCTAATTCTCCAGTTTTCTCTGATGAAGATTTAGCGTTTATGTTTGAAGAAGCAGGTGTTTCTCAAACAGAAGCAAAAGTTGCAGAGTCTACTCTTACAGCAATAAATGCGATGGAAGAAGCTGGATTTAATTTAGCTGAACTTGATGAAATTTTTGAAGATGAACCAGAAGTTGTTGCTCAAACATTAACAGCTTTCAACAATGGTTCTGCAACAAGAATTTCAAATGGTGGTCAAACATATAGTTCAATTATCGAAAGTTTGCCAAAAGACGCTCCTGAAGGATTCTTTGATGCATTTATGTACGCAATCAATAATAAAGAAGTATAATATAGTAATATATCAAATTCGGTAGAGAAAAAAGTTGTAAGTCGGGCTGAGGAATTTATTCCTCAGCCCGACTTTTGATATCTAAAGTTTTTTGTTAAAATAATCCTATGAAAGAACAACTTTTTTTAGAAACGATAAAATTGATTATAGGTGACAAATATATTGGTGATGATTGTGCGTACCTAAAAGATTTAGGAATAGTAGTTACTCAAGATAGTCTTGTAGAAGATGTTCATTTTAAGATGGATTATTTTACTCCTGCTCAATTAGGTTATAAATCTATAATGGTTAATATAAGTGATGTAACGGCTTCAGGTGCTGTTCCTAGATATGTTTCTATTGCACTTTCTTTGCCATCTGAAACTTCAAAAGATTTTATAAAAGAGTTTTATACAGGCACAAAGAAAGCACTTGATTTATATGATAATGTAGAAATAATTGGTGGTGATATAACAGGTTCTGATAAAATAGTTGTTTCTATTTGTGCTATTGGTCTGACGTCTGATTGTAAGATATCGTCAAGAGCAGATGCTCAAGAAGACCAAATAATCGTGACAACAGGATTTCACGGTTCAAGTTCAGGTGGTTTAGAGTTATTATTAAATGGCAATGCTCAACAAAATTCGCTTATAGAAGCTCATATATCACCTTGTGCAAAATTAAATGAATCTCAACTTATATCAAAAAATATTGATGAACCTTATGCAATGATGGATACATCAGATGGACTTGTTGATGCTCTTTATAAGATAGCGAAAGCAAGTAAAAAAACATTGGTGGTTGATTTTGATAAGATAAAATTCGATGCTAAATTAAAAGAACTTTTCCCAGATAATTATATAGAAAAAATATTGTATGGTGGAGAGGATTATCAGCTCGTGGCAACTGTTCCAAAAAGTTTGTTACCAAAATTAAATTCTTGGTATGAAATTGGTGTGGTAAAATTGGGAAGTCCTGTTCTTCAATTAAATATGAACAAAAAAACAATAATAATTGACAATATAGATAAATGTTACAATCATTTTAACGTATAAATATTTATTTATGTTAGAATTAAAATATATAAATTAGTTAAAATGAGGATAAAATAATGACAGAAAATACTACAAGAGAACCTATTTCTGCAAAAGAAACAATGCGTCAAAGACGTTTGCAAAAGTTGACAGAATTAATGGATAAAGGGATTAATCCATATCCATATTCTTATAAAAAAGATATTTCAGCTGCTGAATTACAAGAAAAATACAAAGATTTGCCAGCAGGTGAAGAAACAGAAGATTTTTACTCTGTAGCAGGTAGAGTTATGGCTATCAGAAACTCAGGCATGTTTATTGATTTGATGGATACGTCTGGTAAAATCCAAATCTTTTCACACAAAGAAAATATGGACGTTGATAAATTTAAAACTCTTAAGTTAGTTGATGTTGGCGATATTATGGGATTTTATGGTTCTATTAGAAGAACTCCACGTGGTGAGCTTTCTATCAAGGCAAGAGAATATACAATTTTGTCTAAATCATTACAAACTTTGCCTGAAAAATTCCATGGATTGACTGACCAAGAAACAAGATATCGTCAAAGATATGTTGATTTAATAATGAATGAAAATACAAGAGATACATTCAGAAAAAGAAGTTTGATTATTCAAAAAATTAGAGAATATTTGAACAATAAGGGATTTTTAGAAGTAGAAACTCCAATGTTACATACTCAAGCAAGTGGTGCAAATGCAAGACCATTCATAACTCACCACAACGCTTTAGATATGGATTTGACACTTAGAATTGCTCCTGAACTTCATTTGAAAAGACTTATGGTTGGTGGATTAAGTGATAAAATCTTTGAATTGAGCAGATGTTTCAGAAATGAAGGTATTGATACTCGTCACAATCCTGAATTTACTATGATTGAGTTATACCAATCATTTGTTGATTACAACGATATGATGGAATTGACTGAAAACTTAGTTGCTTATGTAGCACAAGAAGTTTTAGGTACAACAAAAATCCAATATGGTGAAAATGAAATCGATTTGACTCCACCTTGGGATAGAAAAACTATGTTAGGTGCTGTTAAAGAGGCAACAGGTATTGATTTTATGGAAATCTTTACTGCAAAAGAAGCTGTTGAAAAAGCAAAAGAACTTCACGTAGCAGTTGATGATGATATGAACTGGGGTCAAGTAATTGACGCTATCTTTGAAGAAAAAGTTGAACCAACTTTAATTCAACCTTGTCATATCATTGATTATCCTAGAGAAATCTCACCATTAGCTAAGGCTCACAGAGATAATGATAGATTAACAGAAAGATTTGAAACAAGAGTAAATGGTTGGGAAATTGCAAATGCGTTTTCTGAATTGTCAGACCCAATCGACCAAAGATATAGATTTGAAGCACAAGCATTAGCAAAGGCTAATGGTGACGAAGAAGCTATGTCTATCGATGAGGATTATATCAATGCCCTTGAATATGGTTTAGCACCAACTGGTGGTATGGGTATGGGTGTTGACAGACTTGTTATGTTGTTGACAAACTCTCCTACTATCCGTGACGTTATTGCGTTCCCTACTATGAGAAAAATTGAAAATCAATAATAGTTTTCATAATTTGCAATAATTGGTTTACGAATCAAGAAAAATTTTATATAATTGAGAAAAAGAGAAGTTTTATATTTTCTAAAGGAGAAAAGTATGAAAAAAACATTAGTATTATTAGCATCTGTTGCTGTAATGAGTTCATCAGTAATGGCTTGCGAAAAACCACAAATTCAGGCTTATGCTCACCCAACATTGTTCGGTTCAGAAGCTCAAGTTGATGTTTGTGCAAAAACAAGTAGCATTATTGGTGGTAAAATTGAAAAATGTTCTTGTGCAAAAACAGTTATTTCTAAAGATAACGTATTAATTAAATCTTTTGCTAAGAAAGAACTTGATAAGTTTGCTCAAAATGGTAATTTCAGCAAAACAGCACCTGTGTTGAGAGGTGAATTGGCTCAAACATTGGCTGATGGTTTGAACTTGTCTGAAATTAAAAAGACAGATAAATATTCTGATGTTCCTTCAACATATTGGGCAAAACAAGCTATTGATGAAACTTTAGCTGCTGATATTATGATTGGTTACCCAGATAAAACATTTAAACCAGAACAAAAGGTTACAAAAGCAGAAGTATTTTGTACTTTAGCTAAGATTTTTGATGTAGCTCATAGTAAAACTGCTACTCCAAAATTTAATAATAGAGCAATTAAACACATTCCAAATTGGGCAGTTGGTGCAACAAACGAAGTTTTGGCAACAGGTATTTTAAACGCAGTTCCTGATGAAAATGCTTTGATTAATAATGAATATTTGACAAAAGAACAAACTACTTATTTAGTAGGTGCATTAAGTGAATATTTGAAGAATAACCCAAGTGCAGCTACTGCTCGTGTAAACGCTGGTTCTTGTGGTGGCATGTTAATCAAGATTGATGAAAGATTAAGCGCTAGAACATCTAATGCAGGTGATACATTTACAGCTACTTTATTAAAAGATGCAACAGTTGCAGGTAAGACATTCCCTGCTGGTGCTAAGGTTAAAGGTATTGTATCAGAAGTAGTTAGACCGGGTGTTGGCAATACTGGTTACATCAAAGTTCAATTTAAAGAAGTTAAAGACGGCGATTGCGTAACTGCATTACCAGAAACAGTATTTGAAGCATCTACAGAATGTGCTAAAGATGCAAACTTCGTAGCTAGATTGGTAGGAGCTCCTCTTTCTGCTTCAGCTAGAGTTTTAGGTGTTGCAGGTAGAACAGTTTCTCAACAAGCGTTGTTAACTTCTAACGGTGTTGAAAAATATGGTGATGAATTATCTAATAGTTTAGTTAACACATTCTCACTTCAACCAGTTGCTGGTGCTAAGAAATTCGGTGCATCATTTGTAACTGTTGGTAAATATGTATGGAACACAGTTGAAAACGTAGCAAGTGGTGTTTTCGGTGTTGGATACGAATTTGTTGATGAAGTTAGATATCTTGTAGCTCCAAAATATTCTAACAATTCAAGCTTAAATCCAAAAGAAACTTTGAAAGTTACTTTTGAAAAATAATAAGATTTTATAATACAAGTCTTAAAAGGGTCGGCGAAAGTTTGACCCTTTATTTTTTTAAAGTGCTATAATTGTTGTGGAGGGTTTTATGACAAAGAGTTTATTTGTAACAGCAACAGGCACGGATATAGGAAAAACATATATATCAGGATTATTGGTTAAAAAAATGCGTGATTATGGATTTAATTGTGGCTATTTTAAACCTGTATTAAGTGGTGCAGAGAGAAATTCTGATGGAGAACTTGTCCCAGGAGATTGTAAGTTTGTTGTAGATACTGCAAAATTGGATTGTAAACCATTAGACTGTTTGTCATATTGTTTTGAAGAAGCTATTTCTCCTCACTTAGCATCAAAACGATTAGGGGTTGAGATTTGTTTATCAAAGATTGAAACAGATTATGAGAATTTAAGTAAGAATTATGATTATATGCTTATGGAAGGTGCTGGTGGAATAACTTGTCCATTAAGAGATGCTGTACAAAAAAGCGACTTGTTGTTGATGCCTGATTTGATTAAGTATTTGAATAAAGATGTTATAATTGTTGCTGATGGTGGATTAGGAACGATTAATTCAGTTATTACGACAGTTGAATATACAGAAATGTGTGGAATTCCTATTAAAGGAATTATTTTGAACAATTTTGATAAAAACGATTTTATGCACAGAGATAATTTGTATATGATTGAAAAAATTACAGGTTTGAATGTGTTAGCTACTGTTGGAAAAGATGAAAAAGATATCGAAATTGAAAAAGAGGTTTTAGAAGAATTATTTAAAGAGGATTAGTTATGAATAGTTGGCAAGAAGAAGATTTAAAATATATTTGGCACCCATGCTCACAAATGAAGGATTATGAAGAATTGCCTCCAATTGTAATAGACCATGCTAATGGTATAAATTTATATGATATAGATGGAAAATGTTATAAAGATGTTGTGAGTTCTTGGTGGTGTAATTTGTTAGGTCATTGTAATCCAAGAATTAATAATGCCATCAAATCACAGTTGGATAGATTAGAACACGTTATTTTTGCTAATTTTACTCATAAAACAGCGATTACTTTATGTCAAAGACTTGTTGAAGTATTACCTAAGGGATTGTGTAAATTCAATTTTGCAGACAACGGTTCTGCAGCGATTGAAATGGCGATGAAAATGAGTTTTCAATATCATCAACAAACGGGTAATACTCAAAAGAAGAAGTTTATGGCTCTTACAGATGCGTATCATGGTGAAACAATAGGAGCTTTGTCAGTTGGTGCGTGTGATTTATACTCTGAAATATATAAACCTATTTTAATGGATGTTACAAGGGTTCAAGCTCCTGATTGTTATAGATGTCCTTGTGGTAAATGTAGAGGCAATTGTAATTGTGAATGTTTTAAATTTGCAGAAAAAACTTTTGAAGAACATGGTGATGAAACTTGCGCTATCTTGGTTGAACCATTGTTACAAGGTTCTGCTGGTATGAAGATTTATCCACCGATATTCTTGACTAAGTTAAGAGAGTTGTGTGACAAATACAATGTTCATTTAATAGCAGATGAGATTGCAACAGGGTATGGTAGAACTGGTAAGATGTTTGCGTTTGATTGGGCAGGTGTTTCACCTGATATAATGTGCTTGTCAAAAGGTTTGACGGGTGGTTATATGCCAATGTCTATTTGTGTTACTACGCAAGAAATTTATGATGCGTTTTATGCTGATTATGTTACAGGTAAAGCATTTATGCACTCTCATACGTACGCTGGTAATCCGTTAGGCTGTTCAGCTGGTATTGAGGTTTTGAATATACTTAAAGATGAAAAAATTATTGAAAAAGCTAACAAAAGAGCTGTTTATTTTAATAATATTATCAATGAAAAATTCGCTGATTATAAAAATGTTGGTGAGGTAAGACATATAGGTTTGGTTAATGCGATAGAGCTTGTTAAGGATAAGAAAACTAAAGAACCGTTTGATTCTAAGTTGAGATTGGGTTATCAAATTTATAAAAAAGCTTTGAAGAAGGGTGTTTTACTAAGACCATTGGGTGATATTATTTATTTTAATCCACCATTGATAATTGAAGAACCTGATATGGACTTTGTGACAGATGTTGCACTAGAGTGCATGAAAGAGGTTATGGATTAGGGTTATATGAAAAGGTCGCTATGTGTTCCAGTTTTGGTTAAGGTCAGTAATAAAGCTCCTTTATCTATTTTATAGACTAATAACCAATCTGGTTCAATGTGACATTCTCTATACCCACAGTAGTTTCCTTTTAATGAGTGGTCAAGATATTTTTGTGGTAATTCAGCGCCAGTTGCAAGCATTTCAATGATATCACGAAGTTTAGACATGTCTTTACCTCGTTTTTGCATTAGTTTTGTACTTTTACGCATTACATTTGTGTAAACAATTTTATACATTTATTAGTCCTTTAATAAGTCATTCATAACGTCATCTACATTATCATAAACTTTTGATAGACCAATACCTTTTTCTGTATCTTCGATAACCCTTTGGGTATCGTGGTTATAATCGTTTAATGAAATCGCAAAAGGAACACCTTGTTCTCTAACAGTTTTTTTAATGAATACTGTTATAAGAGTCGACATTGTTAAACCTAATTCGTCACAAAGATTATCAAATTGTTTTTTTAAATTGTTATCTATTCTTACACTTATATTTGTTTGACTCATTTTTGTACCTCTTTTGTAATACATTGTACTGACAATATAATACATTTTTAATAAAAAATCAAGGGCAGTTGTCTATAGCAGGAGTTTATAATTAAAGTATAGCTCGCTTTAAATTTACTCTATTACCCTTGAGCATTGAGTTCGTTTTTAATTCTTTTTTCTACTGCAAACTCTTTGTTGTTACCTCTGCAAAGTCTATCTGCAAGCATGATAGATGGTAGTACTAATCCAAGTGCTATTATTGTTGAGCCCATATTTTTAATAATAGAGCCTCTTTTTAGTTTTCTTACCCCATTGAAAAACTCGTCAATCGTTTGTCCTGATTGTTCAAACTGGTTATATAATTTGCTGATATTAGAATGAGTTTCTCTTACTTTCTTAAGGTCAATGTATTTTCTTGTATCAAGCATTTGTGTATCTTCTGCTTTTTTGAATATTTGATACCATTTTTTAGGTTTTTTATAGGTTTGTACAATGTCAGATTGTGTTGCTACATCAATTACACCGTTTTTGTGTTCTTTAGTAATACCTTTATCTGTTTCTGATTTGATAAAGTCGTACAACGAACCATCACCTTTATCTGCATCTGCAAAGTTTTTAAGGTCATCAACAATTGTTCCGTTTTTGAACGATTCTTTGAAGTTGTCGTTTTCAAGAACTTTTGCATCAAGTGCGATTGATTTGTTGTGTTTTTTATCTGCAACATTTTCAAAATGTTGTTGTACTTTTTCACCTAAAACATACATAAAGAATAAGAACCCTGATTCTTTGATTGCATATCCAATACATTCTTGTGGAGATCTTGATTTCAAAATTCTTTGAGAAGTGATACCTGCGTCCATTACAAACATGTTTTTAACTGGGTCAAGCATGAAACTTTGAAGCCCTTTGAAACTTGTTTTGTCGTCACCTTTTTTGTCATTTTCATGGTTTCTGATTTTAGCAAGATTTTCAAAGTTTTTGTCTTCGTTTGCCACAAGATTTTCGTTTGTAGCCATTTTTAGCTTGCTTTGTTTCTCTCTTTCTTTTAGAAGTTTTGTTCTAATTCTGTTCTCAGTGTACTTTTGTTTAAGGTTGGTTAGAAGATTATAAGACCCGAGAGCAAGTGAAGTAGATACAATAAACTTTGCGATGTTTAAATTTTTGAAGGTTTTAGTATTATTGCCGATTCTTTCTATATTTTGTTTAATTTCTTTTGTAGGAGCGTATTCAAGCGTTTTTTTGTAGATGTCTTTGTTTGCAAGGTTTCTAACATCATACTTAGAATCGAATTTTAATGCTTTGAATAAAGTTTTGTCGGTTAATGTTTTAAAAAGAGGTATGCCACCAAGCCATATTGCCTCTGAACCGAACTCGTCCATAAATCTATCTTTTGCTTCATCTTTGCTTGTTATAGCTGAAGCTGCTGTTGCACCAGCACCATTTGCACAGTCTTTTATTGCTAATGGTACTAATGATTGGGAATTCCCTAGTGTTGAAAATATTTTACCTACTATTGCCATTCTTTTTGCCTTATACTACCTGTGTATTACAAGCCCCAAACTAAATTCATCAAGTAGACGATTGGAGCGTTCGCCTTGATAGTATTACGTCGTCGAATGTTTATATTAAAAATCATCAATATTCTAACCTTCCTTTATTTTTAACGTTCTACAATCTTAAAAATTGCCATCTAAAATTGTTTTTTTACGAAATTTAACAAAAAAATAAGACCCTAGTCTTTAAGGTCTTGCTTTTCGTCACATACAAATTAAGATGTTTTAACTATAAAACAAGCCTTAAATCCTAAATTGTCTGCGTCGTAAATTTAATTTCATAACTTTATGATAACTGAATAGTATTTTTTTGTAAAGCCTTTAATATATTAAGGTGACTTTTGGTGCTTACTAATTTATAATTGTTGTATGAAGAAATTTGAGTTTTTTAACCAATTTAATAGTCCTGTTTTAGTAATTAATAACTCTCAACGAGATGTTAAGTATAGGAATAATGCTTTCAAAAGAGCATTTCCGGATTTTACTACTTTGAAGAAGTTTTCACATAAACTTAATAGTGAGATTTATTTATTAAATTCCGATGATTGGGAGCTTCATTTGCCACTAATTCAAGCTATTCGCTCAAAAGAAGATTTTGTAACGCACGTTAGTTATCAGAACAAAAATAACGAATATTCTTTTTATGATATAAATGCTTTAAAAAGAAAAGGCTATACGATTGTATTTTTTACAGATGTAACAACTAACGAAAAATATGAAAAATTAAAAATAGAAAAAGAGTTTGTCGACCAAAAATGTCAGTTGCTTGATGAGGATATAAAGAGCTTGGAATCTATTAAACAGCAGGCTCAATCTCAGGCACTTAAAATGGCTTTGATAAATAAGATATCAAATATTATGCGAGAATCTATTGATTTAGAGTCAATAATTCTCCCTACATTAAAAGAACTTTCTGTTATTTTTAACGCATTTAGAGCTTATTATGCTGAGTTTTCTCATAACACATTTAAAATTGTGCAAACTCTTGATGAAGAAGATATTGGTATTGCGATTATGTTTGATAATCTGGTTATGAAAGATGTTGCGAATAAGAAAATCTCGCATACCAGATGTATAAAAGAATATATGTCTGCTAAGCCTTATAAAGAATCAATTCAGAGAATTGTTGTTCCGATTAATCATATGAATGATTTATTAGGGGTTGTTGTATTGGTATCAAGACAAAGACGTGAAATTAATGAGGAAATTGATATCTTAGAGAATATTTCTTCTCAACTTGGAACTGCGATTGTTCATGCGAATTTGTATAAAAAGAATTTGGAAACGGTTAAGGAATTAAAAGTAACCTTGCAGGAATTGAAGGATACACAGTTACAGTTGATAAATTCTGAAAAAATGGCATCTTTGGGTCAATTAATTGCAGGTGTTGCACATGAGATTAATACCCCTGTGGCAGCAATAAAATCTAATAATGAGATTTTTTCTAGGTTGATTGAAAAGATTGATAATGATAATTTGTTAGAATTATTTAAAAATATTAATTCGACAGATAAAGAGGCTATTCAAAGAATAAACCAAATCGTCATATCTTTGAAAAAGTTTGTAAGACTTGATGAAGCAGAACTTCAACTTGCTGATATTAATAAGGAATTAGATTTGACCCTTGATTTAATCAGGCATGAAACAAAGTATAGAATTACAGTAAATAGGGAGTATGGTGAAATCCCTCAGATTAAGTGTTATCCAAACATGCTTAATCAGGTATTCATGAATATATTGGTTAATGCATGTCAGGCTATTGAGGGTGACGGTACTATAACTATTAAAACCGAATATAAAGATGAAAAATTAGTGATATCAATAAGTGATACTGGAGTTGGAATAGAGGATACTGATAAAATCTTTTTGGCAGGTTATACGACAAAAGGTGTAGGGGTTGGAACAGGTTTAGGACTTGCTATTTCATCAAAAATTATTGATAAGCATAAAGGAAAAATAGAAGTTAGGAGTAAGAAAAATGAGGGTAGTACATTTATTATTACTATCCCTAGTTAGTACTAAATCATAATATAGGTAAATGTAAAAAATCAAGCCTAGACTTATTCTTAGCATTATATTTTAACAAATATTAAGATAATCAAAAAAAATTTTATAAGACTAAGGCGAAAATTTTAAAAATATGATATATTACTAGTACGATTAATAAGTGTAATTTGTACCCTTAAAGAAACGGAAAAACATTACTATATGAAATTGAAATTTACAAAAGTACATAATCAACAAAAAATTAGCAATTTATTCAATCAAATAAACTTTATATAGTAGTGTATAGAATGTAGAATGTTATATGTCGGAGGTTATCTAAATGACAATATCTGTAATTGGTAAGAAAAAACAAGTTAAAAAATCTTTTGAAGAATTATTAGTAGATTTAACAACAAGTAGTTCTGAAAAAGTTAGATATAATGCAGCAAGAGTTTTAGGTGAAATGGGCGATTCAAAAGCTGTTGAACCTTTGATTGATGTATTAAGAAATGACAAGAATGGTTCAGTTCGTTTATACGCAGCAAGAGCATTAGGTGAATTAGGTGATTCTAAGGCTACTGAATATTTAATTGAATCTTTGCGTGAAGACAGAAATGTTGACGTAAGAGTTCGTGCAGCTCGTGCATTAGGTCGTTTAGGCGGTAAAATTGTTGTAGAACCTCTTGTAGAAGCATTAAATGATGAAAACCCACAAGTTTGTATTACTGCGACAGATGCTTTAATCGAAATTGGTGACGTTACTACAGATGCTTTGATTGCTTCTTTAACTCATGAAAAAGTTAATGTTCGTTGTGATGCTACAAGAGCATTAGGTGAAATTGGTAACAAAAAAGCTGTTGACCACGTTATTAAAATGTTATATGACGAATGGGTTAATGTTAGAATTTACGCAGTAACTTCATTAGGCAAGTTGAATGACGTAAAAGCTGTTCCTGCTTTGATTGAAGTTATGAAAAACGAAAAAGAAAATGAATTGGTTAGAGCTGGTGCAGCAGCTGCATTAGGTGTTCTTCGTGACCAAAGAGCATTACTTCCATTACGTGAATTGATTATGAATGCTGAAGAACTTGGTGAATTAGAAGATACAGCTCTTAAATCATTCAAGAAAATTATGGCTGCTAACTGGCAATCTATTCCAGGAGCTTCTATTCAAAAGAAAGCAGCTACAGTATAGTAATATACTAAATTAGTTTTCAATTATAGATTACAGATAACATCAAAAGCTCTAATTTTAATTAGGGCTTTTGTTTTTTAGGTTTAATAGAATATAATATGAGTATGAAGAAAAGAATCATAGCACTTGTTGATTGCGATTCATTTTTTGTATCGTGTGAACAAGCAGATATGCCAAAATATAAAAATACACCTACCTGTGTTGTATCAGGTGGAAATGGGTGTGTGCTTTCTCGTTCAAAAGAAGCTAAAATTGTTGGTGTAAAAATGGGCATGCCACTTTTTATGGCAAAAAAAGAGTTTCCTAATGTAAATTATATAATAGCAAATCATGATAAATATAAAGAATATTCAAAAAAAGTTATGGATTGTTTGACGAATTTTTCACCTGATGTACAAATTATGTCTGTTGACGAAGCTTTTATTGATTTGACTGGTACAAAATTATTATTCAAGAAAAACTATTATGATATTGTAAAAATGATAAGACAAACAATTCTTGAAAAGACTGATATTCCTGTATCTATCGGGGTAAGTTTATCGAAAACCTTAGCAAAATTAGCAAGTGATAAAGCTAAAAAAACAGGTGGAATATTTGTTGTAGGAACAAGAAAGATTTTATCGGTATTAGATGATACTAGTGTTGAAGAAATATCAGGAATAGGTTCTGCTAATAATCTTATTTTAAGACGTTCAGGAATTTTTACAGCTGGTGAGTTTGTTAAAAAAACTGATGCGTGGGTGAAATTAAAATTAGGAGCTAGAGGTTTAGAATTAAAACATGAATTATTAGGAGAGGTTGTTTCTCTTGTAAGCAGAAAATCAGAGCCACCAAAGTCTATTCAGGATACTTCTACAATCGGAGATGGTGAGTTTTCGTCTAATATGAATGTGATAAAAATGGAGATAGCAAAACATATTCATTCGGCGTGTTCAAGGTTGAGGTATTATAATGCAAAATGTCTTTCTGTGGGTTTGATGTTGAAAGCAAAAGATTTTTCTGTTTTTTATGATAAGAAAATATTGATTAAACCTACGGATTTTGAGTTAACTGTTCAAAAAGCTGTAAATGAAATGTTTGAAAAATTATACAATCCATCAATAGTTTATAGAGCAACTGGGGTTGTACTTGACAAAATATCTCTAAATGATGGTGAGCAGTTGTCGTTGTTTACTCAACCTGATGAAAAAGAGTTGAAATTGAGTAAGTGCTTTGATAATATTCAGAAGAAATTTGGCAAGAATTCTATCAGAACAGGGTTTTAAATTTCTTCTATCATTAATCATAAAATTATGCTAAAATAAACTATATGGTTATGAGTATGAAGAAATTATTAGTATTATTATTGTTAGTGAATTTTATTAGTATCCCTGTGTTTTCAGCAGAATGTGACACTGCATCAAAATTTGTCAGAGTTACAACAAATGCTGTAGGGTACAATTTTATTGCTAAAAAGATTGCACAGAGTGCTGTAAAAAGAGTTTTAAACAAAAATGCAAAAGGCGAATATAAGGTTTCAATCGATTCTTTTAGTGGGGTTGATTTAAAGAAAGGTAAGTTTAGAGGTGCAAAAATCTATGGAGAAAATATCTCAGTAGATGATGAATTATTTATATCTACTTTGAAGATGCAAACTCTTTCTGATTTCAATTATATTAAATACAACAAAAAGCCTATTGTGTTTGTGACAGATATTCCAATGTCTTATGAGATGACAATTACAGAAGATGATTTGAACAAAACTTTAGCCTCAAACAAAATGCTAAAGTTGTTTACAGAAGGTGTACCTTTAGTAAGTGTTGACAAGGTTAAAACACGTTTAGTAAAGGATAAAATAACTTTTTATTCAAAGATAAGACTTCCGTTTTGTAAACCTATGAAGTTGACTGTATCATCAGGTGTAAAGGTTGTTGATGGTAAAATAATTTTTGATAATATTGATACATCTGGGGTAACTTCAGCTTTGGCTGACAAAGTTTTAGAGTATATGAATAGTCATAATTTATTAACGAGTATAAATTTGTATGTTTTTGATAATGCAACTACTCAATTAGAAATCCATAATATAAAAATCGATGATGGCAGATTGTATATAAACGGAAAAGTAACATTAAATAAGGTTCAAAAATAATGGGACGAAAAAAGAAAAAACAAGATAATACTAATATAATTGGTATAATTGTACTTTTAATAATACTTCTAGTTTATTTAAAAACAGTGTTTTTTAAAGATGTTAATCCTTTTGAAAATATTGATTTGAGCAAGTTTAAGATTCCTCAAAAAGAAAAAAATATTGAAGTGGCAGAGCGTTCTGTAGTTGAAGATTATTCAAATATAGAAGACCAAAAATCTCAAGCTGAGCCACAAGTTGTTGAACAAAAATTTGTAGAAGTTTTTTTTACAAAGGCAACAAGAAACGGTAATGTATATGTAGCTGTTTCAAGAGTAAAAACTTCTGCGAATATGTCAGATGTTGAATATGCTGTAAGAATGTTGTTAGCAGGGCCTGCTAGAGCTGATGTTAGAAAAGGATTGTATACTGAAATTCCTAAGGCTACAAAGTTACTTTCTGTAAAAGAAACACCTTTAAAAGTTATAATAAACTTGTCATCTGATTTTGAATTTGGTGGCGGTGGTGACAGTTTGTATACAAGAATGTATCAAATTATCAAAACGGTAAATAAAAACACTAATAAACCTGTTTATTTATATATTGACGGTCAACAAGCAAATGTTATCGGTGGAGAGGGTTTGATGTTGAAACAGCCACTAAGGAGTACTTCGCTAGATGACTGATAATGTTAAAAAAGATATTGATTATTATATGAACCTTAATTGGACATTGATTGAAGGAACTGATTTAGATTTTAATCAAAACCCATATCATTATATTGAAATAAAAGAGTTTCCTAGTTTTGCTTTCTGTGCAAAAACTCGTGAAAAAGCGTTAGAGGGTTATAAACGTCAATTAAGATTGACAATAATGATAATGTTAGAAGACGGTGACAGAATTTATGAGCCAGGAGAAGAACTTCCAGAGGAATGGTATTAATGGCTATAAAAAAGTTGATAATTAAACCGTTAGAAAAAGAAGATGTTGATAGAGTTTCTGAAATTGAGGCTGAATCATTTGGAAACCATCATTGGTCAAAGGATTCTTTTTATTCTGAAATATCAAATAAGGTAGCAAAATACTATACTGCATCATTAGAAGATGGCTTGATTGTTGGTTATATGGGAACTTGGCATATTGTAGATGAGGCTCATATTACAACGATTGCGACAAGCAAAGATTATTTGAGAAACAAAGTTGCAGAATGCCTTATTGTAAAATCTTTGCAAGATTGCTATAATGAATTTATTAAGTACATAACATTAGAAGTTAGAGTAAGCAATATCCCAGCAATTAAGCTATATGAGAAATACGGGTTTAAATCGCTAGGTACAAGAAAGGGTTATTATCAAGATAATAACGAAGATGCTTTAATTATGTGGACAGAAAATATTTTTTCTGATACATATAAATCAATGTTTGCTCAAAACATCAGTGAACTAGAAAAATTGGTTACAATAGAATGACAAAACGTGTCGAAAAACAATTAGGTTATTTTAAATATGAGGGCGAACCTGTAAGATTTAGGTTAGGCACTTTGTTAGTGATTGTTTTGGCATTACAGTTTTTAATAGTGTCTGCGTTTACAGAGATTAATTTTAAACACTTGATATTCCCATTAGACATATTCACTAATTGGTCATTTTATTTTCCTGATGGAGATGTAAATACACACGCTTTTGTCCGTCATATCAAATATATTCCACAGGTTCCTATGGTATTTTTTATGTTAGGACTTTTGGATAGAAAATATTCATTATTTACAGTTTTATTGTATATAATTCTAGGATTTTGTGGTTATCCAATCTTTGCGATGGGTGGAGGTTGGAAATATATTTTCCAATATGGTGTAGGCTATATTTTAGCATATATCCCTGCAGTTTGGGTGTCTGGAACTATTTTGAATAGAAAATATAATTTTAAGAATGTTATAAAATCAGTTGTGTTCGGACTTGTGATAATAAACTTGATTGGTGGTTTAGCTTTATTATTCATTGCGTCATTGAGGCATGAAAGCTGGCTTGTTATCAAGAACTTGTTATATTCATTAACTGGGTTCAAGTTTATATATGATTTAGTGTTTAGTGTTATCGCAATTTATTTGTCTTTAATTGTAAAACGAGTATTATGGATTATTCTTAGTTAGAGTGTAAATTTTACTATTATTGAAACGCTGTAAACCTTGCTGTGTGTAGGTTTAACACTATTTAGTTTTGTAAAATTTTTGCTTAATTTTGGTTAAAAATTGTTTACAATTTGTTATTTTGTGGAACATGATTAATGTAAGGTTCAAGCTCCTTATAGAGTGTTATAGCCCCATTAACCACTCTTTAATAAAAAAGGTATCTTGTTACTACTAATTTAAAGGTGACGATATGGATACCCTGTATTCTAGGTTTAATCAGGATAGACTATTGTTGCTGTGCTTGAATGTGTTCATCGCAACTTCAATAGTGCTTTCACAAAGTGTTTCAGTCTTTGCTGATAATGTGAAGATAGTTAGTGGAATAATATCTCCACCATTGATAAACTCTATTCATGTAGAAAGAAGTTTAGACAAGGTAATGACTGAAGAAAAGTCTGAGGCAGAATTTAATGCTTATATAGGAAGAAAATACTCTAATTGTAAGGTTTACGATGTAGATAAGGGAATTAAACATATTAAGTTAGTGCGTTATTATCAAGGGAAACCTGTAAGATTAAATATTATAGAAGCAGATTTGTCTGTAAATAAAAATATAAAAGTAGTACCAGTTTTGGCTTCCAAAACTCTTTCTCATAAGGCATCAATCACTTCAATGGCGAGAGCTAATAACTCTTTAGTTGCGGTGAATGGTGCCTTTTTTCTTCCACAAACCGGTTGTCCTTTAGGAACAATGATGGTTGACAAAAAGTTATACACAGGTCCTGTGTTTAACCGTGTCGCTATGGGTATTTCGGATAACGGGTTTTATATGGATAGAGTGAAGTTGAATGCTTCATTGAGAGGAGGATTTAATAATATAAAAGTTGATAATATCAATCAACCAAGAATGTCATTTGTGCATACTCTTTGTTATACTCCTGATTGGGGTCAGTTAGCACCTAGTATTCCTAAAAACGGAGTTCAGATAGTTGTTGATAACGGTAGAGTAGTTGCTATAAACAAAAATAGAAACCTTATTCCAAAAACTGGGTTTGTGGTTGTTGGACAACAATCAGTTTTGTCTGGGGTAAGAGTTGGACAAGGTCTTGATTTGGATATCAAGATGTCGCCAGAGTGGGAACACGTAAACCATGTAATCAGTGGTGGACCTTATCTTGTAAAAGATGGTGAGGTTTATGTTGATATAAGAGAACAAAAGTTACTTTCTATTGGAGGTAGAAATCCAAGAACTGCGATTGGTTACACAAAGGATAATAAGTTTATTATGATAACAGCTGACGGTCGTGAGGGTTCTTCAATCGGTTTGACTTTGACAGAATTAGCACAGTATATGAAAAAATTAGGTTGTGTTAATGCTATGAACCTTGATGGTGGTGGTTCAACAGTTATGTATGTAAAAGGTTCGATTGCAAACAAGCCTCCAGTAAAAGGTGGAATAGCTTTATCCAACGCATTGACGATTTGTGTGGATTAATCTAATCTAAACGATTGATTTTTTGCTGAAATCTTATTTAAAATGTTGAATTGGGGTTGAATTTTGCTGAAACAACATTATATAATGTTAGTAAGTAGTACTACATTTATACATAAATTTATGAGATTTGAGTTGATTATGAGAAAGTTTTACCCAGTTATAACGTTGATAATGGCTGTATTATCAGTGACGTTGTTTACGCCTGCTAATTCAGCAACAATTACCCCTGTAAAAAGAAACGGACAAGATGTATATGTTATTAAAAACAATCAGTCTATGACCTTTACAGGAAACTATGTTGGACACACTTCTGAGGCGTGGATAGAAAATGCCGGTATAATATCTATTGATAATGCTGTTTTTAGCGGCAATAAGTTAAATGATAAACTAAATTCATTTGGTAAGTATTATAGTACTATTCATAATTTCAATGGAAGCACATCAGCCGGTGCTAGCGGTGGAACAATTCAATCAATTCAAAACTCTCAATTTATTGGAAATTTAGCAAAATATGGTGGTGCTATTTCTAACACGTTGGGTACTATTGGGCAAATAACAGGTGTAGTAGAAAAAGATGAAAACGCTTATACATCTACTGTTACATTTAAGGAAAATCAGGCAGATTATGGTGGTGCGATTTGGAATAACCAATCAAGTCGATTAGATGCCGTTTCTGGAGTTTTATTTGAAAAGAATACTGCGAATGCTAATGGTGGTGCTATTTATAATGCTGGTACTTTTAACCTTATTTATAACACAGTTTTTGTTAATAACGCAGCTGGTGCATCTGATAGTTCTACCGGAGCAGGTTATGGCGGTGCTATATATTCAACAAAAGATTTAACAATTAAAAATTCAACATTTATAGGTAATTCTTCAAAAACAAATGGTTCTGCAATAGCTCAAATGAATGGTGATTTGACAATCACAGCAGAGGGCAAAGATATTAGTGGAAATTATAATAATGCTTTGTTTATGGGAAACAAGATTGGACTAAGAGATTCATTATCTTCTAAGAGAAATGATATTTATATGGGTGGAAGAGGGCAAAATATATATTTATATGCTCAAAGTAAAGGAAACCAAGTTGTTTTAGATGGTGGTATTAATTTAGCTAACAAGACTAATATTTATATTAATAAGACAATAGCTGCCTCATCTGTTTCTACAAGCGGAGGTGGTGGAGTTTATATAAACGGTGATGTTGGAAGTTCTTCTGCTAGAGCTAATTTATATATTTATGGCGGAACTTTTTCTTTGAGTAACAAAGGAACAGATGCTTATAGTGACACTGTGTCTTGGAATGAAATTGGTAATACCGTTTGGGCTGATAAAGTGACGATTTATAATAATACAGTATTAGGATTTGATGTTTATTTGGACTATGTATCAGGTTCTAATAATAAAGGTTATGACTATTCTTTATCTGATAAGTTGGTATTGAATTCAATTTCCGGTACGGGTCGTTTTATTCTAACAGAAGATAGTTTTAATGTTATTGCCGGAAATACAAGTAGTGATAATTTTAATTCTACATTGACATTGATTGATACAAAAGCTAATATTAGCTCTTTTATTACTATGCAAGATGAAGATGGTAAGGATACAAATATTTTATATATGTATGACGATGACAATAACCCTCTATATAAAATAAGATTGACTCCAGAGGGAAAGGTTATATTCTCTAACCCTTATTATATTGATAAAAATATAAATCCATTAGCTTATGCAGTTAATTATCCAAAGATTAATAGACAATATGCTAATAGTGATGGCATTGGTATTGTATATGATTTGACATTGAAAAAAAATATTTCTATCAATTCTTGGGAAGATTTGCCAGATGAAAATAGAGTTTTGCAAACAAGAAACAAACTTATTGGTGACGTATTAAATATCTACGGTAAAAATAAGACAATTAAAGCTGAAGACCATTTGATTGGTATGGAAATCAATAAAAATAAAAATGATGAAAGTCGTTATTTGTATGCAGAAAACACTACATTTATTGGGTTCCAAAATGCTGTAACGAATGATGGCGGAAAAGTAGATTTATATAACGTATCTTTTAATAACAATGGATATGTTGATGTTGATGGTATTATTCAAACTGAACGTGGTGGAGCATTGGTTAACTTAGTTGGTGAAATGTCGGTTCAAGGTTCAACTAAGAAATCAAAATCTAATTTTTATAGAAACACTGCTCAAAATGGTGGTGCTGTTTATAATGAAGGAAATTTGAAAATAGATAGAGCAACTTTTGGTAGAATTGCTACTAAAAAGACTACTTATGCAAACAATGCAACTTATGGTGGTGCTTTGTATAACTACCAAAATAATGAGTCATCATTGAATATTACAAATTCAAATTTTATAGCAAACACTGCAAAAAAAGGTGGTGCGATTTATAATTCTTATGACAAAGGAACTCCATTAACAGATACGATAAAAGTTTATAATGGCTACGTATATGATATATCTGATGCGACAAAAGGCGATATGTACTATGACGGTGCAGAACTTGATGCAGGTCAAATTGTTGTAGACGGTTATATATATACAAATGCAACTAATAAGGGAGCTTATAGAACTCCTGTTGGACAAGCAGAAGCAGCTATTATAGAAAAAGCTACTTTTACTCATAACAAAGCATCAGACAAAGGTGGTGCGATTTATAACGAAGGTCATTTAGATGTAAGAAGTTCTACTTTTGGTAGTTCAAAAAAAAGAACTGCTTATGCTAACACAGCAACTGTTGCAGGTGCTGCTGTTGCAAACTGTAATGAAGGTATTTTTACATCAACAGCTTCAAACTATTATTATAGTTCAGGAAATTATGGTGGGGCTGTCTTTAACACAGATTCTGCTACAGCTAATATCGTAGGTGGCACATTCAATTATAATAACGCTACTTATGGTGGTGCTATATTTAATGATTTGAATGCAACTTTGACACTTGATGCTTATTCATACTATGTTATGAGTAGAGGAAATCTTACTATAAGATATACATATTTGACAATGTCAAGAAACACTGCTGTTTATGGTGGTGCAATTTATAATACAGGTACTATTAAGTTTAATACAACAAATGATATGTCTGGTACATATTCTTCAAATAAGGCTACTTATGCCAACCAAAATATTACTGTTCAAAATATGGGGTATAGAAACCCTGAAGATAATATAAAAGTTCTTCAAATTTTGAGCGGTGATTATGACGTTACTCCTGAAAATATAAGTACTAGTATTGATGGAAAACAGATATATGATTATGTAACACCAAAAGGTGGTGCGATTTATAATGCAGGTACTACTTTGAAAACAGGAGAAGTAGAATATAACGGTAAAATATATGATATTTCTAATCTTACAGAAGGTGCTGTATATGAATCACCTAGTGAATTAAAAACAACAGATATTTTACAAGATGGTAAAATATTTGATATGGCAAATTCTGTTAAAGGTGAATTGTATATTCCTGAAACAATATTGAAAGATGGACAAATTCTGAATAAAGTTGATAATGTTTGGTATGTATTTGACGGTGCTACTTATGTTTCTGACTATGTTGTTGGCTCAGAATTATTAGATGGTATGATTATCAACCCTAAAGACAATCATATTTACACTGGTGCTAGTTATGTAAAAGATTATCAATATGAAACCGTGTTAAATGAAAATCAGATTGTTTATAACGGTTCGGTTTACGAAGGTTGGGTTGATAAAGGAACATATATTCCTCAAACGGTATTAAAGGATAACCAAATGGTTTATACTGATGCAAATGGTGAAAAATTTGTATATGAGGGTATGCAATTTGTTGATGATTATGTCGAAGGAACACCGTTAGAAGATGGACAGATTGTTGTAAATGGTAAAATTTATAACGGTGCGGATAAAGGTGCTAAAGTAGTTGTTGGTACTCCTTTACAAATTGGAACTGATAAAAGAGATATCGTAGTTGATGGATATATCTATAAAGATGCAGTTGTTGTAACAAAAGAACCTTATTATACAGATTTAAAAGATAACCAAATTGTTCATGATGACAAGATTTATACTGTTGGTGCTACTCTTGGTCGTTATGAAGAGTTGAAAACAGAAATGGATAAGAATCCAACTTGGGTTGAATACAATGGATTCGTATATGATATCAATGGTATTGATTCTGATGGTGAATATGTTGCAAAAACTCCATTGGGTGCAAATGAAGTCGCTTATGAGGGCTATATTTATAACATAGAGGGGCTTGTAAAAGGTGATAAATACGTTGATCCTGTTAGAGCTGATGCAAGTAAAAATCAAGTTGAATACGGTGGTTATATCTACGATATTACTGATGCAACCAACACAAATATCACTTATATTAAACCGGTTACTCCAACAGGTGATGAAATTGTGATTGATGGCAAAATATATAATATGGCTAACGCAAGTAAGGTTGGTCCTTATTTTGACGGAACACCTTTAGGTGAAAACCAACACAATATAAATGGTACAATATACGATTTTACTAATGCAGAAGTTGTTGGAGAATACAAAGAGGAAACTGTATTAGGTGAAAATGAAATTAAATATAACGATAAAGTTTATGACATGTCAAATGCTACTCAAAGAGATGAATATGTTGAGGGTACTAAATTAAAAGAAAATGAAATCGTTTATGACGGCAAAGTTTATAATATTGAAAATGCCGTTAAGGGCGAAAAATATGAAGATGGAACTGTTTTAGAAAACGGTGAAATCGTTTATAATGGCTATGTTTATTCAAATGTTGTAGATAAAGGTGAATATAAAGAAGGTACAAAATTAGAAGAAGGTGATATTGTTTACAATGGTCACGTATACTCTGGTGCTGTTAAAAAAGGTGATTATATATCGGCTAAATTAAATATAAATCAAGCTAATTTTACTGGAAACTCTGCATCTTCAAAGGTTTATGTAATTGATGATAATAGGTATCCTTCAAATTATGGCCTATATTATAATCAACATATAACATTGTATGTAGGTAAGGGTGGTGCTATTTATAATTCATCTGAATTGCCGTTGAATATTATGTCTTCTACATTCTCTAAAAATACAGCTGCAAGAGCAGGTGGTGCAATTTGTAATGAAAATAAAAATGCTGATATCAATATTAGAAACTCTGTATTCAAATCAAATACTGCTAAATCAACTATAACTACAGTTACAACAACAATTATCCAAAACGGTGATAAGACAAAAACAAAAAAAACTACAACAAAAGAAAACGTTGGTAACGGTGGTGCAATTTATACAGCAGGTAACGTTAATATAAACACTCGTGTTTCTGAATATTTAAAAGCAACTACATTCACATCAAATTCAGCAGCTTATGGTGGTGCTATCTATGCAATGGGTGTTGTAGATATTAAGGGTGCTACTTTTACTTCTAACTCTGCTTTGAAAGATGGCGGTGCAATTTATTCAACAAGTGATAAAGAATTTGATTATAACGCACACGATAAAATATCAGAGTTTGATTTTTCATCGTTACAACCAAATGATTACGGTTATTTCTATGAATATGGTGCTGATATGGACTTTGATGTAATTATCAAAGGTTCAACAAATTATGTTAATGAAACAACAAATGAAACTATCACAGGTATGCCAGTAACATTTAATAAAAATACTGCAAAAGGTGATGGTGGTGCTATATTGGGCAATAAAATATATGTAGAGGGTGCAACTTTTACAAGCAACAAATCATCTGGTAATGGTGGTGCTATTTGTGCTAACAGTGATATTGTAGTTAATCCATTTGCATTTACAAGAGATGATAATGGTTCTGTACCAAACTCAGTCTTTACATCAAACTCTGCTGTAAATGGTGGTGCTATTTATGCTGGTGGAACAAGTTTGATTAAAAATGCTAACTTTACTTCTAATAAGGCATCAAATAGAGGTGGTGCTGTATACGCAGGTGATGATACTTTGATTGTTGGAAGTAATTTCTCGAAAAACTCAGCAGCTTATGGTGGTGCATTGTATTTGGCTGAGGGTAAGACTGCATATATTATAAACTCTAGCTTTACAGGTAATAAAGCATCAAAACAAGGTGGTGCTATTTATGCAGATAAAAATTCTAAAATGTATATAATGGCTTACGCTAACGGTAAAGATGTAAATGTTAATATTTCTGGTAATAAGGCTGGTAACAAAACGAACTCTATATATATGAATGAGGGTTCTTCATTATATATCCACGCAATCAATTATGCAGGCGGTAAAGCTAATGTATATATTGATCATATTGATGGTGGACATAATGAAAATACACGTGTATATATCAGAACAAATGCAGGTGGTAAAGTAAATCTTAAGACTGCTGTTAATTTGACATGGCACGATGATAATGAAGATGATGGAAAACACGAACAAGGTTCTGCTGAATTGAAAGGTGATTTGGCATTAGTTGCAGAAAACTTAGTTCAATCTTGTTCATTCTATTTATCAGGAACTAGGGTAAGAATTGATAATAATTCAATTGGTACTCTTTGTTTGAAAACATTGTCATTAGCTGATAATACAACTTCTTATGCCGCAATTGATATGGATTTGAAATCAAGAACATCTGATAAAATTCAAGCAGAACATGTTCTTGGTACCGGTAAAATGAATGTTAATCATATTAACATTATTTCTAATAGTAAGGTTCCTACTGATATTGATGTTGGTAAAGATTCTGTGATATCTAGCGTAACAACAAACAAGGCAGAAAGTGCAGAAGCTACATATAAACTTAAATCATATTACGACGAAAACGGTATGTTGAGAGTTTTAGCTTATGGTCAAAAAGCAAAACCAGCTGCTGTTGCTGCCCCTGTTGCAGCCCAAATCGGTGGATACCTCGCTCAGATAAACTCTTACGACCAAGCATTCATGAATATGGATATGAATATGCTTGTTCCTCAATCTGAACGTGATAGAGAAT
>DABG01000007.1 GCA_002103075.1 Candidatus Gastranaerophilales bacterium HUM_9 | reverse complement strand
TGGTTACCATATCACTGTTGATGGCAACTCTACTATCGCTATCTGGAACGATATCACTAACGCAGGCGAGTTTTCTGTAGCTGAGGGTTCTAACCTTACACTTGATTTTGCTAACGGTGTTGGAAACACATATAAGTTTGCTCAGATGAACTCTCAAAATAGCACTAAATACTATCTTGATGTTGATTTCAAGACAAAGAACTTTGACCAGTTTATTGTACAAAATGGTAGCGGAACAATATATATTGCCGGATTGAACTTGTTGAATGACTTACCTAATATGTCTGTAACCTTGCAGATTTTGCAGGCAGGTGCAGCTGCTGCATCAAACGGTATGAGGATTGATATTGACCCTAATATCTTGAAACAGTATTCTACTAGCGGTTCTAACCAAACAAGAACAGAGTATACAACAGCTATCGGTGATACTATCTATTGGTCACAAGCATTGGGTACTCGTGTTGTTACATACAACTACTCTAGCTCTTTGGCTTTATCAAAGACCGGTTCAACTTATGACAGCTTGACTTATACGTATAATGAAAACATCTTGAGCGAAAAGACTACTCTTGTTGATGCATTAAGGCTTTATGCGAAGTATAACGATGATTTGCCGGTAAAACACTTTATCTCTACGGGTTCTGATAGCGTGTATAACGTTACAGAAGACTTCATTGACAATGGGGTTGCAGAGATTGTAAAAGGTGTTTTGTACGTGACAGGTGAACTTTCTGGTGCGAATGAGATAACTTCAACTATCAACGCTAATAGTCACAAGATGTTCACACTTGATGCTGCATCAAGGTTGAATATAGAGAATGTTAGGATAACAGGTATAAAGAATGAGGACGGTGCTTTTATCACTAATAACGGTGGTGGGGTGACCTTGATTAACACAACCGTTGGTGACAAACAGTCTGCGGCTGGTGCTAAGGCTGCGATAATAAACAACTCTGATAACTTCACTATCGGGGTTAACTCAAACAGTGCTGTGAATACGGTGACCTTGAACCAAAGTTTGATTGGGACAGGTAAAGTTACGGTTGAAAAGGGTGCATTACTTTCGTTACGTCCTTATACTACTTTTAAACAAAGTTTGTTAGATATTTATGGGGATATGAATACATCAAACAACACGGTTACAATTGATTCACCAGTATATATTCATAGCGGAGCTGGTGTAAGTGCAGAAACAAACACTTTTAAACAAGCAATAACAAATGATGGTAGCCTAACATTATGGAACAACGCTCTATCTGCACCAATCAGTGGGTCTGGTAATTTAACAGTATATGGTGATGTAACATTTAACAATACGGTTGCACAGAACCAAATCCGACTATATGTTGATTCAACTAACGGGATTTATTCAAAACTTCATACAAAACAAGAATACTTAAAAGATCCTGTGACTAAGACTGCGACAAGAGTAATCGTTACAAATGGTTCTGACTTATATTTATCATCAGACAGCACGAGTTATACAGCAAATGTTTATTTAGAAAATCTTGATTCTGATTTATACATTGTTGGTTCTACATTAAAAACAATTGATGCTGATATATCGGGTACTGGGTATTTTTGTTTAGAGAATACTCCGAATATAAATTTGACGAATAACGCTATAATAGCTGGTAGATTATGGATAAGAGATACTTCAGCAACGTTCACTACTGACCCAAACAAGATTACTTTTGCTAACAATTCGTATTATCACAGCAACTGGGGTACTATCAATTTAAAAGGTGGTACATCTAGCAATCCGTCTATTTTGAATCTGCCTATAAGACAAACAGGTACAACAAATATCTTGTCAGGCTCATATATTACGTTTGCTGATTTCGTAAACCAGTTTGAAAACACTCTTAATATTCAACAAAATGCTACTTTGACATCTTCTGCTAACAACTTTAAGTCTGCTATTACTAACCAAGGTACATTGAATTTGACAACAGGTACTATGAATGGTTCTGTTAGTGGAAGTGGAAAGACTAATATATCAGGAACCGTTTATTTAAACGCAATAGTATCAAATATAATCAACGTTAATGCAAATAGTATACTTAATACTAATTTCAATAATATAAAAAACACAATAACAAATAATGGTACCGTTTTAACATTGGGTGGAACTCTTAATTATGATATAAAAGGCAATGGTATTTTTGATGCTAGACAATGCGTTTCTGACGTATATATTGCAAAAGGTGTTGTTATAGAGGGTTCAATTTATACAACTACTGATGATTCACAAAAAGGTTACCTACATGTTGTTGATTCTTCAAGTATAAAATCACAAGTAAATGGGGTTTTATATACACAAGGTGGATATTTAGACCAGAATGTTACTGGATATTTGAATGCAAATAGTTTGGTGCGTTCATTAGTTCTTGATCCTAAAATTCAATTATATAATAGATGGAATACAGATACAACAAGAGTTTCATCATTTGGTAATGCAAGTCAAGTTGCATCAATGCCTTGGTTTCACGGTTTGATTTATCTTACAGGGGGAACTGTAAGGAGTTCTATAGGTGGTTCTGGTTCGTGGTCTAGTGATTCAGCATTAGTTGGTATGATTGGTGATGTTGTACAAACAAATAATCAAACAAACTATGTACCTGTCACAATTTATAATAAAGATATGGAAATCAACTTTGTTGGTTGGGATTATGTTCCTGATAGTTTAGCTGATTATATATATAAAGGTTCTGATGGAAAATATTACACTAAAAAGGTTGGTTCATATACTGTAAACATCTCAACTTTGATGAGAAAAATTGTTAATGAGGGTAAATTATATGCTAGTGGAACTTTAAAAGCAGAATTATATAGAGATGCTGTTATAAAAGGAAAAGGTACAACTTACATTAATAAAACTTTAACTTTTGATAATAACTCAACCATTGAGGGAACATTAAACTTAAATAATGGAACAATACCACATGCAGATTTACTTTTAACAAATTTTAATGTTGGTAAAATTACAGGTACAGGTAATTTTACAATTGATTTGGACGGCAGTGCAGGCTTATCTGATACCATAACAATATCAGATAAAACTTCTGATGCTAGAATTACAATTTCAGATTTGAATTTAAAACTAACAAATACATCAGATTTATTATCAGGGATTGTGTTTCAAATTTTAAAAGGTGGTTCAAACGCTCAATTGATTCTTCCTCAATCAGTTATTGACAAAGCAAAAACAGCTCTCCCTATCGCTATTAGAACAGAAGATACTATTACAAAAGCATACAAAGATGATGGATCAACTTTTTCTTTACTTGATTCTAACGGGAATGTAAATGTTAATTTTAATAACGCTGCCAGATACGGTATCAGAGTAAAAAACGGTACAGGTAATGCGACATTATCACTAGCGTCAACACAAAGTACAAACGATAGTTTGAAATTGTCTATCACTGGTACAAAATGGACTACTGATGTTTTCACAAGGCAAGATGTTTTAGGTGATATGCTTGCTTATGACACAACAAAGACAAAAACCTTTACTTTCAATAGTGCAGATGATGTTTATACAATGTTAGATGATTATGCTTCATCTGTAAAATATGATTATCAAAAAGGAAACATTGTTATAAAAGGTGTTTATGATGCAACTACTAATAAATACTCAACTATTAATGGCTACAAAATCTTTAATATAAGTATTCAAAAAGGCTCTGATTTAAAAGTAAGTAATGTAAAATTTGATTATGTAAATGGAAACGGTTATACATCAAATACACACCCTTTTAATATACACGGTGGTACAGCAACCTTTGAAAATATTTTTGTTAATAGAGTTCAACACTTCCTTTGGTTAACCAATGGTGCTGTTGTTGATAAGATATCAGCAATAGTTGAAAGAGAGCCTGGTGGTGATGGATTTTTATATATGACCGGCGGTTCAATTGTAAAAGATTTAATGTTAACAGCTAATGGTGTTAATAACACTGGATATAAACATTATACTATTCAAAATTATGCAACAATAGGATATCAAGATACAACTAAATCAGCTGGTGATGAAAATAGATATTTAGGTGGTATACATGATACAATTTTGAACCGTATACAATATTGTTATGGTTTTGGCGGTATTTTTAATGGAAGCCAACTTTATAATATAAGTGATACGAAATTTACATTTAATAGAAAAAACCCAACTGTTGCTGCACAAGCATCTAACTTTAGAAATAGTAGTGCTGCTTATAATGTAAAAAATCTATTATTTTATTCAAATTATGCAGATTCTACAGAACACATATTTGGTATTTCTATATATAATGATGGAACATTTTATCTAGGTATAAGAAATGTTGATTTTATAAATACTTATGCTTTAAATAACTTAGGACCTTACGGTTTAGCTATTTATAATTCAAGAAATATTGGTTATGCTGGCTATAACAATCTTTCTATAGATAAAAATACTTTTGCAGGCAACTATTCAACTTATAGTCCTCGTCCTGATTATTTTGCAAGAGGTATGGCAATTTATAACACAGGAACCATTACTTATGGTATTACAAACTCTAATTTTATAGGCAATTACATACAATCATTAAAGACTACTTATGAAAATTCTAATTTGAATATTGAGGGCGGAGCCATCTACAATATAGGGACATTGCCAACCATATCTAACACACACTTCTATAACAACTACCTAAACTCAATTGAGGGAAGTGCTTTTGGGGGTGCTATCTGGACTAACAAGGCGTTAGCAACATCTGGAACTAGCACACCTAAGATTACTGACACAATAACTATCTCTGGAAAACATGATGGCATAACATCAGATACAAACAAATATACAACGTTCATCAATAACTACACTATGGCTTCAAGTGGACAATCTTATGGTGGTGCCATATACACGGAAAATGTATTAAATATTGCTAACACATTCTTCTTAGGTAACTATGTAAGCAGAAACACTACTCTTGTTGATAAAACAGCACCAATAGGTGGTGCCATATTCCTAGCGGGCAACGTTACATCATCTATCAACAATTCATTATTTGTTGGCAACTACATCTTTGCAGGCAACGGTGGGTCTTCTCGTGGTGGTGCAATATACAAAAACACTGGAACATTGAATATTTCAAACACTTCTTTTGTTGGTAACTATGGGGCATCATCTGCAACTGATATATCTTCTGTTTATGGTGTTTCAAAGACTGTAACTTCTTCTACAAAATCAGAAACTGTATTAGGTAATACTATCACATATACAACCTATCAGATAAGCAATATTGCAGTAAAAAACATTCTTAAATCTGGAAAGATTGCGGATATCAATACCGCCATTCCTGTTTTAGTAAAAATCGCTGATACTGGTGATTGGACTGAGGGCGGAGCTATTGCAAACATGGGTGGAACACTCAACCTTGATAATGTAACTTTTGATTCTAACGCAGTATATGGCAGATACAATGGTTCTTGGTCAGGGGCAATAAGGAACAGTGCCACAATGACAGCAAAGAATTCTGTTTTCACAGGTAACCTTGTTGCTAGTATGGGAAGTTCTTCTTATGGTGGAGCAATGTATAGTAGTGGAAGCGGTCTAACTATCACAGGTGACAATTCTGGATCTGCAAAATCTAGGTTTGATTCAAATATCGGAATATCTCAAAACATAGCTGCCGGTGGTGCTATCTACAGTGATACCCAAAACGCTAGCCTTAAAATCATCAACACAGATTTCACGAACAACTACGTAGTTGGCAGTGCTACAACGAAGGCTACG
>DABG01000016.1 GCA_002103075.1 Candidatus Gastranaerophilales bacterium HUM_9 | reverse complement strand
AACGCCCGGTAGCTGTGTTCCAAGTGGATAAGTGCTGAAAGCATATAAGTACGAAGCCCACCACAAGATGAGATCTCTCATAGCATAAGCTAGTAAGTCCCGTTGCAGATTACGACGTTGATAGGTCCGAGATGTAAGAATGGCAACATTTTCAGTCGACGGATACTAATAGGACGAGGGCTTTTCCTATGCGAAGCCGGTGTTGCCGGTGTTGGCTTACCGAAGGGTAAGACAAGCAGGGCAACATTACGATAGCGACGTAAGAGTTTTCGGTAGAAAACTCCACAGGAGCTAAAAATACTTCGCACTAGTTGAAGATTACGAAGCTGATATAATCTTTATGCAACTTTCAACGCACGGATTGTGTAGCTAATCTCGAGAGAGATAGCAAAGACAGATTCGTCGGTGACAAATCGTGAGGAAAACTCCCGTTCCCATCCCGAACACGGTCGAAAAGACTCATTGAGGCGAAAATACTTGGCGGGCCACTGCCTGGGAAGATAGCTAGTTGCCGACACCTAATTTAAGTAAAAAGAGAATTCATTGGATAATGAGTTCTCTTTTTTATTGAGAAGTTTTTTGTTGAATATTTATGTAAATTAGTTGTCAACAAAAAAGAGGAAAACTCCCCCTCTCACAAAACAATATTACAGTTAGTGTTTTCATAACCGTTGATTTATGGATTGCCGCACTTAATACATTATATACCGTTCAATCGTTCGCAATGACGGTTCTAATCTGTCATCCAGAGGGAGTGAAACGACCGAAGGATCCCCCTGAACATCTGAACATATTTTGTTGGGGTGGAAACCCCAACCTACAAATCTAATTTAAGTAAGAAAGTGATTAAGCAGGATTGTTTAATCACTTTTTTTATTTATAACTTCACTTTTTCATAATCTGAATAATCATCTGGTCTACTGTATTTTGTCTTTGTTGAAATAACATATCCGCCTGTAACATTAGTTATATTACGTTTCGTACCCTGTGGAAATTCCAATATTGGTTTATGTGCATATCCAACAAGTACTGGTTTTATAACTGTTATCCCTAAGTTAGTATAATTTGGATTTTCTGACCAGACTTTTATGTTCGACATATTACCTTTTTTATCAACAGTAAATGAAAATTTGAATACGGTTCCTATAGGTGCACGTACAGGTGCATCTTTCATAACCTGATTTTGCAAATTACTTCTCCATCTATTCCAAGCGATAATTTCTTCTTGTTCGCTTAATTGATGTGCCATATTTTCCTGTGGTTTTATATTTTGATTTTGTTTAGGCTGTATTTTAACCTCTTGTGTTTTATTTGTTTGTTCTCTTGGTTGCATATTATTAGAAATTTGCTTAGTTTCTTTTTTAATTTTATTTTGCTGATATCCTTTTTTAGTTGATTTTTCTGAGTTTTGTATTTTGTTTTTATTAATTGTTTTTTTAGGCTGATTCTGTTTTTTAGAAATGATTTTTACAGGTTCTGCATTTGATTCAGATTCAACAAGTGTGATATTCAAATTTGTATTAGGAAGTTCAACATCTTCAAATTTATGATATTCATCAGAAAACATAGTATGTTTATGTAAGGAAGGGTGTTTTATTCCTAAAACCATTGTAACCAGTGTTAATATAGTTATTAAAATTATTATAAAATTTTTGATATGCATCATCGTCCTTATTGTATTTTATTTAGCTAAGGTGAATTTTTAATGGCTTAACAAGTCTAATAGTTAGCATTGTACCAGCAGGAAGCTCAACATCTAGCCCTTTTGTATCAGCAATTTCAAGAGTTGCAAGAAGTAATCCAACAGCAGCTCCAACAGGTACAAAAGCAGGTAATTGAGAGCCTGCAAGTGCCCCAGCTATAGTTCCTAATAATATATCTCCACTAATCCTTAATGCTCGAATGCCTCTTGCTTTTATATTGATAACATTTCCTGAAAAATTTATAATATCTCCATTTGGAAGCATTATTTCATCAAATACTATTTGTAAATAGCCTTTGCCGTAAAATCCTCTTGGTTGTTTTACTTTTAAAACTTTTCCATAAACTATACTTCCTTGTGGTGCTATTAATTTTGATTGGAAGAAGAAATTTTCTTCTAAACTTGCTGCTATTGTGTCGTTTTCTTTTAAGTTTGTAGAATTTATTGTGTTCTGAAGAGCTATATCAAAATCTGTTCCTTTTTTTACTTTTAAAATCTCTGATTTATTACGAGTTCCAGCATAAACATAACCATTATTTGTAATAAATATAGGCATAGTTAAAATTATGAAAATCAATAATATTGTAATCAGGCATTTTTGTTGATACATATAACCTCTTTATTTGAATAAAATATCTTCAGAATTATCTTCTTGAATAGTTACGTATCCAACAATCATTTTTTTATTGTTGTTATCTGTTTTAAGATAAACGTTAAAATGCCCAAATATTCCTGTAACACTTCCATTTGCAAGTTTTCTTAAACGAGACATGTCGATATAATCTATTTTGTCCAAGTTAAAATCTTGTTTTTTGTCGTTGACTAAAATAGCACCATTTTCATCAACTTTAACAAATCTAATATTTGCTTGTTTTAATTCTTTAGAGGTTAATTTTGTATAATCGCCGTCAGATTCCAATTCCATTAATGATTTAAAAAGAGTTTCTTTGGTATCATCAATCCCTAAAATATTATTTTTATCCCACTTATTTGTTGGATTATTTATGACCATAATATAATTATTTCCATCAATTCTAACAATATATGGGTCACTTAAGTTTCGATTTGTTGTAATTCTACTAGATGCAATAGTGTCAGTAGAAGATGTAGATGTTGAAGAAGAAGTTGTTGTTGAAGATGATGATGAGTTATTATTAAATAGAGCATCATAAACTGCACTTGATGGTGGTTCTGCATTCATAATTATAGTGTCTTTATTACCTCTTGTTTTTACTTTTCCATCAACTTTAATTGAGGGTGCAAGCTCTAGTTGAAAAATTTCAGCAGCTTGACAGCTTAGTCCTAAAAACATAATCAAGAGAAAATAAAAAATCTTTTTCATAGCAAAAACTCCATTTATTTTGTACATTCATGGATATAACGAAATTTGTTATGAAATTGTTCATTTTGATTTTAAATATTTTGTGTAGAACAAATAAAAGAGCTTTACCTGTGCAGGTAGAAATGCCATTTTATATTTATAAGAAATGTGAAATCTAGTGTACAAAATGTCCTAATGCTAATTCAATTAGTGATTTTCCAAACAATATTACTCCAATTGAGATACTAATCATTGTACAAAGCATTACAGCTCCTGCTGATATATCCTTTGCCATTCCAACCATTCTATTGTATTTGTTGTGATATACAGAATCTAGAGTAAACTCGATTGCAGAGTTCAACATCTCTGCACTTATTACTGATGATATAGCAAGTAATAATATGCAAAATTTAATAGCGTCAAAACTCAATAAAACACCAGCTGTCATTACAATTGATGCGACAACTAAATGAACTCTGATATTTTTTTCACTTTTTATTACTAATCTAAATCCTTTTCGTGCGTTTCGAAATGTGCTTCCAAAACCTTGTTGTTTGAATTTAGTCATTATTATATCTCCTTTGGGATTATTCTTCGCTTGTTTGTTCTACATATTGTTCATCAATTCCAGCGTATTTTAAAGCCTTTTTCTGAACACTTACAACAAAATTATAATCTTCTTCTGTTTGATGGTCAAATCCTAATAAATGTAAAATTCCGTGTGCAATTAAGAAATATAGTTGATAATACTTGCTAACACCAGTTTTTCCAGCCTCTTGTTCAATTTTATCAAGTGCTATAATGATTTCACCAAGGTTTACATCACCATCTAATACAAACTTGCTATCATCATCAGCGAATATTGCAAACGTAATAATATCTGCAATATAATCCTTATCTCGATAATCTTTATTTATCTGATGTGTCTTTTCTCCGTCACAAAACAATATATCAAATGTAACTGTATCAAAATCTACATCACCTAAGCAAGATATCTCAAGTAATGACCCAATCTCATCAGAGTTTTTAACCTTGTCAGTATTATCTTCTTCTCCAGTTTTTTCATCGCCAGCTCCAAGGTAATACTCAACAATTTTTCTTGTAACCTTGATTACTTCAGCCTCGTCAAGTTCCCATTTAGGATAAATATTTTCTGTAAATACGTTTATTGTTCTATTCATTTTTTCCGTTTTCATTATTTCTATTTTGTTCAAGTTGTTTTATCTTAGCCTCAAAGTCACTATCCATTGGACTATTTACAACTTTTGTGCCATCTAATTGGTTAACAATTGCTTGATGATACTTGATTCTATTGTGTTGCATACCTCTTAAAATTCTATTGAATGTTGTTGCAATAACTTTTAAATCCTTTAATGTAAGTGGACAATCTGAGAATTGACCATCATTCAAACGCTCTTTTATAATTTTATCAATAATTGCTTCAATTTCTTCATTAGAAGGTGTTTTAAGCGACCTAACAGCCGATTCAACAGCATCAGCAATCATCAAAATGCCAGTTTCTTTCATATTAGGTTTAGGACCTGTATATCTGAATTGTTCTTCTTTTACGTTTTCTATACCCTCTTCTGCAATAGCTTGATTGTAGAAATAACTAGCCAAACCTTCACCGTGGTGTTGCAAAATAAATGCATGAATAATTGTTGGTAAATGATATTCTTTAGCAAGTTCAACCCCGTCTTTTGGGTGAGCTGTAATAACCATTTTACTTAATCTAGGATTAAGTTTTGTATGTGGATTTTCAATTCCAAAATAAGATTGGTTTTCAACAAAGAATAATGGTCTTTTTAGTTTTCCTATATCGTGATAAAAAGAACCAACTCTAGCCAAAATAGGATTAGCTCCGATAGCTTCTGCTGCTGCTTCTGCTAAGTTTGATACCATCAAGCTGTGGTGATAAGTTCCTGGAGCTTCAAACTGTAAACGTTTTAGTAACGGTTGGTTGTGGTCAGCTAATTCTGCTAAACCATAAGGTGTTATAATTCCAAATGAACTTTCTAGAATAGGCAATGTTCCAAGTGCTATAATTCCGCTCAATATACCGTTTACAAAGAATAAGCATAAATCTCTTAAAATTAATAAGTTTTCTACATCAATCAAGAATTTTTCAAGCAAGTAAATACAAGCAACTATGATAATACCCGCAATAGATATTTTTAGACCTGTTAAAATCAAGTCAAAACGTCTTGAAAACTTTATTCTTGAAATTGTAATCATAGAAACAATGTTTATAAATATAAATGATGCTGTAAATTCTATCCCGTAATGTAGTCCAATTGTCAAAAGTGCAAGCATAAGCATTGATGCAAAACCTGCAATTCTTGCGTTAGTAAAAATTGCTAATATAATAATAAATGCAGGAAATGGTAATATATATGGTGAAAATCCTGTTGGAATAGTAACTGAAATTAATGCCAACAGTATTGCCAAAAATCCTGTTATCACCATGTGGTGTGAATCTAATAACTTTTTATCAAAACTTTTTTCGTATTGTAAAAATATATAAGTTGAGAACAATACTAGTAAAAATATTCCAATGATACCTGCAAAATTAAGTTCAAAAACGTTGTAACCAGCTTCTCTTAAGGCATCTTTTTTAAGTTTGGTAACTGGTTCACCCTCAAAAAGAATTTTGTCACCTTTTTTGAATACTACTTCATAAGGTTTAACTGAGTTTTGAGCATTTTTCTTGGCTATTTCTGTTGCTAAATCATCAACAACAAGGTTTGGTGTGATGATTTCTTTAAGTAGTGCAGTAATTACTGTTACTTGGTTTCTAGGGGTGTTAGCAGGTATGTTTCTTTGGATAAGTTTATCTAATTTTTCGTTTTCATAACTGCTTTCTGTAATACCGATATTCAAAACTTTAACCAATGTAAGTTTTGCTTTATCGAACATCTTCTGCAAATCTGGTTCTGATGCTATCAATAAGTAATTTGCAAGGTATGCTTTCTTAGATTGGCTTGGAATATCGAATAATAGTGATAATTCATCTTTTTTAGTTAAATCATTTACGTTTTTGTTTCTGATTTGTTGGATTGAATTTTGTAATGTATCAAGGTTTACTTTGATAAATTCGTCTTCTGCTGGAATCAAGATAGGTTCAATGTTTTGAACTACGTCTTGTCTATGTTGTTCAGTACGTTTTGTATCAATTACAGTGATATTTTTTTGGGCAATAATATCTTTTTTACTTATACCGTTTTCAATAATTTTTTGGAAGAAAAAGTTTTGTGATGAAATAATTATTGTCATTATCAATGAAAAACAGATAAACAACAGAATATCAGTAACTTTGTATCCCTGTAGACGTTCCTTTATACGATTATATAATTCAAACATTAGTAAATCCTTTTTTATATTTATTATCACTATGTTGTACAATAAAATTGTATTTTATACAAGTATACCATTAATTGCTGTTTTAGTGTCTAATTCCTAATAAAAATCAGCTTTTTAAAGGGGATTAATCATTTTGCATGTTTTTGTTATAATACATTTAAAGAGGACTATAACTATGAAAGATATGCTAGATAAAATAAAACAGATTGAAAAACGTTATAACGAACTTGGCGTTACTCTTTCTGATCCAGAAGTTATTCAAGATTATAATAAATTCCGTGATTTATCAAAACAAAGAAAATCAATGGAAGAAACAGTAGAATTATATTATGCTTGGCAAAAAGCAACAGAAGCTGTAAAAGATGCAAAAGAAATCATGCACGAAGAGTCAGATGAAGAAATGAAATCTTTTATGAAAGCAGAAATAGAAGAAAACGAAGCAAAAATTGCTGAATATGAAGAAAAAATGAAAGTTCTTCTTCTTCCACGTGACCCGATGGACGACAAGGATATTATGTTAGAAATCCGTGGTAGTGCAGGTGGTGATGAAGCAAACATCTTTGCAGGCGATTTGATGAGAATGTATCTTAGATATGCTGACAAGATGGGTTGGCAAACTCAAATTCTTAGTAAAACTGACTGTGAAGCAGGTGGTGTATCAGAAGTTATTATTTCTATGAAAGGTGACGCTATCTATTCAAGATTAAAATATGAATCAGGCGTACACAGAGTACAAAGAGTTCCTGTAACAGAATCACAAGGAAGGGTTCACACTTCAACAGCTACAGTTGCTGTAATGCCAGAAGTTGATGATGTTGATGTTGAGTTAAACATGAATGACGTAGAAATATCTACAGCTCGTTCAGGTGGCGCAGGTGGTCAAAACGTTAACAAAGTTGAAACTGCTGCCCGTGTATTTCACAAACCTACAGGAATTATGATTTTCTGTACAGAAGAACGTTCTCAACTTCAAAACAAGGAACGTGCTTTGCAAATCCTTAAAGCAAAACTTTATGATATGGAAGTGCAAAAGCAAATGAAAGAAATTACTGACTTAAGACGTTCTCAAGTTGGTACTGGTGATAGAAGTGAACGTATTAGAACATACAACTTCCCACAAGGCAGACTAACAGACCATAGACTTGGTCAAAACCTTAATGTTTGGACTGTTATTGATGGTGATTTAGATGAACTAATAAACCTTCTTGTTGAATATGACCAAAAACTTAAACTCGAAAAACTTGCTGAAACAGTAGAATAGAGGTGAATTTGGTTAAACGAAAATGCATTGGTTGCGGACAACTCAAAGATAGTGAAGAACTTATCAAAATTACTAAAAATTTTCTTACTGGAAAGGTTGAAATAAACGAAAATTCAAAAATATTTGGTAGATCGGCATATCTTTGTTATAATAAAAATTGTATAGAGCAGGCTTTCAAGAAAAACAGATTGAAAAAAGCTCTAAAATCCTCAGAGGATTTGAAAGGACTATTAGATGGACGGAAATATTAGAGTAAGTGAATTAGCAAAAGAACTAGGGTTAACGAGTAAAGAAGTTATAGAAAAATTTGGACAATTATCTATACCTATTAAGTCGCATTCTAATGTTGTAACTCCATTGCAAGTGCAAAAATTAAAAGATTTTATTGCTGGCGGTTCTAAGTTGCCAAGTAAAAAACCTAAAGCGTTCATCGTTAAGAAAAAGAAAAAAGAAGAGCCAGCTCAAGAACCTACTATATCAACTGAAAAACCAAAAGTTGAAAAAGTAGAAAGAATTGAACGAGTTCACAGAGTTGAAAAAGTTGAAGAAGTAGAGAAAGTTGAAAAACAAGAAAAAACTGCAACTCCAAAGAAGACTGTTGAAATTGTGAAAAAAGAACCAAAGAGCAAATTAGAAATTGTTAAACGTGCTCCAATCAAGCGTGTAGAAATCGTTCAACAAGGTAATAAAGTACAACAAAGACCTGTTAATAATTTTAAATCAAGAGATAGTTTTAATAAAAAAACAGATGATAGAAAACCATCTGAAAATGCTAAATTTTCAAAAGATAATAAACCTAAAAAACCTATTGAACGTCATATAATTCCTCAAGATATATATGAAAACAAAGGTTTTTCAAAGAAAAAGTCTGCAGCTAATGACAAAAAGAAAACAAAAGATTACAATTCTAAAAAAGAAGAACAAGAAATGATTTCTTTAGAAAAAGCAGCTGCACAACATCATAAAAAGAAAGTTGCTAAAGAAGAGGTTGTAGAAGAAGTAAAATCTATTGTTGTAGATAGAGCTATGACAATCAGTGAGTTAGCTGATAAAATTCAAAAAACACCTGCTGACATCGTTAAATTCTTGATGTTCCAAGGTATTATGGCAACAGTAAACCAACTTATTGATGTAGATGTTATCAAAAAAGTCTGTGCAAACTATGAACTTGAGGTTCTTGACGAAGATTTAGATGCATTTATTGCAGAAGAAGAAAAGAAAGAAGAAATCAAGAAGCAATTAACAGATGTAGATAAAAAATTATTAAAGAAACGTGCTCCAGTTGTTAGTATCATGGGTCACGTTGACCACGGTAAAACAACTTTGTTAGATAGTATCAGAGCATCAAAACACAAGATTGTATCAACAGAGGTTGGTGGTATCACTCAATCTATTGGTGCTTATACAGTATATTTAGATAACAAAAAAGAAAAGAAAATTGTATTCGTTGATACTCCTGGTCACGAAGCATTTACAGAAATGCGTGCTAGAGGTGCAAAAGCAACAGATATCGCTATTTTGGTTGTTGCAGCAGACGACGGTATCATGCCTCAAACAATTGAAGCTATTAACCACGCAAGAGCAGCTGAAGTACCTATTATTGTTGCTGTTAACAAGATTGATAAACCAGGAGCTGATCCTGATAGAGTCCTTACGCAATTAACTGAACACAATCTTATTCCAGAAGAATGGGGTGGTGACACAATTACAGTTAAGGTTTCAGCACTTCAAGGAACTGGTATAGATGAATTATTAGAATATATCTGGTTGTTAGCGGATATTAAAGAACTTAAAGCTAACCCTAAGGCAGAAGCTTCAGGGGTTGTAATTGAAGCTAACCTTGATAAAGGTAAGGGTCCTGTGGCTACATTGCTTGTTCAAAATGGTACTTTAAGAGCAGGTAACTGTATCGTTGTTGGTACTGCTTGTGGACGTGTTAGAGCGTTGCTTTCTGACTCAGGTGAAAGAATTAAAGCTGCCGAACCATCAACTCCGGTTGAGGTATTAGGTTTGTCAGAAGTTCCATCTCCTGGTGAATATTTTGAAGTTGTTAAAAACGAAAAAGAAATGAAAGCTATTGTTGCTGATCGTCAAGAAAAAGAACGTGATAAGAGATTAGATGCAATGTTACCAGCTCACATTAGACGTGAATCAGCAGCGGGTGATGATGATATTCCTCAATTGAATTTGATTATTAAAGCTGATACTTATGGTTCAGCAGAGGCTGTTTCTCAAGCGATAGCTCAGTTTGAATCAAAAGAAATTATGACAAAAATTATCCACGTTGGTGTTGGTGATATTTCAGAAGCCGATGTTATGTTGGCATCAGCATCAGGTGCACTTATCCTTGGATTTGGTGTAAAAGAAGATAACAATGCTCTTATTGCAGCAGAAAAAGAACAAGTTGTTATCAAGAAATATGATATCATTTATCAAATCTTAGAAGATATAGAAAAAACAATGATTTCATTACTTTCACCAGAAACAAAAGAAGTTGTTGTAGGTAAAGCAGAAATCAGACAAATCTTCACTATCGGTAAGACAACAAAAATTGCTGGTTGTTATGTTACCGAAGGTAAGATTAACCGTTCAAACAAAGCTACTCTTAAACGTGATGGCAAAGTTATCTTCACAGGTGCTATTGATCAGCTTAAGAGATTTAAAGATGACGTTAAAGAAGTTGCTCAAGGTTATGAATGTGGTATATCATTCGTTAAGTTTAACGATATTGCAGAGGGTGATATTATTGAATTTTCTACTACAGAAGAAATCGAACGTACTGAATTAGAATAGGATTAAACAGATGACACTAAGAAACGAACGTGTAAGAAAAGAACTAATGAGAGAAATTTCTGATATCTTGAGAAAAGAAGTCAGAGGGTTGAGCGGTGTCGTATCAATTGTAAATGTTGAAGTTTCTCATGACAATTCTTATGCAAAAGTTATTTATAGTGTTTTAGGTAATCCTGATGATATCGAAAAAGATAAAGAAATCATCGAAAAAAGTACTCCAAAAATCAGATACGAAGTAGGTAAACGAATTAGATTAAGACTTACTCCAGAGTTGAGATTTGTATTCTCTGATTGTTTAGAACAAGGTTCTCGTGTAACTGAACTTATTAACAAGATTTCTAGAGGCGAAATCAAGTAATGTTTGGGTTCTTAAATGTTTATAAACCAGTAGGCAAAACATCTCATGATGTTGTGGCCTTTTTACGTCGAGTTACAAAGATTAAACAAATTGGTCATACAGGAACTTTAGACCCTTTTGCAGAGGGAGTTCTGCCTGTTTGTATTGGTAAAGCTACAAGGCTTATTGAGTATTTAGAGGACGATAAGGCTTATATTGGAACCTTTTGCTTTGGTAAATCAACAGATAGTTTTGACATTGATGGTAATATTGTTGAAACATTTGAGGATAAGGTTGCGGAAGATGATATTCAATCAGCTTTGAAATCGTTTGAAGGTGTGATAGAACAAATGCCACCTATTTATTCAGCAATTAAAATTGATGGTAAAAAACTCTACGAATACGCTAGAGAGGGTAAAACTGTTGATATTAACCCTAGAAAAGTAACTATTGAAAAGATAGAGCTAAGAAGTTTCGATTATGAAAATCAGATTGCAGAAATCTATATCAAATGTTCAAAAGGTACATATATCAGAAGTATTGCAAATGATTTGGGCAAAGCATTAAATAACGGTTGCTATTTGTCAAAGCTAGTAAGAGTTCAGGCTGGACAATTTTTGGTAAATCAAACTACTAAATTAGAGGATTTTACAACATTTGATATTGTAAAAGAATGTTTAATAAACCCACTTGAATATTTACCTCAGCCTAAACAAGAATTAAATGATATTGAATATAATCGTGCTATTCATGGTATGCCAATTTATAATAGAATTGGTGCAACTGATGGAATAGTTGTTTTAACGAAATCAGGTATACTTGTTGGTATTTCAAAAGTCACTGACACTGGTCTAAAGATGTCTAAGATATTTGTTACTGATTAAATTTCATTAAATCCAGGAGAAGTGATTGGTAACCCTTGATAACCTTTGTTTTGGTATACTGATTTTTTTATGTATTGTGGAGAATTGTGTCCTTTTTCAAAAAGTTTTTTTAAAGTATTTTCTCTTTTAACAAGAGGGTGTGTTTCAACGTTTGAATCAGGATAAATCGCCAATAAATCAATCCATACAACAGCTTCCATAGTCCAAGCATAAGTTTCTTCACTTAGAGAGTTGTATTCATCTTGATGCAATGCTTCGTGTGATAGTAACGCTGCAAGTGCTGCTGGTGGCGCGTTTTGATGTTTTGGATTGATATAAATATATAATTTTTTTCTTTTTTTCCACCCAATCGCATCAAAATTCTCGTATGATTTATTAACTGTTGCTAGATTTTTAAATTCTATTTTTATTGGATAGCCTGTAAGATTATAGCCAAGGATTGCTTTTCTTGAAAAATCGCCATCAGTACCTTTCAACATATCTAATGCAACCATTACTAATTGATTATTTGTTACAGTTTTATATTCATCTGTAATATAGTCTATATATTCTTGTGTGAATTTTTTTGGTAATTTTACACTAGGTGGAACACCCTCGATTCTTCCAAATGCTAGTGTTGGTGCAATAGTTAATGAAATTATTGTTAATAATATAAGAAATTTTTTCATATTGTTATACCTCTTCTAAACCCCATTCTTTATTTTCTCGTTTCTTAATATTATAACTACATTTTTTTAAAAGACAAAAATTTATTATAATTCAATGTGGTTACACTTGATATCATTTTCTTTCAAGAGATTTATTATTTGTTTATGGCAAGTAAAATAGATTACTTGATTTGTTTTTGAGAATGTATTTAGACATTTAAGAGCGGATATTGTTCTTGTTTTGTCAAAATTCACAAATGCATCATCTATAATAAGTGGCAAGTTTGGACGTCCATTTTCTTCTCCATTGTTATCAAGAGAATAGTTTTGAGCGTATCCTAGGCGAAGAGCTAAGTATAATTGTTCTTTTGTTCCTCGACTTAAGTTCTCCCACTCTTTTTCACCGATTTTATCACCAAAGATTGTGTTTCTATCAAAGTTTATTTCAGTATATTTTTCTTCTGTTATTTCTGATAAATAATTCTTTGCACTAATTAAGTTCGGTTGAACTTTGTTAAACTCTTCTTTTGAGTTTTGGATTAGTTTTATAAGAATTTCTTTTATAAATAAGTTGTTTAATAGTTTTTTGAGCCTATTAATTTCTGCATTCTTTTGGTTCTTTTTATCTACAATGCTTTCTATTTCTTTTAGTTCATTTATTCTGTTTGAATAAATAGCTAATTCTTTTTGTTTTTCTTTTAGTTGTTCTGATAAATTTTCAAGCATTTCTTCTGAAATTACTAAAGTTGAATTATCTTCAATTTGAAAATTTTTCAATTCTGTTTGAAGTGAATTAAGTCTTTTTGTGTTTTCTTCTAGAAGTGCGTTGTTTTGCAGTGTTTTGTCAAGAATTGATGATATATTTTTGATTGTTGTTTCAATGTTTTCAAAATCTTCTTTGTATACAGGCATGATTGTTGTAAGGTTATTTTCTTTGATAAACTGATTAAAACATGTAATAAATTCTTCAATATTTTTATTAAACGTATTTGAATAATCTTCTTTTTCTGAAATTTTTTGGTTTATTTCTCGAAGAGTTCTTATTATATTAGAAATTTCGTTGTAATTTTTTATATCACGTAAATTGTTAGAGGTTAAAAACTCTTTTTCTTTATTTTTTATGTTTTCTAATGTTTTTTTTGTTTCATTTTCCTTAACTGATAAATCAGAAAGAGTAATGTTTTCTGTATTCAAGTCATTTTGATGTTTTGATATTAAGTCAGTCAATCTGTTGTATTCAGAGATAGATTTTTCCATTTTATCAATCATTATTGAGGCACTAACAGAGGTATCTGTATAAGAATCTGTGTATTTATTCAAAATTTGCACCAATTCTGATTTATAGTGTTCTATATCAGGGTTTATTGTATTTTTGTTGTTGGTATTAAAAAATTCTTTTGAGCAAAGAACTAACCCTATTATAGATATAATAAATAGTCCATATTTTGCAGTTCCAGTGCTAAATGCTAATATGAATAATCCTAAAAATAATATTGAAAGAATTATTGTGACAAAAGGTGTTTGTTGCTTTTTTGTATTTGCTGATAGAGTTTGTTTTTCTAACGCTTGATTATATTTTTCAAGATATTTTTTTAGATAATTTTTGTCATCAGTATAATCTTCAATATTTTTTATTTCAAGTGAATTAAGTGAATTTTGATAGTCTTTAATTTCATTTTCTATTTTTTTTATTTGAGTTTGTTTATCTAATATTTTTTCTTCAAGAGTTTTTAACTCTGTTGTGGTTGTTAAAAGCTCTGTTTGAAGTCCTGCAACTTGCGAACCCTTTGTTACATCAAAATTATCGATATTATTTTCTTCGAAATATTCAATTTCATTCAAACGTCTTTGTTCTATTTGATAGCGTTCTTTTCCTGCATCAATTAGGCTAGAGTTTGCCATAATAGTGTTGTATTCTGTTTTTAGTTGATAAAAATTCTCTTTGAGTTTTTGAAAGTTTTCTTTGTTTTTAAGCAAAGTTTTGTTTATTTTAAGTTCATCTACATTGGCTTGAAATTCTTTTGTTTTTAATGATAGATTGATATAATTGATATTCTCATCAAGTTTATTTATTTCTTTTTTTAGTTCTTTTATTTCTTCAAGTTTTGAATTGTATTCTGCTTCATTGTTTTGCAGCTCTTTAATTTTGTTATTTAATTCGTCTAGTTTAGCAAATTCTTTTTTCAAAGTAGTTGTTGCAGTGTTCCTAGTTGTGAAACTGTTTTTTATAAGTTTTGAAAATTCATCTTCTTTGGTGTTTATTTCAGCACCAGAAGAATCTTTTATTGTATCTAAAAGTTCAGAACTGTTTTTTTTGATTTGCATTAAGTCTTCTAAATCTATGAAAAATCCGTGTTCAAAATTCTTAGAAGTTATTTTTTCTAGGCAAGGAATATTGTTTTTTTGCTTCGATTTTTTAGCATCAAGAACAAATTCTTCATCATTACAAAGACATTTTATATAACCATCAGCATTAGATTTACGGATAAAAATATTAGTGATAAATTGCATTAATGTTGATTTGCCGGCTTCATTATCGCCCGTTACAACATTTAAGCCATCATTAAATTTTACCAACTGTTTGTAGGTATCATTAAATTTATCTATTTGAACTTCTGTTATCTCAAGTTTTTGCATATTTATCCTAATTTTTGTATATTTCGCTGCATAAGGTTTTTAGCTCGGACTTTATTTGAGCCATAATGGTTTCTTTATCTTCTGTTAGTGAGTTAAAAAGCTCTTCTTCTGAAGTTTTATCTATTCCAAAAGATTTGTATATTTTTTTATACTTTTCTTTTATTTCATCATAGATTGAATCAATATTTTTATTAAAATCATCGTTCAAATTTTTTGCTAATATTCCTATTACACCATCATCTTCAAGCAATTCTTTTTCATCAATTTCAGGGGTTGTAAAGTCGTTAATTTCATAAACTACAAGACTGTTTGCTTTTGAATATTCTGTGGTGTATTCTTCTAGAATATTGGCAGTTTCTTTTAATTCTGTTGAAGCTGGCGTTACACCTTTTAAATTTATTTGGATTAAGTATAATTCTACTTCTTGTGGTAATTCGTTTATTTTATTATTTATTTTTTCAAATATTTCAAATTTGTTTTCACAAGAATTTTGTTCATCATCAAGGTTAATATCTAGATCAATAAACCTTACACAATCTGTTTTGATGAATTCTTTTTCTAGAATATCGTTGTCTTTTACTTTGATATAATAACAACCGTGTTCATCAGTTTCTTTTCTTGTACGACCTTGAATAGTACCACTATAAACGAATTTATCTTCTATAATTGACGGTAAGTGAATATGTCCAAGTGCATAATAATCGTATCCTAGTTCTTTCATATCTTGAACTGAGCATGGTGCGTATTTTGTGTCTGTCTTGTTTAAATCGCAATGGATTAAACCTATGTTGAAAAATTCTGTATCTCGTTCTGTTAATAGATTACAAGGGCTTTCCATTGTGTCAGTTTGAAAACTTACTGAATGAATTTTAGCTAAATTTTTGTATAAAAAATCTTCAGAATTTGTTTTTGTTGTTACACCTGTTATGTGGATTAGGTCTTTGTATTTTTCATCGAATTTAAAATAAGATGGATAATCCATATACATATTTATTGGATCGTGGTTCCCACAGATAACATAAGATGAAATTCCGTTATCAGCAAGTCTTTCTAAGTTTTTTTTGAACACAAGTTTTGTGTGTAAATCATGCTCATCACTATCAAAGCTGTCACCTGCGATTAGGACAAAATTCACTGATTTTTTTATTGCTGTTTCAACGATTTTGTTGAATGCTTTTTCGCAGGCGTCTTTACACAAACTCATATTCTCGTTATACAACGATATATCTGAGAAAGCTCTTCCTAAATGAATATCCGCTATATGTAAAAATGAAAACTCCCTAGTCATAAATCTATTATACAAAATATATTCGGTTTTGTAAAATCAACTAAACAAGGTAGGAAGAGTTTTTAGAAAAGATATATAATATAATTGTTGATATTTTAGGAAATATGGTTATAAACAAAGTATGGCACGTGTAATTTTTTTATTAGCATTAATCGTATTTAATTTATTCAATATCACGTTTGCAAGCGATGATATCTCTGAGGTTATTGATTTATACAAATCTGCCAAGTATCAAGAATGTGTAACTAAAGCCGAAATCGTTACTAAAAACGACCCAACATCTGCACTTGCGTATTATTATATAGCATTAGCAAATGCACAAATGGGTAAACGTGATTTAGCTATAAAAAATTATGATAAAGTAATTGCTTTAGGTACAAATAAGGCTCTTGTAAATTATGCAAAAACAGGAAAAGCAAAGTTAGCGATAAAAGAAAAAACAAAAGCTGTAACAGGTGCAGAATCAATGTTAGAAGATGTTGATGAGAACGGGAACCCAGAACAAACTTCTCAAACTAACATTCAAGCAACTGATAAAACAAATGTTGTAAAGACAGACGTAGTAAAGCAAGAACCACAAAAAGCAGAGGTGCAAAAAACTCCTGAAAAAGCTGTTGCACAAAAAACTGTTCCGCAAAAATCAAATCAATCTAATAAAGCAGATACACCACCAACTAATGATGAAATTGTTAATGCTATAAGAGTTTTACAAAAGGCTGGTTTGTTACAAGGTGGTTTACCTATGGGAAACGCTCCTCAGCAACAATATGCTCAAAATTCACAAAATCAACAGTATCCACAAAATCCTCAAGCATATATGGATCCTAGAACTCAAGAAATGCAAGCTATGTTGATGATGATGAATTCTAATAATAATAACGGTTATGGAAATAGTGGTAATGATATGATGAATTTGTTACCATATATGCAAAATGGTGGAAAGATGAGTCCACAAATGATACAAATGATGATGATGAAAAATATGATGCCTGATTTTTCTTCTGGAAACAATAATGGTTATTAGTGCAGGTGTTGAATAATTTAGAATAATAAGAAGAATGGATTATAAAGAGGCAGTTAAATTATTAGAGGACGGAAAAGGAATTTCTTTAAGAGATTATTTTAAAGAAAATAATTTCTTGCTTGAATATGGTTATACTTATCTTTTGGACGGTAATTTAGACAAGGCTTATGAAATATTATCTACACTAACTTCTCCAAGAGCTGAATGGGCAACTTATATTATTCCATTTTTGCATGGCTGGCATGGTACATTGCCTACATTTTTTCAGATAAGAAACTTTCTAGAAATAGATATTTCTTTGTTTTTAAAATACAATCAAACCGATTATGTGCAGAAACTTATTGATATAGCAGATTTTATGCAGGATATAAATACAGAAACGTATAAGTTTCTTGCGAGAGTATTGTTTAAACACGGGTATATGGAAGCTGCTAAGATATTTATGGATAAGTCTGCAAATTATTATTACAAAGATGTTGAGTTACATTATTTGTATGTAGAGTTTTATTTGGCACATAATGATAGAGAGAACGCTTTAAAAGCGTTAAGAACATGCCTGAGAATAAACCCAGAATATTATCCAGCGGTTAAGATGTACGAGAAGTTGAGAACAAGGGAATAGGCAACCCACTCCAAAACCAACGGTTTTGTAACCACCCAAACGTCGTCCTGAATTTATTTCGGAATCCCTGCGAACATGTTCAAAACCCTTCACGGCAATTTTAAAATTACACATTCACTGGTGGTGGTTGGATATACAAAGGTAAAACCTTGCCCCAATTCCCGTCTTCAACTCTCAATTTTTCTACAACCAATTCTGAAAGTAATATGCCTAATTCATAGTTCATCTGTTGATAAGATACAACTTCACTAGCCAACGGTCTAAATCTTTCAATCAATCTATCATCAGTGATAACTTTCTTGTCAGTAACAAGTTTATCAACCTCTTCAAGTTCAACAGCATTAGGTTCTGTATGAGCTTTCTTATCAAAATAATATGCCTTATTTTTTCTAGCGTCTAAAGCTACAACAGCTTCATCACCCTCTGCTCTTGATAGAATTTCTAATGATGATACACCAACAGCTTTGCAATCCAACTGTTGTGCCATTACTCTTGCAACCGTAGTACAAGCTCTTATTCCTGTAAAGCTCCCTGGCCCAATATTAATTCCAATAGCTTCAATATCCTTTGGAGTATACCCATTATTTTTTAAAACTCGTTTTATAGTTGATATTAAATATGCTGAGTGATAGTTATTTTCATTAGATTCTATAATTTCTGATGAAATAACTTTTTCTTCATCTCTCAACACAATATATGTTTTATCTAAACAAGTATCAAATGCCAATATTAACACTTTTTTAACCCCTCAATAATCTTTTTGTCCTTATCTCCAATAGCTTTAAATTCATAGCATCTATTGTCGTCATCGTCATAAGTTACATTAATCTCAATCCTATCAAATGGAACTTCACCTTGAGAAAATTCAGCCCATTCAACAAATGTTAAATTTTTACCCTCAGAATATTCTCTCAATTCATCAGTAATAGTCTTTATTCCAACGTGTTCCAATCTATATAAATCGAAGTGATAAATAGGAATTTCACCAGTATGGTACTCATTCAAAATAGTAAAACTAGGGCTTGTAACTTTTTCTTTGATATCCAAAGCCTCAGCAACCAACCTTACAAAAGCGGTCTTTCCAGCTCCAATATCGCCAAACAAATTAACAAAGCAACCATCTTTCGCTAATTCTGCAAAGCGTTTTGCTAACTCTCTTGTGTCGTCCATTGAATAACATACTTTTTTATAACTATTTGTCATATACTACAACCTTGTTTCTTCCACTTTCTTTTGCATCATACAAAGCCTTATCAGCTTTCATATACAAATCTTCCGGCATGTCTTTTACGTCTAATTGTGCCAATCCTATACTAATTGTAACACTGATATTTTCAACTTGCTCAGTTTTTTCTGATTTTATTTCTAACTTAGAGTTCTCAACGGCATATCTTAAACGCTCTGCAACTACTCTAGCCTCATTTATAGACGTGTTTGGTAATAAAATACAGAACTCTTCTCCACCGTACCTTGATGGAATATCATACTCACGTAATTCTTTCTTTATAACGTTTGCTGTTAGTTTTAAAACGCTATCGCCGACAGAATGCCCATAATTATCATTAAATTTTTTGAAGAAATCAATATCTGTCATAATTGCACATAATGGTGTATCCTGTCTGTTTGCTATAGAATACTGTTCTTTTAATCTTATCTCAAACTGGCGTCTATTATTAAGTCCGGTCAATGCGTCCATAGTAGCATTTTTAAGCATTTCTGAATAAACGTTAGCTTTTTCAATAGTAACAGTTGATTGTTCTGTCAATTCTTTAATATACTTGATTTCAGTGTCTTTTAACTTGTCTATTGTGCTGTGTGCTACGATACAGCCAATAACATCTTTTTCTCCAATTAAACCGAAAACACCAGTTTTTTTGTTTTCTGAGATAATAATACTATTTTCAATGGATATCTCGTTCATTAATTCATAAACATTTTTGTTCCAACAAGCATTAGGCCAATATAAAACAAATTTGTCATCTTGTTTTAAAAAGATATAAATAAGATGATTCATCACAAATTTATCAATCATTTCACCAATCAATGGAATGATATATTGATAATCGTATTGGGTTTCAATAATCTTTGCGATATCTTTCATTGATTTATAAAACTCTAAATTCGTTTCAAGTTTTTTGCCCAAAACTATATTTTCTATTCTTACTGATAAACCAGCAGAGATAGCTTGCAAAAACATCGTTTCATCATATCCAATTTCTTGTTTTTGTTTGAGTTTTAATCTCCAAAATCCAACTCTTTTACCAGAAGCATTAAGTCTAAGACATAAAGATTTAATGACGTAATTACCTCTATCAAAAACATCTTCTGGAATATTAACATCATCATTTAAAATGAAGTTTCTACCGTTTATAAAATGTTTGTTTAGTTCTTTTAATATAGCAATCTTTTCTTCTGAATAATATTCTTCAACCGGTTCAAACTCATTAACTGCATCTAACAAGTTGCCGGAGCTTTTATCAAAATACATTAGATTTACTTCATTTATTTCAAATAAGTCAGACAAACAGATTTTTATAATATCAATAAGTGATTCAATATCTTCATTATTTGCAATCTGTTCTAAAATGTTATACAACAATGATATTTTGTCTACCTTATTTGCTGCCATATATTTCGTTCCTAAAGTATGTGTAACCTGCACATTCGCTCATATTCTTCTTCATCAACGTTTCAAGATTGGTGTTTGGAGTAATCTTGCCGTTATCATTTATGTATACAAAAGAAGTTTCTTCTTCTTTTTTCTCGTCCTTATCTTTTTTCTTATGTTTTTTCTTTTTGTTATACTCAACATATTGATTATCGTTATCACATTGTTCAAGATATTCTGGGTCGTTTCTAAAATCAATATATGAATGAGATACTTCTGACAAAATACCAAAAATGTATTCAGCATTAACTGTTGAGTTTGCGGTAGAAACTAACAATGCAGCTTTTTCTAGTTCTTCTAGTGATTCTCTATAGTATTTCATTCTGCGTAATAAAATAGCCATATTATAATGAGCTTCATAATTCATTGGTGATAATTTAATTGCTCTACAATAGTTTTTTCCGGCATCTCTATAATTACCTAACAAATGATAATCTAATGCTAAATTATATCTAACATCAGAGTTCTTCTTTAATATTTTTGCAGCTTTTTCATAAGATTCTGCTGATTTTAATAACAAAGGTGTTGACATACCAGCCTCTGCATCACCAAAATATGTAGCTTTTTGCCTGTAGGCTCTTCCCATATTATAATATGCTAGACCTTTGTTAACTTTTGAACTTTTCCTGTTGCTATATATAAACGGGATTGACCAAATATGATATTTTTTATCTATAATGGCTTCGTATTGTTCAATTGCCGCATCAAAATTCCCAAGTTTTTCTGCTTGAATAATGCCGAGGTTCATACGTGCAACTACGTATTTGTCATTGTATTTTATGGCATGCTCATAAGCATCAACTGCTGCGTAATAATCCTCATACGCAACATAAATATTTCCTAAATTATACCAAGCCGTATAGTGTTTTTCGTATAAATCTAAACCCTTATGATAATAATCAATAGCATAAGAAAGTTTGTGATGGCGATATGCTCTATCACCTTTGTAAACATAATACATACCTTCTATGCGGTTAATTACGTTTCTTTGAACCCAGTCTTTTTTGTAGACCACAACAAACGCAATCCCTGCGATACATAAAAGATATAATAATAATGTAAACAACCTTTTCATATTATATATTTTACAATAAACTCGCTGAATTAGTCTAATATTAAGAAAAGTTACTAAGAGAGTGAAATTTTTACAGTGTCTAGAGGGATTCTTCGGTCGTTGTACTCCCTCTGAATGACAGTCTAGGTATGTCTATTTCTATAAACACCAAAAGGGCGAGTCAAAGACTCGCCCTTTTGAATATAAATATATCTTTAAATCTATGCTTCTGTTGTTTCTTCAACTTCTTCTTCAATAGATTCTTTAACGATTTCTGATGCTGTTACAGAAATGTTTAATTCAGTTTTAACTTTTGAAGTCAATTTGATTAACATTACATATTCACCAATTTTGTTGATTGGGTGGTTCAATGAAACTGTTTTCTTATCGATTTCAATATTGTGTTTGTCTTTGATTTCTTCACACAATTTCTTAGTTGTGATTGTACCGAACAATTTTCCGCTTTCACCAGCTTTTGCTGATAATTCTAATGTACCGATTTTTTCAATCAAACTAGCTTTTTCTAATGCTTCTTGGTGTAATTTTTCTTGTTTTACTCTAATTCTAGCAAGATTTTTTTCTCTATTTTTCAAAGCACCTTCTGTAGCTACTTCTGCTAAATCTTTAGGTACTAAGAAATTTCTTGCATAACCGTCTTTTACAGTTATAACGTCACCTGTTTCACCAAGGTTTTGAACATCTTTTTTCAATATAACTTGCATTTTATATTCTCCTTTTGCTATTTATTTATCATACGTGAGTATATAATACCTGAAACATACTACAATGTCGAGTGTTTGTAAAATTTTTATAACTTTTGCGTAATAAGTGCATATATATCATTGAATATTACAAATATCATCAAAGCTATCAAGATAAAGAAACTAACATTTGCAATTATCTCTACAACTTTGTCTGATACACGTTTTCCACGGATTTTTTCAATCAATAAGAACAATACGTGCCCACCATCTAAGGCAGGAATTGGTAAGAAGTTCACGATTGCTAAATCCATAGAAATAATCGCTGTTAATAACAATCCATAGAAAATACCGTTGTTTTGGATAATGTCGCCACCAACTTTTGTAATTGCAACTATACCGTGTAATTCGCCTAACGGAATTTCACCTGTGAATGCTTGCTTTAAACCTATTAACATCATATATGTGTTCTCATTTAAGTAATTAAAGCTCCCTTTAACAGCTTTTATAAATGATGTTGTATGAACCAAATTTTCTTTTGAACTAAATTGAATACCTACAGAACCTGTTTTTGCAGGATAAATAGGTTTTAAAGCGATAAACTTATCGCCACGTTTAACAATAAAGTTCAAAGGTTTTTTAGTGTCAGAAATAGCTTGAGCAATTTCATTTAATGTATATTCACCTGTTGATACATAACAAGATGAACCACTTATAATATCTCTTAATTTAATAACATTAGCACTCAATTTGTACTCTTTATCTTTATAAGGTTTTAAACCTTTTGCTACATTTGATGATAATTTAACAGGTTTTTCAGGTAAAATTGTAGGAATTCTAACTGCTACATCTGGTGGAATAATTTCATCTTTTTCTAATGCAGGATTAAGTTTTTTTAATCTTACTAAATTAGCGTCTACAAAATGTGGGTCTACGTAACCGTCTTTGTGTTTACTAAGTTGGATTATTGTTAATAAAGTTGCAGTATTATTGATTTTTGTATCGTTTACCGATACTAATCTATCGCCAACTTTTAAACCAGAACTCCAAACAGTTGCTTCTTTCGGTGCAACAATTTGTGTTACATCAAGGTTATAAGAGCCTGATGGCAAATGATGCCATGCTAATGCAGAAAATAACACAAGAAAATACGCACAAACAACATTCGCAAAAACCCCTGCTGAAACAACAATGAATCTTTGCCAAATAGGTTTGTTTAAAAATCTTTCTGGTGAATCTTCTGGTAAATCACAGTCTTTTTCGTCTTCTGCAAAGGATACATATCCACCTAACAAAAATGCGTGTACCACAATTGTCAAATCTCCAACTTTTTTCTCTAATAAAGTTGGACCTAATGGTAGACCAAATCCGAACTTATCAACCTTTATTCCAAAAGCTCTAGCCGCAATAAAGTGACCGGCCTCGTGTACTAAAATCAATAAACTTAGTAGTAACAACATTATTATAATTGACATGTGATAATCCTCTTTTCTCGTTTTTAATTCTAGCATAAACTAAAAATTTTTAAAAACATAAAAACGGCAGAGTTGATAACGCAACTCTGCCGTTTTTGTTCGTATAAAATTATCTTTTAAATTCATAAATTTAATCGACAAGTGATATTTAATTTAGTTTAACTATGCTGCTGGAGTACCTTTATCAAATAATCCTGCAATTTTCTTGCCAATACCTGAGTTTTTAGCTGCGTCAACTACAGCCATACCTTTGTCGCCAATCCATTTACCAGCTGAATCCAATGCTGCTGCACCTGCTTTTACTGGTTCTTTGGCAAATTCAGCCCATTTTGCATTCTTTAAAGTGTCTGGAACATATTTCCCAATATCTTTAAGAACGCCTGTTTTGTTTCCGGCTACTAATAAACCTGCTACAGCTACTGCTGTTGCTACTAAGCCTAAAACTACTTTGCCAGCTTTTCCTTTTTTCTTAGGTTCTGCTGCTGGAGCGGCTGCTTCTGGAGCTGCTGCTGGCTTAGTGTGAGCTTGTGGTTTGTTTAAATCTGGTTTTGTAAATACACCTGCTGTTGAACCAAAAGATACATTGCTTATCATACGAACCTCCTAAATATTTTTTACACACACATATATAAACAACTAATAATAAAATTTTTTGCGTTTTATTTCAGTCATGTTACAAAATCGTTACATGTCGAAAGCATATATATTATATCTATAACCCTTTAGGCTATTGTTATAATTTTTGTATCAAGATATCTTTATGGTATATTAAATTTCTAGAAACGAGGATATTATGACTGTAATTGAAAAACTAAACGATATTAATGATGTATTAAAAGAATTGTTTGAATTTGTTCAATCTGATGAACTAACAAAGACAGATTTTCATGAATATTTAGCAACAATGGGTGCCTTAAATGCTACCCCATCGCAAATGGAGAAACTATTCATTCCTTATGTGTTTGAAAGAAATCTTGGAGAACCTGCGAAATCTGTTATAGAAATTTTTAACGGTTCAAAAAATCTTAAAAATAAAGAGGTTGCAAAGAGTTTACTTACAGCACAGTATTCTATTTTTAGAGTGGAAAAAGTTTTAAAAAATGGATTTGACCTATTTAATTTGACAAATGAAAAACAGTATAATGTTCTTTCACTTACCAAAATGTCTAATTTTAGAGGTTTGGGTATTGGTGAATTTATCGTGGCTAGGATTTTTAAACACAATGGTGAATATTATCTAATAGGAATTGATAACATGTTATCAGCGGATAAAGTAAAAGACGCCATTAGATACGCTATTATGAAGATTGTTCAAACACCTTGGCTTGTTTACCAAGATAATCCTGAAAAAGAAGAAGAGATTAAAGCTGATATCAAATCTATGTCAGAAAAATTTAAGGAATTATTTAAAACTGATGAATTTGTAACAACAAATAGGTTTGCAGATACAGTTATTGGAGTTCTTAATGGTGAAGATGACATAGAAAAGTTAAACATTGAAGAAGCTACGAAACCACTAAAAGAATACAAATATTTTAAGATAAAAGAATTAGATAATAATTATGACAATTTCTTAGAAAACTCTCTTGGAGGATTTTCTTCTCACACAGAATTGTATGACGTTGGTATTATTATGGATAAAGAATTTGGACTATATTCAATACCGTTCTATAAAACTTTTTGCACAATTTTTGAGGATAAATCAAAAGTTAAAGATGTTAAGGGTTGTGTAAATTATTTTCTAACGAATGATTCAATTTCTGATAAAATTATTAGACGAATTGCAGATAGATATTCTAATTTTATGGACGTTATAAATGAAGTTTTAGAAAAAGAATATACTCTTGAGGGTTTGATTGAAACTTATAAGTCAGAATATTTAAAAAGAAAAATTTATTCTTCAACTTCAGTATTATATCATTCAACGGTATTTTCAACCTCAATTGAACTGATAAATGAGTTAGAAGATACAGTGCAAAATGATGAAGTTTTGCAAAACCAAGTTTCTGTTTCAAATGTAAAAGTAGGTAGAAATGATCCTTGTCCTTGTGGAAGTGGTAAAAAATACAAAAACTGTTGTTTGAATAAGTGAAATTTTATATACAGGCATGGATTTTGAAATTAGTTTAAATTGATGAAATAAAAAAGAGCTTATTGCTCTTTTTTATTTTTTATTGAAGATATAGAATGACTCCTGTTGAGTATAGAAATTTTTTACTTGCGAGTTAATTGTCCACTGTTTTGAGTACAGTTTAATCATCGAGAGAAGGAGGGGAAGAACCCACTGGGTGAGAAACCCTCCCAATTTTAAACAATTAAAAAAGAGAGCTTAATGCTCTCTTTCTATTAAAATTGGGCCCGGAGGGATTCGAACCCACGACCAAAGGATTATGAGTCCTCTGCGCTACCTTCCTCTCCTCAAAAGATACTTAATCTTTTTCGTCGGCAGAGTGCCACAGGCCTATTTGTTTATTTGATTCTTATTACTATAGCCTATGTCTTGCGATAGCGAGCGCTACTCAAACAAAAAAAGAGAGTTAAAAAACTCTCTTTCTATAAAAATTGGGCCCGGAGGGATTCGAACCCACGACCAAAGGATTATGAGTCCTCTGCGCTACCGCTGCGCCACAAGCCCAATTATAAAATATTTATCACAATACTGTGAAACTTTAGATTCTGCAGAGTTCTGTATTTATAATATATGCACACTCTCTCAAAACCTTATACTTATTATTACATAAATTCCTTGTACGGTCAATAATGAAATTTTGTTAATAATTGTAAAAAATATATTTCTATTATTAAAGTTTTTCTCTATATGTTCGTTCTATTAAATATAGGTATAAGATTAGGTTGTTTTATGCATATAAATAATAATCTACATATTACGAATAATTCTCGTATTAGAAAAAATGATGCTAACGTGAATTCCCAATCAGTTGATAATTCAAAAGATTTTGTCAACTCTCCTAATCCTGCTGAATATATAGGTAGAAGTCAAGTCGTTTTCAGTGGTAGAGGTGCTTCTAAATCAGAAAATAAACAAATTTTACCTGAATTAAAAAAAGAAGAGTTACAACCAATAAAACTTGTTAAAAATGAACCAATATCTAAAAAAGAAGCTATTGATGTTTTAAAACAGCTTTCTTTTACAGATGACGATATTTCTAAAATAGATTTGAATAATGATGTTTTGCTTGAAAAATTCTCAGGCATGAAGAATTATTTTAATATTTATGAGTATAAAGATGAGAAAGAAGAACTTTTAGAAAATTTTAAATCTGCAACATCTGAGGAAAAATTGAAGTTTGTTAATGAGGAATTGGTTAATACTGATTTGTCCTATTTGAACCAAGAAAATCTTGATTCTTTAAAAAAATATATTGATTTTGATATTGATGAACTTTATGGTTTGTTCGAAAGTATAAATAATTCTGAGAATAAAGAAGTCTTTTTAGAAAAACTTCCTTTACTATATCTTGCAAATGGTACTATTGATACTCATGACGTTTATAAAATTATTAGAGCTAATTCTTTAGCCGATTTATCTTATGATAAAGCAAATATAATAAGAAAAGTAAATAATATTTTAGACCCAGACCAAAAATTAAGTCCTTTAAAATTCCGCTTCATAGGTGAGGATAAAGATTTATCTGATGAAAAAGTTAATCAATATTTAGTACAATTAAAAGATTTTAAAGATAATAAAAACATTGATGTATCAACATTCTCAAATTTTGATATTCCAGAGTTGTCATTAACAAACTTCTCAAAATCTATGTCTAAAATAGACGCTGTTTTAAATAAATATCCTATGGATTTGTCTACCTCAAATGATAAACAAAAACTTACTAAATCAGAGATAGAAAGTTTTATCAATCGTGAAGATATATCTAATGTCCAAAACTATGTTAATGCTTTAACTCCAGAAAGTAAACATTTAGGTATAAAATACATGCCAGCATCTGATAAATCTGAATTAATGCCTGATATAGCAAATATTTCTAATGTAATTTCGCAAAATGATTATGGTGATGTTGATACCGATAAATTGTTTGAATTTATAAACGATAAATCTAAAGAAGACGGCTTCGATATAAAAGGTATAGCTAAATTAATAGAGCTAAACAAAGGTACTAATAATTTAAGATATGGTGAAACTGACTTCTTATCCGTAACTAATAATGATTACAAAGAAGCATTGCATTCCTATGATTTAAAATCTGAATTTAAAAAGAATAATCTTGATTTTAATGATTATTTGTTCCGTCAAATTGTGCATAAAGGTCAGGGTGATCTAAAAAATTATAACAAAGTTTTGCAATATACAAAGGATAATAATATCGAATGTTATAATTTACCGTACGAATTTTATCAGGATTCAAACGGTTATAACAAAGCTGTGCTATATGAAAAAATCGCAAAACCATCAGGTTTATCTGGTGAATATAAAACTAATCTTTATAAAATAGCTGATACAGTTAAAAATGATGAAGAATTAAACTATGCACTTGAATTGTTTGCACAACGAAGATATCCTGAAAGCGATTATGATTATTCTTTTAGATTTAATGGGGATTTTATTGGTATAAATAATATAATAAAGTCCTATCAACAAGATAAAGAGACAACAAAATATGTTGTGAATTTAAAAGATAAAAATAATAATTGGCGAATGTGTGATGCTGACAGCATTATTTCAGTTGTTGAGTCTTTGCATTTTGATAAGGATTTTACTGAAACTCTTTTAAACTTGAAAAATGAAAAAGGTAGCTACAGATTCTATAACGGAAAAGACCTTTCTTCTTTGGTAAAAGCTGGACAGAAAGATAAAGGTTACACTATAGAGTTACTTAATAAAAAAGATGAATTTGATAAAAGAAGTTCTAGTCGATTTAAGGCTGATACAATATCAGGTTTAATCGATTGTGCACAAATAGACAAAGAGTTTACAAATTATCTTATAAATTTAAAATATACGAATGAATATAATCAAAAACAATATAGAATAAATGATGCTAAATTCGCAAAATATTTAGTAGAATTACCTAAACCAGAAAGAGATTTCGCAGTTGATTTACTAAATATGGAAGAAACACAATATGATGGTAGCAAATATTCTAAATTCTCTAATGGTCAAATAAAGGATATTTTAAAGAATCCACCTGAAAATAGAGAGTTCTTATTAGATTTGATAAATAAAAAAGAAACAAAATATGGCTCAACAAGAAATGTATATAGCACTTATGACATCGTAAATCTTGCTAATGCTGTTTCTTTAGATAAAGACTTAACAAAATTTTTAATGTCAGCAAAAATTGAAGAAGTTGATTATAACAACGAGAAAAAATATTATACAAGATTTCAAAGTACGTATGATATAAAAACTATCGTAGAAGCCTCTGCTATTGATAAAGAATTTACCAAAAAATTATTAAATATGACAACCGTTATGTATGATAATAACATCAGACCAAAATATGGTGCTGATGAAATTGTGCAATTTTTAAATCTTCGTGAAAAATATCCATTAGAAAAAATAGATAGGTTTATGAGTTTAAAAATGCGTTCAGCATTTAATGATAAATATGTTGCTCGTTTTGATAGACCATACGAGATTGGACAATTATTGTTTGCTGAAGATAAAAACAAACCACTTTTTGATGAATTATTGAATAAAACTGTTGAAAATTCAAAGGGTATAAAATTACCAATGTATGACTCTAATGATATAAAAAATATTGTTGAGGCTTCAGAGATTGATTCTGAATATACAAGAAAATTGATTGATGAAAATGATAAAAATAATCGTATTTATCAAATGAATGGGTACGAAGTTCTTAATTTGACAAAATGTGCTCAAGTTGATAAAGATTTGACTGAAAAATTGCGAGGTTTAAAATATAAAAATGATAAGGGTGTTTATCAACGAAGATTTGATTTATTTGAGATTAATGATTTAGTTAATGCAAAAATTCAGGATAAAGACTATTTATTAAAATTAGCAAAGATGCAAAATTCTAATAAGACAGGGTTTAGGTTTAGAGCTAATGAATTAAATTCTCTAGTTAAATCTAGCGCTGAGTATGGAAAAGATTATATAAATGAATTGTTAGCATTAAAAAATCCTGAAAATAATAATTCTGAATTATCTGCATTTGAGATAAGTGATATAACCGAAAATGTTACATACGATGATTTTAAAGATTTAAAATTAAAAATAAAAGATGTAATAAATTTATTAAACGGCTCAGGAATAATTGTTGCTTCTCAGTTTAAATATTTATATCAAGTAGAAAATCTCAATGAAATTTCTATCGCTAGTAAAAAAGAGTTGTTGAAGGATTTGATTTCTACGAATGCTAATTTATTAGGACTATCTCCTGCAATCAAAACATATTATCCTTTAATACCTACAACAGCAGATGAATATTGCTCTACTTTACCAGAGATTGTTAAATCTATTGGTATAGAAACAAATGATTTGAGTGATGAAAAGATAGTTGAATTTAATGACAATCTTGATAGATTATCTAATACACTTGAAAAATTTGAAGATAAATCTTTTGAAAATCTTGAAATATCTCAAGAATATTCAAAAAATGAGTTTATAACAGATGTTTTGAACAAGTTGGATAGTTCTAATCTTTCTGACACTGAAAAACAAAAAGTTTTTGATTACTATGGGTTTGAACTTCATAAAAACCCTAATAATGAAACAGGTTATTCAATTGTTGGTTATCCTGTAAATCTTAATAATGGTAAAAAATTGGCAGAAATCAAAAATCCAAAGACTCAAAAAGTTGTTGAAGATTTGAGAAACAATGTCGTGAAGTTTGCTGAAAATAATAAAATTAGTTCTAATGATAAGTCGATTGAAAAATTGTTAAATGATATAGTTGATACCTTACCTGAATTGAGAACGGGTATTGATAAAAAAGGTGATGAAAGTATGAACTATGACCTTATGACGCAATCATTAAAAGTTATTCAAAAAATGTCAAAAACTATAGAGTTTAAATCGCTTGATAATTCTGATAAGAAAATATTGTTGTTAAGTGCGTTAATGCAAAATATTGCTAAAGCAGAAGGGTTTAAGGACTTGACTAACCCTAATGAAAGTAGTTTTGACACACATTTTATTACTAAAAAATTGAAACTTTCAAAAGATGAGCAAATTAAATTATACACAATGATAAAAAACCAAAATTGGCTAAATGATGTAAGTTCTGAACCTCTTAATGAGAAAAGGACAAATCTAATGCAATCTGTTGCTTTTGATTTACAGCAAAATAATAATTTTGATATGGAAAAGGTTTTATCTAAAGCTAATCTCGACTCTTTGAAAAAAGATATTGAAACCAAAAATAAACTAGAAGAAGTTTATAATAATTCAACATCTGAAATCAAAAATTATATAAAGGAATTAAAAGCATCTCAACCATTGTTGCCTGTTACTAAAATGCCTAAAACAAGTGAAATCGAAAAGCATATAAGTAGAGTAAACGAGGACGGTAGCACAAATATTAAAGGTGTATATAAAGATAAATCAGGACTTGTTGTTGTGAAATTTAATGAAGTCGAAAATTGGGAACAACTTGGGTTGCCAAGAGGTTCTAAAAACCGCGGAATAAAAGCAAAAGCCATTGATAATATAAACCGTCAACAAGTTGAAACCGAAGCAGAAACAGGAAATATAAAATTCTTTGTTCACGGGCTTGATTATTCAAACCAACTTGCAAAGTTTGACGCATTTGCACTTCCAAATTCCGATGCTTTGTTATCTGTTAGTTATGCTGAACGTCCTGAAACTAAATATAGATTTTTTAGACCTCAAGGTATAATGCTTGATGTATCAGCTGATTATGTCTATGGGGGTGGTAATACTGATGCTGGCTCAGGCTGTGGTAAATCGATTGACCTCTTTAAATCCGATTATGTGTTTGGTGGACATAGAGAATCTGATAGAAAATATGTTTCTGAACTTATTAAAGAAGCAACAGGCATGACTGATGATGAATACATAACTTTTGTTGAAAAAAATAAAGATAAGCAGATGACTGAAATTCAACCAAAAGAGCTTCAGGAAAAAATTGTTAAAAAATTAGCAACAATAAATTCTAACCATCGTAAAGGTAATCGTTCTTATAATGAAATGTATATTTCAAACCCTAAAACTGTTATGGGCGTGTTTGCCTACAATATGGACCAAGATGAGAAAATTGAAAATCCATTAAAATTTTTAGAAGAAAATAATCATAGAACTGAATTTCTGAAAAAATATGCACTTGAACATGATGTGCCATTTTATGTTTTCGGGGATTAAATGGTGATTGAATATTGGTAAAAAAGTAGTATAATAAGAAAATCACCTTTTTAACTGATGTAAATTATCATAAAACTGTTTTAATTAGTTGATGTAGGAGAAAAACAATGACAGAATATAAAAAACTAATGGAAGAAGCAAAACTAGCTTCTGAGAAAGCTTATGCACCTTATTCAAAATTTAAAGTTGGGGCTTGTGTTTTGACAAATTCAGGAAAATTATATAGAGGTTGTAATTTCGAAAACTCTAGCTATGGTTTATCAATTTGTGCTGAACGAAATGCAGTTGGTTCAATGATAGCTGATGGAGAATCTAAAATAAAAGCTATCGCAATATATTCACCTAATATGGAGAATTGTACACCTTGTGGAGCTTGTAGACAAGTTATTCATGAGTTTCAAGATGAAAATGGAACAGATGTTTTAACGGAATCAAATGGTGAAATTCTTTCTCAAAAAATAACTGAATTGTTACCTGGAGGATTTTCGTTTTAATGTATATTTTTGAAAAGTTATGGGAATACCTATTCCCAGAAAAACTTGACAAAGAATACAATTATGATCCACTAAAAACATTTGACGAAGACGATGATGAAAACTGTGACCACGAATTTTTACCAGTGGATAGCACAGGTGAAGTCCTTGCATGTATTAAATGTGGGTATGTTATTCGTGTGAAACCTCCCAAAACAGAGGACAAACACAAAGATAATCCGTTTGCTTAAAGTTTTTAATTTTAGTAAAAAATAATATAAATAGAATTGATTTAATTAAAAAAGACTGACAGAATCAGTCCTTTTTAATTAGCGGAAGACGAGACTGTCTTGACCTGTTCGCGTTAAACGGGTCTACGGTTTTTACTGCAAGAATTTCATTCTTTTGTAAAATACCTCCGCCCTTTGCTCACAGGTCGCTCGAACTCTTTTCGCGAGTTCTCATCTCTTTTTTTTTCAAAATTAAAAAAGACTGACAACAATCAGTCCTTTTTAATTAGCGGAAGACGAGACTCGAACTCGCGACAGTCTGCTTGGAAGGCAGATACTCTACCAACTGAGCTACTTCCGCACGCTCTATTCAATTTTTACGAGTTACCTCGCACATCAATTTTATATCAAAATAAAAATATTTTCAAGTAAAACTTTTAAATAACATTTGTTTTTGATATAATTTAATCAATAAATATATTATATGAGGTGAATAATGCAAGAAATATTGAAAAAGACCGCTGCTGAACAAAGCAGAATGATAGCAAACAAAGAAATTACTGCTACAGAATTAACCAATGCTGCTCTATCTAGAATCAATGATGTTGATGAAAAAATAGGTGCATTCAATTCTGTAACCAATGAAATAGCTCTTGAAACAGCTAAAAAAGTTGATTCAATGGTTGCCAATGGCGAAAAATTACCGCTTCTAGCTGGTGTGCCATTAGCTCTTAAAGATAACATGAATCTTATTGGTTCAAAAACAACTGCATCAAGCAAAATCTTAGAAAACTTTGTATCTCCATACAACGCTACTGTTACTCAAAAATTGCTTGATAATGGTATTCCAATTATTGGTAAAGCTAATCTTGATGAGTTTGCTATGGGTTCATCAAACGAAAACTCAGCATTCAAAAAAGTTCATAATCCTTGGAACTTAAACAAAGTTCCGGGTGGTTCTTCTGGTGGTTCAGCTGCATCAGTTGCGGCTTGTGAAGCTACTCTTGCACTTGGTTCTGATACGGGTGGAAGTATCCGTCTTCCTGCTAGTTTTTGCGGTCTAGTTGGTATGAAACCAACCTATGGTCGTGTTTCTAGATACGGACTTATTGCATTCGCATCTTCTCTAGACCAAATTGGACCTTTCGCTAGAACAGTTGAAGACGCAGCTATGTTATTGGAAGTTATTTCTGGTCATGACCCTCATGATTCAACTTCTTTAAATATACCTGTAGAATCTTTCACTGCACATCTTAATGATGATTTAAAAGGTAAGAAAATTGGTATAGTAACTGACCTTATGACAGATGCAGTATCTGATGATGTTAAAAAAGCTATTGAACATGCAATTGCTGTATACAAATCATTAGGTGCAGAAGTCGTTGAAGTTTCTTTACCTAAACTAAGATATTCAATCGGTATATATTACATCCTTGCAACTGCTGAATGTAGCTCAAACTTGGCTAGATTTGATGGTGTAAGATATGGCCACAGAACAGCTAATCCAGAAAACCTTATTGAACTTTATTGCAAATCTCGTTCTGAAGGTTTTGGTGATGAAGTTAAACGTAGAATAATGCTTGGTACTTATGCTCTAAGTTCTGGTTATTATGATGCGTATTATAAAAAAGCTCAACAAATGAGAAGACTTGTTGCAGATGAATTTAACGCTGCTTTCGAAAAAGTAGATGCTCTAATCTCTCCAACATGTCCAAACACTGCGTTTGACCTAGGTGCTAGAACTGCTGATCCATTAGCAATGTATCTTACTGATATTGCTACAATTAGTGCAAACCTTGTTGGTATTCCTGCTATGAGTGTGCCTGCTGGTTTTGATTCAGATGGTATGCCAATCGGGCTTCAAATTATGACTCCACAGTTGAAAGAAGCTGAATTGTTCAACTTCGGTCATAAGTTTGAACAAGAAAACGATTTCTACAAACAAATCGCACCAGATGTTTGTGCAAATGTTTAATCATTTGATGTAGTTAAATATTAAGAATATAGGAGATACTATGAAGAAATTTTTACTATTAGCGTTTATGACAGCTATGATAGGATTACCTTGTTGTGCATTTTCAACTTCTGATAATATGCCAAATACAGAAGTTAGAAAAATTACTCAAAAGGTTGATGAAATTGGTTTTAATATTTTAAACTCTAATGGTATAACTAAACGAATGGTATTTAATTTTGATACACATAATGTGAAAAATGCAGTTACCATGCCAACAAGTAGAGAAATTACAATGTATAAAGGTTTATTTAATAAACTTGACTCAGATGATGAAATAGCCGCTGTGCTTGCTCATGAAATTTCTCACGGGGTTGATAGTTATAACGGTATTCTTAGAGGTACATTCTCTGATTGGTCATACGTTTTTCACCCTAAAAAATATGAATATAAAGCAGATAAAAGAGCCGTAGATTATATGGTTAATGCTGGTTATAACCCAGTTGCATTTATTGTTGTTATGAGTAGATGTTTTGGTCAAAATAGATTTGATTGGCACAGAACTCACCCATTGTCTACAAGAAGAATGATGGAAGTTTATGAATATATCTACAAAAAATATCCAGAATTCTTGGCTAATAATACATATAAAAATAATATTTATTATCAAAACTTCTTGTTGACTTCTCAAGAAAATAGAGCAAAATTCCAAAATAAAGTTAAAACAAATTCAAAAAGTCGTATTAAATATAATTAATGGTTAGATAAAATGATGAAAAATATTTTAATACTTGCGATATGTTTTAATATGCTTGTGACGCCATCGTTTGCAATGATAAAAGATGATTTAGTGGAGTCTACATTAGATAAAACTAAACCTTATCCTACTCGTGTCATTGTAAATATAAATGATGATTTTGCAGAAGATACTCTTGAACATGTTAAGACACAATCTCGTCAAAAGGTATTTGTGGTTGATAGTTTTGCAGAAAGTAATAAGTCAAAAAATCCAACAATAATAAAAGCTGCGGTATTAGAAGAAATATTACCTAAGAAATCTTCAAACATTGTTGTTATAAAGAATAAAGATATAGTAACTGATAAAACAGAATTAGTTTCCTTAGAGTTAAAAATAAAAAACAGATTGGCCTCAAGTGATTCAAATATTGATGAGGGTGATTATGTTGAATTTGAAACAACAAAGGCTGTTTCTTATAAATCAAAAACATATCCTGCTGGAACGATTGTAAAAGCAAGAATTGAAAATATCTCACCAAACGGCATGCGAGGTGTCCCTGGGGATATCATTATAGGTCATTTTTCAATAGGAACTACAAATTTAATCGGTGAAATTTCAAAAACAGGTTCAAACCGTTCTGTTTGGGTGTATCCAGTTGCAACAGTGGGTTCTGCATTTTTCGGTCTAGGTTTGTTATTTTTGTTAGTTAAAGGTGGCTCAGCAGAACTTAAAACAACTCAAGTATACAAGGTTTATTTCCCTAGATAAATTTAATTAAAGGGTAAGACAAAATAAGTATTTAATTAGTGCAAATTCGAGTTTTCAATAGAATTTGGTTTAAATTTATTTTTTATCTCTAGCGTTAATCATTTCTTCAAACTGTTTAAAAGTATCAGGCCCAACGATTTGTTCTAACTGTGCACGTTTATCTGCAAATCTATTTTTTGCTTTCTTTTGCAAATCAAGTGCTTCACGATAATAAGCATCAGCTATTAAAATCATTTCTTTAGAACCGTTTTGAGTTTGGGTATAGTAATAGTGACGTCTGTTAGCCATTTCTGAACGCATGTTGTAGAGCTCTCTAGCTGTCATATAATCATAATAAATACCAACTACTTTTTGTTGAAGTTCGTCAATTTTGCGAACTAAAATAATCATATCCGCATCACCAACTTTGGTGTATTTATAGTTTAATGCTTTAGTATCTTGAGATAGAATACCAAGAGTATTACCACCGATAAGCGATGCACTCGCTAATAATGGGTTCCCTGTTCCTGCTCCAATTAAAGTAGACATATTAGCAATAGTTGATAGGACTTTTTTGATAGAGTTTTTGTCAGGTTTATCTTCATTTGGGTTAGCGAGTTTATAAAGTGCAAACTTTATTGTATCGCTTTTTGTTGCTGCTCCCTGCCATAGCATTGATAAATCTGACAAAATTTCATCGTAATCAATTTGCAAATCTTGTGATATTTCTTTTGAGATACGTTTTATGCTTAAATCAGCATAAGTAAGGTTTGCATCTTCAACGCTTGAATCAGACATAGTTGCTTTTTTTTCAAGTGTTGTGTTGATATCCATAGGGTTTTCAACTTCGTCTGTTGTACCGAATCGGTAGGCAGGTTCTTTAATTGTGTTCAAATCTTCATACGAGATTGCAAACCCGTATGATTGAAAAAGTATTATGCAAAGTATTGATAATAGTAACTTTTTCATTTTAGTTTGTCCTTAACTAAGATTGCGTTGAAATCGACTTGGAACAAGTTTAATTTGTCAACGGCTGTTTTCCCTGCAAGACGTTGAAGTTCTGCGTGATATTTTTTTGCGGTTTGAACCTCTTCATATTCTTGAATAATCATATTATCATAAAGTGTTGAAGAGATAGTCAAATCAAGCACATCGCCTTTCTTTTGAGCTTTGTCATAATTTTTTGCATATAAAAGAATTCGTTCACGTGTTTCTTTAATCATTATTAAAGCGTTTTTGTAATTATAATATGTTGAAATCAAGTTGTCTTGAAGGTTTTCAACTAGCCCCGCAAGTTCAATAAGTTCGGTATCGGTTAAGGGAACTTCTTGTGGAACGTTTTTTCTGTTTAATAATGATTGGGCAAGTCTGCCTGCTGAATAGGCACCTGTTTGAAGTGCATAATCGCAACCTACCAAACTTGGAACAAGTGAAGCTCCAGAAACAATTGCTGAAAGAGTTTTCGCCATAAGTGATGAATGGATACGTCTTTGGCTTTCTGGCGTTGCAAGTTTTTTGAGTGCAAACTCAATAACTTTGTTGTTTTCGATAGTGCCTTTCCAAAGCATTTCAACATCAGCTAAATCTTTTTCTTTTTGAAGTTTTACAAGTTCGTCCATAACCTTATAATCATTGATTAGGAGTGAACCTGAAACCTTTTGTTTTTTAGGGGTAAGGTTATAAGAGCTTTTTTGCACATTTTGTAGTTGTATCTCTGCACTCATTGATGGTAGATACATTTGAGGAATTATTATTCCAGCTAATAATATGTATAATAACCCTAATTTTTTCATACTATTTTTATACCATACTTATGGTTATTAATCCAATGCTCTATATGGGGTTAAAAATCTCAACCATTTGTATGTTAAATCTTTTTAAGAAAAATTTTAGAATTATATTGTGGAGAGAGGTTGTATATGAAAAAATCCGATTATGTTACGCCTGTTTTGAGTGTGACAAATGCATCAAATGGTTTAAAAAAATTAGATAAGAATAATTTGCCCGATTCTTTAAAATACATGACAATGGCAGATGATTTGAGAAATAGTGGTGAGTATAAGAAAGCTGTTTCTTGTTATTTGCAATCTATTATGTTGGAACGTACTAATACAGAATCTTATTTAGGGTTGGGTATTTCATATAAGTATTTGAATAATTATGAGAAAGCTATTGAGAATTTTCAAAAATCATTAGAAGTAAATACTTCTGATATAAAAACACAAGCTACATCATATTATGAGATGGGGATTTGTTATTTGTTAGAAAACGAATTAGCAAAGGCTATAATATGTTTTCAAAAATCTATAATGATAGATAAAACGAATTTGGACGTACAATTACAGTTGGCATTGGCACATGAGCTTGCTCAAGAAGACGATATGGCAATGAAGATTTATGACAAATTGATTGAGGAACACCCTGAGTATGCAAAAGCACACAGTCATAAAGCCGCATTGTTAATATGCGAAGGAAGATATGCTGACGCAATCAAAATATTTATGAACATATTAAAGATAGAGCCTAATTTTTATAGAGCATATTTTGGGTTGGGAGTTTGTTTTGATAATTTGAAGAATTTCTTGTATGCAAGGAAGTATTATAAGAAGTTTTTGAAGGTTCACCCAAATTCTACACATGCTGAATATGTAGAAAACAGATTGTCAGCATTAAAGGAAAAAGTAGATACAGCAGGACATTTGAGATTAGTCTAAGATATTTAAAAAAAGTACTTTACATTTGGATATCTTTTTAGTATGATTAATTTACATTCAAACAATTGCACGGAGGAATGCCAGAGCGGTTGATTGGAGCAGTCTTGAAAACTGTCGTACCTTCACGGGTACCGTGGGTTCGAATCCCACTTCCTCCTCCATTTTAAGGTCACTCGAAAGGGTGACTTTTTTATTGCAAAATTTTGAAAATGTCGGCGTGGGTTCTCACCCAGTGGGTTCTTCCCCATCCATCTTTTTATTGATACTTAATCAATAAAAAGCGGAGTCCTTCACTTCCTCCTCCATTTTAATAAAAAAGGACAGAGTTCGGCTCTGTCCTTTTTTATTATACAGAGTAAAGTGTGATGAGAACCACAAAACGAAGTTTTGTTTTTGGTTCGAGCGAATTTGCGGACGGACGACACGAAGTTAGTTTGGATAGCGAACAGATTGAGCCGACTGTGACAAGGTCACAAAAGGTGAGACTCTGTGAGCGTGGAGCAAATTCAAGACAGCGTGAGGGAGCTGAGGGCGGAGTGTTTTTGGATTTTGTGATGTAATCACAATAACCAAAACACGTAGACCCGTTAAACGCGACCGAACAAGACAATCCCACTTTCTCCTCCATTTAAGGTCACTCGAAAGGGTGATTTTTTTATTGCAAAATTTTGAAAATGTCGGCGTGGGTTCTTACCCAGTGTTTTTCCTCTGTTTATTTATTAAAACTTTGTTTTTCATATCTTTATTATTAGTTTTATAGTAAATTACATATTTTTATGGTATATCTACCATGGCTTAGCATTTAATTCTCATATTTAATAAGATAAAATGAATGAGAATTCAAACAAAAGTTTAGTAAAATATAATTTAAAAAATAGGTGAGGAAAATGACAGATATAACAAAAGAAGAATTATTAAAATTATACGATATGGATTTAGATGAATTAATTGAAATGTCATCTAAAATTACAAAAGAAAACTTCAAAAACGAAGTTGAAGTATGCTCTATAATCAGTGCAAGAACTGGTAAATGTGGTGAAAATTGCAAATATTGTTCACAAAGTATTCACAATCACGCTGATATAGTTTGTCACCCATTATTAAGTGTTGAAGAAGTTTATCAATCTGCCCTTAAAGCAAAAGAAAATGGTGCTACAAGATTTTGTATCGTAACAAGTGGTAGAAGTGAAAACGGAGATGATTTTAATACTATCCTAGAAATGATTAAAAAAGTTGCTTCTATTCCTGATATTCATTGTTGTGCATCATTAGGTTTATTAAACGAAGAACAAATTAAACAAATCAAAGAAGCTGGGGTTGAAAGATTTAATCACAATATCAATACTTCTCAAAATTATCACAATGAAATATGTACAACTCACCATTTTGAAGATAGAATAAAAACAGTTAAAAATATCGTTAAAAATGGTATTGAGGCTTGTACCGGTGTAATTTTAGGTATGGGAGAAACTAAAGAAGATAGAGTAGATATGGCATTATCTCTTGCTGAATTAAATCCTAAAACTGTTCCAATTAATGTTTTAAACCCAATTAAAGGTACTCCACTAGAAGATTACAGTGACAAAATTACAGAAGAAGATGTAATAAGAACTATTTGTATTTTTAGAATAGCAATGCCAAAAGCGATTTTAAGATATGCAGGTGGAAGAAACACAAGACTATCTTTAGAAACTCAAAAACTAGGTTTGAAAGCAGGCGTAAATGGACTTCTAGCAGGTGATTATTTAACAACAAATGGTGAAGAAGTTCAAAAAGATAAAGAAATGCTTGAAAGTATAGATTTGGAATTTTCAAAAGAATAGTAATAAATAAAGGTATTATAAATTTATGCTAAATCAGTTTTCAAGAACACAATTGATGTTTGGAAAAGAGAATATTGAAAAACTTCACAACTCACACGTTGCCATATTTGGTATTGGTGGTGTCGGTGGTTATACTGTAGAAGCTCTTGTCCGCTCAGGTGTTGGTAAAATAACATTAGTAGATGATGATAAAGTTTGTTTAACAAATTTGAATAGACAACTATATGCAACACTTTCTACTGTTGGTAAATACAAGGTTGACGTTGCAGAAGAACGTATTTTGGATATTTATAAAAAAGCTGAGGTTACTAAGTTCAAAACTTTCTACACACCTGAAACAAAGGATATGTTCGATTTCTCTCAATATGATTATGTCGTAGACGCTATTGATACAGTGATTGGGAAATTAAGCATTGTTGAAGAATGTTATAAATCTAATACACCGGTTATTTCTTCTATGGGAGCAGGGAACAAAGTTAATCCTACAATGTTTGAAGTTGATGATATTTATAATACTTCTGTTTGTCCTTTAGCTCGTGTTATGCGACAAGAGTTAAGAAAAAGAAAAATCCCTAAATTAAAAGTGGTTTATTCTAAAGAAAAAGCTCTAAAACCATTAGAAGATATGGCTATAAGTTGTAAAACGCATTGTATTTGTCCTCCTGGGACTGTACATAAATGCACTAATAGAAGAAATATACCAAGTTCAAACGCTTTTGTACCTTCTGTTGTAGGCTTAATTATAGCAGGGGAAGTTATTAAAGATATAATTGATTATAAATAAATTTATTAAAAGAATATAGCAAATTTGACACTACTGTCCCGAATAATTCTGTTGAAATTTTAAAAATCAATAACCATATAGCATTGAAGTACTGAAGAAAAAGTTTAGACATTAAATGTACATAGGGATTCCACGCTTGCTTTATAGAAATATTTGCAGACCGCTCTGAATGACATTTTGTGTTAATTCTTAAACTACACCTTCCATCATTTTGTTAAGTGCTAGCTTTGCGGCTCTGATAGGTGTTGAATAAGATGTTCCAGAGTTTTTGCCGAGATACTGACCCTCTGGCAAATCTGTTGGATATTCAATATCTGTACCTTTTAATCCTGTTATATTTATTCCCTCTTTTGTCGTTGTGATATTAAATGAAAAAGGTTCATAGTGTTGTGTAAGAGTCAAATCCCTTGATGACGAACATATATCAGGTTCACCGATTTTGTTCAAACCTCCTACCCCCTCGCAGCCGGTTTTCATTAAATACAATGAAACCACATCTTCCCCACTATTACCTGCTCCTGTTAAAAATCTTGTTTTAGAAGTTAAGTCACTTAATATATTTAAAATCTTTACATCTTCTGGAGATTGAAATTTGAAATCATTGATGTAATTATCACGAAAATCATTTGATATTTTTTTAGGTTTTGTTTTTGAAAAAATTCCATAAGATGCAGATATACAGGTTGTATCTGGTGTGATTTCATCTTTTAAATACTTAATATCATTATCAGATGATATATACTCAAATTGGTATTTTGCAAAAGGGTTGAATCGTCTTGCAAAGACATCTATCCTGTCAGCATGTGATAAACATAGACCTCTAACATCTATATACAGTTGTTTACCAATATCTAAATCTGTTAATATTACTTTTTGTGGTTGGACAGTTGCATTTTTTACAAATGCACCATCTTCATTCAATATTCTGAGTTTTAAATTTCCATTTTTTGTTTCATCTTCCTTTAATAAATAGTATCCCTTAGAGTCTTTAGGATTTATCCAAACTGCTCTATTATAGCTATCATTAATATTATCTGATAATAATCTTTCTAAATCCTTGTCTGTAGCTTGAGTTGGGATTTTATGTGATAGTTCTTGATATCTTTTATTTTTGGCAATTGTATTCATCTGTAATGCTTCGCACATATCAATTGATGGAAAGCGTGGAATATCAAATGTAATACCACTTTGTGGATAAGTGAATTTTGGATTTATTCGCTTTATTGTATGAACAGGGGTTAATAATGTCTTTGTCGGATTTATGAACATACTATTTTAATGTTCATAAAAAAATGTTTTGCTATTAAACCCTATTCTTATTTATCGTTTTAGCAATTTTTAGACTTAAGAATTCTTTATTATATTATGAGGATTGATGAGAATTTTTATATAAATGATTTTTCAAATATCAAAAAATATAGCTCTCCAGCAAAAGAGTGTCAAATTTTTGTGACAAAAAGTTCAGAGTCTCAAAATTCTTATTCCTCATATCTTTCCTCTCCTAAATATCTTGAATTAAAAAGTATGGTTGAAAAGTATGATTTGACAGATAATTGCGTACTAAAATCTGATAAATTGAAATACGCTTCTGATTGCAGAAAAAAATTTATCTCAGAATACGGCACAATCAAATCAGGTTCAATGCAAGAACTTATATTGAATCCACTTTCTCCAAATCTTGACATGTCATTAACGGATAATATAAATAAAATGCGTAAAGAATGCCGTAATAAAGACGATTATTCTAAAAGTTTGAAATCTTGTATGAAAGAACGCAAAATAGGTAATTGTACTGATATAGCATTAGTTACAGCTGATGATATTAATGAAAAACAAAATAAATACGATGCAAAACTTTTATATACAAGTATTTTAAATGATGATATGATTAGTAATCACGTTGCTGTACTAGTTAAAGATAAAACAGAAAATGATGAAATAAATGAAAATTCAGTTATTTTAGATAATTGGCTAGGTGGAGTATTCAAATATAATGATTGGTTAAAAATCGTAAAACACTTGTATAATTCAAAGACTGTAAGTACTTATGTTGCAGAGCCTAATAAATAAGTTTTTATAAAAATGATTTAAAACAATGTTGAGACAAGATATATATTGATATTTTTTTGATTAAAAAAAATAAAAGGTGCGAAAATTGGTTTCGCACCTGATTTAATCATATATATAGAGTTTTTACTAATTTTATTTGTTATTTATGCTTGCGTCATCAAGTAATAATACCATTACTTGTTCGCCTTTTTTAGCTTTATAATGTAACCCTGGAGTTAGAAGTCCTGTAATCAAACCAACAGAACAACCTACTGGAATACCGATTGCAAAACCTACGCCTAGTTTAGCAGGGTTTGGAATGAATGCAAAACCTGTACCGGCACCAGCACCAACAATACCCATTGTTACAGTTGAACCGAATAATTTCCAGAATGTCATCCAAGGACCTTCTTTTAGGGTACAGTCTTTTGTGAATGGTTTTCCACACATACTGTAACATCTGCCATCTGGTAATGCGATAGTTTTGTATACCAAATGAACTCTAGCGTTTTTATTGAACTTTTTAGGTGGAACAATTCTTGTTATTTCTGCAATAATCTTTGTACCTTGAGGTAGCAATAATGAACCTTCATCTGTATATAATGCTTCTGGTAAAACAAAGTTTACAACATCACCTGCTTTGTGACATTTTGATGCAAACTTTTCATCAAAAGCAACAATAATTACGTTTCCTTTAGTTACAACTTTTCTCAAGTTAGTTATTTTAACAATATTGTTTGGTGCGTCTTTACAAATGCTAAGGTGTTCAGTTCCTAAAACTGTTTCAACTTCACCAACATATTGTGGTTTTACACAAGATAATTTGTTTTTAAGTTGAGCTAAAATAATCGCACATTCTGCTTTTGTCAATGGACGGTTTGGCTCAAGTTTGTTGGCATCTGGGTGGTTAACATAGATACCATAATTAATTGTCTTTGCATATTCGTTTTCAGACCAAGATGGAATATCGTATCTGTCTGAAAATTTGTTTAATACAGAAGTATCAGCAGAAACATCGTTTGTAATGTGGCTAATTACAGAAACACATTCTGAACGTAATAATGCTTGATTAGGTTTGAAAGTTCCATCAGGATAACCATATACTAGACCTAATCTATCTGAACGCATTACATCGTTGTAACAAGCATCTGATACTGATAAATCTGAATATTTATTTGCTGTTGTTATATCAAGGTTATCGTTACGAAGCACTTTTAATAGTGCAGAAACAAATTCACCTCTTGTTATAGCTGATTCAGGGTTAAAATTTGAACAAGCATCAAGAGAAAGTATACCTTCTGAAGTTACATATTCTATTGCTGTTTTAGCCCAATAATCGTTAGAAACATCTTTAATTGCAGCACACTGTGATTGAACTGCAAAAACAGGGGAAATGTTTAAACCCAGCATACTTGCAACCAAACAGGTTGCCAAAATTTTTTTCATGATAGTTGACCTCATTTATAGTACTTAATAAATTGACACGGTTATTATATAATATACATTAAAATTTTGCAAGGGATTTGAAATGAATAAGTTATTAGTAGACAAAGTTAGAAAAATGTGAAATGCTGTTATTCTTTCATATTTCTTCATATTTTTTTGTTTTTAAGCAATTTTATTGATTGAGAAGTTTTTAATAGTTTGTGTGTATCGTTTAAGAAGGTTAAAATTATGAATGTTCGACAAATGTTAGGTATGAAACCAAAAACTTTAGGCGAGGGTTTAAAACGAGTAAAAAACTATTTTAATGTAAAAGGTGAAAATCTTTCTACAACCCCAGGAACAAGACAATATTCTTGTTATACAGGAAAAGAAGTTTTGAATATAAAAACTGAGGGAAAACCTTATGACAGTTGTTTATTAATGACTGTAAACTCTAAAAAAAGAGGTACATTTGGCGAAAACTATTATGGTCGAGACCTTTTAGGCAAAACCTCTGATGTTACTAAAAGCTATGCTCGTAGACATCTTTATCAACACGGAAAAACGGGCACATATAATGAACGCAGAATAGTAACTGAATCCTTTCAAGAATTACCTGATGGAAAAATTGAAGGTCGTCTTGATCCAATATCAAAAGTAGATGTAAAAGTTATCGAACCTTGGGAACTTGGTGAGATAGGTACATATTCATATAATAGTTAGTAAAGAATAATGGTAGGAAAATCTTATTTAATCTCAAGAACAACGCAGAGATATATAAATTATGCATCAAAAGCTATAAAGTTATCAAAATCAACACCTTATACTGTTGATGAAGTTTTGATTGGTAAAAAAGGAAAACCTTGTAAAAAGATTACAACTTTTAGAGATAGTAAGGGTAACCTTATTGAAAGAATTTTTAATTGTGAGGGACAACCATTAAGAAACAGAATTTATACTCATCAAGAAAACACGATTGGTGAAAATGAGATAGTTAATTCTACGACAATTAAAAATTATTATTTAGAACGTAGCCTTGTTCCATTTTATGAAAAATATCAAAAAGAAGCGGTAGCTCCTAATAAAACAGACTTTTGGCAAAAAGGTGAAATTCAAACAAATCATATTTCAGAAAATATTGATAATGGAGATAGAATTTTATCAGTAACAAAAATTAAACAAATTCCACAATCTAATGGACAAGTAACGCACAGTATTGTTGAGTATCCAGCTATCAAAAATGGTAAAATTGAAAAGTCTGATAATAAGTCGCTTGAATACAAAGTTGATAATGATTATTCTGTTCCAAAAGGTTCAATAAAAACGAAGCATGCAAAACCACCTACAAAAGATACATACTTAGGCTATAGAATTTTGGATTTGGAAGATGTAAAAATTCCTTTAACAAAGAAATTTATGAGAGATAGAAATGTAGATAACTTAGGTTATGCAATAGATACAGACTTTAAACCTTCTAATAATTCTGACACACCGTATGCACTTTTTGATGATGGTTCAATAAGGTTTAATAAATTACATAAGTTCAAATCGAAATCTGATTTTGTATCGACTTCTAGCCACGAGGTAGAACATGGCTGGCAATATTATCTTGATGCAAGAAATGGTGGACAAAGAGGTGAATATTTAGTAAGTCTTGGTGAGGAACACGGTCCAATTAAAGATGTAAAACTGCAAAAAGAAGCAGATAAATATACAAAATCATTGGATAATTATGTTCCTTGGTATGTTGATTTTGAAAAGTATAAGAAGAATTATATCGAGGTTTGTGCAAACAAAAAAGGTGCAGAAACTCAATCTGAATACGATAGACAGGGTAAAACCATAAGGAATGATTTTAAACATATTCCTAAAGAGATGTTGTAGTGTGTTTATAAAAACTGTTGAATTATGGATTGTCACAAATTTTCGATGCAAATTTCGCAATAAGGAGTTAAAACACAAAATTACACATTACAATAACTATCTAATCTCAGGGATAATTTCATCGCCCATTCTTATACCAACATCGTAATTATTCATATCATAAATATAGGCATCTCCGTCTTTTTTCTCAAGAATTATTTCTGGAATTTCATCTTCATTGATATCTTTTATTTCAAGTCCTTTTGTATCATCTTGTTTGTATTCTTTTTTGAATTCGTTTAATAAGTCTTTCTTTTGATATTTATCATAAGCTGTCATACCGCCACCTAATACAGCTGCACTCAAAGCTGAACCAACAACAAAACCTGCAATCCATGAATGTTTTTCATCATCAGTCATTTTGCTAATCTTTGGTTGATTAATTACAATTTTTGGACGTTTCTTCTTTGATGTTCTTGCACCAAAATTGATATTTGAAATTGCATTCATTTCCATATTTAACTCCTTTTTGTTGGTTTTCGGGGATAATAACATAACCAACCTGAATATTATTTTTTGCTAGTTTGTTAAATTTTTATATCTAAAATTTTACACAATTGAATAATATATATTTTTATTAATTATTAAGATTTGTAAATAAAATCTAAAATATATAGCAATTTTGTTAAAACGATATACTTTATATATACAAGAGTAAAATATTACAAGGGTATATATAGGAGAATTTATTTATGGCTAAAGTTTTAATTTCAATGCCTGAGAAATTTTTGGACGAAATTGATGGCGTAGCAGACAACGAAAACCGTTCTAGATCAGAACTTATTAGAGAAGCATTAAGAACTTACATTCACAGAAATAGAGTTCGTAATACAGCGTATGCTGCTAAAAATGCTGAATTGTTAGAAGCTCTGCTCGATTAAAGTAACTCAAATAATTTTTTAATAGTAAAACAAATTTTAAAAAGAGGATTTTATCCTCTTTTTTTATAGAAAATTATTTCTAAATCATTAAATATAGACTAACCTCATACAAATAGTTGATGACTTATTGGTTGTAAACATATAAGATATTTGTGGGGAATAGTACAACATGGAAAAAACTGATAAGGATATAAAAACAAGTTTACCAAGTGAAATATATAGCCAGTTCAACTGGTTCAAAGAGAATTTTGAACCGCCTGTTCAGGCTGCTAGTGATGAATTCTTTGACCCTGGCTTTGAATATAAACTAATTGGTGTCAGCGAAAACATGAATGTACTAACCCAAAATGAAAGTTTTTTTGTTACAAAGGTTCAGCTTGATGATAAAAATGATGTGTTTATAAGAGTTTCACAAAATGCCATCAAGGTTATCCTAGACAAAATTCTAGGTAAAAGTAACAAAAAATTTGATTTATCAAATATCTCTGATTTAGAAGCAAAGATTATTACAACTTTTAATGAGTTTGTTTATTCAAAAGTATCAGCTAAAATCGACAAAACAAAGTTAAACAGAAAACCTATAACTGTTAACTTAAGTTATTTTTTGAGAAATATCGCATCAGATGAAAGTGCCAGATTTGTACTATCTTTCCCGAAAGCATCATTGGCACCGGAAATGTTACCACCAATTCCTGATGAAAAACGAATTGATGAAATGATATTTAAAGATTGTATGGTAGATGTGCGTGTAAAAGTCGGCTCTACAAAGTTTGCAGTAAACGATATCAAAAAACTTGCTATCGGTGATATTGTCGTGTTTGACAACAGCGATGGTAAAACAATGGTTTTATATTATAACAACATTATTCAGCAGTTTATGCTTAAACAAAATGATTCTATTGTTCTTGATGATATAGGCAATGATGATGAAACTGCTGTTGACGAAGGAGAGGAAAATATGGATACAACAAGCATAACAGCTCTTTGGGATAGTTTACAAATTGAGATGAGTGCTGAATTTGAGGTTATCAAAATATCTTTGGGTGATTTAAAAAATATTCAAGAGGGCTTGGTTGTCGATGTAAGTTCAGTATATAACAACAAAGTTTCTTTAAAAGTTGGTGAACAAATCGTTGCAGAAGGTGAACTTGTAATTGTGAACGACCGTTATGGCGTTAAAGTTACAAATGTTACAGCAGACCAATATAAAAATTCTGACAGTGTTGAGGGTATGGTTAATATGGTAACTCAAGCAGGAGCGAATGTTTCTATCGCACAAAATTCACCTGTTCAATCAAATGGTGAATCTCCTCAACAATCAGCCGGCGATGATGCATCTGACGAATTCGATTACAGTGATTTTGATATGGACGAATAATAATTATAAAATAAAGAGAGGGTTATATGGGGTATATATCAAATTTTATAGTATATTTTTTAGCAATGATAGGTATTATCATCCTTGCTTTGTATGTATATAAACAATTTAATGTTAGCGGAATAGGAAATAGACGTTCAAATCTATTGAGTATTGAAGACACTCTTAGTCTTACACCTAGAAAAACTTTGTATGTTGTAAGAGAGGGTTCTGAAAGATTTTTGATTGCAGCCGATTTAGATAGAACAACTTTGATTTCAAAACTTGAAGAAAGAGATGTTGAAACGATAAAGGTTAATCCACGTATGATTAAAGGTGCGAATTTATCTGAAAGTGCTGTTTCTGCTCAAGATAATGTTAGAGCCATGAATAAACCTATTATGAAAGAAATAAGAAAGAGATTAAATTTTTAAGGAATAGATAAGGAATAAGTAATAATGGACGTATTTGCAAATTTTAACCCAGTACTACAGATGTTGGTTGTGATGTCACTGTTTTCATTACTACCATTTATGTTCTGTTGTATGACAAGTTTTTTAAGGTTTACAATTGTATTTTCAATGTTGAAAACAGCCTTGGGTACACAACAAGTTCCTCCGTCAATTGTAATCATTGGTTTAAGTATGATTTTAACCTTTTATACAATGGGGAATGTATTTCAAAAGATGTATGATATGGGCTCAATTCCTTATCAAAAAAATCAAGATTTGGTACAAACAATCAATCAAGGCTCAAGACCATTAAAAGAATTTATGATGAAACAAACACGTGAGAGTGATTTGGCATTTTTCATAGAACTTTCTAATAAAAAACAACCTGATAGTCCGGAAGAAATAACTATTTGGCAAGTTGCACCTGCTTATATTTTAAGCGAATTAAAAACAGCGTTTGAGATTGGTTTTGTTGTTTTCGTGCCATTTATCGTACTGGATTTGATTGTTGCAAACATCTTGCTTGCACTCGGTATGTTCATGTTATCACCTACAATCATTTCTCTACCGTTTAAACTCCTGATATTCATTGCAGTTGACGGTTGGGCATTGATTGTTCAAGGTCTTGTACAAAGTTATAACACTTAAAGAAACGAGGAAAATAATGGAATTATTATTAGAATATTTAGCAAAAGGGTTTATGACAATGTTGGCAATTTCAATGCCATGCGTATTAACAGCGGCAGCGATTGGTCTTGTTGTCGGTATTATACAGGCAGTTACACAGGTTCAAGAACAAACGATTGCTGCCGCACCTAAGATTTTTGGAGTATTCCTTGTTATTGTAATCGGAGGAATGGGTTTTATAAAACTTTTAACTAACTTATTCAATGAAGGAATGGGAATTGCATTCAATGTTGTTCCAAAAAACGATAACTACGTTTTAGCTTCTGATTATTATAAATACACATCACCTTGGCAAGGAGAAATTTCTGATAGATACCCTCAAAATTTACATGTTCGAGAAGTTATCAAACACCCTAGTGATGCACCTTTCGTTGAAAACGTTGGAAAGGTTAAGTATGATAAATCTCCAAGAACACCTATGCCAAAACCTAATTTCATAGAAACAAACAAAATTATAGGACGTTAGGATTATGAAAAAACTATTTAAAACAGTTTTGTTTACATCAGCATTAACAATTTTGTTCACTAATGTAGCAAAAGCAGAAAATTATATAATGTTATCTAATGAATCTATTACAGCTGTCGAATGTCAAGACACGGGCATTATAAGTTTGAAACCTTTATCAACATTAATGAACGATAAAAGAACTATTATTATTTCACCATTAAAAGATGGTGTTACAGATTTTAAGGTTAAGTTGAAAAATAGAACTTTAGGTTATAAAGCGACTGTTAAAGATAATAAAATTGAGTTTAAAGGAAATCGTGTAATAAAGATTGTTCCGCTGGATTTACCTCCTGAAATTTTGCCACAAGGAGATAATTGTCAATGAATCCAGCCGATTACATTACACAATTAGGTAAAATATTCCCTTATTTCGCTGTTTATTTGACAGCGGGGTTTGTTATATTTGCACGTGTAATGGGATTTTTTAGACTTGCCCCTGTTTTTAATAGAAAAGAAATGAACTCTATTGTAAAACTATCATTGGCTCTGCTGCTGACGATAGCTTTTATTTCGGCTAAACCTCCAGAGGCTCAACCACAAGAAAGTTCTTTTGTACTTGCATTGGTTTTGAATTACGCAGCAGGTGCGATGTTGGGTTATATTGCACAGGTTATTTTGTTAGCAATCGACGCTGGTGGTGATATGATTAATATGCAGATGGGTTTAAGTTCAGCGATGGTGTTAGACCCTACAACATCATCACAAACCTCAATATTAGCAAAACTTATATCATTACTTAGCTTGATTATATTTATAGAAATAGGTGGAGTATATTGGTTAATGAATGCGTTTTTAAGAAGTTTTGAAGTGTTTCCAATTTATGCAACAGCTATTCCATTAGACAAACTCGTTAATTTAGATTATTTAATAAAAATGACCTCAAACGTTTTATTTATGGGGTTACAGGTTGCCTCACCAGTTCTGTTGGCTACTTTGGGTCAAGATATTATTCTTGGTGTAATCTCTAAAACAGCACCACAGGTAAACGTGTTCCAATTGAGTTTCTTATTTAAGCCTGTATTTGGTGCAGCAATTATGGTTTGGATTTTACCAATGTTAGTTAATATTATCACTGACTATTTTCAATCATTTGCTAATATTTTTTAAGCGTTTTCAACAGGTACAAAAACAGACATGTTATCTGTGTATCTTAAGTTTCTTGTACGTCCGTCACTGCCTGCGGTTCCATCACCTAGGGTGACTTCAATGTGACCATATTTTGAATTGTACCTAGCTGCTCCTCGTTCGTAGACTAAGATACAACCGGCTGGTAGTCGTTTTAGGTCCTCTGCACTTGAAACTTTTATTTCTTTAAAGTTTTTGTTTTTTTCTAGTAATGTATCCATATCTGCTGCGGCTCCTGTACGTTCTTTGCCTAAGCCACTTTCATTTAATGCGTTGCTAACATGTCTTGAGCAATAGCCAGTGAAACCTTTTAGATGTTTTTGGATTGTTCCTGCGAGCTTTTGACCTTTATTACCTGAGTATTTTAGCCCCTGAGCTTTTAATTCATCAAAACTCATTAGATTATCATTTTTGTGTGATGCTTCACCGCTTTCACCCTCAAAAGTTGGAGCTGGTGTATTTTTGATTTGGTTGATAGCATAGGTTTGTGCTGATTGCAATGATTTTACTTGAGTTGTATATTTTTCAACATCTGATTTACAAGAGCTTTTTTCTTGTTCAATCATATTTCTATACATTTGTACTTTTATCTTCAAGTCAGGGTTACCTGATTGAACTTCGTTGTTCTTTTTGTCTAAGTCACTTTTTGTTTTTTGAATTTTTGAACTAAAGTTCGATTTTTTTGTTTTTAATTCTGAGTATTCAAAATTGAGGTCATCACGTTTATTTAATAACCTGTTCAAATCTTCTGACCACGTGTTGTAAGAGGATTTATCATCTTCGTTATTTGGGTCTAGCTTATCAACTTCTGCTTGAGCGAGTTTTATTTCGTTTTCATTGTCTTGAATTTCTGTTTCTAATTTTTTTATCTCGGCATCGTTAGAATCTGATTGTCTTTGCAATGCTTGAAGTTCATTAGACAATTTTATGTATTCTGTTTTTTGAGCAGTTGTTAAACTTGCGTCTTTTTTTATAAGCTCATCAATTTGTGATTGATATGTGTGTTGAATGTTTGTAGAGTTTATTTTACGTAAACTTATCAATTCTTGCAGAGTGGAAATTTGCTGACCTAGATCTTCTACATAGGTGTTAGAATAGATGTCACCATTAGCGGTTGCGGTTTTAAAACTTTGTTCAGGAGAAACATCTTTTGAATGTTTTTTTATAATTTCATCACCCATTTTTTCGTATAATGTTTTTAAATCAGCTTCTGAAAGAGTTTTGTTATCATTGTCACCTAAACCTTGTAAAGTCGTTATTTCGTCTTCATCAAGGGTATCGTTGCCGTTGGTGTTTAGGGTGTCAAAAATTTGTCCAAGAGAATTTGCAAAATCCTCTGAAAAAATAGACGAGTCCTTGTTTTCTTCTGTCTTTTGAATTTCAGAATATTTTTCTATGAATTGTTCTCTGGTTAAACCTGACTTAAAAATCTCTTGTGCTGGTATATTATCACTCATTTCTACGCCTCACTTTATATCTATAATTATAAAGTCAATTTATGCATGCAGAATTTTACTAAAATAAAAACTGTAACATTTTGTTACTTATTCAAATACTCATCAAACGGTTTATTTACAGAGTAATAGTATCCACAGCCTTCAAGGGTTTGACCATTATTTTTTATAAAATCAGGTATAATAAAGGGGTACTCACGACAAAACATTGAACGTAACCAATAATTTTTACATTTGCCATCGTCACCTAAAGATTTGCAGACAAAAGTTAAAGCTCCATCTGTTTCATCAACTCCAGAAATTTCAAACAAGTTCATTCTTTTATTTTTTGTCTTTGCAATCTCAAACTGTTCTTTAGTCTTAATTAATTCTTCACCATCATAAAAAACAATACTGCGACAGCATTTTCCACACGCTTTACACTTACCTTTTACAACGTATTTTGAAGAAAAGGTTTTGTTATACAAAAATTTTAGGTACTGTAAAAAATACTTAAGCATTTCTAATGATTTGTTCTATTTGTTTTGATGCAGTACCGTCACCATAAGGGTTTTGAACTTTTAATCTTGTTTCAGATTTTGGTTTAGACAAGATATCAGATGCTAAGTTTACAATCTTGTCGTAATCAGCCCCTACAAGAACTGATACTCCAGCATCAACACCCTCTTTGCGTTCTGTTTCGTATCTCATAACAAGAGTCGGACAAGCAAATGATGGTGCTTCTTCTTGTATTCCGCCGCTATCTGTAAGGATTAATTTTGCATGCTTTTGCAAATAAACCAAATATGGATAATCTAATGGTGTTAATAATTTTATATTATTATAACTATCTAATCTTTGATGAATTTTGTCTTTAACATTTGGGTTTGGGTGAACAGGAATAACAAATGTATGGTCAGCAAATTTCTTAGCCAAAAACTCAATAGCATCAATTATTCTATCAATTCTTTCACCATGATTTTCACGTCTATGTGCAGTAATCAAGATTAATTTATCATCAATAGTTATATTCTTATCCTCAAAGAATTTCTTTGAATTTTCAATCACTTCATCTGAAAGACAGAAAAGTGCATCAATTACAGTGTTTCCAACAACGTGTATTTTTGATTCAGCAATATCTTCTTTCAACAACGCTTTTTTATTCACCTCTGTTGGAGCGAAGTGTAATTCTGCAACACGGCTAGTCATCTGACGCATAACTTCTTCTGGGAATGGTTCATATATATCATAAGATCTAAGCCCTGCTTCAACATGATAAACAGGAGTTTTATGATAAAAACTAACCAAAGCTCCACAGAAAACTGTCATTGTGTCACCTTGTACAATGGTTGCATCAATTTTATTTTTATTAAAAACTTCTTCTAATGAAGTTAAAATCTTTGTTTGTACACCTGCAAGTGATTGGTTAGCACGCATACAATCAAGATTAATATCAGCTTTTAAACCAAAATATGCAAGAGTTTGATTTGATAATTCTTTTTGTTGCTCAGTATTACAAACGATTACGTTATAATCATTTGGATATTTGCGTAATTCAATTATTACAGGAGCTAATTTGATTATTTCGGGTCTTGTCCCGAACACTACTAATATATTTTTCATAATTCAATTATACGACAAAAAGAAATATTTACATATTAAATTTTTCGCATTTCAGTGATTTCAGGATTTAGCAATCTTCTACCAACGCTTCCGAAATTGATAGAACAAAGTTCCTTGTCACCGTAAGCAATCATTTTTTCAACAACACCTTCACCAAATTCTTCATGAAGAACTCTATCACCTTGTTGGAATTTTACACGGTTAACTCTGTCTTCATCAGGAATATCTGCTGAATAAACAGGTACTGTAGGGTTTTTAGAATTTTCCATCATATCTGGTGTGATTTGTTGTGGTTGTTTTGGTTGTGCAGGTTGAGGAGCCGGAATTGGCTGTGGAGCAACCTGTGGTTGTTGAGGAGCTTGTTGTTGAACAGGCTGTGGTGCCACTTGTGGTTGAGGAGCAGGTTGAGATGCAGGAGCCGGAGCAGCTGCAACTTGTTCTTCTTCCGGTTTTGATAGCTCTTCAATCATATCTAAATCATCATCTGATAATTCTTCATCATCTTCAATATCAGGAACTTCGTTTAACGCTTGTGTTAATTCTTCTTCGCTTGCAGTTTGAGGTTCTTCCAACAACTCATCAGATGCGTATTCATCTTCATCAATGTCGTCGTCTTCTTCCTCTTCTTCATCAGAAACAGCCAATTCTTCTAAAATAGAATTGTCGTTTTGAGGTTCAACAACTTCTTCCTCAACGGCTTGTGGAGCTTCCTCTATAGAAATTTCTTCAACTGGTGCTTGAGCTGGTTCTTGAGAAACTTCTTCAACAACAACTTCGTCAGCCATTTCTACAGGTTGTTCAACGATTGTTTCTTTGATAACTTCTTCAACAATAGGTTGAGCTTCCATTGGTGTTTCTTCTACTACAGGTTCAGTAACAACTGGTTCTACAGCTTGTGTAGTTTGAAGATTTACGCTTTCAGGAGTGATAGAATTAACAAAATTTTCTACCATTGTATTATCAACTTTTTCAGCAGGTTGAATTGTTTGAACGCTAGGTTCTACAACCGGTTGAGGCTGAACTGGTTGAGCCACCGTTTGTGGAATAATCTGAACTTCGTCAGGTCTGAGTTGATGAAGTTTTACAATCAATGGAACAAATTTTGTCATCTTACCATAAGCGATGCATTCATCTTCTGCCAATTTTTGTAAGAAGATATTGTATCCGCCAAAATCTCTTTGTTGTTTCAATGGTGTGAACATGAACATATTCTTAGATGTTTGTTTTAAAAGACTAGTATATTTGTAGTCATATCCACAAATAACTGTTGTGTGTACTTTCTCAGAGTTGTGTATTGTTGATAAAACTTCTTTATCAGAGTTTTCGTTAGACAATGGCAAGAATGCATAAAATTCTTCTTGAGATTGTTCTAATAACGAATATACATACTTGATACATTCTCTTTGCAAGCTACCTGCAATATTTGAAACATCAATTAAAATAGTGTTTTCTGTTTGAATTTTTGAAACTAATTGTGCAAAATCAGCATCTGTTTCGCCATAAATATTCAAATCACCGATTTGTTTAATTTTGTTTTTCAACAAAATTAATTGAATTAATTTTGTTCTATTGAATTCTGCATCAACAACTGACTTAAAGCTATTGAACGGAATAAAAGGGACAGTTTTTGAATACTCTGATAATTCTTCAAAGATTGATTGAATCAACGCTTTTGTATCCGGAGTTGCGTCTTCAAATCCGTATTCATAAATATAATTGATTGCTGATGTGTTTAATGGAAGTTTGAAATCCTTGCACACAGTTAATTTATTTGACTTAAAAGCTCCTACCGTATCAAATACAACAACTTTTTTACCATTCAATTGTAATTGTATAGCAAGGTTATTTAAAAAGACTTTTGTTGCAAAGAATTTCTCTGCACAAATAATAGGGTTATCATCTAAGATAGACATATCAACAAAAAGTTTTTCGTTTTGTTGAGCAAGAACCCCTAAGTTTAAAGGGTGAGTTTTTTCTAAAGAGTTTAATAAAATAGAAGAGTCTACCGCACTTATTTCGGCACGAAGTGACGGAATAGAACCGTTATAAGAAGTAATTTTTTCATCATTGTACATAAATAGAATTTTAGCGATTGCAACTTTACCAACACGAGTCGCTTCTAGATGAAGTACTTGAGCTATATAAGAATTTTTAGAATCTGTAACTCTTACAAACCCTGATAATACTAAGTCTTCGTCATAAGAAAACTTTAACAAATTGTTCTTTACTTCTATTAAACTCATAATATATATCCTTACTTCTTTATACTCTATCTTCCGTCTGTATTCTAGCATAAATTTCAACAGAGTTGTATACATCGTATAACGTATAAATTTATGTTTATGTTACAATTAAAACTCGGGGAGTATTTTCACAAATCAGTTATGAAAAATAATTTTATCACAATATTACTAGTTATACTTATAAGTGTGTTTTGCGGGTTATTTGTAAAGTCAAAACTCTTTGAAAGTTTCGATTTTAAGAACTATTCAAAAGGATTAGAATTATACAAAAGTCAAAACTATTCTGAATCATATCATTATTTTTCAAAAATATCATTGCTTTCTGATATAAAAGCACCAGCATTATTCAGGCAAGCAAGATGTGCTGTTGAGGTCGGGGATTATAAAGCTGCAAAAAGAAATTATTCTACTCTTTTAATGTTGTTCCCAAATTCTCCTTTATATGTCGTTAGTGAATATAATTTGGCGATGCTTAAATATGAATTGAATAACAAATCTGCAAGAAAACATTTTGTTCATATAATAAAATATTACCCTGATACAGATTATGCGTTGGCATCAGAATATTATGTTGCATCTATTGATATGGCAAATGCTCAAAAAACACGCTGGTATTGGAAAAGAAAAGATTTAAAACAAAAATCCTTAAATCATTTTATTAGATATGTAAAACTTTCACCTGATGGAAGATTTGTACAAGGTTCAATTAACAAAATTAAAAAACTTGGAATAGTTATATCCGAAGATGACAATTTGGCATTAGCAGAATCATATTACAAACGAGAGCTATATAATGACGCTTGTCCTTATTTTGAAAATTCTGATTTAAAAAACAGTTGGGCAAAGTTTGGTTTGAATGAGTTTAAGCGTGGCAATTTGCCGTTTGCAAGAAGATTGACTGAAAAAGGTTTGAAATATTTTTCAGAATATGTTGATATAGAAGACATCTATGAAGTAATTGATTGTTATTTATCTTATACAGATAACAAACTTGAAAGCATAAATAAACTTATTACCTATGCTCCTGATAATGTGGCTATTGACTATTTGATTTATCTACAGGCAAAATATTCAAACCCACAAAATATGTATACTATTTATGAGAAATTGTTCACAGCATTTCCTGAAAGTAAGTTTTCAGCAGAAGCATTATATAAAACATTCTTATACACAATCGATAAGGGAAATTATAAAAAATCTATATTGTTAGGTCAAAAGCACTTAAGATATTTTAAGGATTCTGATACAGCACCTGCCGTTATGTTCTGGATTGGTAAAATCTATGAACGTAATAAAAATGGACTGATGGCGAAAAAATATTATACAGACGTTCAACGCAAATATCCTGATAGTTATTATAGTTTCAGAGCATATAGCAGATTACATAAAAATAAACTAATGGGTAACAAAGATATCAAACAAAAACCGATAGAATTTCCTTATGGAAAAACAACAGAACAGTCAATGGCTACAAAACTTGTAGAATTAGGAGATTACGACTTCGTATCAGAATTATATAAAAACGATGATTTTGTACAAAGTTGGATTGAGTATAAAAAAGGAAACTTAGTACAGTCTGTAATCTTAGCACAAGAAGCTATTAAAAAAATGCGACCAAGACCAGACTTTGACGATGTTAGATGGAGATTGGCTTATCCACTAAATTATTATGACACAATTGTTAACTCAAAAGGGTTTGAGGATTCGTTGGTTATATTATCAATATTGAGGGAAGAAAGTCATTTTAATCCTCAAATAAGAAGTGCAGTTGGTGCTGTTGGTTTAATGCAACTCATGCCGGCAACTGCAAACGAATTGGCATCAAAACACTCTTTAAGCAACAATTTGTACGACCCTGTAACTAATATAAGATTAGGGTGTTTGCATTTTGAGGATATAAAAAACACGCTTTATAACGAAGATATTTATGCAGTTTTAGCATATAACTGTGGTCACAATTGTGTTTTGAACTGGTTGCAGACTTTGAAATACAAAGATATAGATGATTTTGTAGAAAAGGTTCCGTATTTAGAAACCCAGTCTTATGTGAAAAAAGTTTTGAGAAGCTATTGGATTTATTCGAATATTTATTAAAAATTTCTTAAATTTAATAACAGTTTGCTATTAAAGTATTAAATAAAATATTTAGACATTTAATTTGATTATATGAACAGTTTAATTGTTGTTGAAAACAACATAGTAGGCACGAAAACATAAACGAAACCCAGACAGCGAATTTGTTTGAGAAATTTGATAGCTAAAATAAAATCACAAATTCCGAGTTATGAGCTTTAACGGTTGAGTGCTAATATTTTCGTGTCTACTCAGCGTGCCGTTTCTTTCTTTTTCTACTGTTTTCTTTCTTTTGGCTTCGCAACTCCGAAAAGAAAGAAAATAGTTAACTAAAAAATACTTTATATGTTCGCAGGGATTCCACGCTTGCATTACAGAATACGTTCAGACCGCTCTGAATGACATTTTGTGTTAATAGAACCGTATTTCTGGATTGCCGTGTCACTTCGTTGTCTTGGATTATTCGGGCGTGCTAAACACTATATTCACTTTTAAATTCTAACGAATTTAGCCGTTCATTCCGTGTTTTACGCTCTTACG